>DATBZA010000071.1:0-41659 GCA_036513415.1 Myxococcales bacterium | reverse complement strand
CCCTTACGGCGCATCCACCGGCGTGCTTTTCGTCACGGCGATCGCCATCGCCGGCACTGCCCTGGGCCATGGTCCGTTCCTGCGCGCGAGCCTGAGCGAGAGCCTGTTGTTCCTGCAGATGTTCATGGGGACCGTCGCCCTGACCATGCTGGTCGTCGAAGCCGCCATGACCGAGCGCAACCGGGCGGTCGAGGCGCGAGACGAGTTCCTCGCCATCGCCTCGCACGAGCTGTCGACCCCGCTCACGGCGCTGTCGTTGCAGGTACAGAATCTCCTCCGCGCGCTGCAACGCGGGGAGACAGAGACCGAGAAGTTGCGCACCCACACCGAAGCGACCTGGCGGATGGTCGGACGACTTGCCAGGATGATCCGCGAGCTGCTCGAGATCTCGCGCATCTCCGGCAGGATTCGTCTGGAGCGCGAAGAGGTCGACCTCGCCCTGCTGATCCGCGAATCGGTGTCGCGCCTGGACCCGCAGATCGTCCAGGCGGGCAGCGCGGTGACGGTGCTGGCGAGCGAGCCGGTGCCGGGTCACTGGGACCGCACCCGCCTCGATCAGGTGATCGACAATCTGCTCACCAACGCCATCAAGTTCGGCGCGGGCAAGCCGGTGGAAATCGTGGTCGACGGCCTCGGCCCCATGGCGCGCCTCGAGGTGCGCGATCACGGGATTGGCATCGGTCTCGGCGACCAGGCCCGCGTATTCGAGCGCTTCGAGCGCGCCGTATCCCGCCGACGCTTCGGCGGCTTGGGCCTCGGCCTGTGGATCGCGCGCCAGGTGGTGGAGGCCCACGGCGGCACCATCTCGCTGTCGAGCGAGCTTGGTCGCGGATCTACCTTCACGGTGGAGCTGCCTCGCGCGCTCGCGACCGGCTGACGTCAGAACTTGTAGGCGACCGCGTAGAGGAGCGTGATGGAGCGGTAGTCGAGGCTGGTCGCGAGTTGAACCGGGTCGCTGCTCTGGACGGTGGTGGAGCTTCCCAACTCGAACGCGAGGCCCAGCGAACCCGACCAGTGTTCACCGAGCAGCGCCGCACCGAAGGTCGCGCCATAGAGGTCCGCCTGCTGGAACGGGGTGAGCGCCGCGCTGCCGATCGGGGAGGACGAGTTGAAGAACCCGGCATGGAACGCGAGCGCCTTTCCCAGACGATAGCTCGCGCCCGCCGCGACGTTCGCCACCGCCCGCGTCGAGTAGACCACGTCGGCGAAGGGCTGTGTCGACTGGGAGATCGAGCCGTCGGGGTTCTGGTTCGTCACCTGGACCGGGCGAGCGCTGCGATAGAACGTGTACTGGCCCGCGCTCGCGTGATACCGGACGTCGATCTCCGCCTGAAAAGGCCCGACGCGGTAGGCGACCCCCGCGCTCAGCTCCAGGGGCAGTTTGTACTGGAACGCTCCGCTGTCGTCCCGGAAGGAGGCGGTGGTGGTGAGCGCGCCCACCTGGGTCATCGACTCGTAGGTGACGAGCGACCCGGAAGCGAGGCGCAATCCGGGCGCGCGGAAGACGGCCCCCACCGTGATCTGCGGCGCCGCGTCCCACTGGACGCCGGCGGAGAGCGCGACGTGGTAGGTGTCGCCGCTCGCCCGGAGCACCGAGACGAACCGCGCAGCACTTCCGGAGATCGGCAACTCCCCCGAGAACGTCTCCGTGTCGGAGTAGGCCGTGTGCGCCAGGCCGACCCCCGCACCTAGTCTGACGGTGGGCGTCAGCTTGTACCCGACCGACAGCGTCGGTACGACGGTGGAGAACCCGACCTTCGAAGAGTAGGTGAGCCGCTGTCCCGAGGCAGGAGGGGCCTCGAGCACCTCGTCGATGCCGGCTGGCGACCAGGAGACGGCGTTCGTGATGCAGAAGCCCAGCCTCACGGCATCGGTCTTGAAGAGCGGGGTGCCGATGACGGCCGCGAAGTAGCCTGGGCTGTTCTCGATTTGAGAGTGGGAGGTGGACTGGCCGAGGGCCTGGGATCTGAGCTGGGACCAGACAAAACCGCTCGCGCTGGCAGTGAGGGAAGTCTCCGCCGCGGCGAGACCGGCCGGGTTGTAGAAGCTCGCGCTGGCGTCCTGGGTCCTCGCCAGGTAGGCGCCCCCCTCGACCGCCTCCACCAGCCCCACGAGCGCGTTGTCGTAGTTCGGCAGGATGATGTTCTTCGGGGTAGGAACCGGGATGACGAAGGACTGCGCGAACGCGGCACAAGGCACGAGGAAGAGAGCTGCCCTGGCGAGACCGTGACCCATCGACAGTGATGCTACACGGTCGTCTCGGCCGAGACGATGCTGACGGCGTATCGATGCCGCTCGGGATCCCCTCCGCGAGGGCTCGCCATCTCAGCGGTTGACGGAGTCCCCGGATTGCCGGAGAAGTGGGGCGCGATCGTCGGCGCAGGTTGCACGCCGCCCGGAAATCCAACTGGCCGGGTCGCCGATCGTCGCCCTTTCCAAGGAGGAAGCCATGAAGACGAAGTGCCGCATCCTGTTCGCAGCGCTGCCCGCGGTGGGCCTGCTCGGAATCGCCCTGTGCGCTGTCTCGGCCCGCGCCGAGGAGAAGAAGCCGGTGGTCGGCCTGGTGATGAAGTCGCTCGCGAACGAGTTCTTCAAGAGCATGGAGGAAGGCGCGCGCAAGTTCGCCGCGCAGGACGGCACCTTCACCCTGGTGCCGGTGGGAATGAACTCCGAGACCGACATCGACACGCAGATTTCGGCGGTCGAGAACTTCATCACCCAGAAGGTCGACGTCATCTGCGTCGCCCCGGCCGACTCGGTCGGCCTGGTGGCGCCGGTGAAGAAGGCGATCGGGGCGGGGATCACCGTGGTCAACTTCGACGTGAAGCTCGACGACAAGGCGCTGGCCAAGGCCGGCCTCAAGGACCTGGTCTTCGTGGGCCCCGACAACAAGGAGGGGGCCTACCTGGCGGGGCAGGAGCTGGCCAAGAAGCTGGGCAAGGGCGGGAAGGTCTTCATCATCGAGGGCAACCCCGGCGCCGACAACGCGAAGATGCGCAAGGCCGGCTTCGACAAGGCCGCCAAGGAGGCCGGGCTCAAGGTGCTGGCGTCGCGCACCGCCCACTGGGAGACCGAGGAGGCCAACACGCTGGTGACCAACCTCCTCACCCAGCACCCGGACGTCCAGGGCATCATGGCGGCCAACGACTCGATGGCTCTGGGCGTGGTCAAGGCCCTCGACGCCGCGGGGCGCTCGGGCAAGGTGCTGGTGGTCGGGTTCGACAACATCCCGGCGGTGCAGAAGCTGGTGAAGGACGGGAAGGTGCTCGCCACCATCGACCAGTTCGGTCCGGACATGGCTGCGAACTGCATCAAGACCGGGTTCCGCATCAAGAAGGGCGACAAGCTCAAGGGCTGGATCAAGACTCCAGTCAAGCTCATCACCGTGACCGATCTCGGCTAGCGCCGTTGCGGCGGAGGCGGGCCGCTCGGCTCGCCTCCACTGCTCCAAGCGAAAACAGAAGTGGGCGCTCTCGGCAACGCCTCGCCGCCGGACATCATCGAATTCCAGGGGACCACCAAGCGATTCCCCGGGGTGCTCGCGCTCGACCGGATCGACCTGGTCATCCGCCGTGGAGAAGTCCACGTCCTGGTCGGCCAGAACGGCGCCGGCAAGTCGACGCTGGTCAAGCTCCTCTGCGGTCTCTTCGCGCCCGACGAGGGCCGCATCCTGCTCGAGGGGGAGCCCTACGCCCCGCGAAGCACCCTGGCCGCCATCCGCGCCGGGATCCGCGTCGTCTTCCAGGAGTTCAACCTGCTGCCGTACCTGACGGTGGCCGAGAACATCTTCTTCCAGCGCCTGCCCAGACGCGCCGGGCTCGTGGACTTCGGACGCCTCTTCCGGGACGCCGAGGCCATGCTCGACCAGGTGGGGCTCGAGATCTCACCGCGGGCGCGGGTCGAGACGCTCGGCGTGGCCCAGACGCAGCTCCTGGAGATCGCCAAGGCGCTCTCGACGCAGAGCAAGGTGCTGATCCTCGACGAGCCTACCGCGACCTTGACGCCGCCCGAGATCCACCGCCTCTTCGAGATCATCGCCCGCCTCAAGGCGCGGGGCGTGACCATCCTGTACATCTCCCACCGCCTGCAGGAGGTGTTCGACGTTGGCGACCGGATCACGGTCCTGCGGAACGGCCGGAAAGTGGAGACCCTCTCCGCGGGAGAGGCGAGCATCCCGCGCATCGTCAAGCTCATGGTGGGCAAGGAGATGGGCGAGGAGTACCCGTTCCAGCCCGAGCTCCGGGTCGGCGCGGAGCTCCTGCGGGTCGAGGATCTGCGCCCCCGAGGCCGGCAGCACGCCGTCTCGTTCGCGCTGCACCGAGGCGAGCTGCTGGGAGTGGCCGGCCTGGTGGGCTCGGGACGGACCGAGGCGGTGCGCGCGGTCTTCGGAGCGGACACGAGGGAGTCGGGGCGGATCTACCGCGACGGCCAGGAGGTTTCGATCCGAAGCCCCCGGGACGCGGTCCAGAGCGGCATCTGCCTGCTCACCGAAGACCGCAAGGCGCAGGGCCTCATCCTGGCGATGCCCTGCTACGCCAACGTCACCATCACCAATCTCGGGCGCGTCTCCCACGCCGGCCTCCTCCACGGCGGGGCCGAGCGGAGCGCCACGCAGGAGCTGGTCGACGAGCTCCACATCCAGACCCCCTCGGTGGAGCAACTGGTAGGCAATCTCTCGGGAGGCAACCAGCAGAAGACGGTCATCGCGAAGTGGCTGTTCCGCCGATCCGAGGTGCTCATCTTCGAT
This sequence comes from Myxococcales bacterium, assembly GCA_036513415.1. GTDB lineage: Bacteria > Myxococcota > Myxococcia > Myxococcales > 40CM-4-68-19 > 40CM-4-68-19. The sequence goes on along the minus strand of DATBZA010000071.1, from coordinate 36,912 downwards.
GAGCCGACCCGCGGGATCGACGTCGGCGCGCGCTTCGAGATCTACCAGCTCCTCTGGAGGCTGGCGGCCGCGGGCAAGGGAATCCTCATCGTCTCCTCCGACCTTCCGGAGCTGATGGGGATCTGCCATCGCATCCTGGTCTTCTCCAACGGCCGGATCACCGGAGACTTGCCGCGGGACCAATTCAGCCAGGAGCGGATCCTGGCCTGCGCCTACCACGAGTACGTTCAGGGGAGGCCCCGAGCCGGCTCCCCTGGCGCACCGGCCCCCGGGTAGAAGGAGCCGCATGCGCGCCAAGCGAATCCTCTACCTCCTCCTCCGCGAGGCCGGCATCGGGCTGGCGCTGGTGCTCCTCGCCCTCGTTTTCGCCGCGGTGGCTCCGCGCTTCGCCTCGGTGACGAACGTCACCAACATCCTCACCCAGATCAGCATCAACACCGTGATCGCGGTGGGCATGACCTTCGTCATCCTGCTCGGCGGTATCGATCTTTCGGTCGGGTCGGTGCTGGCGCTGGCCACCATCGTGGGCGGCCTGATCATCACCAGCGAGACCCTCTCGCCCGGGGTGGCCATCCTGCTCTCGGTCGCGGGCAGCACCTTGGTGGGGTGTCTCTGCGGCCTGTTCAATGGGGTGGTCTGCGAGCGCTGGAAGATCCACTCCTTCATCGTGACGTTGGGGATGCTCAACATCGCGCGAGGCGCGGCCCTTCAGATCAGCAACTCGCGCACGATCTTCTCCTTCCCGGACTCCTTCAACGAGGTCGGCGCCGCGACCATCTTCGGCGTTCCCATCATCTTCCTCATGGCGCTCGGCGTGGTGCTGGCCGGCCGATTCATCCTGAACCGCACCGTCTACGGCCGGATGATCTATGCCATCGGCAACAACGAGGAGGCGGTCCGTCTCTCGGGCCATGCCCCATCGCTCTACAAGGTGGCCGCTTTCACCTTGTGCGGCGGCATGGTCGGGCTGGCGGCGATCATGTACATGATGCGCCTCAACATCGCGAGCCCCATCCTCGGCGTCGGCTTCGAGCTCAACGCCATTGCCGCGGTGGTCATCGGCGGCACCAGCATGAGCGGGGGAAAGGGCTCGATGATGGGCACGCTCCTCGGCGCCTCGATCATGGGCGTCCTGAGCAACGGCTTGCTCCTGCTGGGCATGGGCGACTTCGCCCGGCAGATGGTGACCGGGCTCATCATCGTGGTGGCCGTGATCATCGACAAGTACCGCGCCCAGGCGCTGATGCGGAGCTCGTTCCAGCTGGAGCCGGCCCGGCCGGGCGCAGGGAAGGGGACCGGGGGAGCCCCATGAGCTCCGTTCGAGCAGAAACCGACACACGTCGCACCATGCGGTCGGCGTCGTCCCGGTCGCATGACGCGCTGCACTGCGCCGCATCCGGACGGGCGCCTTTGCCCCATTTGCGCGCTTTTGATATTCCCCCGTCTCTCCGCCGCAGCTGACAGACGTTGGAATTCTCGAGGAGGTCCCATGGCAGTCGGATCGCGTCTTGCCGTCCTGTTCTCCGCCGCGCTCGCCTTCGTTGGCGTCAGCTCGGTCCTTACCGCCCGCCCCGCTGCTGCGCAGGGCACCGTCTCGGTTGCTTGCGGTTCCGTCGGCGCCGAGTTCGATCTCTGCAAGACCGGTGCGGAGGCGTGGTCGAAGAAGACCGGCAACCAGGTGAAGGTCGTCTCCGTCCCGAAGGACTCGAACGAGCAGCTCGCGCTGTTCCAGCAGCTCCTCTCGCAGAAGTCGGGCGAGATCGACGTCATCCGAATCGACGTCGTCTGGCCGGGCCTCCTCGCCCAGCACCTCGTGGATCTGAGCAAGGAGGTGCCGAAGGACGTCATCGCCCAGCACTTCCCGGCCATCATCGAGGCGAATACCGTGGGCGGGAAGCTGGTGGCGCTGCCGGCCTTCACCGACGCCGGGCTCCTCTACTACCGCAAGGACCTGCTCGAGAAGTACGGGAGGAAGCCTCCCACCACCTGGCAGGACCTGACGGAGTCGGCGAAGATCGTGCAGGACGGAGAGCGCAAGGCGGGCAACGACAAGATGTGGGGCATCGTCTTCCAGGGCCGTGCGTATGAGGGGCTCACTTGCAACGGGCTGGAGTGGGTGGACAGCTTCGGCGGCGGCACCATCGTCGACGGCAAGGGCAAGGTCACCATCAACAACCCGAAGGCGGTGGCGGCGATCAAGCTCGCGGGCTCGTGGATCAAGAGCATCGCGCCCGAGGGCGTGCTGAACTACGCGGAGGAGGAGGCGCGCGGCGCATTCCAGTCCGGCAACGCCGTGTTCATGCGCAACTGGCCGTACGCATGGGCGCTCTCCCAGGCCCCGGACAGCCCGACGAAGGGGAAGGTGGGCGTGAGCGCCCTGCCGAAGGGCGGACCGGACGGCAAGAACACCGGCACGCTGGGCGGCTGGAACTGGGCGGTGAACAAGTACTCGAAGAACACCAAGGCGGCAGTCGACCTGGCCAAGTACCTGACCAGCCCCGAAGAACAGAAGCGCGCGGCCATCGAGGTCAGCTTCAACCCGACCATCCCGGCGCTCTACAAGGACAAGGACATCCTGGCGAAGAACCCCTTCATCGGAGACCTGCTCAGCACCTTCACCAACGCCGTGGCGCGGCCCTCGCGCGTGACCGGCAGCAAGTACAACCAGGTATCGAGCGAATTCTGGAACGCCGTGCACGAGGTGCTCTCCGGCAAGAGCCAGGCCGAGGAGAGCGTCGCCAAGCTCGAGAAGACGCTGACCCGACTCTCCCGCAACGGGAAGTGGTAGGAGACCGCCATGGCGGTCGCGCCGTCGTCTCTCCACCCACCAGAAGTGATCGGGCACAAGGCCGTGGCGGTGGCGCCGTCGCTCCTCACCCGCCAGCGGCGGCGCGCCGCCCTGTACTTCATCCTGCCCATGATGACCGTGCTCACGGCCGTGGCGGGGTGGCCGCTGGCGCGCACGATCTACTTCTCGTTCACCAACGCCAACCTCGACAACCTCGGCTCGCAAGAATGGGTGGGGTTTGCGAACTTCGTCTCGCTGGCCCAGGATCCCGAGTGGTGGCGTGCGGTCACGAATACCGTCAAGTTCGCCGCCGTCTCGGTCTCCCTGGAAACCGTGCTCGGGCTGGTGGTCGCGCTCACGCTGAACGCGAATCTGAAGGGACGCGGCATCGTGCGCACCGCGGTCCTCATCCCCTGGGCAGTCCCCACCGTCGTCTCCGCCCAGATGTGGAACTGGATGTACAACGACCTCTACGGGGTCGTGAACGCCGTCTTCCTCAAGCTCGGACTGATCGATCACCCGTATGCCTGGACTGCGAGCCCGAGCCTCGCGCTCGCCGCCGTGATCGCCGTCGACGTGTGGAAGACCACCCCGTTCATGACGCTCCTCATCCTGGCCGCGCTCCAGTTGCTGCCTCAAGAGATCTACGAGGCCGCGAAGCTGGACGGGATCCCCTCGCCGAAGGTGTTCTACAAGGTCACGCTCCCGCTCATCCGGCCCGCGCTGATGGTGGCCATCATCTTCCGGAGCCTGGACGCGCTGCGGATCTTCGATCTGCCCTACGTCCTCACCGGCAACAGCCGGCAGACCGCCTCGATGGCCGTTTATGCCCGCCAGCAGCTCATCGACTTCCAGGACGTCGGTTACGGCTCGGCGGCGTCGACCTTCCTCTTCGCCGTGATCGCCGTCTTCACCATCATCTACATCACCGCCGGCCGGGTGAAGTTCGACACGGGGCGCTGACATGAAGCTGCGCAGAATCATCGGCACCACTCTCTTCTACCTGCTGGTCGTCTTCATCGTGGTCTACACGGTGTTCCCCTTCTACTGGGCGATCGTGTCGTCCCTGAAGGAGGGGAGCGCGCTCTACACGGTCGAGTTCTTCCCCAGGAACCCGAAGTGGGGGAACTACGCGGCGATCTTTAAAGAGCAGCCCTTCGGCCGGAACATCCTCAACTCGGTGATCGTGGCCGTCACGGTGGTCAGCATCTCGCTCGTTCTCTCGGTGACCGCGAGCTACGCGCTGGCGCGCATCAACTTCCGTGGCCGCACGCCGCTGCTCTTGCTGGTCCTCTCCGTCTCCATGTTCCCGCAGGTGGCGGTCCTCTCCGGGATGTTCGAGCTCGTCTCCTGGCTGGGAATCTACGACACCCTCTGGAGCCTCACGCTCTCGTACATGATCCTCACCTTGCCGTTCACCACCTGGGTGCTGACCACGTTCATGCGCGAGCTGCCGAAGGAGTTGGAGGAGGCCGCGCTGGTGGACGGGGCGAAACCGCTCACCATCATCACCCGCGTGTTCATGCCGCTGCTCTGGCCCGCGCTCGCCACCACCGGGCTGCTCGCGTTCATCAGCGCGTGGAACGAGTTCCTGTTCGCGATCACCTTCACGCTCTCGAACGAGCGCCGGACGGTCCCGGTGGCGATCGCGCTCATCAGCGGCGCCTCTCGTTTCGAGCTTCCGTGGGGGCGCGTCATGGCGGCGTCCGTCATCGTGACCGTGCCGCTCGTACTCCTGGTGCTGATCTTCCAGCGTCGCATCGTCTCCGGCCTCACCGCCGGGGCAGTGAAGGGATAGAGGAGGAGTTCCGTGGCCGATGTCGTGCTCAAGAAGGTCGCCAAGGCGTTCGGCGACATCAAGGTGATCCGGGATGTGGACCTCGATATCGCTCACGGCGAGTTCGTGGTCTTCGTCGGACCATCGGGATGCGGAAAGTCCACGTTGCTGCGCCTGATCGCGGGGCTGGAGGACATCACCTCCGGCGAGCTGTTCATCGACAAGGCGCAGGTCAACAACGCGTTACCGTCGCAGCGCGGCATCGCGATGGTGTTCCAGTCGTACGCGCTCTATCCGCACATGACGGTGTACGAGAACCTCGCCTTCGGGCTCAAGCTCGCCAAGGCGGACAAGGCAGAGATCGACAAGCGGGTACGGGAGGCGGCCCGCATCCTCCAGATCGATCACCTGCTCGACCGCAAGCCGAAGGCCCTCTCGGGCGGCCAGCGCCAGCGGGTGGCGATCGGGCGCGCCATCACCCGCGAGCCGAAGGTGTTCCTCTTCGACGAGCCCCTCTCGAACCTGGACGCCGCGCTGCGGGTGCAGACCCGCCTGGAGATCGCCCGGCTCAAGGACCAGCTGGGCGCCACCATGATCTACGTGACCCACGACCAGGTCGAGGCCATGACCCTGGCCGATCGGATCGTGGTGCTGAACCAGGGCCGGGTCGAGCAGGTGGGAAGCCCGCTCGAGCTGTACACGCGCCCGCTGAACGTCTTCGTCGCAGGGTTCATCGGCTCGCCCAAGATGAACCTGCTCAAGGCAACCGTGGATTCGGTCGCGACTGGATCGATGACGGTGCGTCTGCCGGGCGGCACGCAGGTAGCGGTGCCCCTGGCCCGGGACCCGCATGGCGTCCAATCCGGGGCGGAGGTGACCCTGGGAATCCGTCCCGAGGACGTGGGAGCGCCGACCAACGGGACCGCGAGGGTTTCCGGCCGCGTGCTGGTGGTGGAGCGGCTCGGCTCGGAGAGCTACCTCTACGTCCGAACGGAAGGCGAGCAGACGGTGGTGGCGCGCCGGGGGCCGGGAGCGACCGCGAAAGCAGAGGAACCGGTCACGCTCGGCCTGCCCGCGGCCGCCTGTCACGTCTTCGGCCCCGACGGGCTCGCGCTCTCGCGTGCGGTGCCTGCCGCCGCCTGAAGCGCAGCGGCTCAAGGCCGGCTGAGCCTTTCAGCCACCTCCCGGTGGATGCCTCGCACCCGGATGGAAGAACGCGGCAAGCACGCAGCCGACGGCTCGAGTGGCAGACGCGGGCGGCATCGGCTGCGCGGCATATACTCCGCCCCTCATGCTTGCGGACAGGCTCACTCCGAGGGCCCGGCGTATCCTCCGGGCCGATCTCTGGGTCACGATCGGACCGACGGTCCTGATCATCGCGGTGGCGTTCGGCGTCACCATGCTCTTCGTCAAGCCCGCGCCGCCGAAGAGGCTCACCGTTGCAATTGCGCCCGATGAAGGTGGCTCCAAGTATTACGCGCGCCGGTACCAGGAGATCCTGAAGCGGCACGGAATCACGCTGGAGGTGCGGCAGACGGGCGGATCCCTGGCCAACGTCCAGCTCCTCGCCGAGCCGGACAGCGGGGTGGACATCGCATTCGTGCAGAGCGGCACCGACGCCGGGGAACGGGCAGCGGGGATCGAGTCTCTCGGAAGCGTCTCCTATGTCCCGCTCTGGGTATTCTACCGGGGCGAGCCCATCGACGACGTCCGGGCCCTGAAGGGACGCCGCATCGCGGTCGGGGCTCCGGAGAGCGGCACCCGCGCTCTTGCCGCCACGGTGCTCGGCGCCTCTGGAGCGGACCAGGGCGGCACCGAGCTGTTGCCGCTCGAGCGTGAAGCGGCGATCGAGCAGCTCAAGCGCGGGGAGATCGACGCTGCGTTCCTGGTGGCCCCCGCGGAGTCTCCAGCCATCAAGAAGCTGGCGGCGGCGCCGGGCGTACGGCTCCTCAGCTTCGCCCGCGCCGACGCGTACGTCCGCCGATACCCCTACCTTTCCAGGCTGGTGCTCCCCCGCGGCGTCTTCGACCTGGCCGCCGACGTGCCGGAGCGCGACGCCGTGCTGCTCGCGCCGACGCAGAACCTGGTCGCCCGCGACACTCTCCATCCTGCGCTCGCGTATCTCCTGCTGCGAACGGCCAGCGAAGTCCACGCTTCCGCCGGGATGCTCGCCCGCCCGGGCGAATTCCCGGCGCCCCGTGAAGCCGGCTTCCCGCTCAGCAGCGTGGCCAGGCGCTACTACCAGGCCGGCGTCCCGTTCCTACAGCGGTATCTGCCGTTCTGGGCGGCGAACCTGGTGGACCGGCTCTGGGTGATGCTGGTGCCCATCATCGCGGTGGTCGTTCCCCTCGGCCGCATCGTCCCCGCCTTGTATCGGTGGAGGGTGCGCTCGCGCGTGTTCCGCTGGTACGCGCGTCTGAAGCAGATCGAGCTCCAGCTGGAGGAGAACCCCGGACGGCAGTCCCTGAACGACATGCTGAAGCGCCTCGAGGAGACGGACCGGGCGGTCAACCAGATCCCCACGCCGCTCGCGTATGCGGAAAACCTCTACTTCTTCCGCGAGCACGTGGACGTCGTGCGCAGGCGGATCGTCCGGCGCCTTTCCGACGAGCCCGACACCGGCGTGGCGGCCTCGGAGATCTCACCTCTAGAACGCATTTCATGACCGGAACTGCCGAATGACTGCGCTCAAGCGCCCCTAAGTTGGCTGCGGCGCTGGGGCTAAGCCCGCCGGAGCAGGAAAACGCCTGCGACCACCAGCACCGCTCCCAGGAGGCGGCTGGGCGACGTCGTGTACACGGGCACGCCGAGAAGGCCGAAGTGATCGAGCACCAACCCAATGGACATCTGCCCGGCGACGAAGAGCGCGAGCATCGTCCCTGCACCGACACGCGGCAGGAGCAGGATGGCCGCGCACACGTAAAGGACACCGAGCAGACCTCCACACCACACCCACGGCCGTGAAGGCCATTGCGCCGGGATCGATGCGCGCGTAGCCAGGACGAGCAGGGCCAGGCCCAGGGTTCCCACCACGAACGAGATCAGCGCCGCCCAGAGTGGGCTCTGGACGGCCGTGCGCAGCTGGGCGTTGACCGCTGCCTGGACGGCCTGCGCCATGCCAGCGAGGAGGCCGAACGCGTACCAGACTGCCATTGCATCTCCAATGAGAGGGCTGGGCCGATCGCGGCCGAACGTACCTGTTCGGCCCGAAGCGTGCCAGTCCGTTAGGATGTGGCATGGACCGGACAGCCCTCGACGCAGCGCATGCGGCCGCAGTGCGATTCCTGGAAAGCGTGAGCGCGCGGCCGGTCGGGGCCGCCGCCGGCGCCGAAGCGATGCGCGTTGCCCTGGGCGGACCGCTTCCCGAGCACGGCGAGCCGGCGGCCCTGGTGATCGAGGAGCTGGCGAAGCGGGCCGATCCGGGATTGGTGGGGACCGCGGGCCCCCGGTTCTTCGGCTTCGTGATCGGCGGCAGCCTGCCCGCGGCTGTCGGCGCCGACTGGCTCGCGAGCGCATGGGACCAGAACGCCGGCCTCTTCGTGCTCTCGCCCGCGGCAGCGGTGGTCGAAGAGACCGTGATGGGTTGGTTGACGGGGCTGTTCGGACTGCCCGCGGGGACCGGAATGGGAATGGTCACCGGAGGCCAGATGGCCAACACGACCTGTCTCGCCGCCGGCCGCCAGCACGTGCTCGCGCGCGCCGGCTGGGACGTCGCGGCCCAGGGCCTGAGCCGCGCCCCGGAAGTGGCCGTGCTCGCCGGAGAAGAAGCGCACATCACGGTCTACGGCGCGCTGCGGCTGCTAGGCCTTGGCGATGCCTCGGTCGTCAAGGTCGCTGCCGACGGGCAGGGCCGGATGATGCCGGACGCGCTCCGGGATGCGCTCAACAACGTCCGCGGCAGGCCCGCGATCGTCTGCGCGCAAGCGGGCAACGTGAACACCGGAGCGTTCGACCCGCTGCCGGAGATCACCCGGCTCGCGCGCGAGCACGGAGCAGGCTGGGTGCACGTGGACGGCGCCTTCGGCCTCTGGGCGGCGGCCAGCTCCCGCTACCGGCACCTCGTCTCCGGCGCCGGCGAGGCGGATTCCTGGGCCACCGACGCGCACAAATGGCTCAACGTGCCGTACGACAGCGGCCTGGCGTTCGTTCGCGATCCGGAGGCATACCGTGCCGCGATGGCCCGGAGCGCCGCTTATCTCCAGCGCTCTGTTACCGATCGGGACAACTACGAATGGACCCCTGAGTTCTCGCGCCGCGCGCGAGGTTTTTCCGTCTATGCCGCCCTGCGCTCGCTGGGCCGGGCGGGAATCGCGGCGCTGGTGGAGCGCTGCTGCGCCCATGCGCGCCTGTTCGCGGAGCTTCTCTCGAAGGCTCCCGGCGTGCAGGTGGTCAACGAAGTGGTGCTCAACCAGGTGCTGGTTCGCTTCGAAGGCCCCGGCGCCACGGCCGGGCAGGGCGACCGGTGGACCAAGAACGTGATCGAACGGGTCCAGCGCGACGGCACTTGCTGGCTCTCCGGCACCGTCTGGCGCGGGCGCGCCCTGATGCGGATCTCCGTGTGCAACTGGAGCACGACCGAGGAGGACGTGAGGCGCTCGGCAGCTGCGATCCTCCGGGCACACGAGAGAGCGGGCGCGGCTTGACGCCTCTTCGGGGCCGGGATAGGCGGCCCCGATGCATTTCCATCGATTCGACGAGCCGGGGAAGGTCAAGCTCGACAGGATCTCCGAAGAGCCGCCCCCGAACATCACCAAGCAAGAGGCGCGGGATCGCTTCGAAAAGCTCGGCGAGGAGCTCTTCGAGCTGCAAGACTGGATGTGGGGCGCGCGCACGCACTCGGTGTTGCTGATCCTGCAGGGCCGCGACGCGGCGGGGAAGGACGGCGCGGTGAAGCACATGTCGGGCGCGCTCAACCCGCGCGGGGTGGTGGTGACGAGCTTCGGCGTGCCAACGCAAGAGGAGCGCGAGCACGACTTCCTCTGGCGGGTCCACGGGCCCGTTCCGCGCGCCGGGCGATTCGCCATCTTCAACCGCTCGCACTACGAGGACGTGCTGGTGGCTCGCGTGAAGGGCCTGGAGCCCAAGCCGGTGTGGAAGGAGCGCTACGGCCTGATCAATGCGTTCGAACGAACGCTGGCGGCGGCCAACTGCATCATCCTGAAGTTCTTCCTGCACATCACCCGGGAGGAGCAGGAGAAGCGCCTGATGGCGCGCGAGAAGGAACCGGCCGACGCCTGGAAGCTGAGCATCGATGACTGGAAGGATCGCGCGCTCTGGGATGAGTACACCGAGGCGTACGAGGACGCGATCGGCCGGTGCGCTTCCCCGGACGCGCCCTGGATCGTGGTTCCGGCGAATGCGAAGTGGTATCGCGACCTGGTCATCGGGGAGGCCCTGGTGGCGGCCATGCGGCCGCATCGCCAAGCGTGGAGGAAGACGTTGGACGCAGAGGGCAAGGTACGGCGGCGCGACCTCAAAGAATGGAGAGCAAAGCACGGCACATCGAACACTTGATCGGTCAGCTTCAGGCCACCGGCTCCGGGCGTGCCTTCGCCCCGGCCGCGGCGATCGCCTCCATGACCGTGTCCACGTCCACCGGCTTGACCAGGTGGCTCTCGATCCCGACCGCCGCGCTGCGCCTGCGGTCCGCGCCCTGGCCGAAGCCCGTGAGCGCGACGATCCGGACCTTCGCCAGCTGGGGGTATGAGCGCAAGCGGCGCGCCACCTCGATTCCATCCATGCCCGGGAGACCGAGATCCAGCAGGACCACGTCCGGCTGGAACTGTGCCGCCGCCACCAGGGCAGCCGCGCCGTCGTGCTCCTGTCGCACCTCGTGCCCCGCTGCCTGCAGCGCTTGCGAGAGCATCTCGGCCGCATCGACGTCGTCGTCCACGATCAAGATGCGCCGGCGCTGGTGGGCGCTGCTCGCCGAAGCTCCCTTCTTGGCCGGCCGCGGCACCTCCCTGGACGAGGCGGGCAGCCGGATGACGAACTCGCTGCCATGCCCGGGCCCCTTGCTGAACGCGTCGACGGTGCCGCCGTGAAGCTGGACCAGGCTGCGCACCAGCGTGAGGCCGATCCCGAGGCCGCCCTGCGAACGATCCGGCAGCTGATCGCCCTGGACGAAGAGCTCGAACATCGACGCGAGCCGCTCGGGCGCGATGCCTCGCCCGTCGTCGCGCACGCGGATGATCATCTCGCCGCTCTCACGCCTGCCGTCCACCTCGATGTGGCCACCGGGCTCCGTGTACTTGGCCGCGTTCTGGAGCAGGTTGGCGATCACCTGGGCGAGGCGGACCAGGTCGCCCTCGACGAAGAGCTCGCCGACCGGGACCGAGACCGCCAGGTGCTGCCGCTTGGCCTCGATCAGCGGCCGCGCAATCTCCACGGCGCTCGCGACCGCGGTTGCCAGGTCGAGCCGCTCCCGGCGCAAGTCGATCTTGCCCATGGTCGCGCGCGAGACGTCGAGGAGATCGTCGACCAGCCGGGAGAGATGAGTCACCTGCCGCTCGATCACCGCCCGCTCGCGATCGGTGGACGGATCCGACGTTCGCAGCCGCATGACATGGAGCGCAGTGAGGATGGGCGCCAGCGGGTTGCGAAGCTCGTGTCCGAGAATGGCGAGGAACTCGTCCTTGTTGCGATCCGTCTCCAGGAGCTGCCGGGCCAGGGCCTCCGTCTTGCGCCGCGCCGCCACCGAGTCCGTGACCTCGACGGCGTGAATCATCACGTTGTCCGTCTCCCCGGTCGCGCTCTGGGTCGGCTGGGCGACGAAATTGAAGAACCGCTCGGGCGCCCCGGCCGACAAGCCCCAGAGGCCCGGATACTCGGTGCCGAGGAACGGGTCTCCAGTCCTGTAGACTCCTTCCAGGAGCTCCCAGGTCGGGCGTGCCGCCGCTTCCGGGATCGCCTCCCGTCCCGGACGTCCCACCAGGTCCTTCTTTCCCACCAGCTCCTGGAACCTGGGATTCGCCAGCACGAACACCTGTTCCGTGCCGCTCACGATGGCGATGGCGGCCGGCGCCTTCATGAACAGCGCGTAGAGATGTTCGCGGTGCGCGTCAGCTTCCGCTCGCGCCATCCGCTCCCGGCGCTCGAATTCGTCGCGCTCCCGCTGTTGCTGCGCGACTTCACGCCGGAGGAGCTGCTCCCTGCGGTAGTGCTCGAGAAAGACGCGCGCCTTGGCGATCATGCCCTCGGGCGAGAAGGGCTTGACGACGTAGTCGACCGCGCCGTTGGCGTAGCCCTTGAGGATCTGCTCCTCCTCGCGGCGCACCGCGGTGACGAAGATGATGGGTGTGTAGCGGGTGCGCTCCCGCTCGCGGATCAGCGCCGCCGTCTCGAACCCGTCGAGCTCGGGCATCTGGACGTCGAGGAGGATGAGCGCACAATCCTCCTGGAGGAGGAAGCGCAGCGCTTCCCGACCCGAGCGCGCCTTGACCAGGCGTTCGTTCAGCGGTTCGAGGACTGCTTCCAGCGCCAGTAGATTCGCCTCGCGATCGTCGACCATGAGGATCGTCGCGGGCTCGCGGGTCATGTGCTCTACGTAACAGGAGCAGAGAACCTCGTCGCTGTATTCCTCCGTGGGCCAGTCTTCGGTCGGACGCCCGGGCCCTCCCTCTCCCCGCAGAGGCGAGCGTGGCGACGGCCGGCCGGCGGCCGTGACGATTCCATGACCTGCGAGTGCACATCCTCGTGCGCATGAACGTCCTCCTGGTGCAACCTCTCGCGCCAAAGACGTACTGGGGCTTCCAATACGCCGTTGGCATCGTCGGAAAAGGCGCTCCCCACCCACCCCTCGGACTGGCCACCTTGGCGGCGCTCCTTCCGGAGCGCTGGAACGTGCGCATCCTCGATCTGAACGTGGCGCCGTTCGAGGAGGAGGACCTGCGCTGGGCGGACGCGACGCTGGTGACAGGCATGCTCGTCCACAGCGACTCGATGCACGCCGTGATCTCTCGGGCCCACCGGACCGGGGTCCGCACGGTGGTCGGCGGTCCGGCTGCCAGCTCGCGTCCGGACGAATTCGCCGACGCCGACCATGTGTTCGTCGGCGAGGCCGAAGGACGCCTCGACGCGTTGGTCGCCGCTCTCGAGCTCGGGCAGGGGCCCCACCTGCTCTCCCCCGCCGGCGATGCGAAGCCCGACATGTCTACCGCGCGCGTGCCGCGCTTCGACCTGCTCGATCGCGCGCGCTACACCTCGATGAGCGTGCAGGTCTCGCGCGGCTGCCCGTTCCAGTGTGAGTTCTGCGACATCATCGAGCTGTACGGGCGCAATCCCCGGGTGAAGTCGCCGGAGCAGGTCCTGCACGAGCTCGACGCGCTCTACCGGCTCGGCTGGCGCGGCTCGATCTTCGTCGTCGACGACAACTTCATCGGGAACCGCCGCGAGGCGGCCAAGCTCCTGCCGGAGATCGCGCGCTGGCAGGACGCGCACCACCACCCCTTCGAGCTGTACACCGAGGCGAGCGTCGATCTGGCCGCGCTGCCCGTTCTGGTCGAGTCGATGGTGACGGCCGGCTTCACTACGGTCTTCCTGGGAATCGAGACGCCCTCCGCCGCATCGCTCAAGGAGACGCGCAAGCTGCAGAACCTCAAGCTGCCCCTGCAGGAATCGGTGATGCGGCTGACCCGCGCCGGGCTGGAGGTGTATGCGGGCTTCATCGTCGGGTTCGACAGCGACGGTGAGCACATCTTCGAGGCGCAGCGGGCGTTCATCTCCGGCCTGCCGATCGCCGCGGCGATGATCGGGCTCTTGACCGCGCTGCCCAACACCGCGCTCTGGCGCCGGCTGGAGAAGGAGGGGCGCCTCCGCTCGAGCTCGACCGGCGATCAGTTCGGCCGGCCGAACTTCGACCCCGTGCTCGATGAGCGCACGCTCCTCGAGGGCTACCGGCAGCTGCTGGCGGATATCTACCATCCCGCTGCGTTCTACGCCCGCGTCGAGGCGGTGGTTCGCGACCTCGGCCGCGGAAAAGCGCGCGCTCTCTCGATCGATGCGCTGCTGATGCTCGTTCGCGTCCTGATCGGCGTCGGCGTGCTCTCGCCGCGGCGGTTCCGCTTCTGGCGCCTGTTCTTCAAGTCCATCACCCGGCCGTATGCGTTCTCGAAGGCGATGTCGATGGCGGTCCAGGGCGAGCACCTCATCCGCTACACCTACGAGGACGTGCTGCCGCGGATCGACCAGGCGCTCGCGGAGCTCGCCACGCCGGTGGTCCAGCGAACTGCCGCGACGGAGGCGCGCGCCTGAGCGGCGTCAAGAGACGCGCCGGCCGAACAGGCGCGACATCCAGCCGCTCTTTCCGCCGCGCGGATCGGGCGCGTCCAGCCGCTCGGGCTCCGCTCCGAGCCCGCCAGCCATGCGGCGTTTCACGGTCTCCGCCGTGTCCTGCGTGCTGAAGGTCGCGCTCACGGTCCTGCGCGTGCCGCGCTCCTCGGCCGTGACCGTCAGGATCGACTCCGGAGAGACCGTGAAGATGATGTCGAAGACGACGTTGCCCTTGGTGCCGGGCGGCAGGTCCGGGACGATCAGCGTGCCGAGGTACTCGTTCTGCTGCGCGCGCTCCGCCTCGCCCTGGAAGATGGGGATCTCCAATATCTTTTGGTCGTCCTGCGAGGTCCAGATCGAGTAGGTCTTCTTGTGCGGCAGCGAAGTGTTGCGCTCGATCACCTTCTTGAAGCGCCCGCCGGGTAGCCCGACCCCGATGCTCATCGGCAGAACGTCGACCAGCACCATGCCGCCGATGTCGCCCGACTGCATGGAGTGCGCCAGCACCGCCGCGCCCAGGGCCACCGCCTCGTCGGGGTGGACGGCCTTGGACGGCTCCTTGCCGAAGAACTCGCGCAGTCTGGCGCGGACCAGCGGCATCCGGCTCTGACCGCCCACGAGCAGCACCTCGCCGATGTCGGCCGGCTTGAGGCCGCAGTTGGTGAGGACGTCGTCGCAGACCCGCACCGTCCGTTCGATCAAGTCGGCGGTCAGCTTCTCCAACTCCGCGCGGCTGACAACGGCGTCGAGGTTGTACCCCTTGTCGGCGACCATGGCCACGAAGGGGACGCTCACCTGCGCGGTCAGGCGCTCAGAGAGCGCGATCTTGGCGCGCTCCGCGGCGTCGTTGATCCGCTGCAGCGCGACGCGGTCGGCCTCGAAGCGGTCGCCCTCGAAGGAGATGCCGTGCTTCTGCTTGAAGCGCGCCAGGAGATCCTGGACCAGCGCCTTGTCGAAATCGACGCCGCCCAGGAACGTGTCGCCCCCGGTCGAGATGACCTCGTAGACGTTGCCGTGCAGCTCGAGCACGCTGGTGTCGAAGGTCCCGCCGCCCAGGTCGTACACCATCACGCGCTGCTCGAGCGCGCGGCCCTGGGCGAAGGCGATGGCTGCCGCCGTGGGCTCGTTGACGATGCGCTCCACGTCCAGCCCTGCCAGGGCGCCCGCGGCGCGCACCGCCTGCCGCTGGTTGTCGTTGTAGTAGGCCGGGACTGTGATCACGGCGCGCGAGATCCCGGTCCCCAGCCAGCGCTCCGCCAGCTCCTTGACCTCCGCGAGCACGAGCGACGAGATCTTCTGCAGCGAGAAGATCTGCCCGCCCATGCTCACCGCGGCTTCGCCGCGCGACCCCGCCACCACCTCGTAGCTGAAGCGGCCCAGCAGGTCGGTCACCGCGGGCGACTTGAACTGGCGCCCGATCAGCCTCTTCGCGCCGTAGACGGTGTTCCTCGGATTGATCAGGAGCTGGCTCTTGGCCGGGTGGCCGACCATGAGCTTGCCCTTGTCGCTGAGCGCGACCACCGAAGGGATGGTGTTGTATCCCTCGCGCGACGGGATCACGAACGGCTTGCCGTCCTTCACCACGGCTGCGCAGGAGTTGGTGGTGCCGAGGTCGATGCCGATCACCGGACCGGTCGGACTCCCGGTTCGCGCCTGCGGAAGCTCGTCGCCCTCTCCATCCGGCTGACCTGGCGCCGGGGAAGGAGCGGCGCCGGGGGCAAGCGTCGGTCGCGGGAGCGGCGGAGGGGCGGGGCGTTTCGACTCTCCCGGCTGGCTCGTTGCCGGTGCACGGGAACGGACTTCTGCGGCGGAACCGGCGGGCGATGGCGCGGGCGAGGCGGCAGGGATCGGCGCGGGCGAGGCGGCAGGGATCGACGCGGGCGGGGCAGCAGGGATCGGCGCGGCGGGAAGCGGCTCGAGCTCCTCCAGCGCGACGTCGAAATCTTCCTCGATGATGGTGTGTTTCGAGGCGGCGGGAGTGCCCTTCGCGCCCGGCGTGGCAGGCGGGGCGATAGACCTGGCTGCTGCGGCCGGCTTTCCAGCGGAGCTCGCGGCCGCGGTGGGGGCGGGCTTTTCGGCGGCAGGATCCGGCGGGGGAGCCGTTTTCGCAGGGGCTGGCTTCTTCGCCGCCTCCGCTCCGGCGGAGGCCGGCTCTCCGACCTTGTCAGACGGGGGCACCGGCTGCACCGGAGGTTTGGTGGATCCTGGCGCGACCGGCGCCGCTCCCCCTGAATCATCCGCAGCGGCGGGCTTCAAGAGCGGCGGCGGTTGGCCTCCCATCCAGGCGATCAGCTCGCGGCCGGGATCGTCCATGCGCGCGAGCCACAGCGACATGCCGGGTCCTCCTCGGTCGGCCGGCTCGCCGGGCTGGACTACTTTCTCCACCACTGCGTTGGCCCGGAAGCAGTGCTTTCCGTCGCTCAGGGTGGCCGTGAGCCGGATGGCGGTGGCCACCGGGCGCGGGTTGGCAGTGCGAAGAAGGAAGAGCCGGGAGCTCAGCTCGGGATGGCGCGCTCGGACCTCGTCGAGCGTCGCACAGGGCAGCTTCACCTGAAGCCCGACGCCTGTCTTCTTCGGACCCTTCGGGGCTGAAGGATCCGCGGGTCCGTTGCCGCTCACGCTCTTATTCTCGGGTGTTGGACATGCAGCTCCAAGAAAGCAGCGGGCCACGCTCACCCACCTTCGCGCCGGAATCGTCACCCGGCGGACCATCGAGTAGGGCGCACTCTTTCCTTTGCCGTGGACCGGCGACGCCGGCGCACCCGCCCCGCTTGATTGATGACCGGGGCGAACACGTACGTTGTCCCTGCAACGTCTGAATGGGAGGGGGCAAATGATGAAGCGGTTCCTTGGACTGGCAATCGTGTTCGCCGTGGCGGCCTTCGCCACACCAGCGCTGGCCGATCGGTCGCGCGACCGGGTCTCCGCCGACGAGAGCCCCGCGTACAACTCCATCTTCGTCGAAGGCGGTGGCCCGGGCCTGCTCTATTCGCTGAACTATGAGCGCGTGGTGGAGAACGACTTCGGTCTGCGCGTCGGTATGAGCTACGTCTCCTTCTCGGCCTCGGCCGGCTCGAGCAGCGCGTCCGCGACCGTCTTCGCGGTCCCGGTGATCTTCAGCTATCTGGGATTGCGCGGCGGAAACCACATCCTCGAGATGGGCGGCGGCGCGACGGGCATCTACGCGTCGGGATCGGGGAGCAGTGGCGTCTACGCCGGGTCGGGTTCCGGAATGATGGCCCTGGGCACTGCGCTCATCGGGTATCGCCGGCAGCCGCTGGACGGCGGTTTCCAGTTCCGGATCGGAATCGAGGCGCTGGCCGGCAAGGGCCTGGCGTTCAGCAACCCCGACCCGACCAAGTTCGGCGTGCTGCCCTGGCTGTACATGAGCCTCGGCCTCGCGATGTAGCCACGCCCCAGGGACTCGATCGGAAGCCCCCCCGCAACAGGCGGGGGCTTCTCTTTTCTCTGCCAGACCTTCAGTCCGAGCTGAAGGGGTCCTCGCGTCGAAGCTACGTCGCCGGACTCGCCGCGAACCCGGCCACGAAATCGGAGACCGGCGCCGTTCGCAGGCCGCGCGCGGATCGCTGCTCCATTCCTTCGGGAAGACCAGATCGAATCGCTCCTCGGAGAGCGGCACGAAATCCAATCCGTACGCGACCGCGGCGCTGCGCGCCACCACCCCGGCGTCCGCGGCTCCCATCGCCACGGCCTGCGCTACTTGAAGGTGGCCGCCGAGAAGCCGGTCATAGCCCTTGACGGCGGAGACCGGCACCCGGGCTTTGCGCAGCAACCGGTCGAGGAGACGGCGCGCGCCGGCCCCCGGCTCGCGGTTGACGAAACGCACGCCGGGCCGCGCGATGTCTTCAGGCCGCTTGATGCGGCGCGGGTTGCCGGGGGCCAAGGCGAACCCTTCCTCCAGATGAGCGAAGGTCACGACCACCATCGCGCGGCCAGCCAGCGTGCGGCGCACGAAGGGGACGTTGAACTCGCGCGCCTGCTCGTCGAACAGGTGCGCCCCGGCGACGTGCGCGTGGCCGCGCGCAAGCGCCGTCAGGGCCGCGTCGCTAGAGGCGCCGATCCAGCAGAGCCGCTGGCCGGGTCAGCGGTCGGCAAAGCGTCCGGCCAGGACGGCCAGCCCCGGGTCACACCCCGTGACGAGCAGGTTGGCTTCCACGCTCTCGCGCGGCCGGAGCAGCCGCAGGCCACCACGCGTCAGCAGAGCGTCAGCCGGAGCGAGGAAGGCGAACGGGTCGTCCGGCCGTAACGGGTGGGCCATCCAGCGGCCCGCCACCAGGCCGGCGAATGCGCGCCGTGCCCCGCGCGGGGCAGTGGCCATCTGCGCCCGGACCGTGTCTCCCCCGTCCCGCAGCCAGAACAGCTCTTCCATCCGGCAGCCGAGGGCGCGCGCCAGGTTGAGCGCGATCAACGTCGAGGGCTGGGCGCGTCCTGCCTCCAGCGCGCTCAGGGTCTGCCGGCTGATCCCGGCGCGCGACGCCAGCTCCCCTTGCTGGAGGCCGCTCCGCTGCCGTGCGCGGCGCAGGCCGTTCTCGAGGCTGGGCATGCCGAGACGTGTCACGCGCCGGCCCTCTGCCTGTCAACGGCGGCGCAGGACGGCCGGCAGCTCGCCAGCCGTCAGAGGTCAGGACGAGAAGGTGCCCGGACCCTGGTCCCGACCGGACGGTACAACGGAGGTGGGAGAGGGGAAAGAGGGCGCGGTCCAGGAGCCCCGATAGACTTCGACCATGCGGCAGAGGTTCAGGCTTCGAACCAGTGCGAGGATGCGGCCGCGATCCTCGTGGGGTAACTCGGTGAAGTGCTGGACGAGCTCGCGCTCCTCTTCGGACAGCTCGGGGGCCATGCGCGTCCAATGAGCAAGCCGCGTGCCGGCGTGCTGCCGTTCCCGGAGAGCCTGTGCCACCGCTGCGCAGCGCCCCCGCGCTACATCCGCACGAACACCAGCGTTTTCATCCTCTGCCCGCTGGTTCCCGAGAAGTATCCGCCCCAGCCCGTCCGCGAATGCCCGTACTTCCGGCCCAAGGCCGAATCGTGAATTCTGTACAGCTCGTGTCTGGAAACCGACCAGGGACCGGGTCGGAACTACAGCCAGGTTTCTACCAGCGCCGGGTCGTCCGCCTCGCCCCGTGGAACGCGGATGAGCCCCCGGCGGGCGAGCACCTCCCGCGCTTGCTCGATGCTCTGGAACAGCTCCCATTCGCCCGGGGAGAGGCCGTCATCCTCGACGAGGATCTTCCGGACCGCGCAGCAGTGCGGGTGGTCTGCCGGCTGATCGAAGACGCTCCAGAGCTCCACGCGCTTCACACTAGAGCGCCCGATCGGGAACGCCAGAAAACCTCTAGATCTTGCGATACACGCCCACCACCACGCCGATGATCTGCGTCTCGCGAAAGTCGTCGCGGCTGACGAAGATGGGCTTGAGGCGCGGGTTGGACGGTTGGAAGCGGATCCGGTCGCCCTCGGGATAGTAGCGCTTCACCGTGGCCTCGCTCCCGGAGGTGTTGTCGATCATCGCCACCACGATCTCGCCGGAAGCAGCGTGGAGTTGCTTGCGCACGAAGATGTAGTCGCCGTCGAAGATGCCGTCGCCGATCATCGAGTCGCCGGCGACGCGCAGCGCGAACACCTTGCGGCCTGCGTCCCCGACGAGCACGCTGTCGATGCGCACGTGATCGGTGATGTTCTCTTCGGCCAGGATGGGCTCGCCCGCGGCCACCTTGCCCAGCACCGGGATGTCGACGACGTCGCCGTCACCCACCGGCGACAGCTCCCGGCGGCTCAAGCGGGCCAGCCGGGGCGACCCGGAGCGCCCGCCGTCGATCACGCTCAGGGCGCGGCTTTTGAGTTCCCCGCGCAACAGATAGCCCTTGCGCTCCAGCGCCTTGAGGTGGTCGTTCACGCCGTTGGTGGAGCGGATGCCGAAGTACTCGCCGATCTCGCGGATGGTCGGCGGGTATCCCTGATCCTGGATGCTCTTCTTGATGTAGGCGAGGATCTTTTCCTGGCGCTCGGTCAAGGGCTCGGTCATGGCGCGGCTCACGCTACTGAACGCGTGACCACTGGTCAAGTTTTCAGCCTGGGGGCCTGCCCCGCAGCACGCTCTGCGCACCGCCAGCGCGGCCGCGAGCCCTAGAAGAACACGATCGACGTCCACTGCACCGCGCCGACCGGGAAGGAGGTCGCAGTGTCCGGGTCCGTTCCGGCCCCGCTGCAGCCGAGCGTTGCGGTCCCGGGAGCGGTGCCCTGGATCGTCCATTGGAACGTGCGGATCGCGCCGGCAGGAATGTCCTGGGAAAGTGGAGAGGAGACGATGCGGACGTTCGCGGCCCCAGAGGGGTCGGCGAAGTAGACGCCAAGCGCGTCGGTGCCACCGTCGTTGAGTACGTCGATCGCCAGCGGGACCGACGTTCCCACCGACGCCGACGCGGGCGCGGCTTGCGGCGTCGCCACGAGATGCGGACCGCTCACGACGGTGACCGAATTGCTGGTCTGCGCGACGACCGCCCGCCCGTCCACCTCGTCCACGCCCGCGACGGGCAGCGTGACGGACAAAACGCCTGGATCGCCGGCGCGAATGCGCCAGACGAAGACGTAGGAGGCGCTGGGAGGGATGTCCACGCTTCCGGGCTGCGGTTGCACCTGGGCAGACCCGCTCAGCACGGGCGAACGCGCGGCCACCGCCTGTGCGATCATTCCACCCGAGTTCGTGACCGTCTGCGAGACGCTGAACTCGAGGCCGAGGCGAGCGCGCTGCGGGGCGCTCGCGCTCGCGGTCAGGGCAGCGGGAACGCCGCTGGAGACCCGGAAGACGCCGTCGGCCGTTCCCCGACCGTAGGGTCCCTCGACGGAGAGGCCGTACGTGCCCGCCGCCAGGTCCGGCGGAACGACGGCGGTGAGCGTGTGCGAGTCGACCCAGCGCACGTCGGCCAACTCGAGCAGCCCCAGGAAAGCGCGGAAATTCGCATCGACCTCGATCTCTCCACCGCCGTTGATCCGCTGCATCGCGGCGGGAGTGAATCCTTCGCCGTGAAGCACGACGGCTGGCCCGGTTCCGAAGTAGGTCCCTTTCGGTTCCACCGCCCTGGGCAGCGGAGCCCCCGGCGGAGCCGACGTACGCGCACAAGCGAGCGCAACGGCGAAGAGGGCGCTAGAGCGTCTCAAGGCGCACTCCTCCGAGGACCGACACGGTCCGCAGCGGTCCTTGGAGGATGGGCAGGCCCGAGCCGGTGATCCATCCGGCGCGGAGCTCCAGGAACGGAACCACCCACCGGAGCCGCCGCTCAGCGCCCAGGGAGCCCTGCAAGCCAGGGGCGATGGCGAAGCCACGCTGCGTCGCCGAGTCGGCCAGCTTGACGCGGGTCCAGATCGCCGCGGCGGAGGGGCCGGCCGAAATCCAGACCGTGTTCAGATCCCCGAAACGGCGGCGCCAAGCCGCGGACAGATGCACCAGCAGCAGCTCCACCCTGGACTCGGCCAGGACGTTCGAGGTCCCGACGCGCTGCATTTCGGAATAACCGCGGTGCGCGTAGTCGGTCTCCAGGGAAACGGCCAGCTCCGGGCCGAACCGGTCCGTCCGCAGCGCGGCCTCCAGACCCAGCAGCGGGGCGGAGAACCCGGAAAAGTTGGAAAAGGCCCCCACTTTGGCGCTCAGGGCGGTCGACTCCAAATTTGGAAGGAGCGTGAGCCGCGCCCGGGCCACGGCAGGCCCGGCTTGCAGCGCAAGAGTGGTGGCGGTGCGCTCGCGCAGGAGCGGGGGAAGGTAACGCGCGTACAGCGCGCCCTCGCTCTCCTCGAGCCGGGCGCTGCCCAACTCGGCGGAGACGTCGGGCTGCGCGCCGGAGACCGCGTTCCCGTAACGGTCGCGCAGCTCGATCCGCAGTCGCATTGCGCTCGCGCCATCCGCGATCAGCGTCGCTTCAGGGTGCTCGAACGTGGCGGTTTCCAGGGGACCGGCCAGAAGCGGCAGAGCGTGCGAGGCGGACGACTTCGAACCCCGGACCAGCACCTCCACTGCCGCCCGTCCCCCGAACGACGAGGGGACCGAAAGCGTCAGATCCCATTCGCCAGGCGCGCTGCGCACGGCGCGCAGGAGGCCGGCCGTGCTCACGAACTCCAGCTCGTCGGACGGGACGTTCCCCAGGGAATCGCGGGAGACGACGTGCAGCTGCGCCTGCGGGTCCTCCGCATGGATACCCGTCCGATCGGCGGAGATGGCGATCCGCTCCGACGCGCCGCCGGTGAGCGCGATCGCAGCTTCGGCGACGAACTGGCGGGCGTCGTCCAGCGTGGCCGTGACGCGAACCGCGCCCTCGCGGCCGGGGGCGAGCGAGAGCCGGGCTTCGTACAACCCCGGGGCGCGCTGGCGCAGCGCGGACAGATCGCCGCGGCTCGTCCACAGCCGGATGGCCGCCCCGCTCCGCGGCGTTCCGTCCGCCGTCACTGCGACGACGTACACCGCGACCGTCTGCGCCCGGTCCGCGACGCGCGCCGCTTCTCCGAAGGCCAGGTGGACCGTCCGGGTGGGCGGAACGTGGAGCGGGATGGCGCGCTTGCCATGGTGCGCCTCGTGCACGCCGGGAGGCACCACCACCGGAACGACGGCCTCTCCCCGCGCATCGGCGATCACCGGACCGAATTCCTCTGATCCGATCCGCACGCTGATTTTCCCGCGCGGGCGCGTCTTCACCACCGCGTCGCCTTCCGCCCAGAGCGGAATCGCAATCCAAGCGACGTCGGTTCCGGCGACGGCCGTGACGATCGCGACCTGCGGAAGCTGTTCTTCCGGTGGGATGTAGTCGGCCTCGTAGTAGGCCCCGTCTTCGGTGAGGCGCAGCCCCTCCACGCGCCCCACGCTCGCCGAGAGCGTGGGCTCCAGGGCGGCCTGCACCCGCAACAGCGCGCGCGCCTTCCCGCCCAGCCGTACCTGCGCAGGCTCCACGGAGAGCGCGACGGCGAGGAGGGCCGCGATCACGGGGCCTTCTTCCTCCAGCGGATGGCGAGGTCCTTGATGTGCGGGATGCTGCCGCTGCCGCCGCAGACCACGGTCCGGGTGGTCTCGCGGCCGCTGGCGTCGCGGATGGAAACCAGAACGCTGGTCTTGCCCCGCGTGGCAGGCACCCGGACCCGGAAACGGCCGTCCTCCGCGATGGCAGCGGGCGCTCCGTCGACCAGCACCTCCGAGCCTCCCGGCGCCGTCCCTGTCACTTCCGCGCAGAGCAGCTCTCCGCCCTCCTGCGCCGGCGCGGCATCGGCGACCTTGAGCAGCAGCTTCGCCGGAATGGGCTCGGCCCCGGAGGGCGCCTTGCCGGCGGCCGCTACCGACTGCGTGCCCGCCTTCACATCGACCGTCCTCCGCTCCGCGGTCAATTTGACCGCGCCGGTCTCGGTGGCGATGGCGACGGCGGTGCCCGTCGAGAGCACGCCGAAGCGCGCGCCCTTCGTCTCGGCCACCGCTCCGCCCTCCGCGCTCTCGATGCGGAGCAGCCGCGCGCCGTCCGCCTGGTAGTCCACGGCGATGCGTCCGCGCGTCAGCCTGAAGCGGTGGACCTTCTCGGTGATCTCGCGCACCGTGAGCTGGCTGCCTTCCGCGACGGTGAGGCGGCTGCGCGCGCCCACCTGGAGGTCGGTGTGGGCGCCGCGCCCGGTCCGCACCGAGTCGTCGGCGCGGAGGCGCTGGCCGACGGCCAGCGCGGAAGAGCCGCCGTTGGGCGAGAGGCGGACGACGTCTCCCGCGACGGCGACCACGATGGCCTCCTCGACCCGCGGCTCCTCCCGCGCTTGCGCGGAGGCCAGCTGCGCAGCAGGCCGGTAGAGGGTGCCGCGGAACAGGAGCCACGCGCCTGCGAGCAGCACCACCACGACGGCGGCGGCCTCGAGGATCGTCCGGACGCGCCCCGCGCCCGGGATGAAGCCGGTCCTGGCAGGTTCGGGCCTGGTCATCGCAGGTGAGCGGCGGCGGCCGCTGCCGGAAGGACGATGATGAAGGTCGCGCCGGATCCTTCGGGGCTGTCGACCAGTAGCTTGCCGTGGTGCGCCTCGACGATGCTGTGGGAGATGGAGAGCCCCAACCCGACTCCGGAGGGCGAGTCCTTGGTGGTGAAGAACGGATCGAAGATCCGATCGCGCATCGCCTTGGGAATGCCCTTGCCCGTATCGCTGACGGAGAGCTTGAGGGCGTCGCCGTCGACGTCGCTGAGGCTGACCTTGAGCGTTCCCCCTTCCGGCATCGCCGCGATGGCGTTCTGAACGATTTGCGCGACCGCTTCCTGGATCTGCGCAGGGTCGCCCTGCGCCTCGCAGCTGGTGAGCTCGGTGGTGAGGTGGATGCCGTTCGCGCGCATCTGGCCTTCGTACAGGTCGAGGGCGGCGAGCACCGACGAGTGCAGCGGGAAACGCCGTCCTGGCTGGCCCCGCTCCTGGTCGGCGAAAGCGCGCAGGTTGGCGACCACGTTCGAGACCCGCAGCGCCTGCTCCTGCAGGATCCGCAGGCGCTCCTCGTGCGGTGTTCCTTTCAGATCTTTGCGGAGCTGCGCGGCGACACCGGTGATGGCGGTGACGGGGTTGTTGAGCTCGTGCGCCATGCCGGCCCCGAGCGATCCCAGGGCGGCCAGGCGGCGCGCGCGGAGGATTTGGTCCTGCGCCGCCCTGAGCTCGGCGGTGCGGCCCTCCACGCGCTGCTGCAGCTCCGCATTCCAGCGGCGGATCTCCTCGTCGCGCTGGACCCTCTCCGCCGCCATCTGGTTGAAGGAGCGGGCCAGCTCGCCGATCTCGTCCCGGCTGCCGACTTCGACCGCCTGGGCACGCCCTTCTCCCAGCGCCTTGACGCCTTCGCGGAGACGCTTCATCGGGTCGGTGACCCGCCGCGAGAGCAGCGCGCCGAGGACTAGGACGAGCACCAGCGACACCGCGACCCAGAAGAGCGTGTACTGCCGGACCAGGGCGGCGGGCCGCAGTGCGACTTCCTCCCGCTGCGCCACCACCACCATCCACCCCAAGGTGCTGACGGGCGCGGCGGCGGCCAGCCACCGCTCTCCATCGAGGCGGAGCACGATGCGGCTGGCGGCTCCGCCCGCGATCAGCCCGCGCTCTTCCGGGGACAGCCCCAGCGCGTCCGGCTGCGCAAGCACGGTGCCGGCGCGGGTGGCCAGGTACGCCAGCGTGCCGGCCTGCGAAGTCTGGCGCATCTGCCGGCTGAGCTGCGCCAACGACAGCTCCGCCGCCAGAAGGCGATCTCCGTCGAGGCGCAGCGCGAGGGGCAACCGCATCGATCCGTCGCGGGCGGCATATGGCGCGCCGATCGCCACCCCCGCCTGCCTTGCCAGCTCGAGTGGGGCGCCGCGCTGGAGCAGCTCCACCTCTGGGAGTGGCCGCCCGTTGGAGCCCTCGTACACGAGCGGCCCGCCGGGGAGCCAGATCGCATCGATGAACTCGAGCTGGCGGTACGGGATCCGCAGCACCGTCCCCAGGTCGCTCACCGACAGGTCGCGCAGCGGCAGCAGGCTGGCGGAAAGCCGGAGGCTCTCCATTGCCTGCGCCACGAATCGCTCGCAGGCGCGCGCTGCTTCTTCCGCTACGCGCGCCTGCGTAGACCCCACCGTGCGCTCCAACTCGGCGCGGTTGACGGAAAACGACATGGTGCCGAGAACCGCCGCGGGGACGACGCCGATCAGCGCAAGTACGAGGAAGATCTTGCTGCGGAACTGCATCGCGCCGGCCCCCTCGCGGAAGGCGAGCATAGGGTGGGCGTTCGCGTGGCAGCAAGAAAGGCGGGGGTGCGCTCGAACGCGGAAAACCAGGTGAAACTCCTACCTCCTTCGAGGGTGTTGCGCCCGCCGCGGCGCACTTGCGGTATAGGGGGCCGGTGCTGCGCGCCAACCATGCTGTCCGCCTCGGACTTCGCGCAGCCTCCCGCAATCCGGAGCTTTCCTTCGCCAAGGCCCTGATCGATCAAGGCGGGAACCTGCTCGCCGTGGTCCCGGTGGCCCTCGCCGCCTTGCTGGTCGCGAGCCTGCTCCAGGACGATGCCTTGACTTCTCTCGTGCTTGCGCTGCGGGCGATCGTCGCGCTCCGCTGGCCGGTGCTGGGCGGGATCGCGGCGGCGTTCGCGATCGCGTTCACCGCCAGCATGCTGCTCTGGGCAGGGGCCCTTCCGCTCCTCGCCGCTGATGCCGAGTTGGACCGACGGCCGCCTCCGGGCAACTTCATGGTGCTGCTCTCGCGCGGAGCGGCACGGACCCTCGTCGCCGGCAGCCTGGGCTGGGGGATTTCGCTCCTCTTCGCCGTTTCGTGCGCGGTCGCGCTGCTGTTCGCCGGGCCTCTCGCGCTGCTGCGGCCTTCCCTTGGCCTGTTCATCGGAGCATCCCTGGTGGGAGCGGCGGCGCTGCTCGGAGGCTTCCTCCTCGATCTGCTCGCCCGGTTGACGCTGGTGCGCGCCGCGGCCTTCGGCGATCCGGCGACGGCGGCGTTCGGCAAGGCGGCGTCGCTGCTTGGAGCGAGGCTCGGAGCCTGCCTGGTGGTGACGCTCGCGTTCGTGTTTCTCGAGACGATCTTGGCCAGCGTGGCCGCGACGCTCACGGGATTCGCTTCCGGAGCGGCGCTCTTCAATCCGCCGCTGGAGCTGCTGGCGCTCGCACCTCGGGCGGCGATCGGCCTGGCGGCCGGGGTCGTGTTCGGATGGCTGGAGGTTGGCCGGATGGGCGCGCTCGCGGCGCTCGCGGCCGATGCGGAAGGTTTGATCGAGCCGCCGGCGGCTCCGCAGCCCACCCCGGTGGCCGACCTGGTGGTCGAGGCGCTCCCGGCCGAGGACACCTGACCCGCGCAGGGTCGGGTCCGGTCATTTCAGGAGGCGTCGCACGCTGATCTTCTTCAGGCGGCCGCTGAGGAGCGTCCAGGTCAGCGCGGCGCCGAAGAGCATCGCCGACAGCGCGAGGCCGATCAGCGCCGCGACCGGCCAGGTGGTTCCCGTTCCTTCGGAAGCGCGTCCGACCAGCGAGAACGAGCCCACGATCAGCCCGGAGGAGATCATTCCCGCGAAGAGCAGGAGCCCGAGCGCTTTCAGGTTGGTGTTCAGCCGCGACAGGTCGTCGTTGCGGACGGTCACGTTGAACTTGCCCCCCTCGAGGTCCATCAGGATCTGCGAGAGCTGTTGCGGCGTGTCCTGCAAGAAGCCCTGCAGCTGCAGGAGCAGCCGGAGCAGTCCGCCGCTCATCGAGCCGGGGCTGTAGCGCTCGAACAGGAGCTGCTTGGCGTAGGGAAGGGCCACCTGCGAGACGTCGAGCTCGGGGTCGAGCTGCCTGACGATCCCCTCGGTGGTGGCTGCCGCCTTGGACAGCACCGCGTACTCCTTCGGGATCTTGATCCGGTACTTCATCGCCAGGTCGACCAGCTCGCTCATCAGCACGCCGGAGTCGACCTCCGACAGCTTGAGCCCGAGGTAGCGGTCGAGGATGTCGTGGATCTCGTGCCGGAACTTCTGGAGGTTGATCCGCTGGTCCGGAACGCCCACCTTGTAAAGCAGGCGCGCGACCGTGTCCGGGTCTCGCAACGAGATGGCGAGCACCAGCAGGACGATGGTCTCCTGCACCTGCTTGCTCATGCGGCCGACCAGGCCGAAGTCGAGCAAGCCGATGCGATTGCCGTCCATCACCATCACGTTGCCGGGGTGCGGGTCGCCGTGGAACATCGCGTCGGCGAAGAGCTGCCGGAAGCTCGCTTCCAGCACGTTGCGCGCGAGCTGCTTGCGGTCCACCCCCGGGAACTCCGGGGACTCCAGCACGGCCTTCAGCTTCACGCCTTTCAATTCCTGTAGCGTGATCACCGTCCGGCTGGACAGGTCCCTGTACAGCTTCGGGATCACGACGTAAGGGCGGTCGGCGTGGTTCTTGGCGAACGCCTCGATGTTCCGCGCCTCGTTCTCGAAGTCCAGCTCGAGCAGCATCGCGTTGCGGAACTCCGTCACGATGCCGGTGGGCGTGTAGATCCCGGTCTCTTCGATGACGCCCTCGAGGAAGCGGGCCAGGTAGAAGAGCAGATCGGTGTCGCTGCGGATCTGCTCCTCGATGCCGGGCCGCTGCACCTTCACCACCACTTCTTCGCCAGAAGGCAGCCGCGCGCGATGCACCTGCGCGATCGAGGCGCTGGCCATCGGTTCCGGGTCGACCCAGGCAAACAGCTGGTTCGCCGGCCTGCCCAGGCCCTGGTCGATCAGCTGGAAGACCGTGGCCACCGGAAGCGGCGCGGCCCGGTCTTGAAGATGCGACAGCTCGGCGATGAAATCCGGCGGCAGGATGTCGGGGCGGGAGGAGAGGATCTGCCCGAGCTTGATGAAGGTCGGACCGAGCTCGGCGAGGGTCTCGCGGAAGCGCCGGGCGGAGGTGGCCCGGATCTCCTCAGGGGAGGGGCGCTCGCCGGGCTCGCGGCGGCCGAGCACCTCCCAGATGCGGGCGCGATCCCACAGCTCGCCGAACCCGTGGCGGACGACGACGCTGCTGATCTCGCGCAGGCGCTTGAGATCCTGGACGGCCTGGATCACGCGCCGCTTCTTCTCACAGGGCGGAGAGCAGATCCACCTTCACGAGGATGCTGTCGCCGTGCGCGACGCCGGCCGCGCTGAGCGCGCCGAGCTCGCGTCCGATGCTGGGACCTCCGACCACTCCCGTCTTCACGTCGTTGGTGCTCTGGTGCGCGTAGACCAGGTAGAAGGTCGAACCGGTGCGCCACTCCCAGCGGAGGATCAGGTTGAGATTGAGCCCCACCTGCTGCTCGTCGTTGCTGGTGTTCTCGAAGGGCTTGTCGGTGGGCTCCGCCGGGCCCAACTCGTCGAGCCTGACGGTGCGGCGTCCTGGTTCGACAGCCGCGCGCAGCCGCGGGCCGTAATAGATCCCGGCCGTGAAGAGCTGGCCGTACGCCTGCAAGGTGAGGTGAGGGGTGAAGGCGTAGGTTGCGCGCAGGGTGGCGCTGACGCTGCGCGCCTGCTGCGGGGCGAGGATGTAGAGGCGCGGCTTGTCGGTCGCCCCCGTCCTGGGAAACGTCGCCGCCGGATCGACTGTCGCGTTGGGATCTGGCTGAGGGCCGGCTTCGCGGATCTGCCGGATGGTTCCGGCGCTCTCGGTGTAGGAGAGGTCGAAGCTCCCGTCGAGCTGTGGCAGCGGCCTGAACACCAGCGTACCCCCGAGCTGGTTTTGCCGCCCGAAGCGCGGGAAGGAGCGGCCCTCGGTCCAGTAGAACTGGACCTGGAGCCTCTTGCGCGAGTCGGTGGACACGTACCCGAACCACTGGAACGACCCCTGCCGCTCGATGGGAGTGCCGTCGGCCAGCTCGCGGTCGTCCACGTAGGGCGCGTAGAAATCGAACCCCGTATCGTAGAACCAGAACGAGTTGGAGTTCATCCACCCCTCCAGGAACACGTCGCGGTTGAGCAGGTTCCTGAAGGCGTAGTCGTGCAACTCGCGCGTCCCGACGATGATCTGGGCGCTCTGCCAGGAGGGTCCAGGGTGCAGGTCGCGCCATCCCGCAAATCCCATTGCGCGGAACAGGTTCGCGCGCTGCATGAACCCCAGGTCATTGACGTTGAACAAGGGCGAGAGCAGATCGCCCTGCACGCCGAAGAAGCCGGTGTCCCCGAACCTCCTCGCCTTGCCGGATACGGCGAAGCCGCTGGACGTCTCGCCGCGGAAGGTGCCGTCGCGCAGCGTGCCGGGAACGGTGCCGGTGAGGACCGAGCCGACGCCCTGCCAACTGGTCTCCCAGACGCGGTCTGAGCTGAAGAGCGTCAGATCGCCCTCGCCCACGTGCGCGTGGCGCTTGTCGGCGAGCCCCAGGCTGGCGCTGGTGAAGAGAGGATTGACGGCGGTGGCGGTCACGCCGGCGAGGCCGGCGTCGCCCAGCGGCGTGCGGAGGCGGAGCACCGAGGTGCTGCGCATCTCCGTGGAGCGCATGTTGGTCACGCGCGCGGGCACGCAGTCGTTTCCGGACGGGTCGCAGGTCTCCGGCTGCAGCACCTGCGCGAAGACCCGCGGCTCCACCGCCGCCAGCAGTCCGACGCTGGCGCGGCTCACGCTGCCCGTCAGCTTCACCGCCGCGAGGACCGGCACGAACGGCTGCTGGTAGACGATCTTCTGCTCGTCGGCGAGATTGAGATCGTCGTGGGTGGGCGTTCCGCGGCCGATCCGGCGGGAGTAGAAGATCTGGTACGCGTCGCCGCCGTTCGTACCGCCGAGGTCGACGCGCAACGCGGGCTTGAAGAGATCCAGGCCTTCGAGGAAGAACGGGCGCTTCTCCGGAAAGAAGGTCTCGAAGGTGGAGAGATTCAGCACGCGCTGGTCGGCCTCCACCTGCCCGAAGTCGGGATTGAGGGTCCCCACCAGCGCCAGATCGCTTGCCAGGTTGTAGCGGAAGTCGAGTCCGGCGCAGACGGCGCCTTGCCGCTGGGAATCGAACGTGGCCGTGGCGCAGCTCCCGAGCTCCGCGCGCGGCGTCGCGTGGGCAGGGACGTTCCGCAGCGCCTTCAGCGCCACGTAGGGCCGCAATTCCAGCGCTCGCACCGGATGGATTCCCTCGATCCCGTCCAGCAGGCCGAGACGGCTGATGTCGCCGGACCTTCCATTCGGCCGGAAGCGCCACTGGTCCTCTTCTTTGCGGCGCGAGAGCAGGCGGTAGACGTTGAAGCCCATGATCTTAGCGTCCTCCGGGATGCGCATGACGCGAAGCGGGATCTTCATCTCGACCGACCAGCCGGCAGGGCTCGTCGCGACTGCGGATTCCCAGGCCGCGTCCCAGTCGGTGGTGAAGTCGGTGTCGTTGAAGTGGAGCGCGTCGAGTTGCTGGCCGGCGGCGTAGACCTGGAAGTGATAGGCGGTGCGGCGATCGAGAGTGGTGTCCAGGTCGAACTGCACCGAGTCGCCCTCCAGGAACCGGTCGCGCCGGCTCAGGGTCGCCGTCGGGGGAAGGGGATCGTCGCAGACCGCTCCGAAGTAGAGGTATTCGTCGTCCCAGAGCACGCGGAACGCCGTGCGCACGGTGGCCGGCTCTCCTTCGTCCGGACTGACCTGCGTGAAATTCTCCTCGAGCGGCGCGGCCTGCCACGCGGGCTCGTCCATGCGGCCATCCACCTGGATGGGACCGCCGGTCCGGCGCGCGGCGTGCGCAGTGCGCATGAGCAGCGGTTCGGGAGGAAACTCCTTCCGCGCCTGCGCGAGCGCCGGTGATGCCGCAGCCAGCAGCAGCAGGGTCGCTCGCATCTGGCAGGTGGCTACGGCGGAATGCCGCGGACATTTCAGCAGCGAATCCGGCCGGTGCAGGCGCATGCGTCCGTGGTATCTGTGGCCCGGTGGCCGAGCCGGTTTCACATGCGCCCGCGGAAATTTCTCCGCCGACGACGCCGATGCTGCGGCAGTATCACGAAGCGAAGGCGCAAGCGCGCGACGCGCTGCTCTTCTTCCGCCTGGGCGACTTCTACGAGCTGTTCTACGACGACGCCCGCACTGCCGCGGAAGTCCTCGGCATCACGCTGACTTCGCGGGCCAAAGGCGACGATCGGGTCCCGATGGCGGGCGTTCCGCACCACTCGGCCCGGGGCTACATCGCGCGTCTGGTCGCCGCCGGGCACAAGGTCGCCATCTGCGACCAGATGGAGGTGCCGGGTCCGGGAAAGCAGCTCGTCCGGCGCGAGATCGTGCGGCTGGTCACGCCGGGGACGCTGGTCGACGAAGACGCGCTGGAGGCGCGCGACCCGCTCTGGCTCGCGGCGCTCGCGGGGGGCGCGGATGGCGCGGCCGTAGCGCTGCTCGACGCGTCCACCGGCGAGCTGCGCGCCCTGCCTTCCGGGACGCTCCAGGCAGCCCTCGACGAGCTGTCGCGCGTCCGGCCCCGCGAAGTGCTCGTTTCCGAAGGGTCGTTGATCCCCGGAGCGGCCCTCCGCGCGATCGGCGCGGTCCGGGTGGAGTCCCGGCCGTTTCGCGACGCGCAAGGCGCGGCACAATCGCTCAAGCGCCATCTCGGCGTGACCACGCTGGATGGATTCGGCCTCCGCGACGACCTGTCCATCCAGGCAGCGGCGGAGGCGCTGGCGTATCTCCAGGAGACGCAGCGATCCGCCGCGAAGCACGTGGTGCGCGTGGTGGTCGAGCAGCCGTCCCGGCAACTCTTCATCGACCCGGGCGCAGCGCAGAACCTCGAGCTGTTCCGCGGACCGGACGGACGCAGGAGCGGGACGCTGCTCTCGGTCATCGACCGGACGCTGACCGCGGCGGGAGGAAGGCTGCTCGCGCGCTGGGTGGCGGCGCCCTTGCTCGAGCTCGAGGACATCCGGGCGCGGCAGGACGCGGTGGAGGAGCTCTCACAGGCCGCGGTCCGGCGTGAGGATCTCTCGGAGCGCCTCCGGGGCGTGCTGGACGTGGAGCGTCTCCTCGGGCGGCTGGCAGTGGGGCAGGGAATGCCGCGCGATCTGGCAGGGCTGCGCGTCTCCCTGCGCGAGATGCCGGACCTGGCCGCGTCTCTCGATGGTTGCTCGGCGCCTCTGCTGCGCAACCTGGGTCCCGCGCTGCGCGCGGTGGCGATCCTGGCCGACGTGCTCCAGCGGGCGCTCGTCGATGAAGTCCCGGCGGGTCGCGAGCCTGGTTTCGTGCGCCCGGGGTTTCGCCCCGACCTCGACCGACTGGTGGAGCTGGCGCAGGGCGGCCGCGCGGCGATCGCGGCGATGGAGGCGGCGGAGAAGCAGCGGACCGGAATCCAGTCGCTCAAGGTCCGGTACAACCGGGTGTTCGGATTCTACATCGAGGTCACCAAGGCCAACCTGCATCTGGTCCCGCAGGACTACCAGCGCAAGTCGAGCACCGTGGGCGCCGAGCGGTTCGTCACTCCCGCGCTGAGCGATCACGAAGCCCGCGTGCTCTCTGCGGACGAGCGCCGCGCCGCGCTGGAACAGCAGATCTTCGAGGAGCTGAGGCAGTCCGTCCTGGAGGGCAGCCCGGAGCTCCGTGCGTGCGCGGAGGCAGCCGCGCAGGCGGACGCGCTGCTCTCGCTGGCCAGGATCGCCGCCGACGCCGGCTGGGTCCGGCCCGTGGTCGACGACGGCGACGGTATCGAGATCGCCGGCGGCCGGCATCCGGTAGTGGAGCGGGCGCTGGCCCAGGCCGGCGAGGGCCCGTTCGTCCCCAACGATCTCCAGCTCGACTCCGAGCGCCGCCTGATCGTCCTCACCGGTCCCAACATGGCCGGCAAGAGCACGGCGATGCGCCAGGTGGCGCTGATCGCCGTGCTGGCGCAGAGCGGCTCGTTCGTGCCCGCGGCGCGCGCCCGCATCGGCGTGGTGGACCGCCTCTTCACGCGCGTGGGCGCGGCGGACGACCTCGCGCGCGGCCAGAGCACCTTCATGGTCGAGATGGCGGAGTGCGCCCGCATCCTCCACCAGGCGACCTCGCGGTCGCTGCTCGTCCTGGACGAGGTCGGCCGAGGGACCAGCACCTTCGACGGGTTGGCGCTGGCGTGGGCCATCGCCGAGCACCTCCACGATCAGGTGGGCGCGCGCACGCTGTTCGCGACCCACTATCATGAGCTGTGCGACCTGGCGCGGGAGAAGCCCCGCGCCGTGAACCTCACGATGGCCGTCACCGAGGTGGACGGACAGGTGGTGTTCCTGCGCAAGATCATCGCCGGCGCTGCCTCGCGGAGCTACGGGATCCAGGTGGCGAAGCTGGCCGGGTTGCCCGACCCGGTGCTGCGTCGCGCGCGGGAGATCCTCGCCAACCTGGAAGCCCAGGAGCTCGACGAGACAGGGCGTCCGGCGCTCTCCGCCGGCCGCGGAAACAGGCGCGCTCAGCTCGGATTGTTCGAACCGCCCGCGCCCGCACCTGCGCCCCCGGCGCCGCCGCCGTCCCCGGTCGAAGAGTCCTTGCGCGCGCTCGACCTCACGCGCACGACGCCCCTCGACGCACTCCTGTGGCTGCACGATCAGCAAAAAAAGCTTCGCTGACGTTCTTTGCCACGCCCGCCCCATTCCGGGCCTGGCTGCGAAAGAACCAAGCCCGGGCCAGCGAGCTGTGGGTGGGCTTCTACACGCGCGATTCGGGGCGGCCTTCGGTCACCTGGCCCGAGTCCGTCGACGAGGCGCTCTGCGTCGGCTGGATCGACGGGGTCCGGAAGAACGTGGATGGCGAGTCGTATTGCATCCGCTTCACACCCCGCCGCACGCGCAGCCGCTGGAGCGCGGTGAACATCCGCCGCGTCGGCGAGCTGAACAACCAGGGGAGGATGCAGCCTGCGGGGCTGAGGGCCTTCGAGGCGCGCGTGGCGGCAAACTACTCGTTCGAGCAGAAGCCAGTCGCGCTCGCCCCGGATCTGGAGAAGCGGCTGCGCGCCGACCCGAAGGCTCGCGCGTTCTGGGACGCCCAGCCGCCCTGGTATCGGAGAACGGCGGCTTACTGGGTGATGACCGCGAAGCGGGCGGAGACCCGCGAGCGCAGGCTGGCGCGCCTGATCCAGCTCTCCGCCCGTGGCCAGCGGGCATGAAATGATTCCCGCGATTCCTGGAGCAGCCTCAGGACGCCGTGGGTGGTGCCCGCGCTCGTTCCATGAAGGCCCGTCCGTAGACCTGCTCCGCCGCATGCTGGTTGTGCGCGCGGCAGAGGAGCCGGATCCCGTCGACATCGTGCCGGTGGGTGCGCGCGAATCCGTCCACGTGATCGAATTCCAGCGCTCCAGTCTCGCCGCAGCGCCGCCCCCGCTCGTCCGCGAACGTGCAGCGCCCTTCGTCGCGTTCGTAGACCGCTCGCTTGATCGCATCCGGAATGTGGCGCGAGCTGCCGACGTCCTCCTTCGGCGCCTGCCGGGCCTTCCGGCCCACTGCGAATCGCTCCTTCTTGACGTCCTCGATCAAGAGATCGAGTGCTCTTTCCAGGACGGCCGCCAGGTCCCCGTCCGGTATCCGATGCCGGAGCAGATCCTGCGCCTGCCGCAGCTTGTCCCGAAATGCGCGGCTGGCGGTGAACTGGACCTTGAACGTCTCCTCCGTCAGCGGTGCGAGCACGGCGCGCCGCGCGAGGGCAGCGCCCGGCGGCGGCCGCGCGATTGGTGGCGGTTCTCCCGCCGCCAGAGGCGCCGGCGGCACCGTCGCAAGTGCCGGAGGCTCTGGAAGCTTGCGGATCAGCGCAGGAACGGCCGGCTGCGGCGAAAGCCGCGCGACCAGCTCTTCGACGCGTCGCTTCGATTTGCCCGCCGCCTGCGCCAGGACTTCGCGATGGTTCTGGTCAGTGAGAAGTGGCACCAGCATGCGCAGTCCGGTCAGGTGTACCCGTCCTGAGCGGACGGCCTCCACCATGGCCGGCAACCGACGCGCCGCGCGCGCCACCGTGATCCGCGCATACGCCGCGTCTTCCGAGAATCCGAGCTCCTCCACGCAAAACGCGAACATCGAAGCGAACGCGCACTGGAGGTAGAGCTTGCGTTCATCGACTTCGCCGAGATGGAGAAGGAGCTCAGCCTCCAAGCCGCGCGATTTCTGCACGAGCTCGCGCGTGGCGCTGAGGAGGTCCGCGCTGCTGAGCGACTCCAAAGCAGAGCCCGAGTTCATCATTGAGCCAGCATAACCAGGGGGTCCGACATCCCCTTGCGCGCGCTCGCTCGGCCGCGAGGAAGGACCGATGGCCTGCGGGTTGGTCACGCTCGGGTCTTCGGAACGAGTTGCGCCGAGATTGAGCACCCGGCGGCCTGTGCTCCGGCCTCGTCATTGATCTGTCGCATAGTGAACTCGTTCCGGAACGAGTTCCCCGGGACCATCCACCCGGCACGCCTCCTCCCCGCCCACACGAACAGCCAACGCAGCTCGCATTGGCAGAACCGTTCGCATCCACCACCTGCCCGCTTCGCCCGACTCGTCCGGAGATTCGGGAACGAGCTGAAAGACACAAGGGCCGACCCAGCCTCGGCACGAGCTGCGCGGAATGACAGGTGAAACCCGCCATACTGAACGGATTGTCAGACCCCCTCGCTAAGCTCCCCGCAGGCTCGTGAAGGAGGAGGTCATGACGGCGGAGTCGACGAGGATTTGGCGGTGCCCGTCCTGCAACCGGCTGCTGGTGGAGAAGGGCGTGGATTACGCGCGGGCGCGGCATGCGGAGCTGCTGGCACGCACCCGGGGAGGCTCGGTGGAGTTCGTGCGCGAGGCGACCTGGCCCGCGTACCTCGCCTCGCTCAAGCGCTGCCGCTGTGGGAGCCGGCGCGAGTTGAAGGCGGTGCCCGCGGGGGTGGTCCGTGGACAGCTCGATCTGCAGATCGACGCGGTGGTGCTGCAATGAGCGCACTGGTGTTCATTGGCATCGTCGCGGTGCTGGCCTGGTCCCTGGCGCGGGAGGCCGCGCGGCGGCGGAGGTGGCGGGAGGCGGAGCGACTTTCCCGATGTCTCTTCGCCGCGGCAGGCATGCGCAGGTATCGGTAACCGTGCGTTGGTGTGGGAGGAAAAATTGACGGATCGATCGGTTCTGCGAGCTTGCGGGCGTGCGCTCGCTCCTCCTGATCGCCGCTCTCGCGCTCCTCCCCGGCGCCGCCCACGCGCTGCCGGGATCGGTCGTGCAGGCGAGGAAGCTGGAGGCTGGCAAAGCGGCGCTCGAAAAGCTCCAGCATGACGCTCGCAGGCGGCGTTACCGCGATGGGTGGGAGGCCGTCCTGCGGATGTTCGATCGTTCGGTGAAGGCGGCCCCGCATGGGCCTCGAGCCGCGGAGGCCGCTCTCGCGGGTGCGCGCGCCCGTGCCGAGCTGTGGGAGGTGACGCGGTCGCGTCGGGATGCGCTCTCGGCTATCGCTTCGCTGCGGAAGGTGGATGAGGACTATCCCGGGCCTTTCGGGGTGCAGGCGCTGGCGTCCGCCCTGCGGCTGGCAGCCAGCGCCAACCAACCGAATGAGCGTGCCAGGCTGGCGCGGCGGATCTCGGAGCGGTACCCGCAAGATGGAAAGGCCATCGCACCGCCAGTCCCGGGGGTTACGCCCGCGGTGAGGCCGGCTGCACCCGCCCTTCCGCCAGCCGCACCGGCCGTTACCCCAGCCGCGCCCGCGGTGACGCCTGCCGCAC
>DATBZA010000070.1:0-6272 GCA_036513415.1 Myxococcales bacterium | reverse complement strand
CAGGCCGCTGCCGCGCAGCCTGCCGAGCCGGAGGAGCCGCCGCTGCGAAAAGTGACCTGGGACGACGTCCCCGCTCCGCCGCCGCCGGCACGCGACGAGAGCCCGCTCGATTTCAAGCACGCGCTGCAGGCGCTCGAGGGTGTCTCCGACCGGGACGCGATCGCTCACATCGTGCTGCGCGCATCGCGCAGCAAGGCTGCCCGCGCGCTCCTCCTCCAGGTCCAGGGCGGAGTCGCGCTGGGCTGGGACGGCCTCGGCGAAGGGACGGAGAACGCCCGGCAGGTGGCGATGCCGCTCTCCACGGACTCTGCGTTCTCCCTGGTGGCGAAGACCCGCAGCCATTACATGGGCCCGCTGCAGAGGACGCCGGCGAACATCCGCTTCCTGGCCACGCTGGGGAAGAAGGTGCCGCTCAGCTCCCTCATCTTCCCCGTGCTGCACCGCGGCCGCGTGTCCTACATGCTGTACCTGGACAACGGCCACAGGCAGCAGGCCCCGACCGACGTTGGCGAGATGCTCATCCTGAGCCAGCGCATCGGCCAGACCGTCGAGGCCCTGGTCGACCGGAAAAGGAAGGCCGTGCGCGGCTAGGAAGCTCCCGAGGACGCTGGCCGCGGCCCGGCCTGGAAGTGGCCGCGCCAGAACGTCTTTGCGATACTGAACGCCGGACCGGGAGGGTCATTTGCTTCGTCGATTCGCTCTGATCGCCGCGCTGGCAGCGGCGCCCACGCTCGCGCAAGGACGAGGCGAGATCGATTGGAACCGCCGCGTGCTGATCGGCCACGGGCAGGGCGCGCCCGACCTGAACGCGCCCTCTGTCGCGGTGGCACGCCTGGGCGCGGAGAGGGCCGCCAAGCTCGACGCGTACCGCAATGCGCTCGAGTCGCTGAAGGGGATGCAGCTGCAGTCCGGCGGCAGCGTCGGGACGCTGCTGCAGGACGACGAAAAGCTGACCGGCCGGGTGGAGGGGACGCTGAAAGGCGTGAAGCCGATCAAGACCCGTTACTTCTCGGACGGCGGCGTGACGCTGGACATCGAGGTTCCTCTCGACGAGCTTCCGCTGGAGCTCTCGCGGGCGATCCGCGCCCCGCCGGGAGCTGCTCCGCTCAAGGGCGCGGGAGATTCCGCCGGTGGAAGCGCGCAGCCGGCGCCGGCGCAGGTCCAGGGCGACATGCTGGTGCAGGTGGCGCAGGGAGAGGCAGCCGTCCTCGACGACGACAGGCCCGCGGCGCGGCAGAAGGCGATCGACGACTCCCTCCGCCGCGCGGTGGAGATGGCTGCCGGCACGCGCGTGTCTTCCACCACGGAAATGAAGGACTTCCAGGTCAAGATGGACCGCGTCCTGACGCACGCGCAGGGGTTCGTCCGCCGGTATGAGATCGTCAAAGAAGGCATGGACGGCGCGGTGGTGCAGGTGGCCGTGCGCGCCTTCATCGGGACCGCCGAGCTGGACAAGGATCTGGAGGCGATGGGCCTGCTCATGGCGCGCAAGGGGATGCCGCGGACCATGGTGCTGATCGCCGAGCAGAACATCGGGATGGCGGCGCCTCGCGCGGCCTGGATGCGCGGACAGGATGCGCTCGTCTCCACCGATCTGCGCATCGCCGAGACCACCGTGCTCGACACGCTCAAGAACGGCGGGTTCGGGCAGCTCATCGACCCGGAGATCGCGGCCGAGAAGACGGTGCAGGTGGGAGGGATCGCCAGCGAGATCACCGGCGCCCAGGCGCGCCGGCTGAAGTCGCTGACGGGGGCGGAGGTGATCCTGTTCGGGCAGGTGGTCGCGACCTCGCGCGGCGAGATGCCGGACCTGGGGCCGGGGTGGCGCTCCTGCGCCGCGACCATCTCGGGGCGCGCGGTGAACACGGACAACGGCGACATCCTTTCGACCGCCGAGACGACACAGAGCGCAGCGCAGATCGACGACCAGACCTGCGGCAAGGAGGCGATCAAGAAGGCTTCGCGCGCGTTCGCGCAGGAGATGATCAAGAAGATCGCGTCGCGCTGGACGAAGGACGTCTCCGCCGGGAATGACGTCCATGTGACCGTCCGCAAGGTGCCTTCGTTCCGGACCGCCTCCGACTTCCGTTCGGCGCTGACCCACCACGTGCGGGGCGTGCGCAACGTCTCCCAGCGCAGCTTCGGCTCCGGAACGCAGGAGCTGGACGTGACCCTGCAGGGAAGCACGGAGGAGTTCGCGCAGGAGGTCGAGGCGAAGAAGCTCGGCAAGTTCTCCGTGCGCGTCCTGGGGCTCACCGCCAACACCGTGGACCTCGAGCTCGGCAAGTGAACCCGGCATGAAGCGGGCCGCGTGCGGGGTCGCGTTGCTCGTCGCCGCGGTCACCGGTGGTCCGCTGCTCGGCGCGGAGGCCAGGACCGCCCAGGTCTCGTTCCTGGAAGGGAGAGCGCAGAAGTCGCGCGGCCGGGGGGTGCGCAGCGATCTGCGCGTCGGCGCCGCGGTGGGCCAGGGCGACACCATCGAGACCCAGGACGCGACCCGGCTCGAGATCCGATTCGGCGACGGCTCCGTCCTGCGCCTCGGACCGAAGTCGAGGGTGCAGCTCGCCGAGGCCCACTTCGGCGGCGGTGCGGCCAGGCGCAAGCTCACGGCGAGGCTGTTCCTGGGAAGGCTCTGGGCGAAGGTCACCTCGGTGATCCAGGGCGATCAGAAGTTCCAGGTGGAGACGGAGAACGCGGTCGCCGGCGTGCGCGGGACGACCTTCCGCGTCGACGCGAACGCGGACAGGAGCGTTTTGGTGCGGGTCTACGACGGCTCGGTGGCGGTGGGGAAGGCGCCGTTATACGAAGAGAAGGGGCGCCCGGGCCGGCGCGAGGTGCCGGGACCGGACGAAGTGACGCGCGACGAGTGGGAGAAGCTGGTGGGACGACAGATGCAGATCTTCATCTCCGCCGACGGCACTCCGGGCGAGCCGGAGCAGTTCTCGCCGGACGCGGACAAGGACGACCCGTTCGCCCTCTGGAACCAGCAGCGCGACGGCGCCGCGAAGTGAACGTCCCCAACTTTCTCACCGGGCTCCGTTTCGTCGCCGTGCCGGTGTTCGTCATCCTTTTCCTTTACGGCAAGCTGGGCGCAGCGCTCGCGGTGTTCATCGGCGCCATGATCACCGACTGGCTGGACGGCATTGCCGCCCGCGTGCTCAGGCAGTTCACGGCCATCGGCGCCATCCTCGATCCGCTCGCGGACAAGCTGCTGGGCCTCTCGGCGCTGGTGCTGCTCTGCCTGTCGCGCCGCCTGCCGATGTGGCTGCTCTGGCTCTTGATCTTCCGCGAGGCCTGCATCTTCAGCGCCATCGCCATCCTCAATCGGACCGGCCGCAGCTACCCGATGAGGCCCACGCGGTTCGGGAAGTACTCGACGGCATTCCTCTCGGCGACGATCATCTTCGCGCTGGCGCAGGCTGCGTGGAACGTGCCGGCCGGGCCCGGGCTGATCTCGCTGGCCATGGTCTCTGCGCTCTGCATCGTGGTCTCCTGGGCGCAGTATCTGGCCATCTTCATCCAGCTGATGCGCCGCCCGCCGCAGCCGGCGTGACGGCCCTGCTCAAGGGCTTTCGGTCATCCGCCATTCCGCGTCGAGGGCGTCCCGATCCGCGACATAGCCCTCGCCAAGGTCCGCCAGCGACCAGATCGAAGGATCCTGGGCGAGCACCTGCTCGAGGTGTGCGATCCGGGGCATGCCCTCGCCGCCGTCTCCGTGCTCGCCACCACAGAGGAACTGCCAATCGCCGTTCCGGTCGTGGCTGACGTGGAGGATCGGGGCGCGTCCCACGACTTTGGCACAGAGGAAGACCAACATGTCCTGGTTCGCGAAGTGATCCGCCACCCGGGAAACATACACGCGTTGCGCTTGACCGCGTAACGTGAAAGCCCTAGACAGTCCGTCCGGTTCGCGTCCTTAGTTCAGCGGTAGAACACCACCTTGACACGGTGGGGGTCGCTGGTTCGATTCCAGCAGGACGCACCAATCACACAGCTGCCCCACGACACTTTTCGCGATTCTCGCGGGGTTGCGGTGTGCCGTTGAGGCCGCTAGACGCGCGGTCCGGAGAGGGCGACGTATGCGATGAACCCGATCCGCCAACGCCCCTGAGGCGCCGCCGAGGGCGCGTCCAGGGCGAACAAGAGCCGCGGGCGTAGAAACATGTTGACAACGCGTTCCGCCAGATCCGGCGAGGTCTCCACCGCCTGCAGGAGCGCGGCCTCGACTCTTTCGTTGACGCCGGCGAGACCCAGGCGCGCGACGAGCAGCGCCGCCTCCTCGGTCGGAGCGTCGATCTCGGCGAAGCCGTTTCCACACTGGATCGCCTCAGATGGAGCGCGCTCAACGAAGGTCGCCATTCATTCCATCTAGCGCGGAGCCTCAGCAGGCCGTGAGAGACGATGGCCTTTGAGGCGAAGGTGCTAAGACGAAGGGCCTGTCGTATTTTGTAGCCAGCACGGCGCAACGCGGCCCGGCTCAGGGCGTCTTGCGGCGGGCCACGCCGGGCAGGAACGTGAACTGCCAATCGCTGTAGGCGCTCGCATTCGCGAAGTCCTGGTCGGCTTCATCGAAGTGGCCGGTCTTGAGCGGCGCGCGTTTGGAGCTGCTCGAGACGCCCATGATTCCGCCGTTCGGCGCCGGCACGAGCACCCAGTCGACCGCGTTCGTCATTGGGTCCGGATACAGGCGCCTGAGATGGCGGACCTGAACCGGGGCGTCCGGTGCAGCACCGAGCAAATCCTGGAGGCTCTGCGGATATACTCGCTTGTGGCTCCAGTAGCGCCCGATCGCCGCACGGTACTCGTGCCCAACCCACAAAAGCTGCGTCTCGCGCTCGCGCTGCGCGGCCGTAGCCGCGACTTCGCCCGCGGCCGCGAGCATGAGGCCGATCAGCACGACGAGGGCGAGCAGCCCGACATAGGTAAAGCCGCCCGCGCGGCGCCGCGCCCGCTCACCACGCGACATAGGAAACTCCGTTCTCGCCCATCCCCTCGGCGCCGCTCCTGACGTCCTTGACGCCGTTGTCCTCGGGGTCGTCCGAGTTCACGACGATCCACTTGTCGGTGGTCTTGGCGATCGGATCGACCGGGATGCTGCGCAGGTAGTGCTTCTCGACCAGTACCGCGAGCGTCTGAGGATACTTGCCGGTGTCGCCGTAGAACTTGTCGATCGAGTCGCGCAGCGTCGTCAGGTCCTGCCTCAAGACAGCTTCCCTGGAGCGCTGGAGCGAGCGGAAGTAGCGCGGCACCGCGATCGTGAGCAGCGTCGCGATGATCGCCATCACGACGAGCAGCTCGACCAGCGTGAAGCCGCGGCGTCTACCAGTCACGGTACGGCACTCCATTGAGCCCGGTGCGCGACGAGCGCGAGTGCACATCGTAGACGTCATCGCCCGGCTGCGGATCGTCCGGCGGGCTCGCGTAGGACCGCAGCCCCCAGGTGTCCGCGGCCGGCATCGTCGCGTCCGGCCAGAAAGGATCGCGCGGCAGCCGTCGCAGGAAGTAGATCTTGGCGCCCTCCTTGGCGCTGCCCGCATCGTCGACCCCGTCGACCAGCGACTGCAGATCGGGCGGATAACCGCTCTTGTCGAGCTCCTTCTTGATGCGGCCGGTGGCCGAGGCGTGCTTGTAGGCGTCGATCGCGGCCCGGATCGTGCGCAGCGAGGCGCGCAGGTCGCTCTCGCGTTCGCGCTGGTACAGCAGCTGCGCCGACGGGACGACGGCGGTCGCCAGCAGCGAGATGATCCCCACCGTGATCACTAGCTCGATGATCGTGAAGCCGCGGTTGCGCATCGCTCGCTCACTGGCCCACGGCGATCTTGAGCGGCGTCGCCTGGGTCGCGGCCACCGCGACGCCATCCTCGCCGACCAGCACGACCTGCGTCGCGATCGCGATCGCCGGCCGGGCCGCGACCACTCGGAAGCGCAGGTTGATCAGGGTGCCGCCCCCGGAGACCGGGGCACCCTCGCTGCCGGTGAGCTCGAGCTGCACCCCGCCTGGCTTCACTTCGACCTTCGATGTCTCGCCGGACGGCGCGAGGTCGCCGGGCTCGGCGCTGACGAGCTGCAGCGCCGCAGCGTCGAATCCCACCTGCGTACGGATGCGTCCGAGCGCCGAGGTCGAGGCGAGCTTGACCGACACGCTGACCTCGTCGCCCACCTTGGCCGTCTCGGGACCCTCGATCGTGACCTTCGGCCTGGTGTCGGCGGCGGCGCCCTGCGCGACTGCAGTCGCGTCCGCCGCGGCGGCCGCGTCCGCAGCCAGGGGCGGG
>DATBZA010000069.1:0-20140 GCA_036513415.1 Myxococcales bacterium | reverse complement strand
AACCAGGAAGCGGGCAGGTGGATGAGCTGGGCCGAAAAGGGCAAGGCACCGAGCACGCCGATGAGCACCGGGGGAAGCTCGAGGTAGAGCGCCCAGGCCGTCAGCACTCCGCCGGAAGTGCAAGCGCCAACCAGCTCGGCGAGAGCGCCCTCCACCATGGAAGTGCGAAGCGATCGGCGCAACACGACCCACAGAACCTGCCACGCCCGCCCCTGTGCGCGGCAAGGAAGCGCCTGTGCGTCCGTTGCTGACCCGGCCAGGCGCCTGCCCGGCTACTCCCCCGACGGTACGCTCGCTTCATGACAGTGCGAGACCTACCTTTGCGCCAAAGGAGGTAGGGCATGCTCTGGACCATCACTGTGATCCTGCTCGTGTTGTGGGTACTCGGCCTCGTGTCGGGTTCCACCATGGGCGCCTGGGTTCACATCTTGCTGGTGCTCGCCATCGTCAGCCTGATCTTCGCCGTGCTTCGCCGCGGCAGCGCAGCGGTCTGACTCGACCTTTTTGGGGGGCACTTCTTTGCGGCGGCCTCGCAAGGGGCCGCCATTTTCATTCGCGGGTCAGCCCTTGGGTTAGCCCCGGCGCCGCAGCCAACTTAGGGGCTGCGCTTGAGCGCGGTTACTCGCGAGCTCAGTCATGAGCTGTGTTCCAGCCCCGCGGCGCGCTGGCCCCACCCGGATGGCGGGAGCTCCTGCTTCAGGCCGAGCATCGGCGCGAACAGGTCGCCGCGCTTCTCCACGCGCCGCAGGGCCGCGTCCGCCTCGAACGACAACAGCGAAGGATCGCGCGCACGCAGGCAGCGCCGGACCTCGGACCAGGTGACCGGCATCGAGACGGTTGGCCGCTCGCGCGCGCGCAGCGAGTACACGCACACCGTCGTCTTGTGCGGGTCATTCTGGCTCCAGTCGAGGAGCACCTTGCCGCCGCGCAGCGACTTCTTCATGTTGGAGACCACCAGCTCCGGGCGCCGGGCCGCGAGCGCCTCCGCCACGGCGCGCGAGAACGGTTTCGTCTCGCCGTAGGTCGCGCCGCTGTTCAGCGGGATGTAGAGCTGCAGCCCCTTCGACCCGGAGGTCTTGGCGAAGCTCTGCAGTTGGAGCCGCGCGAACAGGTCGTGCAGGATCAGGGCGACCTCGCAGCAGCTCACCAGATCGGCGGGCGCGCCCGGATCGAGGTCGAAGACGACGCTGTCGGGCCGGTCAGCGTCCGGCGCGCGGTGCAGCGGCACATGCATTTCCAGATCGGCGAGGTTCACCGCCCAGGCGAGCGTCGCGACGTCCTGCACCAGGCAGAAGTGCATCACGCGCCGGTTCTGATCG
The DNA here is from genome assembly GCA_036513415.1 of Myxococcales bacterium. Classification (GTDB taxonomy): domain Bacteria; phylum Myxococcota; class Myxococcia; order Myxococcales; family 40CM-4-68-19; genus 40CM-4-68-19. Next base: position 18,821 of record DATBZA010000069.1, on the reverse strand, counting down.
CTCCAGATCGGTGCCGTCTTCACCCAGGGCGGGCGGTGCGCTGGGCAATTCTTCTCGTAGAAGTACTCGCCCTCCACTCCGTCGGGATACCGTTTGAGCGTGAGCGGCCGATCACGCAGGTGCGGCAGCAAGGCCGGCGCGATGCGCAGGTAGTAGTCGATCACCTGCGCCTTGGTGAAGCCGGCCTTCGGGTAGAGGACCTTGGTGAGATTGGTGAGCTTGAGGCGCTTGCCCTCGATGACGACGTCTTGCGAGGAGGTCACCCGCTCTTCCTCTTGCTCGCCGCCGCCGCCTTCCGGGGCGGATGCGCCCGCCCGGTCTTCGCGGCGCGCTGCTCCGGTCCGGCCCGGTGCCGGATCTCCCCACGGTCGCGCGCCTCATCCGATGCTGCGGCCCGCGGCCTCTTCCCGCCCTTCGCCGCCGCCAGGCTCTTCTGCAGCGCCTCCATCAGGTTGACGACCTTGCCCCGGGGCTCCTCGACGGGCGCCTCCGCGACGATTTCCTCGCCCTCCGCCTTGCGCTCGAGCAGCGCGAGCACCTGCTCGCGGTAATCGTCCTTGTACTTGCGGATGTCGAACTCCGCCCCCAGGGACTGGATCAGTTGCTCCGCCATCTTCAGCTCGCGCTCGCCCGGCTTGGCGTGCGCGTCGGGCAGGCCTTCGAGCTCGTCCTGGGAGACGACTTCGTCGGCATACAGCATGGTGGAGATCGCGAGCGCTCTCCCGAGGGGCCGGACCGCCGCGAGGTATTGCTTGGTCCGCAGCACGAAGCGGCCGATGCCGACCTTGTTACTGCGCTTCATGGCCTCGCGCAGGAGTGCGTAGGGCTTCGCCGCGCCACGATCCGGCACCAGGTAGTACGTGCTCGCGTAGTAGATGGGATCGATCTGGGGCAGCTCGACGAAGTCCTCGATCTCGATCGCCTTCGTCGCTTTGGGATTGAAGGCCTCGAGCTCTTCGCGGGTGACGGTGACGTAGCGCCCCTTGCTGATCTCGAATCCCTTGACGATGTGCTCCCAGGAAACTTCCTCGCCGTCGATGCTGCAGACGCGCTTCTGCTGGATGCGCCCGCCGTCCTTGTCGTGCAGCATGTGGAAGCGCACCTCTTTCGGAGAGGTGGCCGAGAACAGCTTCACCGGCACGGTGACCAATCCGAAGCTGATCGATCCGCTCCAGATGGGCCGGGCCATCGCTAGATGGCCTCTTTGGCCGCGCCGGCGAGCTGCCAGGCGCAGGCGCCGTCGAAATTCCCGGAGATCCGGAACAAGGCGGTGCTGCTGTTCATTTCTCGCTCCAGGCCGCAGGCAGGCATGGGGGGCGTCTCCGGTTCATCTGCGCATCGAAGACCTGGCCGGCAATGGATGGCGACGAGAAGAGGGGCAAGCAAGCGGTAGAGAGGTATCCGACATGCCGCACATCCGGGCCCCCGCGCAGGTGCCTGAAAACGGATGATGGATCCGTCAGGCGTGGGACTTGCGCCACCGCGACCAGAGGCGTCGCTGGCTCCGCGCCGCGCTCTCCGCGTTCTTCGCCGCGCCCGGCGCCGCGATGCTGGGCCGCTCCACTTCCGGCGGAGGGGCTTCGCCGGCGGCGCGCGCCCCCGACGCCTTGCCTTCCGCCGAAGCGTGCTCAAGGAGCGCGTTCACCTCGCCGCCCAGGATGAAGACGAATCCGCTGATGTAGAACCAGGTCATCAGGACGATCATCCCGCCGATGGCGCCGTAGGTCTTGTCGTAGGTGCCGAAGTTCTCGGCGTACACCGAAAACCCCCAGGTCATCAGCAGCCAGAGGAGGGTGCCCAGGACAGACCCCGGCGTGATGTAGCGCCACTCCTGCTTCACATCGGGGAGCAGGTAGTAGAGCAGGGCGAGGACCAGCAACACCCCCCCGGCCGTGATCGGCCAGCGCAGCCAGGTCCAGAGCAGCGCCCAGAACTGGTCCACGTGCAGCCTGGCCGCAAGCCAGAGGCCGGCGCTGCTGCCGAGCGCCAGGCCGGCGATGGAGAGGAGCATCAACACGGAGGTCGCGATGGTGACCGTGATCGCGAGCAGTTGCACCTTCCACCAGGGACGCGACTCCTTCACGTCGTACGAGAGGTTCAAGGCTGTCCGCAACGCGTCCACCCCGCGCGACGCGCTCCAGAGTGCCAGGAGAAGGCCGAAGGTGAGCAGGCGCGGCCGCTGCTGGGTCGCGAGCGAGTGGAGGTGATCGTCGATGATGCCCATCGCCTCCTCGGGCATGATGGGCTTGATCCGGGCCATCAGCTCCGCGATGGCGTTCTTGACCGGGAGATACGCGGCGAGAGTGACCAGTGTGAACAGGAAGGGAAAGAGCGCGAAGACGAAGTAGTAGGCCAGCGTCGCCGCCCGGTCGGTGACCGCGTTGTCCGCGATCCGCCTGGCCAGCTTCTTGAGAAAAGCCCACGCCGGCATGTTCAGCAGTGCCATCGCGATCCAAGGTAAGTCGCGACCCGGAAGATCGCGGCAGGCGAGCGCTCACTCGAACCGGTAGAGCGCGCCGACCACCATCCCGAAGGCGAGATGCGAAAGCACCACCATCAGCGGCGTGGTCAGGTCACGCAGAGGCCCGCTCGCGGTTGCCGGCAACGCGAGCGAGCACGACGGACTCGTCGAACCAGAGAGCTTGTGCGAGCCGGGCCAGGGCCTCGTCATCGTGCCGCCAGGTCCCCCCGCGGACGGCGGCCCAGAAGGCATTCTGGATGCTCCAGAGCTCGAGGTGCATGCCCAGGCGCATGGCGAGCGTGACCAGCTCGGCGACTTGCAGCGCCGCCTCCCGGCGCCCCGCGAGCGCGCGCTCGAAGAGGCCCCGGACTGCCGCCAGGTAGGGACCACGCACGGCGTCCAGGTCCATGCGCGCCCCGAGGCGCTGCGCCAGCTGCTTCAGCGCCAGGAGCTCGCCCTGGGCGAGCCCGGGATCGAGCTTGCCCGCGGCGAGCCGCCGGGCCGCGTCCACCGCCTCGTGCGTGACGGCCACGTCCGCGGCGACCTGCAGCGGCCGCGGGACCGGGGAGTCGATCTCGCGCAGGAAGTCGATGAGCCGGCGGTTGGCGTCGTAGATCTGTAGATAATCGCCTTCGTACCGCGCCATCGTCTCCTGCAGGAGCCTGCCGGCGACCTCGCGGCGCTCGTCGAGGAAGAGGTCGCGCAGGGTGTATTCGCGGCCGGGGAACTCGCGGTCGATCTCGCGCACCACCTGCGCGAGCGACAGCCGGTTGAACGACTCGAACAGCCGTTCCGCGGTGCGGACGGAGCGATCCGCGTCGTAGCGGCGGACGCCGCAGCGGAAGTCCGCCCCCGAGAAGTGCAGCACGCAGGTGGTGAGGTCGAGCTGCTCCTGCGTGATCAGGCTCTTCACCTCGATGCGCGCGACCGAGAGCGCGGCGGTCCCGGCGTCCTCGCGGCGCCGGAAGCTGGTCTGGACGTCGTGGCAGAAGATCCGGGCCCTGCGGGGGAAGTCCTCCACCAGGCCGGCGATGGCATAGTGCGCCGCGACGGTCTCCAGCGTGGCGATGCTGGGCTGCACCTCCTGCTCGTACACGCGCCGCGCGTTCTCGCGCTCCGGGATGTTCGAGGGCGCGCGCTCCAGCGCCGCCTTGAAGGACGCCTCCAGCTCGACTCCGCAGGCCTCGCGAGCCAGCTGCAGCGCGCGGGCCGCGTACTTCAGGATCTGCACCGTCTCCAGCCCCGACACCTCGGCGAAGAACCACCCGCAGCTCGTGTACATGAGCATCGTCTGCCGCTGCATCTCCAGCAGCTGCAGCGCCTTGACGCGCTCCTCCGGCCCGGGCTCGCGGATCGCGTGACGTGCCAGGAACGCGAGGGCGTTGCGGCGCTCCGGGTCCAGGAGCACCTCGATGAACTCGTCGCGGGCCTGCCAGGGATCGCGCAGCAGCTTCCCCGCCTCCCGCTCGTAGACGGCGGCGAGCTGGTCCCGCAGTCCGTCCAGCGCGTCGCGCAGCGGGGCGCGCCATTGCTGCTTCCAACCAGGCTGCCCGCTGGTCGAGCAGCCGCAGTCGCTGCGCCAGCGCTCGATACCGTGGGCGCAGCTCCAGGACGAGCCGTCGAAGATCTCGGCCTCCTGGGTGGGCGGAAACAGCTCCAGCGCCTGCGCCAGGTTGACGAGCTGGATGTCGTCGCGCTGCGACAGCTTGCGGATGGCGCCCGCCAGGACCTCGTCGCCGCCCTTGCGGTGGTGGCCGAACGTCTCACCGTCGACCGCGACCGCCAGCACCTCCTCGTGCTTGCGAGCATCGGAGAACCCGGCCTCCAGCCTGCGAAGCAGGTCTTCTCCGCTCCCCAGGCCCTCGCCGAACGCCACCGCGCGCGCGATCGGGCCGTCGTAGAAGAAGACCGGGAACGACGTTCCCGAAGCCAGCGGCACGACGTAGGGCCGGGTGGGATCGAAGCGCGCGCCGGCCGCCTCGAGCCACTGGCCTCCCGGGGCGCGGACCCGGCGGCACTGGTAGGGGGAGAGCACCGTGAATCGGATGCCTTCTTCGTGCAGCGCCTGCAGCGTCCGCACATCGGCGGCAGTCTCCGGCAGCCACATGCCCTCGGGGTCCCGCCCGAACCGGTGCTTGAAGTCGGCGATGCCCCAGCGGATCTGGGTGCGCAGGTCGCGCTCGTTGCAGAGGGGCAGGATGGCGTGGTTGTAGGCCTGCGCGATGGCGTTCCCGTGTCCGCGCTGCTGGAGGCTGCGGGCGTCCGCCTCCAGGACGCTGCGATAGATCTCCGGCGTCTGCCGCTCGAGCCAGGCGAGGAGCGTCGGGCCGAAGTTGAAGGAGAGGTGGACGTAGTTGTTGACGATGTCGCAGATGCGGCCGTTGGCGCTCTTGAGCCGGGCCGCGCCGTTCGGGCCGTAGCACTCCGCGGCGATCCGCTCGTTCCAGTCGTGGAAGGGGGCGGCCGAGTCCTGCACCTCCACTTCCTCGATCCACGGGTTTTCCCGAGGCGGCTGGTAGAAATGGCCGTGGAGGCAGACGGCTCGCTTCATGATGCGAACCTAGACATTCGTAAGCGCCTCGGATGAGCAGGGTGGCAGGGAAGCGTTCAGTCGTACTGAGTTTGCGCACGGCGCGTCCAGTCCTCAACTTTTTGCGCGACTTCAACGAGGAGGACTCTTGATGGATGCCATCGAGCTTCTGAAGACCCAGCACCTCGAAGTGAAGGGGCTGTTCAAGCGGATGGAGAAAGCGGAGGAGGACGAGAAGCAGGATCTGTTCGAGCAGCTGGCCGACGCGCTGGCGGTGCACACGGCCATCGAGGAGAAGCACTTCTATCCAGCGACGAGGAACGCGCGGACCGAGGAGCTGCTCCAGGAGGCGCTGGAGGAGCACCTCTCGGCAAAGCAGCTGATCGCGGATCTGATGGAGATGTCGGCCGACGATCCGCAGTTCGACGCCAAGCTGTCCGTGCTCGAGGAGCAGATCGACCACCACGTCGAAGAGGAGGAGAAGGAGCTGTTCCCCAAGGTGCGCAAGATGCTCGCCAAGGAAGAGCTCGAGGACCTCGGGATGGTGATGGAGGACATGGCGGAGGAGCTGAAGTCTTCCGGCGTTCCCCGTGAGTCCGTCCCCGCGAAGACAGGATCGGCGGCGCCGCTGGAGTAGACTCCGGCGCGCGTGATCGTCGATTCCCCGCAGGGTCTGTACTGCCCCGACGGCGCGTTCCACCTCGACCCTCTGCTGCCGGTGGAGCGCGCCGTCGTCACGCACGCGCACGGCGATCACGCCCGGGCCGGATCTGCCTCCTACCTCTGCACGCCCGAGACCGGGGCGCTGCTGCGCAGGCGCCTTCTGGGCGCGCGGGTGGAGACGTTGCCGTACGGGGAGCGGCGGCGCATCGGCGATGTGACCGTCTCGCTCCACCCCGCAGGGCACATGCTCGGCTCGGCCCAGGTCCGCATCGAAGGGCGGGCGGGAGCGTGGGTAGTCTCGGGCGACTACAAGCGCGAGGCCGATCCCACCTGCGCGCCGTTCGAGCCCCTGCCCTGCGACGTGTTCGTCACCGAAGCCACCTACGCGCTACCGCTGTTCCGCTGGGATGATCCGGCGGCGGTCGCTTCCGAGATCGTCGCCTGGTGGCAAGGGAACCCGGGCAAGACGTCGGTGCTCTTCTGCTACGCGCTGGGAAAGGCGCAACGGCTGCTGGCGGAGATCGGCCGCATCACGGACCGGCCCGTGTGGGTCCATGGGATGATCGAGCCCTTCGCGCAGGTGTATCGCGAGTGCGGCGTGCGCCTGGCGGAGACGCGGCACGTGGGCGACGAGCGCGGACTTGCCGGCGAGCTGGTGCTGGCGCCGATCACGGCGCGCGGGACGCCGTGGATGAAGCGCTTCCGCAGCTTCGAGCAGGGGTTCGCGTCCGGGCTGATGCGCATCCGCGGCACCCGGCGGCGGCGCGGGTTCGACCGCGGCTTCGTCGTCTCCGATCACGCCGACTGGCCGGGCCTCTTGCAGACGGTCCGGGAGACGGGCGCGGAACGCGTGCTTGCCACCCACGGTCACCGGGAGGCCCTGGTGCGCCACCTGCGCGAAACGGAGGGCGTGGACGCGGCGCCCATCGGCGCGCCACAACCTCCGGACCCGGAAGGCGATTGAGTGCGCCGGTTCGCCGCCCTCTACGACGCGCTCGATGCGACGACCTCCACCAACGCCAAGGTGGCCGCGATGCAGGCGTACTTCGCCCAGGCCCCCGCCGCGGACGCCGCCTGGGCGCTCCATTTCCTCACCGGCGGAAGGCTGAAGCGGCTGATCGCGCCGCGGCTGCTCGCGTCCTGGGGCTGCGAGCGCGCCGGCGTCCCGGGGTGGCTCTTCGAGGAGTCGTTCGGCGTGGCGGGGGACCTGGCGGAAACCATCGCGCTGCTCGTCGACACCGAGCGCCAGGGGCGGGCGGCCCGCCCGGCGCCGCCCTCGCTGTCGCGACTCATCGAGGATCGGTTGCTGCCGCTGCGCGACGCCGCGGAGGAGGAGAAGCGCCGCGCCGTCCTGGGCCTCTGGGAGGAGCTGGAGCGCCGCGAGATCTTCCTCCTCGACAAGCTGCTCACCGGAGAGCTGCGCGTGGGCGTCTCCGCGACCCTGGCCATTCGCGCCCTGGCCCAGCATGCCGGCCTCCCACCCGCCACCGTGGCGCACCGGCTGATGGGCGCCTGGCGGCCGTCCGAGGCCGCTTTCGCCGCCCTCGTCGCGCCGGAAAGCAGCGAGACGGACGTCTCGCGGCCCTACCCGTTCTTTCTCGCCTCCCAGCTCGAGCACGAGCCTCCGGCGCTCGGCGATCGGAGCGACTGGCTCGCGGAGTGGAAGTGGGACGGCATCCGCGCGCAGATCGTGCGGCGCGGCGGCGGCGCGTTTCTCTGGTCGCGAGGGGAAGAGCTGATCACGGACAGGTTCCCCGATCTCTCCGGCGTCTGGGCGGCGCTTCCGGAAGGGACCGTGCTCGACGGCGAGGTGCTGGCGTTCTCTTCCGGAGCGCCGATGCCGTTCTCGGTGCTGCAGCGGCGCATCGGCCGGCAGAAGCTCTCGCCGAAGATCCTGGCCGACGCGCCGGCCGCGTTCATGGCCTATGACGTGCTGGAGCTGGGCGGCACCGATCTTCGGGCGCTGCCCTTGCGCGAGCGTCGCGAGAAGCTAACCAGCCTGGTGCAGGGGCGCAGCGATCGGCTCTCCCTCTCGCCCGCCGTGGAAGCAGCGACCTGGGAAGATCTGCTCGAGCTGCGGAAGCAAGCGCGGGAACGGGGTGTGGAGGGCTTGATGCTCAAGCGCTGGCTCTCCCCGTACCGGCACGGCAGGCCGCGCGGCGACTGGTGGAAGTGGAAGATCGAGCCTTACGCCATCGACGCTGTGCTGGTCTACGCGCAGCCCGGTCACGGCCGGCGCGCCACCCTGATGACCGACCTGACCTTCGCCCTCTGGGACCAGGGCGAGCTGGTCCCGGTGGCGAAGGCCTATTCCGGCCTCACCGACGAGGAGATCGACCAGCTCGATCGGTGGATCCGCCAGCACACCCTCGAACGCTTCGGTCCGGTACGCGCGGTCGATCCCGTGCACGTCTTCGAGCTCCACTTCGAGGGCATCGCCGAGAGTACCCGCCACCGCAGCGGGGTGGCGGTGCGCTTTCCGCGCATCGCGCGCTGGCGCACCGACAAGAAGCCTGCCGACGCCGACACTCTCCAGACATTGCGCTCACTCATTCGAGTCCCGCACTAGTCGGCGTTTGATCTGAAGACTCAGCGTGCGGGAATTGGCTCGTCCAGCCCGTAGGGTAACGTTCCGGCGTAGGCGGTGTATTTCGTTCCTGGGCCTTCGAACCCCTGCACTCGGCAGTTGGTGAAAGTGAGGGCAGACTTGCCGCGGGCGAAGACGCCGGCCAGCTCGCAGGTGGAGGCGCAGGGACGGTCGGTGGGGAGCTTCTTGTCCTCGGCGAGGCGGGCCGGGTGGTCGTCGTCCAGGAACAGGACGACCAGGCGGAGAAGGAGAGGGCGGAAAGGCTCGTCGCACTTCGCCTTGTCTTTGCCCGAGGCGACGCGCTCCTCGATCTGCACAGTGCCGATGGGGGCGCCCCGATGGTCGCTCAACTCGCCCTTCTCGTCGTGCTGGATGATCCGGGGTGCGACCCAGGACGCGACGCGCAGCTTGCCGCGCGCGGCGTCGCCGGCTGCGCGCGCCTTGCGCACCGCGGCTTCCTCCGTGTCGGTGTCCCGCCCCGAGTCGAGCGTGATCTTGACGGGAGGGATCGCCTCGCCGCTCCGCGACACCTCGGTGACGTGCAGGCGCGCCCAGGGATATCCCGACCCTTCGCTGACTCCATGCTCGATCCAGGCGACGTAGCGGTCGTCCGGCGAGAAGCCCATCACCTCGATGGGAAGGGCCGGGCCCGCCGCGAGCAGAAGCGCGATCAGCATCCTCCGACCGTATCAGATGAGGCGGCCCAGCGGACCGAGGTCCAGGTTCAGGTCGGCGGGGTCGAGGCCGAACCGCCGCGCCAGGTCGTGCACCGTCTCTTCCAGGCGCATGAGGGCGACGCCGATGGCTTCGGTCTCCTCGGGCGTGAGCGTTCCCGCCTCCATCCGGCGGATGGCCTGCCGCTCGAGCAGCTTGCGGAGGAACTCGATCAGCGCGAGCACCAGGCGGACCACCGATTTCTGCACGTCCTTCGGATCGGCGTTCCAGCGCGGCGCCTTTTCCGCCCGGCGCTCCACCGCCTTGCGGAGCGCCTCCAGCTCGCGCACCTGCATGGCCACGACGTCCCTCTTCACGGCCCGAGCTCCGGAGTGAACGACCACGCGGGCCAGGGACCGGTCAAGGTCACGCGGAGGCCGTCGAGCGCCGTGGCCTCGACGAGCTCCCGGTAGCGGCCAGAGGTGCCCCGGTCGATGAGGTGGTACACGCTCGCCAGCAGGCCCGGCTCGCCGTGGTGCTCGACCCGCTCGGCGCGCACCACGCCGGACAGCGCGGAGCGGAGCGGCCCCAGCGCGGGGATCTGGCTCGCCTGCCGCCGCTCCTCCAGGTAACGCGTTCCCGGTCCAGAGCCGGCCGGCAAGGAGGCCTTCGGCGCGCCGTGCACGCGCAGCGTCATCTGCTCCCGGCCGCGCACCAGCAGAAGCGCCTCCGCCAGCTCCGCTTCGCGCTCGCCGAGCGCGGCGGACAGCGAGGCGTCGTCGGCCGCGCAGGCGCCGAATCGAGCCGGCAGGCAAGCTTGTGCCGCGTCCGCGATGCGGCGCACCGCCGCCTCGTGCGCGCGCAGCGCCTCCGCGGAAAGAGGCGGCGGCTCCTCGCCGCACATCGCTTCCAGCGCCCCGCGCCGGAAGATTCGCAGCGGCTCTCCACGCGCGCCGACCGCCTCGAGAGGCGCTCCCTGAACGATTGCGTACAACCCGATCACTTTCCTGTCCGGGTCGGAAGGAGCCTGTCCGCGGCGCAGAGGAGCGCGTTGAGCCGCAGGTAGATGAGGTCCACGCCCGCCACCCCGAGCATCACTTCGCCCTGCAACATCACGCCCTTGTTGAGGACGTGATCGACGATCTCCAGCAGGGAGGCGTCGGCGCGGTCGATGATCTCGTCGGCCCGCGAACGCGCGCGCTTCTTCACTGCGCCTCCGGGTCGCTGACGAACGTGTATGCCGGCCAGGGGCCGGTCAGCGTGAGCTGGTAATCGCGGTCGGCGAGCTTCTTCGCCTCCGCGCGGACCTTGGTCTGGAACGCCTTCGCCTTCTTGCGCTGAAGGAGGAAGGCGGCGTCGAGCAGGACGCGCTTGCCGATTTCGCCGGGAGGCGGAGGCCGGCGCCGCGCGTCGTCGGCCTGGATGGCGAGAAGCTCGAACAACCCTTCCGCGCGATCGCGCGCGTGCTCGATCACCTCGCGCGCCAGGTCGTGCTCTTTCTTCTTGCGAAGCAGGAACGCCGCGCCCGGCGCGCCCGGCGCGACGGCCTGCACCTCGTCACGCGCGCGCCTGAGCGCCGCCGCCTCGTCCAGGAGGACGCGCAGCCCCCACTCCTCGCGCCCGTCGATCCGTTCGACCACCCGGTCGATGCGCTTGCGCCGCTTCGCGACGTGCTCCAGGGCGCGCGCATCGGAGCGGAAGAGCGTGAACAGCTTCATCGGAACGACGGTGCCGTTCCTCGCCACGTGCTCCACCACGGCTTCATGGGGGACGGCCACGGACGAGACCCAGGCCAGATCCCGCAGGCCCCGCTCGATCGGCTTTTCTCCGTACCGCTCCAACGGAGCGTCGGCGGCCACCAGCCAGAGGCCGCCGCCCGCGTCGATGGCGCGCGGCCTTCCCGCGCCGGGCAGTCCGGCCGGAGCGCCGCGCAATGAGGGCTCGCGGGCCGATCGCACCAGGCAGTAGAGGTAGGTCGCAGTGGTCATTCCATTCTCGTCCAGGTTCCGGCGAATCGCTCGAGCGCCGCCGCCCCGCGGGGGCCCGGCGCTACTCGTGGAGCGCCCAGCATAGCCCAGCCTCGCCGGATCCGACGCAGCTGGTCGAGCTCCCGCTTCTCGCCGGCCGCGGCCCGCCTGCATCGCGAGCACCCGGGCCGGGTGAGCGCGTTTACCAGGACAGCGGGCGCGGAGAGGCGCAGGCGGCGGAGCCCGGCGAGGAGCCGCCCGGTCTCCAGTCGCGGCAGCGCGGCCGGCCGGGTCACCGCCACGAAGCGCGCCCGGCCGCCGTCGGCGAGGATCTCCTTGAGGTTACGGAGGTCGCGGGCGGTCTCCGTCAGGTCCCGCGCCACCTCACCAAGCCCCGTGACGCGGCGGTACTTGAGCAGGATCTGCAACAGCGCCTGCACCCACTCGCGCGCCTTCCCCACCAGCTCCAGCAGGCGCAGCGCGTGTCCGGTCGGCGCGGTGTCGACGACGACGATGTCGTGGCGCTGCAGCGCCTCGATCACGGCGAGCAGCGCGAACAGCTCGTCGAGCCCCGGCGGAGCGAGATCGATCAGATCCTCCATCACCGCGCGATCATACGGCGCGTCGAAGCGAGAGCCGCCCCGCAGGGTCGCGAAGAGCTCTTCCACCGCCGCCCGATGGCGCGCACGGCGTTGCTCGAGCGCCTGCGCCCCGTCGAGCTCGCGTGCCCAGAGGCCCGGCTCGACCTCGCGCTCCTGGTCGCCGACCGGGATCCCCAGCACGTCGCCGAGCGAGTGGGCCGGGTCGGTCGACAGAAGCAGCACGCGTCCTCCCCGCCGGGCGATCGAGAGGGCCGCCGCGGCCGCCGCGGTGGTCTTTCCCACCCCACCCTTCCCACCGAAGAAGATCAGGCGAGTTCCCTTTGGAGCGAGCTGGTCGAGCCATGCGGGAGCGCAGCGCGGCCGCTGGATAGGCTCCGCCGCCACAGCTGGAGAAGACCGGCCGACGCTGGCGGCTTTCGCCGAGAGCAGGCGCCCCACCGCGGCGAGATCCTGGAGGCCGCGCGGTTCGTGGCGCTGCTCGGGGACGGCCTGGACGGGCAACTCCAAGTCCAGCGCGGCCTCCAGGACGCGGGCCTGCTCGGAGCGGCGCGCCTCGCACATCGGACAGGGGCCGTCCGGAAGCGGGGACAACCGGTTCGCGATCAGCCGCACGACCCGCAGCCCGGCGGCGCGCAGGGAAGCCACCCCGTCCACCGTCTCCGCCAGCGCCAGCTCCTCGGCGAGGGTCACCCAGTGGAACTCCGCGTTTTCCGAGCGTAGGAGCGCGCCCAGCGCGCGCGCCTCCTCCTGCAGCTCGTCGATGAGCGCGTCGGCTGCGTCGCTGCGGACCGACCCCCGCAGGGACCGCGCCATGGCCCGGTGCTTTGCCTGCAGGTCGTCGAGGATCTGCGCGAGCTTCGCCAGCGTCGCGGGCATGGCCAGAAGGCGGAGCGTGTGGCCCGTCGGCGCGGTGTCCACCACCACTTCCTCGAACCCGTGCGCGAGCCGCCGCAGCTCGATCAGGCCGACCAGCTCGTCCACCCCCGGGAGCGAGAGGCGGAAGAGCGCGTCGATGTCCTCGTCGTCGAGATAGGTGCCGCGCGAGGCGATGAGCCGGAGCACCCGCTCCCGGGCGCCCAGCCAGCGCGAGAGCGCCCGATCGGCGTCCATCTCGGCCGCGTACAGGCTGCCCCGGACGAGGCGGGGCGACGCCGAGAGCCGCTTCCCCAAGGCGTCCGCGAGCGAGTGCGCCGGATCGGTCGAGACCAGCAGCGTGCGCGTCCGCCGGCGCGAGAGGGCAAGCGCCGCCCCGGCGGCGCAGGTGGTCTTTCCCACGCCGCCCTTGCCCGCATAGAAGCGGAACATCACTCCTGCTCGAAGTTCGCCGTTGCCTCGACGCCGACCACCTTGAGCTCGCCGGGCTCGTCCCCGGATCGCTGGCGCTCCCGGATCTCGCGCAGCCGCGCGAGGACATCCTTCTCGAACCCGGCGAACTCCTCCTGCGTGATCTCCCCCAGCTCCAGCCGCATCTGGGCGGCGAGCAGCTCCTCGCGCAGCCGGGAGTCGTCGTTCAGCTCGGCGTCGACCGCGGCGGCCACCTTGTCGAGCACGAACTTGATCCCGGAAGCCAGCATCTTGTCGATGATCAGCATCCGCCTACTTCTCCTTCGCCCGCTCCAGCTTGAGGCGGATGTTGACGAAGTTGTACGGCGGCCACGGCCCCGTGTACTTGAAGGTGAGCTTGTCGAATCGCGCGCCGATCTCCTTCACGCGCTGGTCGAAGGCCTGCTCCTTGTCGCGCGTGACCAGGAACGCGGCGTTCATGATCATCTTGTCGCCGATGGGCTTGTTGGCGCGGGACGCCACCGCCACGTCCCTGAGCGCCACGAAGATCTCGGCGACGTACTTCTCGGAGTGCGCCTGCAGCGCTGCGTCCACCAGGCGCCCGTACTGCATGCGGGCGAAGTAGGTGGACCCTTTCTGCGCCGAGATCTCCTGCTTCAGCCGGCGGACGTCCTCGTCCTGGTGCTCGATCTCGCGCACCATCACGTCCCGATCCCAGAGCACCTTGAGACCGAACTCGAGCTTGTCCTGCATCTTGTCGAGCACGTCGTGGAACGCGTCGTATGCGGACCGGAGCAGCTCGACGATGTCGTCGCGCGTCTTGAACACGGTGCCGAAGCTCATCGGGATCACCGTGTGCTTGCGCATCACGGTCTCGTTCACCCGCTCGTGCGCGAGGACGTTCTCGCGCGTCGGATCGTGGACCTCGATGGGCGTGTCGCTCACCACCGCGGCGATGTCCCGGTAGTTCACCGTGTGGACCTCCGCCGGATCGGCGCCGATGCCCAGCGGCCCGAAGCGCAATGGATCGCTCGCCTGGATGATGCAGTAGACGTACTTGCCGCGGGCGTCCGGCTGCTGCCGGAGGCCGCCGCCGTTCGACCGTTCCCCAGCCGCCGGAGGAGGCTTGCTCCTCGCCGGAGCGGCGGGTCTGGCCGCCTTCTTCTGCGGCGGCCGCTTGCCGGCGGCCTTCCTGGACTTCTCGATCCCCGGCATGCGTTACCTTGTCCCCTTCGCCTTGACCACGGCCTTGCCGGCCTCGAGCATCCTGCGGATCTCCGCCACCAGCTGGTCGGGGAGGCAGGGCTTGGCGAGGAACGAATCGCAGCCGGCCTCCTTCGCGCCCTTGGAGTGCCCCGCCAGCGCGTGGCCGGTCAGCGCCACCACCGGGATGCGCCGGGTGCGATCGTCGGCCTTGAGCCTGCGGGTCGCCTCCCAGCCGTCCATGACAGGAAGCGAGAGGTCCATGATGATGATGTCCGGCTGCCGCTCCTGCGCGGCGTCGACGGCTTCCTTGCCGTTCCGGGCCTCGATCACCTCGTACCCGGAGAAGCTCAGGTACTCGGAGTACATCTCGCGGTTGTCGGCGAAGTCGTCGACGACGAGGACCAGTGGCTTGCGGGTGGATCCGGTCACGACGGTCATCAGCGCTTCCCCCTGCGCGGGATGACGAGTCTAAACGTGGAACCCACGGCCAGCCGCGATTCCAGCTCGATGCGGCCGTCCAGCATCCTTGCGAGGCGACGGCAGATCGCAAGGCCCAGGCCGGCGCCCCCGTACTCGCGGGTCACCGAGCTGTCCGCCTGCCGGAAGTCCTCGAACACCTTCTCGTAGTCCTGCACTGCGATGCCGATCCCGGTGTCCTCCACCGCGATGCGTACCTCGTCCTCGTCGACCCGGGCGATCACCTTCACCTCTCCCTGCGGGGTGAACTTGATGCCGTTGGTCAAGAGATTGAGGACGATCTGCTTCACCTTCTGCCGATCGGAGCGGACCAGCGTCGCGGCATGCCGGAGATCAGTCAGAACTTGGAGTTTCGCCTTCTGGATCAGCGGCTCCACCTCTTCGAGCAGCTCGGCGATCAGCGCCGGCAGCTCGAAATCCTCGACGTGGAGCGGCATCTTGCCCGCCTCGATGCGGCTGATGTCGAGGATGTCGTTGATGATGGAGAGCAGATGCCGGGCGTTCGAGTCCACCCGCAGCATCTTGTTCCTTTGCGCGGGCGGCATGTCTCCGGAGACGCCCTGGAGCAGCATGCTGGTGTAGCCGAGGATCGCGTTCAGCGGCGTGCGGAACTCGTGGGACATGTTGGCCAGGAACTGGCTCTTGAGCTGCGAGGCCTGCTCGAGGGCCAGGTGCTGCCGCTGGAGCAGCTCGTTGCGCCGGACGAGCTCGCCGGTCGCTTCGCGCACCTTCTCCTCCAGCTGCTCGCTGGCGGCCTTCAGCTGCTCATAGAGGCGGCCCTTCTCGATCGCCTCGGTGCGGTCATGGAGGATGGTGACCACCGCGGTGACTTCGCCATGCTCGCTGAGCACCTTGCCGGCCACCGCCTCGACCGGAAGCGGCTGGAGGGTGGAGGGAAGGGTGAGCGGGATCTCTCCCTGCCAGCGCATCCCGCTGCCGGTGAGGAAGAGGTTGGAGACGAACGACGAGAAGTGGGCGTCGTTGCTGCGCACGGCGCGCTCCGCCTCGGCCGTCTCCTCGGACTGCGGGGCCGTGAACAGCCGCTCCGCCGGCGAGTTCATCAGGAGGATCTTGCCCGAAGGGTCGGTCACCAGGATCGGGTCGGCCACCGAGTCGATGATCAAGTCCAGCCGATCGCGCTCGGCGCGAACGTCGGCTTCCGCCATCTTCAGGCGGCGGTAGTTCTCTTCGATCTGCTCGGTGGCGGCGCGCAGGTCGGTGACGTTGCGCAGGATGGACACCACGCAGGTGCCTTCGCGCGGATGTTGCACCACCGAGGAGAGGAGCTCGAAGAGCAGGTCGGACCCTTCCGACGGCGAGACCAGGAGCAGCTCGCGGCGCGCTCCGCCCGACTCGTCGATCGCCTGCTGCGAGAGGGTCGCCGAGAAGAGCATGTTGTTCAGCGTCACCGCGCGGTGCCGGCCTTCGCTCTCGCCCTCCCGGGACGAGAAGAGGGCGTCGGCGCGCGCGTTGGAGATGATCATCCTGCCTTCGGGGTCGGTGAGGAGGATGGGGTCGGGCGAGGCGTTGATGATGTTCAGCAGCATCTCGCGCTCACGCTGCAGCTTGTGCTCGCCCTCGGCGAGGGCGGCCGCCGCGCGCAGGCGGGCGATCTTCTGCCCGAGCAGCTCCGCCGCCCAGGTTGCCTCCGGCTCGCAGCGCGACGGGCTCACCAGCAGCAGCCCTTGCCGGGCCTCCCGCTTTTCCGAGAGCGGCAGCGGAATGGCGAGGAAGTCACTCCGCCAGGGATCCTCGCGGCTGCCGTTCCGCTTCGTGCTCTTCCCCAGCGTCACTGGATCGCGACCTGAGAGTGCGAAGACCAGTGGGTGGTCAGGCTTCCCCAGCGCAAGGTGCAGGGATTCGAGCTGCCCCTCGGGGACGCCGCTCGCCGCCACATGCTGCAGGGCTCCCGAGTCGCCCTGGATCAGCGCGCAGATCGCCTTGCGCGCTCCGCCTCGATCCGCCAGCCAATCGACGGTGGCGCGGGTGCATTCCATCGGATCGTCGCTGAATAATAGGATTTCGGCCAGCGCCAGGCGCGCCGCTGCCGTCGATTCGCGGGACGATTCCGCCCCGATACGGTTTTGCGTGGGTACGGCCGCGCTCATCTCTTCCTACTCGGCCCGCCTGCGGCGGCGCTCGCCGCTGGAGCTCGCGGCGAGCTGCGCCTTCAGGGACGCGTTCTCGGCCAGCAGCGCTTCGTGCGTCTTGCTGTCGATTCCCTTGGGCGTCATGGCCGGAGCCTGGCCGACCGCTTCGGAGTATTTGAGATACGTGTCGATGGAGGCGACGACGACGCGTGCCTCGACCGTGATCAGGTCGATGCCCACCAGCGAGACGCGCACCCAGGCGTCGATCACGATGCCCTTGTCGAGCACCCGATCGAGGACGTCGATGAGACTGGTTCCGCCTGAAGCTCTTTCGACCGGCATTGGCTGACTCCTTGTTGGCTTACGCCCCGCTGCTGCGTGAGGAGGACCGGCGCTTCGCCATCGGCGTCCTGCGGGTGAGGGATTCGACCTTGCGCTCGAGCAGGCGGACCTGCTCGCGGAGCTGCTCCTTCTCCGGGTCCCCCTGCTGGCGACCGGGCGCGAGGTGCTGATCGTACCGCCACCAGTCGAGTCCGATCTGCTGCGCCTTGTCGATCGAGCAGACGATCAGACGCACCCGGATGGTGAGCAGCTCGACCTCGGCGAGCGACACCTTGATGTCGCCGGCGATCACCAGCCCCTTGTCCAGGACGCGGTCGAGGACGTCCACCAGACCGCTGCTGTGGCTTCTTCCAGGCTGAAGATCGGATCCCATGGGCACTTATCCTTGTAGCTCGATGATCCGGCCTTCGAGCAAGCGCGGCGCGGGGGGTCGACGTCAAATCCAGGACACCGTGTAAGGTCGTGAACAGTCCAGCAATTCTTGAACTTCCATGAGGTTCGCCCGATGTGCGTAGTTCACATACATCACTGCCAGTGCGGGTTCCGGCCAACTGAGTCTTCGATTGAACAGGTCGTCCCTCGCCTGCGCTCACCTGGGGCGCGGGCCCATCTTCCCCCACATGAAGGTCAGCGCGGGGTGATCGTCGGCTTCCAGGATTGGCGCGATCTGCTCTTCCTGCACTGGCGAGTGCCGGCAGCGGACCTGCGCGAGCATGTCCCTGCGCGACTCGCGATCGACGAATGCGAGGGCAGCGCGTGGGTGTCGATGACCCCGTTCACGCTGCGCAACGGGCGCCTGCGCGGGCTGCCGCCACTGCCCGATTTTCACGAGCTGAACTTTCGGACGTACGTGACGCTTCCGGCCCACGGGCCCGGGATCTGGTTCTTCAGCCTCGATGCCGCGAACGCGCTCGCGGTGGCAACGGCGCGGATCACGATCCGGCTGCCGTACTTTCCCGCGCGCATGGAGCGGGCCGGCGGGTGGTTTCAGAGCAAGAGGAGCGTCGGCCGGGCCCGGTTCGAGGTGCGCTTCTCCACCGGGGCGGAGTTGGGCCGCGCCCCGCCCGCATCCGTGGAGCAATTCCTGGTCGAGCGGTACCAACTCTACTCGCGCGCCTTGGGACCAATGCTCTGGCGAGGTCCGGTGCGACACGAGCCGTGGCTCCTGTTCGCCGCGAGCGTGTCGGATCTTCATGAAGACCTTTCTGCCGCGGCGGGCCTGCGGCCGCTCGGCCGGCCGGACTTCTGTCACTGGAGTCCGGGCGTGCAGGTCACCTTCGAGCACTTCCGCCTTGCGTAGGGTTGCGGATATCCGCTGAGCGGCCAAGTTGAACCCGTGGACGCGACCCCGCGTGAAAGCTGGTTCCGGGCTTTCTCCTGCCGCGTCGCCGCGGCGGTCGGCACGCATGCCGCCTTCCTGATCGCGCTGGCGGTCGTGCTGGTCTGGGCGATCAGCGGACCGGTGTTCGGCTTCTCCGACAGCTGGCAGCTGGTGATCAACACGGGCACGACCATCGTCACCTTCCTGATGGTCTTCCTCATCCAGGCGACGCAGAACCGGGACGGCAAAGCGATCCAGCTCAAGCTCGACGAGTTGATCCGCGCTCAGAAATCGGCGCGGAACGTGTTCGCGGACCTCGAGCACGCGACCGAGGAAGAGCTGCGCGAGTTCGAGATGGAGTTCAAGGCGCTGCGCGCGCGTGGCCTCACCAAGAAGGCTGGCCGGGGCTAGGCTCAATGCTGCTCAGTTAGTGCAGGACGATGGAAACAGAGCTACGTCGACGCCGACGTAACGCCGACGTGGATGTTACGTGGATGTGGACGTGGTCGTGAGCGTGGACGGCGACGGCGACGGCGACGTGGCCGTGGGCGCCATCATCGACACAGTCTCGTGAGCATCCCCACGATCCGTTCGAGAAGCTCGTCGCCGCGTTGTTTTGTACTGGCATCGATCACCT
>DATBZA010000068.1:0-26826 GCA_036513415.1 Myxococcales bacterium | reverse complement strand
CTGGACGGTGGCCTTGTAGGAGACGGTGAACCGCGATTGGAACGGGCCCAGCTTCACGTCGTCCGCCCGCCATTCGGCCTGGGGCGACACCCCGTAGGTCGTGTGGCGCTTGCCGATGCGGGGGATCAGGTGCTGGACGACGGGATGATCGAGGCACAGCACCGCGAGCCCGTAGAACGGGACCCGGTCGGCGAAGTCCACGAACGCCTGCTGCAGCGCCTCGACGGTCCCGTAGTAGTCGAGATGCTCGGGATCGACGTTGGTGATCACCGCGATGGCGGGCGAGAGGCGCAGGAACGATCCATCGCTCTCGTCGGCCTCCACCACCATCAGCCGGCCCTTGCCGAGCTTTGCGTTGGACCCGAGCGCGTTCAGCTTCCCTCCCACCACCGCCGTCGGGTCGAGGCCGGCGTGTGCCACCACCGTGGCGATCAGGGAAGTGGTGGTCGTCTTCCCGTGCGAGCCGGCGATGGCGACGCCTTCCTTCAGGCGCATCAGCTCCGCCAGCATCTCCGCCCGCGGGATCACCGGGATGCCGCGGTCCTTGGCCGCGATCACCTCGGGATTGTTCTTCTTCACGGCGCTGGAGGTGACCACCACGTCCACGTCGGGCGCCACGTTCTCCGCCCGATGCCCGGCGCTGACGATTCCGCCCAGCGAGGCGAGGCGCCTGGTGATCTCGCTCTCCTTGAGGTCGGATCCACTCACCCGGTAGCCGAGGTTCAGCAGGAGCTCGGCGATGCCGCTCATGCCGATTCCCCCGATCCCGACGAAGTGGACCTTGACCTTCTTGTTGCGGAACACTGTGCCCCTCTCCAGGTCACGTACTGCGAATGTACTCGATTCGATCTACGATAATCAATAGCTGAGCTTGGATGGATTACACTTGCGCCCGGCGGCGGCTTGCTACTTGCGCGCTGGCGGCAAGTTCCGACCCTCCCTGAGCAGCCGTTCCCGGCAGAGTGAAACGCAGACGTCCGCGATCTCCCGCGCCGCCTCTGGCCTCCCCAGCACGCCGCTCGCCCTGGACATCCGCCCGAGGCGGTTCCGATCCGCTTCCAGGGCCCTGATCTCGCCGGCCAGCTTCTGGGCGGTCAGGTCCTTCTCCGGGAGCAGGATCGCCGCGCCCGCCTCCACCATGCTGCGCGCGTTTACCGTCTGGTGGTCGTCGGCGGCGAATGGAAACGGCACCAGGATCGCCGGCTTCTTGCAGACCGTCAGCTCGGCGATGGTGGTGGCTCCGGCGCGGCACACCAGGAGATCGGCCCCGGCATATGCCCTCGGCATGTCGTCGATGAATGCCACCGCCTGCGCTACCAGGCCGGTCGACTCGAGCTTCGCGTAGCGTGCCGCGATCTCCGGTTGGTCCTTGACGCCCGTCTGGTGCAGGACCTGGACCCGGGGGCCGATCTCGGGAGCGAGAACCTCCAGGGCTTCGGCCAGGCGGAGGTTGAGGACGTGCGCACCCTGCGACCCGCCGGTGACGAAGATGCTGAGCCGGTCGCTGGCCGGCTTCGTGTGCAGATAGTTGTCCAGGAAGGCGCGGCGGATCGGATTGCCGAGGAGGTGCGTCTTGCGCGCGGGAAACTTCGACTCCGCCTGGGGAAAGGCGATGAAGACCGCGTCCACGAACCGGCCCAGGGTGCGGTTGGTGAACCCCGGCAGCGCGTTCTGCTCCTGGATGGCGGTGGGCTTGCGCATCAGCCAGGCGGCGAGCAGGACCGGGCCGCTGGAGTATCCCCCCACCCCGATCACCACGTCGGGATCGAACTGGCGCAGGATCCGCACCGACTGCCAGAATGCGCGCGGGACGCGGAGCAGCCCCCGGAAGAGGCCGCTCATTCCCATGCGCTTGAGCGGACCCACGTCGATGATCTGCAGCGGATAGCCGGCCTTGGGGACCTCGCGCGCCTCGATGCCGCGGGCGGACCCGACGAACAGCACGTCGTTGCGCGGGTGCCGCGTCTTCACCTCCTCCACCAGCGCAAGGCCAGGGAAGAGGTGGCCGCCCGTCCCGCCGCCGGCGACGAGCAGCCTCATCGCTGCGCTCCCGTGCCCCGGCGGAGGAAGCCGCCCGGGCCGCCGCTCACCGAGAGCATCGCGCCCGCGCCGATGCAGGAGGTGATCACCGACGACATCCCGTACGACAGGAACGGCAGCGCCATCCCCTTGGTGGGAAGCAGCGCCAGCGCCATCCCGGCATTGACCAGCGCCTCGACCGACAACAGGAGGGTCAGCCCGAGGGCCAGCCAGCACCCGAACGCATCGGGTGCGGCGTGCGCCGCCTTGATGCCGCGCCAGACGATCAGGGCGAACAGCGCCAGCACCCCCGCGACACCGGCGAATCCGAGCTCCTCGCCGACGATGCTGAGGATGAAGTCGGTGTGCGCCGCCGGAAGGAAGAAGAGCTTCTGGTGGCTCTCGCCGAGGCCGACCCCAAGAGAGCCTCCCGCGCCGAATCCCAGCAGCGACTCGACGGTCTGGTAGCCATGGCCCCGCGGGTCCTTCCACGGATCCAGGAAGGTCAGCACGCGCTGGATCCGGTACGGCGAGTTCCAGATCAGGACGGCGGCGACCGGCGCCGCGGCCCCGGCCACGGCGAGCAGGTACCTGAGCGGCGCGCCGGCGACGAAGAGCAGCGCGAAGGTGACCGCCGCGAGGACGACGGCGGTGCCGAAGTCCGGCTCGAGCATGAGCAAGAACCCGAACAACGCCAGCATGACCATGTGCGGCAAGAAGCCCACCGAGAAGGTGCGGACCTGCTCCTGCTTCCTCGCGAGCGACCGCGCGAGCCAGAGCACCAGCGCGATCTTCGCCAGCTCGCTGGGCTGGAACGTCACGGCGCCGAGCCGCATCCAGCGGCGCGCTCCGCCCGCCGAGTGCCCGAGCCCGGGCAAGTGCATCAGGACGAGCAGCGCCAGCGACACGAACAGGAGCGGGAGCGCCAGGGCCTCCATCCGGCGATAGCCGAGCTTCATCGCCGCGAGGAGCGCGATCAGCCCGATCGAAGCCCCGATCGCCTGCCGTTTGAAGAACCACATCGTATCGCCGAGGCGCGCGCCCGCGTACACCGCGCTCGCGCTGTACACCATCACCACGCCGAACATGAGCAGGATCACCACGGCGCCGAGCAACAGCGGGTCGTAGCGCAGCCCGGGCCGGAGCTGCTCCGACCTCTGGCGCGCGACGCGCGCTCCGGCAACGGCGGACGCGCTCATGCCAGCTCCCGGACCAGCGCCTTGAACTGTTCGCCTCGGTCTTCGAAGTTACGGAACTGATCATACGACGCGCAGGCCGGCGAGAGCAGCACCACGTCGCCGGACCGGGCACGCTCTCGCGCCCGCCGCACCGCGGTCCCGAGGACCGAGCAGGAGTCGATCTGCGCCACGCCCTCCAGCTCGGAGGCGATGGTCGCCGCATCTTCGCCGATGGTCAGGATGGTCTTTACCCGCCCCCGCATCAGCGCGCGCAGGGGCGCGTAGGGTGCGCCCTTGCCCCGCCCTCCCATGATGATGTGAACATTGCGCTCGAAAGCGCTGAGCGATTTCTCCACGCTGTCCACGTTGGTGGCTTTGGAATCGTTGATCCACTCGACGCCGTCGAGCACGCGGACGGGCTCGAGGCGGTGGGGCAGGCCCGGATACGTGTTCAGCCCCTTCTGCAGCGCATCGAGGCCGACTCCGAGGTGCCGTGCCAGCAGGCATGCGGCGAATGCGTTCTCGCGATTGTGCGAACCCCGGAGGGTGGGGGCGGTCAGCGAGAGACCGGACCCTTCGATCCGCAGGGGCTGGCGCGGATCGAAGCCTTGCCGGCGTACCCCGGGATTGGTCGCCATGGCCCTCACCCGGGCGTCCGACTCGTTGATGGCCGCGCTGTCGCCGGCGCGCTGGTTCTGGAAGATGCGCTGCTTCGCCGCGGCGTATAGCTCGAGCGACGGGTACCGATCGAGGTGGTCGGGCGTGACGTTGAGCACGGTGGCGGACGCGCAGCGCAAGGAGACGATGGACTCGAGCTGATAGCTCGACAGCTCGCAGACGGTCGCATCCAGCCGGTCGCCCGCGAGCACCCGGTTGCTGAGCGCGTTGCCCAGGTTTCCGCCGGTGAAGACCCGCAGGCCGGCAGTGGCGAGCAGGTGCCCGCACAGGGCGGTGGTGGTGCTCTTGCCGTTGGTCCCGGTGATCCCGAGGAGCGGCTCCTCGATGAACCGTGACGCCAGCTCGACCTCGCCGATCACCTCGAGCTTGCGCGCGCGCGCCTCGGCGAAGAGCGCGAGCGAGAGCGGAACGCCCGGGCTCACCACCACCAGGTCGATGCCGCGGAGCGAATCCGGCAGCACCCGCCGCAGCTCGCCCTCGAACGCCACGTCGTCGTCGTCCGCCGCGATCACCTGGGCGCCACGGGATCGGAGCAGCCGCGCCGCCGCGGCTCCGCTCTTTCCCAGGCCCACCACCAGGGCATGTCGGCCGGCGAGGTTCATCGCAGCTTGAGGGAGGCCAGGGCGGTCAGCGCCAGGACGATGGAGACGATCCAGAAGCGCACGATGATCTTGGGCTCCGCCCAGCCCTTGAGCTCGAAGTGGTGGTGGATGGGCGCCATCCGGAAGATGCGGCGGCCGGTCCGCTTGAACCAGAAGACCTGAATCATCACCGAGGCGATCTCGGCGAAGAACACGCCGTGGATGATGGCGCTGTCCACCTCGTTCTTCGTCAGCACCGCGAGCGCGCCCAGGCCCCCGCCCAGCGCCAACGACCCGACGTCACCCATGAAGACGCTGGCGGGATAGGTGTTGAACCAGAGAAAGCTGATGCCTGCGCCCGCCATGGCCGAGCAGAATACGGCCAGCTCCGCCGCTCCTTGGATGTGGGGGATCAACAGGTAATCGGCGATGTTCAGGCCGCGGATGGTGGCCCCCGCCAGGTACGCGAGCAGCATGAAGGTGATGGCGCTGACGATGGTGGGGCCGATGGCGAGGCCGTCGAGCCCGTCGGTCAAGTTCACCGCGTTCGAGGTCCCGACGATCACGATGAAGGCGAAGGGCAGGTAGATCCACCAGGGCAGGACAGGATTGAACGCCTTCACCTTGACGAAGGGAATCGCCAGCCGGGTGTCGAGCCTCAGCGAGCCCGTCTTCCAGTCCACGAAGAAGAGCGCCATCACCGCCACGAAGATCACCGTCTGCCAGAGCAGCTTCTTGCGTCCCGCCAGGCCCTTCGAGTTCCGTTTGCTGAACTTCAGCCAGTCGTCGGCGAACCCGATGGCGCCGAAGCCGAGCGTGATGATCAGGGCCGCCCAGACCATGCGGTTGGTGAGGTCCGCGAACAGCAGCGTCCCCACCAGCATGGCCCAGAGGATCAGGCCGCCTCCCATCGAGGGCGTTCCCGTCTTCTTCTGGTGCGCTTCCGGCGTGTCCTCGCGCACGTTGCTCGCGCCCCGCTGCAGCTTGCGCAGCGCCTCGATGTAGCTGGGTCCGAGAAAGAGCCCGATGATCAGCGAGACCAGGCCCGCCATCAGCATGCGGAAGCTGGGGTAGCGCAGCACGTTGAAGAGAGGGATCCGGTCTGCGTACGGGAACAGGAGGTTGTAGAGCATCACTGCACTCCTGCGAGCGGATCGCTGATGCGCTCCATCTTCATCCCGCGCGAGCCTTTCACCAGCACCACGTCCTCGGGGCGCACCCGCGCCTGCACCAGCCGCACCGCTTCCGCGGGGTCGTCGGTGTACTCGATGTGCTTCGCCGGCAAGCCCGCCTCTTCCGCGCCCTCCCCGAGGGCGCGGGCGCGGGTCCCGAAGCAGACGAGCAGCGAGAGTCCCGCCCCCGCCGCGAACCGGCCCACGTCACGATGCAGATCCAGCTCCGTGGGACCGAGCTCCAGCATGTCTCCGAGCACCGCGATGGCCCGTCCTTTTCCCTTCACCAGATGCGTCAGCGTCAAGAGCGCGGCCTTCGTGCTGCTCGGATTGGCGTTGTAGCAGTCGTCGATCAGGAGCGCGCCGTTGGGCAGGCGCACGGGGTGCATGCGGCGACCGGGCGTGGTCGCGTTGGCGAGCCCCCGCACGATGCTGTCCGCATCGAAGCCGAGCGCGACTCCGACCGCGGCCGCCGCGACCGCGTTGTGGCCGTTGTGGGTACCGATCAGCTTCAGCTCCACCCGGTGCCGCGCGCCGCCGAATTCCAGCTCCACCCTCAGCCCGGGGCCGCCGTGGTGGGCCGAGATCAGCCGGACGTCGCTGCCGTGCGTCGCTCCGAAGGTCACCAGCCGGCGGCGGGAGAGCTTCGCCTGGGCCATCACCCGCGGGTCGTCCGTGTTCGCCACCGCCACGCCGCCGTCGCGGAGCGCGTGGAACAGCTCTCCCTTCGCGTGCGCCACGCCGTCGACGGACCCGACCCCTTCGAGGTGCACAGGGCCCACGTTGGTGACGATGGCCACGTCCGGGTCCGCCCACTGCGCGAGCCGGGCGACCTCGCCCAGGTGGTTCATGCCGCATTCGATGGCGGCGTAGCGGTGCTCCTCGCTGAGCCGCAGCAGCGTGAGCGGAACGCCGATCTCGTTGTTGAGGTTGCCCTCGGTCTTGAGGGTCGGCCCCACGGCAGCGAGCACCTCCGCGATCAGCTCCTTGGTGCTGGTCTTTCCGGTCGACCCGGTGATGCCGACC
This sequence comes from Myxococcales bacterium, assembly GCA_036513415.1. Taxonomy (GTDB): domain Bacteria; phylum Myxococcota; class Myxococcia; order Myxococcales; family 40CM-4-68-19; genus 40CM-4-68-19. Next base: position 20,172 of record DATBZA010000068.1, on the reverse strand, counting down.
AGCTTCAGGGCCGGCAGCCGGCGCCGCCAACCGGCAGCCAGGCCTCCGAGCGCGCGCCCCGTGTCCGGCGCCGTGAGGACCGCGGCGCCCTTCGCCAGGGCGCGCACCCTGGCCAACGCGTCCGCCGGGACCAGGACGCCGGCGGCGCCACCCTGCACCGCCTGGGCGACGAAGTCGCTGCCGTCGAAGTTGTCCCCGCGCAGCGCGACGAACAAGCCGCGCGGCACCGCCTTGCGCGAGTCGGTGAACGCGCCCTCGAAGGGACCTCCCGGCGCGGCGATCTGCGCGCCAGCCGCCCACGCGGCCTGCTCGAGCGTGAAGCGCGCTCCGCTCACCGCGAGATCTCCTCGAGCGCCCGCCTCGCCTCTGCGCGATCGTCGAACGGCCGTTTCTCCTTGCCCACGATCTGGTAGTCCTCGTGCCCTTTTCCGGCGATCAGCACCGCATCCCCCGGCCGCGCCGCCCGGAGCGCCAGCTCGATCGCCTCCCGCCGATCCGGCAACACGCAGTAGCCCTTCAACCCCATGCGGGCGTGCCGCGGATCGAGCTTCGTCTTCCCGCTGCGGACGAGGCCCGGCTCCACGTCGGCGAGGATCGCCAGGGGATCCTCGGTCCGGGGATTGTCGCTGGTCGCGACGATCAGGTCTGCGCGCGTCCCCGCCGCCTCGCCCATCAAGGGGCGCTTGCCGCGATCGCGATCGCCGCCGCACCCGAACACGCAGACGATGCGCGGCGCCGAGGCCTTCCGCAGCGCGTCCAGCACCCGGGCCAGCGCATCGTCCGTGTGCGCGTAGTCGACCAGGACCACCCGGCCGGCCGGATCGGGCACCCGCTCCAACCGGCCTGGGGCGCCGCCACACTCCGCCGCCAGGTAGGCCAGCTCGCGCAGCGGGACGCCGCTTCCTGCCAGCACGCCGATGGCGGCCAGCAAGTTCTCTACGTTGTGCGCGCCGATCAGCGGGCTCTCCACCTCCACCAGCCCGCTGTCGAGCGGGGCCGCGCTGCGCAGCCGGAAGCGGACGCCGGAGAGGTCGCCGCGCACCTGCTCGGCCGAGAGCGCAGCACCGGGGACGCCGCGCACGGTGAACCCCAGGGCAAAGGGCAGCTGGCCTGCGAGCCCAGCCACCCGCTCGTCGTCCAGATTGAGCACCGCCGGGGCGCCGCGGGGAAGCAGCTCGCGGAACAGCTTCGCCTTCGCCTCGAAGTAGTCGTCGAGCGTGCCGTGATAGTCGAGATGGTCCCGGGTGAGGTTGGTGAACGCCGCCCCGGCGAAGACGCACCCCGCGGCGCGCTCCTGGCTCAGCGCGTGGCTGGAGACTTCCATCGCCACCACCTGCGCCCCGGCCTCGAGCATCCTGCGCAGCAGGGCCTGCAGCTCGTGCGACTCCGGAGTGGTGTGCGTCGCCTGCTCGCGGCCTCCAGGCCAGCGCCACTCCACGGTCCCGATCAAACCGGTCTGCACGCCTCGCGCGGCGGAGATCTGGTCGATCAGGTACGCGGTGGTGGTCTTCCCGTTGGTGCCGGTCACCCCGAAGAGCGAAAGCCGGCGGGAAGGCTCGCCATGGAACCGCGCCGCGGCGATCGAGAACGCCCGCCGCGGATTGGGGGAGACCACCACCGGGACGTTCACCTGCAGCGGTCGCGAGGCGAGGACGGCCGCGGCGCCGCGCTCCACCGCCTGCGCCGCGAATCCGGCGCCGTCCGCGTTCACACCGGGGAGCGCAGCGAAGAGCGCTCCTGGCGCCGCGCGCCGCGAGTCCACCGCCAGCGCGCGCACCTCCACCTCGGCCGCGCCCGGCGGCACGACTGCATCTATCCCTGCGAACAACTCCCTCAACAGCACCCTTCCTCCAACGCTCCGCGTCGTGCTCTTCCTCCCGGAATACGACGGCTACCCCGGCGGCGCCAGAGTGACCTTCACCCTTGCACCGCGCTTGACAATCGCTCCGGCGCGCGGCGACTGCGCAACCGCCCGTCCGCTGCCGCGCAGCTCCGGTTCCAGGGAAGCCTGCGCGAGCCTGCGCGTCGCCGTCCGCGCGCCGAGGCCGGAAACGTCCGGAACCACGGCCTGTCCGGCGGCGGCGGGCACTCCGGCCGTCTCGCCGGCGCGGTCATCCGGCTCGAACTCCGGCGAGAGCGCGGAGACGAGCAGCGGCGCGGTCTCCTTCGACTGCTCCGGCATCACGTCGAGCTGCCTGAGCGCCTCGTGTGCGATGGCGCCCCACGCCGGGGCAGCCACGGTGCCTCCGGTCACTTCCGCGCCCTTCCCCTCCGGCTCGTCGATGACGACCAGGATGGCGACGCGGGGCGCTTCGGCCGGGGCGAAGCCGAGGAAGCTCGAGAGCCGCTTGTCGCCGTATCCGCCGCGGATGGGATCGACCTTCTGCGCCGTGCCGGTCTTGCCCGCGACGCGATGCCCGACCAGGGCCGCCCGCGTGCCGGTCCCTTTCTGGACGACTTCCTCGAGCATCTCCGTCACCTGCCGGGCCGTGTCCTCCGCGAGCACCCGCCGGACCTCCTCGCGCCCCCGGGACAGCAGCACGGTGCCGTCGGCGCCGATCACGCTCTGCACCAGGTAGGGACGCAGGATCACGCCGCCGTTGGCGATCGCGGCCATGGCCACCACGGTCTGGATTCCGGTGGCGCTCATGCCCTGGCCGAACGCGATGGTGTTGACGGCGATCGGCGGCATTCGCCGCGGGTCGGCAAGCGCCCCTCGGGCCTCACCGGGCAGGCCCAGCGCGGTCTTCTCGCCGAAGCCGAAGGCGCGCAGGCCCTCGATCAGCCTCTGCTTCCCCAGCTTCTCTCCGATCTTGGCGGCGCAGATGTTCGAGGACTCGCGCAGCACGGTGGCCGGCGTCGCCCAGTCCACCGGATGCGTGTCGTGGATGGCGCGGCCGCCATGCTCCCAGAGGCCGTGCTCGCAATAGAGCAGCTCGTCCCGCCGCAGCACGCGCTCCTCGAGCGCGCGCGCGACCACGAAGCTCTTGATCGTCGACCCCGGCTCGAGCTGGTCCTGCACGGCCCGATCGCGCCACACCATCGGATCGCGGCCCGGCTTGTTGGCGTCGAAGACGGGATTGCCGGCAAGCGCGAGGACCGCCCCGGTATTCACGTCGACGACCAGGGCCCATCCCCCCACCGCCCCGGCGGACTTCACGGCCGTGGCCAGCTCCTTCTCGGCCGCGAGCTGGATGGCGGTGTCCAGCGTGAGCGTCACCGTGGCGCCGGTGAGGTCGGAGAGGTCGGGCGCGCCGTGCTCGAGGACCATGGTGCCGCGCGCATCTCGCGTCGCCTGCACCTGCACGCTCTTGCCGCGCAGGTACTGATCGAGCTCGCGCTCCAGGCCCTCCTGTCCGGCGTCCTCGCCCACGAACCCGAGCACGTGGCCGGCCAGCTCGCGCTGTGGATAGAACCGCTTCGGCTCCTTGACGAGCTCGATTCCATCGAGCGCCAGCGCGCGCACCCGCCGGGCAGCGCCCTCGTCGATCCGGCGCTTGATCCAGACAAATCTCCTGTCAGGCTGCTTCAGCTTCTCCAGCACCCGGGCGCGGTCGATGCGCAAGGCGTTCGCCAGCTGCGCGGCGGCCACCGCGCGCGCCCGGTCCGTCTCGAACGCTGACGGGTCGGCGAACACCGAGTCGACGTCGCGGGTCACCGCCAGCGGCTCGCCTCGCCGATCGACGATCAGCCCGCGCCGCGGCGCCCATTCCAGCTCCCGCCGCGTTTGATCGCGCTGCAGCCGGGCCAGCCGCGACCGGTCGAGGAGCTGCACCTTGGCTGCCCGCAGGAGCACCACGCCGAAGCATGAAAACAGGACCAGGCCGAGGAGCAGCGCACGCATCCTCATCCACTTTCCGTCTCTCTGCGGTGCGGTCCTCAAGGCGCATCACCTCGATGCTGTCAGGATCGACGGGCGGACGGCGCCACCCACCAGCACCACCACGCGGTCCACCGCTGGAGGCCCCATGTGCAGCCGCGTGCGCGCCAGCTCCTCGATGCGTTGCGGGCTCTTCAGCTCCGCCGCGCGGATGCGCAGGCCTTCGTTCTCGCGGACCAGCTCGCGGTACTCGGCGGACAAGCGCGAGAGCGTGTAGCCCCGCTCCGTCACCGCGGTCCGCACCCAGGCGTGCAACAGCAAGGCGCAGCCGATCAACAGGCAGCACAGCGTGCAAGTGGCGAAGTTGCGCAGGCCGCGGCGTTCCACGTTGCGGCGCACGCTGCCCGAGCCGGGCCGTCTCATGAGAGCCTTTCGACCGCGCGGAGGCGTGCGCTCCGGGCGCGCGGGTTCGCGGTGACTTCCTCTTCGCTGGCCCCGACCGGCTTTCGGGTCAGGACCTTCCACTGCGCCGTCCTGCCGCAAGCGCACACCGGCAGCTGGGGCGGGCAGATGCATCCCGTGGCCAGCTTGGCGAATCCCTGCTTCACCAACCGATCCTCGAGCGAGTGGAAGGAGATCGCCGCTGCCCGACCGCCCCGGGCGACGATGCGCGGGAGCTGCAGCAGCCAGTCGCCGAGGGCGCCGAGCTCGTCGTTGACCGCGATCCGCAGCGCCTGGAACGTGCGCGTCGCGGGATGGATGTCGCGAGGCCAGGCCTTGCGCGGGATGGCGCCGGCCACCACCTCGGCGAGCTGCCGCGTGTCCGCGATCTGCCCTTCCCGCCACGCCTGCCGGATGGCGCGCGCGATCCGGCGCGCGAACCTCTCTTCTCCGAGCGACTCGAGGATCCGTGCCAGCGCCTTCTCGTCCCACTCGTCCAGCCGCTCGCTCAGGGGGCGCCCGCGGGTGGGATCCATCCGCATGTCGAGCGGCCCGCCCGCGCGGAACGAAAATCCCCGACCCGGATCGTCGAGCTGCGGCGAGGAGACGCCCAGGTCGACGAGCGCGCCGTCGACCTCACCGACGCCGACCTGGTCGAGCACCGCGCGGGCATCGCGGAAGTTGCCGTGCGCGATGGCGATGTCCCGGCCCGACAGCCGCGCGCGCGCGGCTTCGAGGGCGGCGGGGTCCTGATCGATGCCCACCACCCGGGCCCCGGCGTCGAGCAGCGTTTCCGCGTGCCCGCCGCCGCCCAGCGTGCCGTCGAGGATCACTTTGCCCGGCGCCGCCGCGAGCAACGCCGCCGCCTCGCGGCGCAGCACGGTCTGGTGGACGAACTCCGTCATTTCCGCATCATCCTCACGCGCGCAGGGGACACCATCGCATGGTGTCCCCTTGCCGCCCCGGCGCAGGTGGCCTCCTCCAGGCTGCGAAACAGCACCAGCTCGGACCCGCCCGCCGCCTTGAGGATGTTCGACACATACGGGTTTTGCACCGCGATCAGCAGATCTCCGCCGCGCGCGAGCAGCTCGCGCCGGCGCGCGACGATCTCCGAGACGCCCGAGTAGTCGAGGTGGGTGACCTCGCGGAGGTCGAGCACGATGCGCCCTGCCTCCACCGACGCGCGACCCACGGTGTAGTCGATGGCCCAGATCGCCTCGCGGTCGAGATCGCCGCGCACCGCCACCGTGGCGAGGTTGTCTTCCCAGCGCACGCCCGGCGCGCGCGGGCCCGGCGCCGGTTTGAGCGCCAGGACCGCCGCTTTGTGGTCGCCGCGGGTAAGACCGTTTCGCGAAGCCTTGTCCGCCATCGTCGTTGCCCCTCGTCGTTACAGAAGCTCGCTCAACCTGCGGGCCAGGTCCTGCGGTGTTTCCTGCGCGCGCGCCGCCTTCTGGACCTCCGCCCATCTCTGTGGCGTCCAGATCTCGATCCGTTCCACCGTCCCCGCCCAGGTGATTTCCTCGACCAGCCCGACGTGTTCGCGGAGACTGGGCGGGATGAGGATCCGGCCCAGCTTGTCGACGGGGCACTCCTGCGCGGGCGCGATGAAGGCGCGCGAGAGGAGGCGGATGTCCCGATCGAAGATGGACCGGGCGGCGACCTTCTCCGCGAGCCGCTGCCAGGCGGCGGGGGCGAACGCGACCAGGCAGGGATCGATCAGGTCCGGCGTGATGAAGAGCTTGTCCGCGCCCTGCTCGGAGAGCAGCTCGCGAAACCGCGCGGGGAGGCTGGTGCGCCCCTTGGCGTCGATCGAGTGCTGGAAGACGCCCGAAAACATCGCCGATCCCCTCTGTGGTGCTCGCCTTCCACTTCATTCCACTTCGATCCACCTCGCGCAGACTCGACCAGCTCAGGCAAGCTGTCAAGCAACCGCCCCCTGAACAGAAAAGCAGCCAGATTCCTGGTGTATCCACCGCGTCCTACACGCAGGCGGTGGCGTATGTGTCGCGAAGTCCTGTGATCAAATGTAGGAGGTCCGGATCAAACGCCGAGCACGCGGAGCACGCCGAGTTTCCTTGTGGAGTCGGTACAGAAACCAAAAAAACCTCGGCGTGCTCTGCGTGCTCGGCGTTTGATCTGCAGCGTTGGAGTTGGCGCGCCATGGTGCTTAACGAGGACACCTTGACGAGGTTGCTGAGGGTCGCGCTGACCGCTACCGGGTCGCCGTCTTCGCGGCGGTGAAGATGGACTTCGGCACCATGCAGTGGACGCCCTTGCGCACGTCCACCACCTGGCTGATGCGGCAGTCCGCCGCGATCGAAGCCAGCGAGTAGGCTTCGTACCGATCGAGACCCTTGCTGGTGGTGAGGAAGTCCACCGTCTCGTTGAGCGCGATGGTGAAGGCCTTCATCAGATCCTCGTCGAATCCGACCTGGATGAAGTGGGTCTTCGTCTCGATGCGCGGCCAGGTGAGCTTGAGGTCCTTGCGCACGATCGGCTGCAGCCGGATCTCCTGGAACGAGCACTCGACCGCGGTCAGGTTCACTTCCCCGTTCCCCTGCGCGCAGTGCGAATCCCCGGTCCAGATCAGCCCGCCCTTGAGGAACACGGGGATGAAGATGGTGGTGCCCTCCGTCATCTCGTTGATGTCCATGTTGGACCCGTTCTTCCACGGCCGCAGCGTGCTCACCGGCGCCAGCGGCTCCTTGGCGCCGCCCTTGCGCGGCGACGGGTCGTCGGGGTCGATGCCGACGGCGAGCGTGCCCGGGAAGGGCCGCAAGGGGATCTCGATGCCCGGCTTGAAGCGGATCGTCTTCGCCTTCGGGTCGATGTCGAAGTACTTCACGTACCCTTCCGGGTAGTCCTTCGCCAGCGCCCCGATGGTGGGGAACTCCTTCCCGGGCAGGTTGAAGTTGAAGCCCGTCTTCTTGGGCACGATCTTGAGGATCCGGATCTCGAGGACGTCGCCCGGCTCGGCGCCGTTCACCGCGATGGGACCGGTGATCGAGTGCGGGCCGCCTCCCGGATTGGCCTTGCGCAGCTCGACGATCTTCTCCATCGAGACGCCTTTCTGGATCTGGTCCCTGGCGTGAAGCAGGGTCTCGATCGAGACGGTGTCGCCGGAGTCGATGGTCAGCTTCGGCGGCTCGGACGGGTCCAGCCATCCCCACTGCACCGACTCGGGCGTGGCCTTGAGAACGTGATGCGTCCCCGCTGCGGACGCGGCGAAGGCCGCCAATGCCATGCTTGCGATCAGGAGCTTGCGCAATGGGCCCTCCCGGTGATGTGCGACTGGCGGACGTTAGCCCAGCGCCCCGTGCTGCTTCAACACGCCTTCGACGGCGGCCCGGGCGATGTTGTGGTACCCGGCGCGGGCCTCCTGGTAGATCCGCCGCGCCGCCTCCGGGTGCCGCCGCGCCAGCTCGGTGTAGAGCGGCCGCAGGTATCTCATCCGTCCTGACGCCAACAGGATCCGGCGCGCCGCCTCCACGGCCTCCGGCGCGCCCGCGCGAAGCTGCAGGAGCACGAAGGTGTGGCGCAGCTCCAGGCTGCGCCGGTTGGCGAGGCCGAACCGCGCGTCCAGCTCGCGCACCCTGGGCGAATCCGGCGGGAGCGCCTGGAGCACCACCAGCAGCTCGGCGGGATTCTCCGGTTCCACCTCGAAGGCGCGAAGCTGCTCGAGGCGCCGCGATCGCGGCTGCGGCGCGTCGGCCGGCAGGCCCGGCGAATCGATGAACTCGAGTGCCCGCGCCCGGGATGCGAGCCCCGGAAGCCGCGCCTCGAGGAAGTCGAGGAACTCCTGGGTGGTGATGCTCTGGAAGCGGAACGCGCCCAGGTAGGCGCGGAGGAACTCGTCCCAGGCGGGACGGCCCGCGGTCTCCTCGAGCTTGCGCAGCAGCAGAGAGCCCTTCTCGTAAGGCACAGATGAGTACGCCTCGTCGGGATGGATCCCGCGCAGATCGTTGCGCAGGCAGGTGAGCTCCGGGTGGGCGGCGAAGCGCTCCAGCGCCGTGTGGAGATCGTGCAGCCCGGCGGCAGCGTGCAGCTCGGCGGAATCGCGGCCGTGGAGCGCCTCGAGGATGCGGCGTTCGGCGTAGACGGTGAAGCCCTCGTTGAGCCAGAAATCGTTCGCGCTCGCGTTGGTGACGAGGTTGCCGGTCCAGGCGTGCGCGAGCTCGTGCGCGATCACGTTTACGAGCGAACGGTCGCCGGCGAGGAGCGAAGGCGTGACGAAGGTCAGCCGCGGGTTCTCCATGCCCCCGTACGGAAAGCTCGGCGGCATCACCAGGATGTCGAACCGATCCCACTCGTACGGCCCGAACAGCTCCTCCGCGGCGACGAGCATCTGCTCGACCTCGGCGAACTCCTCGGCCGCGGCGTCCGCGATCGCGCGCTCCGCCCAGACCGCGCAGCGGCCGGAAAGCTGGCGCGAGGTGAGGTCCCCCACCGCGAACGCGAGCAAGTATGGCGGGATGGCCTGCGGCATCTCGAAGACGTCCGGGCCCTTCGCGGCGGCAGCCATCAGCGCGCGCAGCTGCGAGGGGACCGTGAAGCGCGCCGAGCCCACCGTGATGCGGATGCGCGGGGTGTCCTGCAACGGCGCCAGGGAGCGCGCGTGGATGGGCTGGGCCTGGGAGAAGAGGAACGGCTGGCCTCCCGCCGTCTGCGATGGCTCGAGCCACTGCAGCGCGGTCGCGGCGGGCGAGGTCGCGTAGCGGACGCGGACCCCCGCCGCGCCCCGCGGAAGATCGATGCGCAACCGCGCACCCAGGATCGGCTCGGGCGCAAAGAGATCGTGCGGCAGCGGCGTCCCGTCGAGCAAGGTGACCGCGTCGATGCGCAGCTCGCGCGTGTCGAGATCCAAGGGTCCAAAGCCCGGGGTCCGGAAATGCAGCGCGATCTCGCCCTCCAGGACACGCCGATCGAAGTCCGCGCGCAGCGTCAGATCGATGCTCCGCGTCTGCGGCTGGGCAGTGTCGGCGTAGCTGTGTGGATCGAGGCGCATGCCCGAGACTTAGCATGCGCTTCGCGGTGGATAGCCCCGGCCACCGAAAGGTGGCTCAGGGGCTTGAGCACCAGACACGGCCGGCGCCCGGTTGAGCGAGGGCTCAGGGCCGGCGGCGCGCGTCGGCCAGCCAGTGCACCAGCCGGATGACTTCCCCGGTATCGGCGACCTGCCAGCGCGCGTTCGTTCCGGTGCGCGGTGGCGGTCCGACGTGCACCGTGATCGCGCTGCGCCGGTTGAGCGCCGCGAAGGCCTCCTCGTCGGCCTCTCCGGCGCCGACGTAGACGGCGAGCGCGCCGCGCAGGCCCGCCAGCAGCCCGAGCACGGCGCGCCAGAGCGAAGCGCCTTCCGGAACGGCCTCGAGCGAGTCGTCGCCGCTGCGCAGCTCCAGATTTTCCGCCGCCACCAGCTTGCCGAATTCCTCCGCCGCCGCGACGCGCGCTTGCGGATCGGCGTGGCGCAGGTGCAGCACCAGGGACCAGGTGCGATCCTCGACCACGATGCCCGCGACCTGCAGGGTGGGGAGCCGCGAACAGGCTCGCCGCAGCTTCTGCACCGCCGCCTCGGCCAGCTCCAGGTCGGGCTCGGTCACCATCCGCAGGCCGCAGGCCTCCACGTCGGCCCCGTGCACGCCGACGTACGCGAGCCGGTGCAGGCGCAGGCGGCGCTGCAGTGTCTCCACCTTCCGGGCGGAGAGCACGGCGCCGCGGGTGTTCGGTGCTGCACAGAGCCGGATCAGCGCGGCGCGGGAAGCAGGATTGGTCCTCAGGTGGCCGTGCGACGCGCGCTGGGAGAGGGCCGTATCGAAGGAAAAGAACCCGTACAGGGCTTCCGCCTCGGCGATGCGCGCCCGCAGATTGTCGGCTTCCAACCACAGCGGCCGGACCGCCCCCGTTCGACCCAGCTCCGAGTTCCGCACACGCCCCCCTCGACCAGCACCGTCCCCGCAAACGAAGTTGTGCATGGGTAGTAGGAGATGGGAGCCTGATTCGAGGTCCTACGCCCACGAGAACGTGCATGAAAGCGCACAGCGGCCCGTTCCGGCGACCCCCATGCACGTTCGAGGAGCCGGCCCAGCGGGTAGCCGCCCGCCTCCAGCGTCCGGCCGGGGATGGAGGTGTTGGAAGTCCCGCGGCAATCCGCATGCGCCTCCCATTCCAGGGCCGCAATGGGTCGGACGGTCTCCTGGCTTCCTTGTCCGTCTTGCGCAGTGCAGCGGGCTGCGGTAGCGAGAACCGGTAATGTCTACGAAAACCCAGGATCCGGTGATCGGCGACGGTAGCCTGCACGTGGGCGACCGCGTCGTGTACCCCAATCAGGGCATCTGCCGGATCACGGGCGTCGACATCAAGCAGATCGCGGGCCAGAACTGGGAAGTCGTCACCCTTTCGCGCGAGGAAGACGGCGCGACGGTGATGGTCCCCAAGGCGAAAGTGATGGGCATCGGCTTGCGCAAGGTCGCCGACGTTGCCGCCATCGACCGCGTGTTCGACGAGCTGGCCACTCCCAACACCGACCCGCAGCTGGACTGGAAGGTCCGCCACCGCGAGAACGCGGATCGGATGACCGGCGGCGGGCTGTTCGGAACGGTGGAGGTGCTGAAGGGCCTGCACGCGCTGTCTCGCGTGCGCCCGCTGCCGCCGAAGGAGCGCGAGCTGTATGACAACGCGCGCCACCTCCTCGTCGGCGAGATCGCGGCCGCGATGAACATCCCGCTGCACGTCGCCGAAGACAACCTCGACTACGCGCTCTGGCCCCCGGAAGGCATGACGCGCAAGGGGAAGCCGCTCCCGCCGGCCACGCTGGGTCCACCCTCGCCTGCCCGCGTTTCCGGCCTCGATGACGATCTCGGCTTCGAGGACGACGAGGCGGGAGGCGCGGCCGAAGCAGCCCCCGCCGTCGCTCCCGCTGCGGCCGCAGACTCCGAGGACGCAGACGAAGAGAAGGAGGAGCCCGCGCCTGCGCCGGCCGCGAAGAAGGCCGCGCCGGAGAAGGAGAAGCCGAAGCCTGCGCACCGGCCGCACGCCGGCTCCGCGAAAAAAGCGAAGCCGTCCCACGCGCCGGCGAGGAAGGCCGCGCCCGCGAAGCCCGCCGCCAAGAAGCCCGCCGCCAAGCACCCGGCCAGGAAAGCGGCGCCGGCGAAGAGGCCGGCCGCGAAGGCCAAGGGGAAGGCGAAAGGAAAGCGATGATCCGCATCGTCACGTTGTCGGAGTTTCCCCCCGACGTGGTCGACTTCGTCTCGCGCCGCTTGCACGCGGCGTACGGCATGGGTTCGGAGCTGGAGGGCGAAGGCGAGATCCCCAACTCTGCCTTGGACGACGAGCAGTCCGCCTACAACGCGGTCAAGGCCGTGGAGGAGATGGACGACGACGTCGCGCTCTACGCGGACGACAAGATCCTCTACCTCACCGGCGAGCCGCTCACGGCGCCCGAGGGGCCCATGGGCCGCGGCCCGGTGGACGGCTACGCGCAGTATGGCGCCGGCAAGGCGATCGCCACCGCGCACGGCCTCGCGGACAAGGGCGTGCCGCTCGAGGTCGGGCTCGCCAAGCGCGCCGCCCATTACGTCGGCCACCTCTGGGACCTGCACCACTGCTTCGACCCCCGCTGCGCGATGCACCCGGGGTGGTCGCCGGGATTCGCCGCATATCCCGAGGTGGCGCTGTGCCTCTTCTGCCGCGAGAAGAGCGAGCGGAAGATCAAGCTTGGGTCTACGTAGAGCGCTCTTCGCTGCACTGATCGCGGTCGGCGCGGGATCGCTGCTGTTCGATCTCACGCTCACCCTCCGGCTGCCGTCCGACGCGGACTGGGCGGAGGCGGCCGGGGCCCTCCGAGCCCGGGCGCAGCCTGGCGATGCCGTGCAGCCCTGGCCCGCGTGGGCCGAGCGCGCCCGTCTGTTCGTGGACGCCATGCCCGTTCTGGCCGAGGAGGATCTCCAGGGCGCCGATTACGTAGGGGTCGGGCGCCTGTGGGTCCTGTCGCTGCCTCGCACGCCGTTCTTCTCCCCGCCCGATGCGGCGCTGCGGGCGCGGGGCGCCACTCCAGCGGCGGACGAGGAGCGCTTCGGCGCCCTGGCGCTGCGGCCCTGGGAGCTGCGGGCCGCGCCGATCGCCTCCGACCTGACGCGCTCTTTGGAAGAACACGAGGTGGATTACGCGCCGCGCCGCTGCGTGCGCGTGCCGGTCGGCGGCCGGTTCGAGGCCCGAGGGATGACGGGCACGACGCTGCACGTCCGCGCCGGCGTCATCGGCGAGCGCGCGTACGATGCGAATCGTCCGGACATCGCCGTGCAGGTCTTCGCGGACGGCGCGCCGTTGGGGTCGCTCCAGGTCCCGCGCACCGTCCGCGACGGGACCGGATGGCGAAGGCTCGACGTCCCGCTCCCGCCCGGCGCGCCGGAGCGGGAATTCGTCTTCGCGGTCTCCTCGCCCGACCGGGGGCGCGCCTTCTGCCTGCAGGCCTGGACGTCGGGATGAGCGACAAGTCGCTGGCGCGCACTCTCGGATTCGCTACCGCGGCGATCATGGCGCTGACGCAGGCGCCGGTCGGATTCGTCCGCGACGAGGGCTACTACTTCACTGCCGCGCAGAGCTACGAGAGCTGGCTGCGGCTGCTGCTCCAGGCGCCGCTCCAGGCCATCGCGCAGACCGAGCGGTACTGGTCGTACAACTTCGAGCATCCCGGCCTCACCAAGCTGCTCTTCGCCGCCTCGCACCTGGTCTTCACCACCTGGCTGGGCGTGCTCCCCGACGCGCTCGCGTGGCGCCTGCCCGCTTTCGCTTTCGCCGGCCTGCTCAGCTACTGGCTGTGCCTGTTGGGGCTGTCGCGATCCCGCGCCGCCGGCGTGCTGGCCCCGCTCCTCTTCTGGTGCGCGGAGCGGACGTTCTTCCACGGCCACCTCGCCTGCTTCGACATTCCCATCTGCGCGATGTGGGCGGGAGTCGGTCTGGCCTGGTTGCGCGGCACCGGCCCGCGGCTGGCCGGGACCTACGGCCTCGCGCTCGCGGTCAAGCACAACGCCTGGTTCCTCCCCCCGGTGCTGCTGGTGCACGCGCTGCTGCTTCCTCGCGAGCAGAGGAGCGCGGCGCTGCGCAAGCTGCCCTGGCTGCTGCTCTCTCCGCTGGTGCTCTTCGCCGCCTGGCCGCTCCTCTGGCACGATCCGCTGCGGCATCTCGGCGATTGGATCGCGTTCCACACGCAGCACGTGCACTACGCCTGGTGGTACTTCGGCCAGGTCCTGCGCGCTCCGCCCTTCCCCGTCTCCTACCCCCTGGTGCTCGACGCGCTGGTTCTTCCGCTGCCGGTCGCCGCGATCCTCGCCGCCGCCGGCGTCTCGCTGCTCGTCGGCTTCGCGCGCCGCCGGTTGGACGCGCAGCGGCTCCTGGAGCTGGGCCTCGCCGGCGCCGCGCTCCTGCCCTTCCTGCTTCGCACCACGCCGATCTTCGGCGGGATCAAGCACTGGCTCGCGTTCCTGGCGCTGCTTGCACCGGAGGCCGCCTCGCTCCTGGTCCGCGCCGCACCCGAACCCCGGAGGATGGTGGCCGTCGCGCTGGCGACGCTGTTGCCCGGGCTCTGGCAGATCGCACACCTCCATCCGTACGGCACCAGCGCCTACGGCGAGCTGGCCGGGGGAATCCCTGGCGCGGCGACCCTGGGGATGCAGCGGCAGTACTGGTCGAACAACGTGACCGGCGTGCTGCCCTGGCTGAATTCCCACTGTCCGCTGGGAGCGCGCGTGTACTTCCACGAGGTGAACGTCGAGAGCTATCGCGCCTACGTCCTCGCCGGCTTGCTGCGGCCGGACATCCGCTATGCGTCCGAGCCGGAGCAGTCGGACTACGCGGCGCTGCAATGGCACCGGGAGTTCCGCGACCGCGAGCCCCAGACCTGGAACGCGTTCGGCACCCGGCGTCCGGCGACAGGGCTGTACCTGGACGAAGTGCCGCAAGTCCTGGTGTACGCCCGCCCTGGATTGCCCGGCGCGCCGTAGAATGGCCCGCACATGGGCCGGTGGGACCACATCCTCGACCAGAAGCCGCAGGAGCTGAGGGATTACGTCCTCGGCAAGGTCGCCGATCAGCTGGTGGAGGACCTGCGCAATTTCCCCCCGCCCATCGCGGAGTGGCTCGACGCCGCGCTGGAGGCCCGGTACGAGAAGGTGCTCACCCGCGCGGGCCGGCCCGAGCTGGACACCTACCGCGTCGCCTGCGAGCTGGCCCGCGAGGAGATGCTGCGCGAGTACGAGCTGATCGACCGCTTCTGCCGCAGCGACCAGTACCGGCGGCTGCTTCCCGACGAGCTGGAGGAGCAAACGGCGCACTTCATCACCCGGTACCTGGTCGACTCGGCGCTGGCGTTCCAGGAGTCGGCGCAGGGAAAGTTCAAGCGCCGCGACCTGGTCGCGCTGATGGAGAAGGTCGAGGATCGACTGCTGCGCGGCTACCGGCTGCGGCTCTGAGTCTTGGTCCCCTTGCGGCGGCATTCGGCGGCGCGATCGTGCGCGACCTTGGCCGCCGGCGCGGTCTTGTGCGCCTGGCCCACTTCGTCGAAGAAGAGCAGGGCGTTCTGGCAGTCGCCTTGCGCCTGGAACGACATGCCGATCTTCAGCACCGCGTCCGGGACCTTGTCCGAGCCCTTGTACTCCTTCAGCACCTTCTGGAACTCGACGATGGCGTCGTTCCACTTCTTCTCGGCATAGTAGGTCTCGCCCAGCCAGTACTGCGCATTGGCCGCCAGCTCGTCCTTGGGGTAGCGGTTGAGGAAGTCCTGCAACAGATCGCGCGCCTTCGCCGGCTGCCCTTGATCGAGCTTCTGGCGGGCGAGGTTGTAGAGCGCGCCGCGATCCGTCGGCCGCTCCTGCTCCTTCTTCTGCTGGGCCACGAACTGGTTGGCGGAGTCCAGCGCCTTCTGCTGTTCCGAGGACGCCTTTTCCAGGGCGTCCAGCCGGTGCTGGATGACCTCGAGCTGGCCGCGGAGCGCGGCGACGTCGTTCTGCGACTTCTCCACGTCGACCGCCAGGTCCGCGCCGCTCTTGCGCGCGGCGCGCGAGAGCTGGTCGAGCGCCTCCTGCAGCGCTTTCGAGCGCTGCTGCTGCTCGCTGGACAGCTTCTGGCGGTCGGCCGAGGCGGTGTCGATCTCCTTCTTCAGATCGGTGCGCAGGGCCGCGATGTCCTGCCGCATCTGCTCGCCTTCCTGCGCGGTGGTCACGCAGGCGGTGCAGAGGAGCGCGACGAGAAGCAGTCTCTTCATTCAGGTCTCCACCGCGATCTCGACGCGGCGATTCTTGGCGTACGCCGCCTCATCGTGGCCGGGGTTGGCCGGACGTTCCTTGCCGTAGCTGATGGTCTTGAGCTTCGGGGGATCGGCGCCGAGCTGTACGAGATACTTGCGCACGGCATCGGCGCGGCGCTCTCCCAGCGCCAGGTTGTATTCGGTGGTGCCGCGCTCGTCGGTATGGCCGGCGATGACCAGCCGGCGGAACGGCGTGCGCCGCAAGCACTGGAAGGCGGCGTCGAGCGCCTTGCGCGCCTCCGGCGAAAGGGTGGCATCGTCGTAGCCGAAATAGATCGGCTTCAGATCGCAGGCGCCAGTCCGGCCGCCGAGGGCATCCTGGGCCCGGCAGACGCCGTCGGAGCAGGCCTTCCCCTTCGGGCAGTCGGCATCGGCGCTGCACCTCTCCTCGCGAACGCAACGGCCCTGCGCGCACTTTGCGCCCGGACCGCAGTCCGCGTCGGCGGCGCACTCCGGAACGCACTTGCCCTGCGCGCACTTCATCCCCTGCCCGCACTCCTCGTTCCTGGCGCATTGGGCCTTCGCCACGCAGACGGCGTCGCGGCAGAGGGGGCGGTCGGGGTGGGTGGCGCAGTTCGAGTCCTCGCGGCACTCCCTGCAGAACCCATTGATGCAGACCTGCCCGTGATCGGCGCAGTCAGGGTCCGTCTTGCACTCCGGGTACTGGGGCTTCGGACACCCGGCGGCCACGACCGCCATGAAAACGAGGAGTGCCTTCCGCATGGCGCGCACCTACTCGCGCCCGCGCGAGGTGTCAAGGAAGGCGAGCTTGTCGCGCCGCCGCAGTCGCTTCAGCTGGTGCTCGCGGCGCAGCGCCGCGGACCGGGTCCGGGCGGGTTCCGTGTGCACCAGGGCCAGCGGGCCACGGCCACGCGTGTAGCGCGCGCCGCATCCGCCGCGGTGGGCGGCGAGGCGCTTGGCAAGGTCGTTGGTGATGCCCGTGTACAGGGAGCCGTCCCCGCAGCGGAGGAGGTAGACGCACCACATGGCGCGCAGAGTCTCACGGGGATGATCCGCAAGGGCAAGTTCTCTGCAAGGGCGGCGTTGCTACATCCTCCAGCCCGGATGCCGTGGACGGAGCGCCTCCCTCTGTTACATTCTTCAGCCAGACCGCATGCCTTCTTCCAAGCGCCCGGAATCCGACGCCGGCAGCACCTTGATCGACGTCGACGACGACGCGTCGACGCGCGAACAGACCCCGGTTGCGCCCGAGGACGACGCGCCAGGCGCGACGGCGTTCGTGCGGGTCGACGGCCCGGCGTCGAGGGCCGCGCCCCTTCCCCCGAGTCGGCGCGCGGAAGTCGCACCGCTCGCTCCGAGAAAAGGACTTCAGATCTCGCTCCCTGACGAAGAGTCCTCCGCTCCGCCCCAGCCTCGTCTGCCCGCGGCGCCGGCGCCCGAGGATCCCAAGGGCCGGCGCGGAGCGTGGTGGGACGCGAAGCAGGAGCGTGAGCCCGAGCCCGGTCCCGACGATCTCCCGGGCAGCACCGCGGTCGCGCAGGCGCCGGCGCCGGAGCCGGAGCCCGAACCGGAGCCCCTTCCCCCACCGGAGCCCGAGGTGGAGCCGTACCGGCCGGTCCCGGCCGACGATTACCAGGGTCACGTCCCAGCCGGCCCCCGGCGCTGGAAGGTTCTCTTGCGGCGGGCGGCGCTGGCCGCCGGCGCGCTGCTGGTGCTCGCGCTCGCCGCGCTGATCGGCGGGTACGTCTACATCTCGCGCGAGATTCCCACCTTCGATTCGGTGCGCGACTACCACCCTTTCGTCGCCACCAAGGTCATCGCCGCCGACGGCTCGGTCATCGGCCAGTTCCATCGGGAGCGCCGCACGGTCGTGAAGATGGACCAGATCCCCCGCGTGCTGGTGCAAGCGGTGGTCAGCGCGGAAGACAAGGACTTCTACAAGCACCCGGGCTTCAGCTTCCTCGCTCTCGCCCGGGCCGCGGCCGTCGACGCGATCAGCGGCAAGAAGCGCCTCGGCGCTTCGACCATCACGCAGCAGGTGGTGAAGAACTTCTTCCTCACGCCCGAGAAGAGGTGGAAGCGGAAGCTCAAGGAGATCCTGCTGGCTGCGCGCCTCGAGCGCAACCTCTCCAAGGACGACATCCTCTTCCTCTATCTGAACCAGATCAATTTCGGGAAGGCGCGCTATGGCGTGGAGGAGGCCTCGCTCTACTACTTCAACAAGCATGTGCAGGACGTCGAGCTCGGCGAGGCGGCGATCCTCGCCGGCCTTCCCCAGAACCCCTCCCGGATCAACCCGCGCCGCCACCTCGACCGCGCGAAGAAGCGCCAGATCTACGTCCTCGACCGCATGCTGGCCAACCGCTTCATCTCCCGCGAGGAGCACGATCGCGAGGTCGAGCGGCCCATCGTGCTGCCGCCGCCCCCGCCCGAGCCACCGGGTGCCTGGTACGTGGACGAGGTGCGGCGCCAGCTGGTGGCGCAATTCGGCGACGCGGCCGTGGACACTGCTGGCCTGACCGTCGAGGTCGCGATGGACCCGAAGCTGCAGGACGCAGCCGAAGTCGCGCTGCGCGAGAATCTAAGAGTGATCGACAAGCGCCAGGGCTGGCGTGGACCCGAGGTGAAGCTGGATCGCGAGCGGCTCGACGCCTACCGGACCGCCCTCGCCCGGCGTCTCTCCTCCGTCGCGCAGGCGCCCGACCAGGCGTGGGTTCTCGATCTCGAGGGGATCTACACGGCAGCGGTGCGCCGCAACGCCGCCAAGAAACCGCCCAGGAAGCGTCCCGACGAGGCGGACGACACCGAGGCTGCCGCGGACGCGGCCGCCGGCCTCCCCGACGGCGCGCTCACCCCGGAGGTGCTGGCGGGCGCCGCCAAGGTCCGGCCGCTCGCCCCGAACGAGATCTACGCCGGCATCGTCACCAGCGTGGGCCGCGCCGATGCCGTGGTGGAGCTGGCGCCCGGAGTCGCCGGCAACGTGCCGTTCTCCACCATGGCCTGGGCGCGCCCGTTCAAGCCCGAGCGCCCGACGCCAGGGCCGAAGTCGCCTGCCGACGTGCTGGCGCTGGGCGACGTGGTGGCGGTGCGGGTCGCTCACGTGCAGACCCAGCGGACCTCGTCGGGCACCAGGGTGCAGCGGCTGGAGCTCGCGCTCGAGCAGACGCCCAAGGTCCAGGGCGCCTTCGTGGCCATCGATCTGAAGACGCGCGGCGTGGTCGCCCTGGCAGGCGGGTACGACGTGGCGCTCTCCTCGTTCAATCGCGCTACGCAGGCGAAACGCCAGCCGGGCTCTTCGTTCAAGCCCTTCCTCTACGCGGCCGCGCTCGATACCGGAAAGTACACCCCCGCCACCCGCGTGGACGATTCGCCGGAAGTGATCACGGACCCCTGGACCGGAAAGGCCTGGAAGCCGCAGAACTTCGAGAAGGACGAGTTCGACGGGCCCATCCCGTTGCGCAAGGCGCTCGCCGAGTCCAAGAACACGGTGGCGGTGAAGCTGCTGCTCGACGTCGGCCTGGACCGGGTCCGAGCAGCCGCTCGCGCCGCGGGGCTTTCGAGCGAGATCCCGCAGAGCTACACCGCCGCGCTGGGCACCGGGGAGGTGGGCGTGCTCGAGCAGGTGAACGCCTTCGCGACCCTGGCGTCCGAGGGCCGGCGCGCCGACCCGGTGCTGATCCGCAAGGTGCTCTCCCGCGACGGCAACACCCTGCTCGCCGCGGAGTCCAAGTTCGAGGAGACGATGAAGCCCGAGGTCGCCTATATCGTCGCGGACCTGATGCGCTCGGTGATCGAGGATCCGTCGGGAACGGCGCACTCGCTGAGCGCTCTTTCCCGCCCCGCGGCCGGAAAGACCGGCACCGCCAGCGAGCACCGGGACGCCTGGTTCATCGGGTTCACGCCCTCGCTGCTGGCGGGCGGCTGGGTGGGCTTCGACACGCACGAGATGCTGGGGCCGTACGAGACCGGCGGTCACGCGAACGGGCCGATGTGGCTACAGTTCATGCGCGCCGCTACGGCGGGACAGCCGGCCGAGGAATGGCCAGCACCGCCGCCCGGGGTCACGCAGGTGCAGATCAACCGGAACACCGGCTGCCTGGCGGACGACGGCGACCCGTACGCCGTGCGCGAGGTGTTCATGGCCGGCAGCGAGCCCACGCAGCCCTGCGGCGGCGATCAGCAGCCCGGGCAGGAAGACTGGTACCAGACCCCGCGGTAGTCGCGGTCCCCGGTGGTCAGGCGCGCCGCGGTGGTGTACTTGACGCCGATGAGCGACATCTTCCAGCAGACACTCCATCTTGCCTTGCCAGCGGTCGGAATCGCCTTTCGGGATTCGGCGCCCCCAGGCGTTCCCCACGCTCCCGCCGAGCCCGCGAGCTGCTCGTACTGGAAGCGCGCAGCCGACGGCGAGACGTTCTGGACGGACGCGGCCGATCACATGGGCTGCCCCGTCGGCGCGCACACGCACGGCGTACAGACGAGCGAGGCAAAAAAGCAGGAGCTGATGGCCCTGGTGGGCACCATGGTGCAGCTCGGCTACCTCCGGATGGAGGAGGTGCCCGGGATCCCCCACCGCAAGACGCCCCTACGCGTCGCGGTCTACGCGCCGCTCTCGGAGATGCCCTGCCCGTCCGACGTCGTGCTGGTGCGGGGA
>DATBZA010000067.1:0-21493 GCA_036513415.1 Myxococcales bacterium | reverse complement strand
CGCGGCCCCCGAGCCGGGCTCACCGCGTTCGTGGGCGGCGCCGGGATCATGTCGATCGCCGCCCTCTGCTTCTGGCTCGCGCCGGGCGCTCTTGCCCGGCTGCTGACGGACCAGCCCGACGTGATCTCCAGCGCCATGCCGCTGCTGACGGTCTGCGCGGTGTTCCAGCTCTCGGACGGGATCCAGGGCGTCGGCGCCGGAGTGCTGCGCGGCGCGGGCGACACCCGCTTCGCCTTCCTGGCGAATCTGATCGGCCACTACGCCGTCGGGCTCCCGGTGGCGGTGTTTCTGGGCCTCGGGCTCGGACAGGGTGTGATCGGTCTCTGGTGGGGCCTCTGCGCCGGGCTCACTGCCGTGGCGGTGGCGCTGCTGACGCGTTTTTTGCGACTCTCGTCGCGGGAGATTTCTCCCCTCGAGCCGCATCCCGCCGTACCCTCGCCCAAGTGAGGTTCCGCTACGACGAACAGATCGAGTCGCAGCCGGACGCGGTGCGGGCGGTGCTGGACCGCGCACCCCCGCGGCTCGACCGATCGCGCCCCCTCCTGTTCTCGGGTCAGGGCAGCTCGCTCCACGCCGCGCGCGTCGCCGCCGGATGGGCCGGGTACCCGGCGCGCGCAGTCGAGGCGCACGAGCTTGCGCTGCGGGTCCCGATCCCGGCCGGGGCCCAGGTGGTCGCGATCTCGCACTCGGGTGCAGGCTTCACCGCGGCGGTGCTCGAAAAAGCCCGCGCGGCCGGAGCGCCGACGTTCGCGGTTTGCGGCGAAGGCGTTCGCGTCGAGGCGGACGTGCTCGTTCCCACCTGCGCTCCGGAGCGTGCGCAGACCCACAGCGTCTCGTACCTGACTGCTCTGGCCGCGCTCGGGCAGATGCTGGGGCTCGATCTGAAGGAGGCGCCGCGCCTGCTGCGGGATGCGCTGGCCGGGCCCCCGCCACTCGACGAAGCGACCCGCCTGGCGGGGAAGGATCCGCTGCTCGTCGCCGGATTCGGACTCGATGCCGTCGCTGCCGCGGAGGCCGCGCTCAAGCTGAAGGAGGCGACGTTCAAGTGGGCCGAGGGCATGGCCGTGGAGGAGGCGCTCCACGGTCCCCAGGCGGCGCTGCGCGCGGGAATGGGTGCGGTGCTCTTCCCTCCCGCGCAGGACGACGGCGGCCGGACCGGGCGGCTCCGCGAGCTGTGCCTGGGGCTGGAGGTGGAAGTGGTCGAGCTGCTCGTTCCCGGCTGCTCCGAGGCGCTGCGGCCGCTGCTGTCGATCGTTCCCGCGCAGCGCCTGGCGGCGGAGATCGCGCGCCTGACGGGAGGCGATCCGGACCGCTCGCGAAACACACCCCAGGGCTAGACGCCGCGGCTATCGCTTCGCGAAGCGGTCGACCACCGCGGTCAGGATCTCAGCCGCCCGCGACAGCTCGGCCAGCGGCACGAACTCGCCGGTGCGGTGCGCGACCCGGATGTCCCCGGGCCCGAACACGCAAGCCTGCGCACCGAGCTGGACGAGGTAGGGCAGCTCGGTCCCGAAGGGAATGGTGGCGGGAGCGTTGCCGGCCCGTGCCTGCAGGAACGCGACGATCTCCGAATCCGCCGGCACCAATACCCCTGCATCGAGACGCAGCGGCGCCAATTCCACGCGGATGCGGTCCGACGAGATCCGCGCGCAGGCCTCTTCGAGCAGGCTCAAGGTCCGCCGTGCGTCTTGCGAGGGGAGCGGGCGCCACTCGACGGTGAGCTTGCAGAGCCCCGGAATGATGTTCTTCGCCTTGCCGCCCGCGATCAGGCCGACGTTGAGCGTGGTGTGCGGGGGCCCGAACAGCGGATCGGCCTCGGCTCGTAGCTCGTCGCCGATGCGCTCGATCTCCCGCAGGACGCGGCCGGCCGCGAGGATCGCGGATGCGCCCGTCTCCGGAAAGGCGCTGTGGCCCTCGGCGCCGTGGACCGTGATCTCGGCGAGGCAGTAGCCCTTGTGGCCGATGACGGGGATCATCCGCGTGGGCTCCCCGACGACCGCGTGGCGCGGCCGCAGCGCACCCTCCTCGACCAGCTTCTGCGCGCCCAGACAGCCCACTTCCTCATCGGCGGTGAAGACCAGCTGCAGCGGAGCCGCCTGCGTCCGGGAAGCCGCGGACAGCACGGCGGCGAGGAACGCCTTGGTATCGGCGGCGCCGCGGCCGTACAGCTTGCCGTCCTCCAGGGACGGGCGCAGCGCGCCTGCCCAGTCCGGATCGAACGGAACGCAATCGGTGTGCCCCACCAGGGCGAGGCCGCCCTGCTCTCCCCCGCGCTGCGCGATCAGGTTGGCCTTCCGCACCCCCGCTGCGTCTGTCCAGGCTTGACGGCGCGCCGCGAAGCCGAGTGCGCGGACGTGCCGTTCGAGGACGTCGAGGACAGGCAAGTTGCTCTTCGCCGACGTCGAGTCGATCGCGACCAGCTCCCGGAGGACGGCGGCGGGATCGATCATCCCCAGAGCCTCCGCATCGCAGCGCGAAAGCCGGGGAGCGCGCCCTCGAAGTCCAAGCGCAGCGGCTGGCCCCCCACCCAGGTCTCGCGGATCGCGGTCCGCTCCATCGCGAACACCACGTTGGCCATCAGATCGTCGGCATTCGCACCGGCGATGGACGGGTCGTCGAGATCGACGGCGATGAAATCCGCCGGGTCGCCGGGGCGGAGCGTTCCCCCGGGCAGTCCCAAGGAGCGCATGCCGCCCTCGCTGGCCACGCCATACAGCCTGGCGCCCAGACCGCCGACACCGGCCGGCTCGAGGTCGAGGACCGCTCGCTGCTCCTGCAGGAGGCGCAGGTGATACTCGAGCTCGCGCGCGTCCTCGAGGGGCGAGAGCTGCACCTCCGAGTCGCTTCCGATGCAGAGCCGCACCCCCGCCGCCAGCAGCAGATCGGCGCGCACCACGCCGTCGCCCAGGTTCCGCTCCGTGGTGGGGCAGGCGCAGACCGTGGCGCGCGCGCGGCCCAGCGCCGCGATGTCCCGCTGGCTGAGATGCACTCCGTGGACCGCCGTGGTGGTGTCGCGCAGGGCGCCCAGCCGTTCCAGCAGCAGCGCCGGCGTGGTGCCGTGCTCAGCCTGGCACTGCTCGACTTCGCCTCGCTGCTCCGCGACGTGCAGGTGGAGCGGCCAGCCCCGCCGGAACGCCTCCTGGGAGATGTCGCGGATCCATTCCGCAGGGCAGGCCCGCACGCTGTGCGGCGCGGCGCCGACGGCCACGTGCCGCGAGAGCGCGTCGAGGTTCCGCAAGTACTCCTCCGCGGAGCCCTCGATGAAGCGCTTCTGGCGCGGGTTCTCGGGGACCCGGAATCCGCTCCGCGCGTAGGCCACCCGCAGCAGCACGATGCGCAACCCGACTTCCCGCGCGGCGCGAGCGACGGCGAGATCGAGCTCATTGGGGTCGGCGTACGGCTTTCCCGAGGCATCGCGGTGCAGGTAGTGAAATTCGCCCACCGCGGTGATCCCGGCGCGCGCCATCTCCAGGAAGCAGAACTTCGAGACGGCGTGGAGATCCTGAGGAGTCAGCCGCTCCGCCGCCGCGTACATGGCCTCGCGCCAGCTCCAGAAGTCGTCTTTCGCGCGGGCGGTGGACCCGTCGTCCGTCGGGGGGCTGCGGTGCTCGGTCCGGCCGCGGATGGCGCGCTGGAAAGCGTGGCTGTGCGCCACCACCATGCCGGGGAGCAACGCCCGCCCGCGCATCGGGACCACCTCCGCACCCGCGGGAGCGTCTCCCACGCCCTGGACGACCCCGTCCTGCACCACCAGCGAGGCCCCCGAGAGAACGCGGCCGCCGGAAAAAAGGTAGTCGGGACGCAGGGCGCGCATGCGGGGACGCCATGTAGCCTCATCTGCGGAAAAAGGCCACATCGCCGGTCGGACGGGACTGGCTGTAGCATGCGCAGTCCTTCTAGGGGTTCTGCACATGAAACCTCGGTCCTTGTGCGCGCTGGTGCTCGCGCTGGCGCTTCCGGCGCTCGCCCAGACCCAACCGCAGCTCGAGCCACTCGTGCCCAGGGAGCCCTCGCAGCCGCAACTCCCGCCGATCGAGCCGCTTTCGCCCCCCGCGCGCGGAAGCGTTCTGCTGGGCGTGCTGGTGCTGGGCGCCCTTCCCGACGGCGTGTCCTCGCAAGTGGTGGAAGGCTTGCGCGCCGTGCTCAAGCTGTCGCCGTCCGTCAAGGACGCCGTGGTCCTGGACGCGCCCCGACCCTGCACGAAGAAGGCGTGCTGGATCATGGCCGGAGCCGCCGCAAACGTGGACCAGGTGATCGTCGCTGCTTTCCAGGGCGGCGCGCTGCGCATGAAGGTGGTGCACGTCGCGACCCGCAAGCAGCTCGCCCAGGCGCAGCGGGAACGCGTGTCATCCAATCCCGACGAAGCGACCGCCTCGGCCGAGGCGCTTGCGTGCCAGTTGCTGGTGCCCGCGGGTTGCACCGGGCAGGTGGTCGTGGACGCTCCCGAAGGAGTCGAGCTGTCCCTGGATGGGCAGCCTCTGAGGAGCGGCCAGTCCCGGATGGTGCCCGTCGGCGTGCACACGCTGCGCATCAAGGAGGGCGACACGCTGTCGTCGCGGCCACTGCCCGTCCTTCATGAGCGCACGAATGCCCTGGCGCTCGGGGCGCCGCCCGCGCCGCCGGCCCCAGCTCCGGTAGCGGCTCCGGTGGCAGCTCCGGTGGCCGCAATTGTCCCCGCTCCAGCCCCCGCGCCACAGCGCACCTGGACCAGGACGGCCGGATACGTCACCGCGGGCGTCGCCGTGGCCGCCGCCGCGACCGGCCTCTACTTCGGGGCGAAGAGCCGATCGGACCTCAACGCGGCCGAGTCCGCCTACCGCACCAACGGCGGCGTCTACCAGCCGGGCGACCTGAACACGCTGCAGTCCGGCAACTCGGCGGCGCACACGGCCAACGCGCTCTTCATCGCCTCGGGCGTCCTGCTCGCGACCAGCGCGGTCCTGACATTCGCCTTCTGACTCCATGCGCGCCATCCACATCGTCATCCTTTGCATCTCCCTGGCTGCCTGCCGCAGCTCGAGCCTGGGGGCGTGCGCAAGCGACCGCGACTGCTCGAGCGGTGCCGCTTGCGACCCGGCCCAGCGCGTTTGCGTGGCCACCGACGCACCCGGGATCTCGAGCGTCGCCGTCACGACCCCCGCCGATTACACCGATCCGCAAGGGCGCGCTTTCTTCGACACCACGGGCGCCCCGCTGTCCGTGTCCGCCACCATCGCGGGTCAGGCGGGAGTGGACGCGTCCAGCGTCTGCTTGAGGATCAGCGGCGAGACCGGCGCGTGCGCGCACCCGGGGACAGCCGGGAGCGGGAGCACGTACGCGTTCATGCTGCCGCGGCCGGTGGCGCCCTCGGATGGGACGACGCCGCTCCAGTTCACGATCACCGCAGCCAGCACGAGCGGCCATGCCGTCACGAGCGCCGCGCAAAACGTGTACTTCGACAACCAGCCGCCGGCCATCTCCGTCGCCCCCGACTCCACGCCCTACGCGCGCACGCTCCCCGACGGCGGCGCGGCGGCAATCAACGTCTCGGTCACAATCGTCGATCCAACTGGCGTCGTCTCGCCGCAGCTGCTGTCGGGATCTGCGGTGGTCGCCCCGGCCAGCTCGGACGGAGGCGTCTACGTCTTCCAACTCGATCCCCGTGACGCGCCCGCCGGCGCCGAGGGTCCGTACGCGTTCCACGTCCGCGCGCTCGACCACCTCGGCCATGACGGCGGCGCCGACGCCGCGCGGGTGGTCGACGACAAAGCGCCGGTGATTTCCGGAGTGCAGGTCTACAAAGACGTGCCGGACGGAGGCGGCGTGACGTATCCGGCGGCGGTGGCGAACACGGGATGGACCGGCGCGACGTTCGTGTATTCCGATACCGTCCACGTGCACGGAACGATCACCGACCAGAGCGGCATTGGATCCGCGACCCTTCATCTCGACGGCATCGATTTCGACGGCGGCGTCTCGCTGGGGACGTCGCGGCCGCTCGGGTGCGCGCCGGGATCGTTCACCTGCCCGTTCTCGATCGACGTCGTCCTGAACGATGCGGGGAGCACGTTCCACACCGGCGCGTCGACCTTCGATGCAGGGACCACGGTCGGCAACGTTCCGGCAGGAATGCTGCAGGTCAGCATCGAAGCGCAGGACACGGCGGTGGCGTACGGCGGAACGGCCGCACCCCATACGGCGTCCATCGCAACGGCGGCACGGGCGACCCGGCTGCTTTGGCAGCAGACCCTCGCGGGCAGTGCCGTGTCGGGACTTGCCGTGCATCCGAGCGGAGACGTGATCGTGACGATGGACGGCGGCACGGCCGAAACGGTCTACGCGCTCGCACCGGACCAGCCGGTGACGCACTGGCGGCACACCCTGGCAGCCACGCTGCCATCGTTTGGCGTCACAGGCACTCCGGCCATCGGTGCCGGCGATGCGGCGAGCGCGCGCATCTACGTGGCAAGCTCGATCGGAGACCTGTACGCGATCAACCCGGACGGCGGCGAAGCATGGACGTTCGTGACCAGTGCCAGCAACTTCGCCGTCGGACCCGCGGTCATGCAGCTGGACGGGGGGGTCGACCAGATCGTGGTCCCGGACGGCGTGGGCGGCGGGAACTCCAAACTGTGGCGTGGAACCTCGGGCGCCGACGTGACCTCGGTCGCGAGCGATGACCGCGACTTCCACGCCGCGCCGCTGATCCTCGACGGCGGCGTTTACTTCGCGGTCCAGAACAGCGCGGGCACTACGACTCACGTGACGAGACATTCGATCGCCTCGAACGGCGATCTTGGCCCATTCACCAGTCCCGGTCCGAACGGCGGCGCCCCTTACCTCGGCCTCGTCACGGACGGCATGAACCTCTATGCGGCGACGCGGCCAACGAGCGGCGCCGGCGTCCTCGCGGGCCTCGACGCCTCGCTCACACTGCTCCCGGGCTGGACGAGCACCGCGATCGCTTCCGGGCTGACGGCGGAACCGACCTTCGGGATCGACAGCAAGCTCTACGGCGCGAACCTCGCGGGCAACGTGCTGACGTTCGCTCCAGCGACCGGCGCCGCGAGCCCGTTCCTCACGCTGGGGAGCACCACACCGGGCCTGACCCCACTGCAAGGCTCCGATGGGCACATCTATATCCCCCGGCGCACGAGCCTCTTCTCCGCGTACGACGGCAACCAGCTCTCCTGGACCTTCGATCCGCCCAACGCCATCCTGCGATTCGCGACCATCGACTGCGCCGGTCGCCTGTTCACCGCCGCCGGCGCCACCGTTTATGCCTTCCTGAGCGACGACCACGGCCTCGCCGACACGCACTGGCCCTCGCTGCGCCGTGACTCGCGCAACACCGGCAACGCCGGCGCGCTGAAGTACGGCATCCGGACCGCCTCGGGCTGCACGCAGTAAAGTTGCCGGCCCGGCCTGGCGTGGCATTGCTGCGCCATGCGCGCCATCGACGCGTCGGTGCTGCAGGGAAGCGAGCTGTACCGCGAGGTCATCCTCGACAAGCTCGCGCACGCGCGCGAGTCGGTGCTGATCGCCACGGCGAACGTGAAGGACATGCAGGTCGAGCGCGGCGGGAAGTTCGGCTCCGTGCTCTCGCTCCTCTCGGATCTCGCCGGCCGCGGCGTCGAGCTCCGCCTGCTTCACGCGGAGCTGCCCTCGCGCCCCTTCCGCGCCTCCTTCGAGAAGCGCCGGCGCCTGATCGCGGGAGGTCTGTCCTTGAAGATCTGTCCCCGCGTGCACTTCAAGGCGGTGGTGGTGGACGGGGCCTGGGTCTACTTCGGCAGCGCGAACCTCACCGGCGCCGGCCTCGGCGCGAAGGGCGAGGGCAAGCGCAACTTCGAGCTGGGCCTCTGCACCGAGGACTTCGAGACCGTCGACCGGATCAAGGCCCTGTTCGAGGCGGTCTGGAGCGGCGCGGAATGCGCGGCGTGCAGACTCCGGAGCGTCTGCCCGGACCCCATCGGACAGCCAGCGCCCCGCTCGCTGGTGCGCCTCGGCCGCGCGCGCCGGCTGCGACGCTGAGCTATACTGAACGTCCGTATGGGTCGAACCGGAAGCGCGGACCTTCCCCTGCACGGAGGCCGGGTGCCGGAGTGGCTGGCCTCGCGCATGGCCCGCCTCGGCTCGGTGATGGTGGAGGCGCTAGTCCTCGAGGAAGGCCCGCACGGCGTCTTGCGGAGACTGGCGCATCCGTTCTGGTTCCAGGCGCTCGGGTGCGTGATGGGGATGGACTGGCACTCGAGCGGGATCACCACCAGTGTGCTCGGGGCCCTCAAGCGGGGACTTCTCGGCCGCGAGCGCGAGCTGGGGCTGACCGTGTGCGGCGGCCGCGGGCGGCACTCGCGCAAGACGCCGGGCGAGCTGGTGCGATTCGGCGAGCGCACTGGCGTGGACGGCGAAGCGCTGGCCCGGACCAGCCGGCTGGTGGCGAAGGTGGACAGCGCGCTCGTGCAGGACGGGTTCGACCTGTACCTGCACGGCTTCGTGGTCGCGAACGACG
Organism: Myxococcales bacterium; assembly: GCA_036513415.1. Taxonomy (GTDB): domain Bacteria; phylum Myxococcota; class Myxococcia; order Myxococcales; family 40CM-4-68-19; genus 40CM-4-68-19. Next base: position 13,005 of record DATBZA010000067.1, on the reverse strand, counting down.
GCGCCTGGACCGTCGTACAGCAAGGCATGAACACGGGCCGGCGCCAGGCGCGCCGGTATCACTGGCTGTCGGAGAGCGTGCGCAGCTTCGTGGAGGAGCCGCACGCTGCCATCGAAGGCACGCCCTTGGGTGAAGTCGTGAACCTGACCGACCGGCGCGCCGCTGCCTCGCGAGAGGCCACCCTCGAGCTTTCGCGCGAGCCGGAGCGCGTGCTGCGCGAGCTGCCGCGCCTGCGGATGCCGGCCCACCATGACGTCCGCAAGAGCGACGTCTTCCTCCGGCGACTCCACGGCACGCTCGCAGCGGCGCGGGACGCCGGGCCGCGAGACTTTCCCGAGCTTCTGCTGCAGCCGGGCGTCGGCGCCCGCACGGTCGAGGCGCTCGCGGCCGTCGCCGAGGTGCTCCACGGCGCCCCCTGCCGCTTCAGCGATCCCGCCCGGTTCTCGCTCGCGCACGGGGGCAAGGACGGCCATCCTTTTCCGGTGCCGCTCCGGGTGTACGACCGCACCATCTCGGTGCTGAAGCAGGCGGTGTCGGCCGCCCGCCTGGGACGGACCGAGAAGATCGACGCCATTCGCCGGCTGGACGAGCAGGCTCGCCGTCTGGAGAGCAACGCCGCCGGCCCCCAACTCGAAGAGCACATCGAGATGGAGCGCGCGCGCTCGCACGAGTTCGGCGGCCGCGACGTATCGGGCCCGGCGCAACCTGAGAACAAGCAACAACTGTCGCTGTTTTCCGCCTCCTGAGGTCCGGCAACATCTCGCGGAATGCGCTACGTTCCGTCTCGATGACGGAGCGCCTCTACCTCAAGGACTCCTACCTCAGGTCCTTCCGCGCCCGCGTGCTGGAGGTCCGCGAGCTGGACGGACGGCCCGCCGCCATCCTCGATCGCACTGCGTTCTATCCCGAAGGGGGCGGCCAACCCGGCGACCGGGGGACGCTGGGCGGTGTGAAGGTCCTCGATATCCAGGAGCGGGGCGGGGCCGTGCTCCACGTTCTCGACCAGGCGTTGCAGCCCGGCGAGGTCGCGGCCGAGATCGACTGGACGCGCCGGTTCGATCACATGCAGCAGCACCACGGCCAGCACCTGCTCTCCGCCGCATTCGACAAGCTGGGAGCGCCCACCGTCTCGTTCCACCTGGGCGAGCGCACCTGCACCATCGACCTCGATGCGCCGCCCGCACAGGTAGACGGCGCCCGGGCGGAGGCCATCGCCAACGAGAGCATCTGGCGCGATCTGGCGGTGGTCGCGCGCGATTTCACCGGCGAGGAGCGCGCCAAGCTTCCCCTGCGCAAGGAGCCGGTGAAAGGGGATCGCGTCGTGCTGGTGGACGGCGTGGACGCCTCGCCCTGTGGCGGCACGCACCCGGCCCGGACCGGCGAGGTGGGTTCCGTCGCCGTGCTGAAAACGCAGAAATGGGGCGACGGGAGGTCGCGCGTCGAATTCGTCTGCGGCGGGCGCGTGGTGCGATTGCTTCGCGAGGCCACCGATACCCTCGCCGCCGCCGCCGAGGTGCTGAAGACGGCGCCCGCCGAAGTTGCACAGGCCGCCTCCCGCATCGCCCTGGAGTCGCAGGCGCGCAGGAAGGCCGCAGACGCGCTCCTCGAAGAGCTGGCGCAGCTCGAGGCGGCCAGACTCCAAGCGCAAGGCTCGCCGGTGGTTGCGAAGCTGGGTCGAGGCGCGGCCTTTGCCCGCGCCGTGGCGCAGGCCATCGCCCAGGACGGAGGAACGGCGCTACTGGCGGCGGTGGAAGAGGGCCGCGCCCACCTGGTCTTCGCCCGGGCGAAGGGTGTCCCCGGACCCGGCATGGGCGCGCTTCTCAAGGACGCCCTGGGCGTGCTGGGTGGAAAGGGGGGTGGCGGTCCGGACTTCGCGCAGGGCAGCGGGGCTCCAGAGAAGGTCGACGACGCGCTGGCGCTTGCGGCCCACAGGCTCGCACACCCCTGAATTCCCACGGGAAAGCGGCCGTGCTAGGGTCGAGCTGTTTCCTGGCCCGGGGGGCCACCTACCGCTTCCACGGGGCCTGATGCGACTTCCGGTCAAGCTGTCGCTCCTCCTCGCGGCGGCCACCTGCTTTCCGCTGCTGCTAGCCACCGCGTTCACGCTTCCGCGAGGACGCGAGGCGCTGCGGAGCCAGCTCGACGAGATCTACGCCCAGGACGCGCGGGCGCTCGCCTCCGAAGTCCACCGGACGCTGGTGGACAAGCTCGACTCGCTGACGCTCGCTTCTTCCACCCTGCGTCTGGGCGAGCTCGACCCCGAAGCGCGGGAGCAGGCGCTGCTGCTGATCTACAAGGAGACCCGCGGTGCCGACGTGGTCGGCCTCTTCGATGCTCATGCCGACGCCGTGGGGAACACGATCCGGTTCGCGCGGCTGCAGGGAGCCTTCGCCTCCGAGCACGAGTCCATCGACGATGCCGCGCTCTCGGTGTTCGCCGGCAAGGTGCCGCTGCAGGGCGCTCTGCAGGCGGGGCTCGCCATCGGACCCGTGTACGTGCTGCCGGACGCCGAGGCCAAGCCCATCCCGCGGCTGGTCCTCGCGGTCGCCGTCCCCGGCGTCAACGAGGCAAGGTGGGTGCTGGCAGTGGAGGTTTCGCTGCGGCGCATGGCGGAGAGCTTTGCCCGCTTCCGGCCGGGCGAATCCGGCGCCGCGTTCCTCGTCGATGGAGAGGGGAAGGTCATCTTCCACCCCGATCGCGAGTTGATGTTCAAGCAGGCGAGCCTGCGCGATCACCCGCTGGTCAGGGGCGTGCAGAGCGACGACTGGCTGGGCGCGAACGCACCTGTTCCGCTATTGGGATGGAAGGCGGTGGTGCAGGAATCCGCGGACGAGGCTTTGCGCCCGCTGCGGCATCTCGCTCGCGACGCCTACCTGTGGCTCGGCCTCGGGTTGCTGGCGGCGGTCTTGCTCGGATTCAGCTCGGTGCGGACGGTCACGGCGCCCGTGCGGCAGCTTCGCGAGGCGGCCCTGGCCGTCACCGGCGGCGCGTTGGAGACGCACGTCGACGTCAAGCGGGCCGACGAGCTGGGCGAGCTGGCCGACGCGTTCAACACCATGACCCGCGGGCTTCGCGAGCGCGAAGGCCTCAAGGTCACGCTCGCGCTCTCGGAGACCCTGGAGCTGGGACAGGTGCTCGAGCGCCTCCTGGACGGGCTGGGCCGCGCGGTGCGGTTCGACGAGGCGGCGGTCCTGATCAAGACCCGCGACGGCATGGACATGATCGTGAGCCGCGGCCCGCGCGGCAACGACGAGTCGCGGCGGATGGTGCCCAGGGCCGCCCACGTGGCCAAGGCGCTGAACACGCACCAGCCGGCCCTGAACGACGGGCGGCAGATGATGGCGCTGCCGCTCATCCAGCGCGGGGTCATCGGCGTGGTCTGTCTCGAGAGCCATTCTAGCCCGTACTCGGACGCCGAGGTCCGCCTCGCCCTGTCGCTGACCCAGCCCGCGGCGATGGCGGTGGAGAATGCGCGCCTGTTCGACGAGGTGCAGCGGCTCGCCACGCTCGACGGCCTCACCGGCACGTACAACCGGCGCCACTTCATGGAGCTGGCGCACCTCGCCTTCGAGAGCGCCCGGCGATTCGGGCAACCGCTGACGGCGGTGATGCTCGACGTCGACCACTTCAAGTCCATCAACGACGAGTACGGACATCACGTCGGCGACCAGGTGCTGCGCACGCTGGCCGAGCGCTGCCGCTCCACCCTGCGCACCATCGACGTGCTCGGCCGCTACGGCGGTGAGGAGTTCGCGATCCTGCTGCCGGGCACGACGCGCCGCAACGCGGCGACCATCCTCGCCGAGCGCATCCGCCATCGCGTCGCGGAGGAGCTGATCCACACCGACGCAGGCCCGGTGGGCGTCACCGTGAGCGTCGGCGTCGCGGCGATGGAGACGACCACCCGCAACCCGGAAGAGCTCTTCAAGCGGGCCGACGCCGCCCTCTACGAGGCGAAGCAGGCTGGCCGCAACCGCGTGGTCGAAGACGTCGCTGCGTGATACTCAGCGGCGCATGATCCGCCATGATTGGGCGCTCTCCGAGGTCACCGCGATCCATGCCCTGCCTCTCCTCGACCTCGTCCACCGCGCGCAGGGCGTGCACCGCGAGCACTTCGGCGACAACAAGGTGCAGCTCTGCTCGCTGCTGTCGGTGAAGACGGGCGGATGTCCCGAGGACTGCGCCTACTGCCCGCAGGCCGCGCGCTATCACACCGGCGTCGAGGCCGAGCCGCTGATGGAGGTCGGCGAGGTGCTCTCCGCCGCGCGCAAGGCCCGCGCGGCGGGCGCGACGCGCTTCTGCATGGGCGCCGCCTGGCGCGAGGTGAAGGACGGCGCGCAGTTCGAGCGCGTGCTGGAGATGGTCCGGGGCGTGAAGCAGCTGGGGATGGAAGCCTGCTGCACGCTGGGCATGCTCACCGGCGACCAGGCGCGCCGGCTGAAGGAAGCGGGGCTCGACGCGTACAACCACAACCTCGACACCAGCCGCGAGAAGTACGGCGACATCATCACCACTCGCGCATACGAGGACCGCCTGCGCACGCTCGAGCAGGTGCGAGCGGCGGGAATCGGCGTTTGCTGCGGCGGCATCATCGGCATGGGCGAGTCGGTGGAGGATCGGTGCGAGCTGCTGCGCACCCTGGCGGCCCAGGATCCCCACCCCGAGTCGGTGCCGATCAACATGCTGGTGCGCGTCCGCGGCACTCCTCTCGCCGAGGCGCCTCCGGTCGGCACCCTCGAGATGGTGCGAATGATCGCCACCGCGCGCATCCTGATGCCGCGGGCGATGGTGAGGCTTTCCGCCGGGAGGCAGCAGATGAGCGAGGAAGCGCAGCTCCTCTGCATGATGGCGGGGGCGAACAGCGTGTTCTTCGGCGAGAAGCTGCTCACCACCGGAAACCCGGAGTACGAGCAGGACATGGCGCTCTTCGAGGCGGCGGGAATCGCGCCGCTGGAGCCGCGGCCATGAAGGTGGCCTCCTTCTCGCAGCGCCGGTTCGATGCGGCGAAACTGCAGAAGATCAACCTGTTCGAGACCGAGCGCTTCTTCCTCGACGTCTATTGTCTCGAGCCCGGGCAGGCGCAGAAGGCGCACGCGCATGCGGGCAGCGACAAGGTGTACGCCGTCCTCGAAGGTGCCGTGCACGCCCGGGTGTCCGGCGAGGAGCAGGAGGTGCGCGCCGGCCAGGCGGTGCTGGCGCCGGCCGGCAGCGAGCACGGGATCGAGAACAGATCGGGGGCCCGGGCGGCCGTCCTGGTGCTCATGGCGCCCCGGCCTCTTTGACAGCAGGGCCGCATCTGGTTAGGTTCGCAGTCGCCCGGCCATCCCGGGCGGCGCGGACTTTCGCCCACCTTGAGTGACGCGCCTTACAAATCTCACTCTAAGCGGCTGGGTCTTTTGTTCAGCCATCGTGGTGGGTGGAAAGGTTGCCCGCGGTGGCGAACACGAGCTCTCCCGAACCGAAGCCCTCGACCCTCGCCGTACACGGAGGCGAGCCGCGCAAGAAGGCGCACGACTCCGTCACCACGCCGATCGTCTTCTCCGCCACCTATGCTTTCGCCGACACCGCGGAGATCGAGCGGTACTTCACCGGCGAGATCGAGCGGGAGGAGTACGGCCGCTACGGCAACCCGACCGTCCGCGCGGCGGAGCAGAAGGTGGCTGCGCTGGAAGGCGCGGAGTCCGCGGCCCTCTTCGCCAGCGGCATGGCTGCGGCCACCACCGCGCTTTTCGAGCTGCTCAAGGGCGGCGACCACGTCGTCCTCACCAGCGACTGCTACCGCCGGACGCGCCAGTTCGTCACCCGGTTCCTCTCCCGGCTCGGCGTCGAGTCCACGCTGGTGGAGCCCGGCGACGAGGCTGCGTTGCGGGCCGCCCTGCGGCCGGGTCGGACCAAGGTCATCCTCGCCGAGTCCCCCACCAACCCCTATCTGCGCGTCGCCGACCTGTCGCTCTTCGCCCGGGCGCGGGATGCCTGCCCCGGGGCAAACCTGATCATCGACGGCACCTTCGCCACCCCGGTGAACCAGCGCCCGCTGGCGCACGGCGTCGACCTGGTCATCCATTCCTGCACGAAGTACCTGGGCGGCCACAACGACCTGCTCGCGGGCGCGGTGTGCGGGCGCGCCGGACTGGTGCAGGCGATCAAGGACCTTCGCGGCGTGCTCGGCGGCGTCCTCGATCCGCAGAGCGCCTTCCTGCTCATCCGCGGACTGAAGACGCTGCCCCTGCGAGTGCAGCGCCAGAACGAAACCGCGCTTGCCGTGGCGCGCTGGCTCGAGCAGCACCCGCGGGTGCACCGCGTCTTCTATCCGGGGTTGCCGAGCCATCCCGATCACGCCATCGCGCTCAAGCAGATGCGGGGGTTCGGCGGCGTGGTGAGCTTCCGGGTCCGCGGCGACGCGCGCGCGACCTCGCGGGTGATCGACGCGTGCAGGCTCGCCACCATCGCGCCGTCGCTGGGAGCGACCGAGACCCTGATCGAGCAACCCGCATACATGTCGTACTTCGAGCTGACCACCGAGGAGCGCGAGGCGATCGGCATCTACGACGATCTCGTCCGGCTTTCCTTGGGGCTGGAAGACGTTGAGGACGTGATCGCGGACCTGCAGCAGGCGCTGTCGGCGTAAGCTGAGCGCCGTGGACACGCGAGACCGGCTGCGAGGCTCGGCCCTCGGGCTTGCTTCCGCACTGCTCTTCGGGCTGGGAGCGCCGGCTGCCAAGCTGCTGCTCCCGGGCACGCAGCCGCTCGTCCTCGCCGCCCTGCTCTACCTGGGCGCGGGCCTGGCATTCCTGCTTGCGCGGCCCAGCCGAGCGGAGGCGCCGCTGGCCCGGTCCGATGCGCCCTGGCTCGCGGCGTCGGTGATCGCCGGGGCGGGCGCGGCCCCCGTCTTCATGCTCTTTGGACTGGCCCGCTTGAGCGGGCTGGCCGGATCGCTCCTCCTGAACCTGGAAACGCCCTTCACCATCGCGCTCGCCGTCCTGATCTTCGGGGAGCATCTGAGCCGGCGCGAAGCAGGCGCCGCCGCGATCGTGGTCCTGGGCGGTGCCTTGCTCGGCGCCCGCGGCGGATGGTCCGGATCCGCCGCGGGCGCGGTCTCGATCGCGCTCGCCTGCCTCTGCTGGGCCGTCGACAACAACCTCTCCGCGCGGCTCGCGCTGAAGGACCCGATCCGGGTACTGCGCATCAAGACGCTCTGCGCTGGCGCGGCGAACCTGGTCCTGGCGCTCGCCCTCGGCGGGTCGCTGCCGCCCATAGCCACCTGCGCCGCCGCTCTGGCCCTCGGCTCGGTGAGCTACGGAGCAAGCCTGCTGCTCTACCTGCGGGCGCAGCGGGCGCTGGGCGCCGCGCGGCAAGCGGTCCTGTTCGCGGCAGCGCCGTTCGCGGGCGCGCTGGCCTCGGTGCCACTGCTGGGGGATCGACCCTCGGCCGTGGATCTTGCCGCCGCGGCGCTGATGGCGCTGGGAATCGCAGGCTTGTTGCGGGCGAGGCACTCGCACTTGCACACCCACGCCCCGCTCGAGCACGACCACCTGCACGTGCACGACGACCATCACCCACATGCGCATCAACCCGGCGTCGCCGAGCCTCACGCGCACCCGCACAAGCACGACGCGGTGACGCACGCGCACCCGCACGTCTCCGACCCGCACCACCGTCACCCGCATCGGTAACGGAGGAACAGGTGCCCTCCGTTCCGGCGCACTGAGAGCAGCGCCAGCGGCATGCCGGCGAGATCGCGCGCTTCGGCCAGAGCCTTTCGTCGGTCTCCTGTCCAGCGGCCGAACAGCCGGGGCGAAACGGTGAGGAAGAGCTCGTCGACCAGCCCGGCCGAGAGCAGCTCGGAGAACAATCCCGGCCCTCCTTCGCAGAGGATCCGCCGGTGGCCGGCGCCGCGAATGGGCGCCAGGATCTCCCGCGGCTGGAACTTGCCCTCGATCAGCACGCCACCTGCGCGCAGCGCGGGATGCGCGCGATCGACGTGGCCCGATCCGGTGACGACGTACAGCGTGGGCCGCTCGGGAAGCCCCAGGACCTTCCGCAGCTCGGCGAACAGGTTCCCGGCGTCCGGAAAGATGGACTCCGGGAACCAGAAGTCCGTCCTCGTCGCCCGCAACGTGCCGGCGCCGATCAGCACCGCGTCCGCGCACGCCCGCAGCAGGCCCATGAGGAATCGATCCGCGACCGAGCCGCCGCTGACGATGGCGCCAGACTCTCCGCTCACATCTGGAAACGCCACCACCCCGTCCACGGACTCGACGAAGTTCGCCACCACGCACTCCGGCGGAAGCCAGAGATCGCTGCCGTAGGCCCGTTCCAGCGCCGCCGGAAGGCCCATCCGGAGGCCGACCCGGGCGGAATCGAAGAGGACGTCGAGGTGAGGAAAGATTTGCATGGCGCGCTCCGGGATGCGAGAAGCGGCTCCGTGTCGATCCTCGTCGTCGGACACTATTTGCACGACACGCTGTTCGGCAATGCTGGAACGCACCGGACCGTCGGCGGAACGGCGGCGTATGCCTCGGCGATCCTGGAAGCGCTGGGCGAGTCGCACGAGGTGGTCGCCAAGGTCGGGGAGGACTTCCTCTACGCCGACGCGGTCTCGCGTCCGGCCATCGTGGTCCCCGGGCCCACGACTTCGTTCATCGACGATTACCGGGGCCCGGAGCGGCTGGAGCGCGTCGAGGCCTTGACGCCCGCCATCGAGCCTGACGACCTCCGCGGCGCCTGGGAGGTAGGCCTGGCCGGCGCCGTCGTAGGCGAAGTTCCGCTGCGGACGCTCCAGCGGCTGCGGCGGATCAGCAGGACTGTGGTCGCCGACGCGCAGTCCATCCTTCGGGAGATCTCGCCTCGCGGCGAGGTCGTTCTGCGCCGGCCCTCCGAGGAGGTGCTCGGGCTGATCGACGTCCTGAAGGCGAGCCGCAGGGAGGCCGAGCTGCTCGACGTGCGGGCGCTCCAAGGAAAGCTGACGGTCGTGGTCACCGACGGCAAAGAGGGCTGCACCGTGCTGCGCGGATCTGCCCGGTTCCACCTGCCGGCCTATCCCGCGCGGGAGAAGGACCCCACCGGCGCAGGCGATTGCTTCCTGGCGGGTTTCGCGGCGGCGCTGGCGCGCGGCCTGCCCCTCGAGAGCGCCGCGCGGGTGGGCGCGTGGTGCGGAGCGCGGGCGGTCGAGCACATCGGGTTGCCGCGCCTGACGCCGCAGGAAGCGCGGGCGGCGATGCAGTGTGCCCGACCGCCCTGAACGATCAGAACCGTCCCGACATGGCGGTCACAGCGAAGCCGTTCACGTTGGACTCGCCCGGGTCCCGCTCCGCGTACGCGTGACGCGGGGGAGGCTGTGTCGCCGATTCGTATACGCCGTAGCCCGCTCCGGCGAGAATGCCGATGCCTGCTCCGATCATGAGGTTCCTCGCCCAGTTGTTTCCCTGATCGATCAACGTGACTCCGCCACCGACCAGCGTGCCCGCGATGCCGCCGTAGAGCGCATCCGTCGCGATGATCGCGACCGCCGAGCGGCCGCTCGGGACCGTAGTGACGCCGCCGACGTCCTCGTCCGATCGGACGGTGGTGCGCGGAGGCGGCACGTTATTGGAATCGCTCGGGTTCACGTTCACCGTGGTCGTCGCGGGCGGCGGAGCCGGCTGCTGCTGCTCGGTGGTCACGGTGGTGGTGGTTTGGGCGGCTGCCGGCAGGGCCACGAACGCCAGCGCGAGCGCGAGGGTCTTCGACATGGTGGTCTCCCGGAAGTGGTCTCCAGGAACGGTTTGTTCGCTCGCGCAAGCCGACAACCCACGGCCTCGGAGGCGCCCGCCTCTCCGGCCTCCACATGCGGGCGCCGCGGCGGCTACCGTGCAGCCTGCTTGCAGCTCGTCTGAGCAGGGGCCTTCGATGAACGCCGATGGTCACCCATGGCGGACGCGCGGCGCCTCCGCGCCAGAGCGCAGCTCCGCCGCAATCCGGCCGAGGGTCGCGATCGCCGCTTCGACCCGGGGCGACCAGACCAGTCCGCAGCTGATCCGGATGCAATGCTCGTAATCTTGCCGTGCCGAGAAGATGGGACCGGGCGCGATGGCAATGCCGGCCGCCAGCGCGCGGTCGTGCAGCTCGAGGGCGGAGATGCCGCCCGGGAGCTCGACCCAGACCACTCCGCCGCCTTCCGGGCGCGTCGCGCGGGTCCCGGCCGGAAAGTGCGCCGCCACCGCATCGCCGAGGCTCCGCATCGTGGCTGCGACCGACTTCCGCAGCGCGCGCAGATGCCGCTCGTAATGGCCGGCGGCGAGAAACTCCGCAAACGCCAGCTGCTGCAGCGACGCCGTCGCGACGGTCTGCGCAAACTTGAGGAGCGCGACCCGCTCCCGGTACCGGCCCGGAACCACCCATCCCACGCGCCAGCCGGGCGCCAGCGTCTTGGAGAAGCTGCTGCAGTAGAGCACGAGCCCGCGCCTGTCGAACGACTTGGCCGCGCGCGGCCGCGAGTCCCCGAAGTACAGGTCGCCGTAGAGGTCGTCCTCGATCAGCGGCACTTCGCGCGCTCCCAGCATTTCGACCAGCCGCTCCTTGTTCGCGTCCGGGATCACGCATCCGAGCGGATTCGAGAAGTTCGTGACCGCCAGCACCGCGGCGATGCGCCTGGACTTCAGCGCGCGTTCCAGCGCATCCAGGTCCATGCCCTGGCGGGGGCAGCTGGGGATCTCCACCGCCTTCAGCCCCAGCGCCTCGATCAGCTGCAACGATCCGAAGTAGGCGGGAGACTCGATGGCGATCGCGTCTCCCTGCCGGGCCACCGCGAGCAGCGAGAGCTGCACGGCCTCCATCGCGCCGGAAGTGACGATGAAGTCTTCCGGAGAGAGGGTGCATCCCCAGTCGAGCGAGCGCCGCGCGAGCTGCCGCCGCAGCGAGCGCGCTCCGGGCGGCAGCTCGTAGGAGAATCCGCCGCCCTCCCGCGCGATGCCCGCCACGATGCGGCCCAGGCGGCGCCAGGGGAAGAGGTCCGGATCCGGCTGGTTGCACCCGAGCGGGACCAGGTCCGGGTCGCGCGCGCTGTCCACCACCTTCGCCACCAGCGCGCTCACGGTCACCGGAGTGGCTCCGGGCGCGGGACTCGTCGGCGGCGGCTCCGGGGGAAGCGGCCGCTGCCAGCGGACGTAGTGCCCCGATTGCGGCCGGGCCTCGATCAGCCCCCGCGACTCGAGCTTGAGGTACGCCTGGAGCACGGTGGAGACGCTGACGCGCTCGCGCTCCGACAGCCGGCGTACCGAAGGCAAGCGATCTCCGGGCCGCAGCGCGCCCACCCGCATCGCTTCCTCCAGCTTGCCGCAGACGCGCTCATACAGCCTGGTCTGGTGCATGCGCGGCAGTGTGACCGGAACCAGTACAGCCCGCAACGTCGGAAACTGTACCGGTCACAGATACCTCCGACTGCATCTGTTCCGATCGAGCGCGTTGCGCTACACGCTGGCAGCATGCGGCCCGATACCTTGCTGGTCCACGCTGGAGAGCCCCGCCCGCGCGACGGCGGCGCGGTGGCGATGCCCATCTATCAATCGAGCACGTTCGAGGAGACGGACGGCCGCGGATACCACGACATCCGCTACGCCCGGCTCTCCAACACGCCCACGCATGAGGCGCTGCACGCGAAGCTCGCCGCGCTCGAGGGGGCCGAAGCGGCGCTGGCCACCGCGAGCGGCATGGCGGCCATCAGCGCGGTCCTGTTCTCGACGCTGCGCGCGGGCGACCACGTGCTGGCGCAGGACGGACTCTACGGCGGCAGCCACGATCTGCTGACGCGGGACCTGCCGCGCCTAGGGATCGAGGTCACGTTCGTCTCCGGAGACGATCCCGCGGCCTGGCGGAAGGCCGTCACGCCACGGACGCGCCTGTTCTACGTGGAGGCGATGACCAACCCGCTGGTGCGGATCGCCGACCTGCCGGCCGTGGCGGCCTTCGCGCGCGAACGCGGCCTGGTCTCCGTCATCGACAACACCTTCGCCACTCCACTCTCGTTTCGTCCCCTCCGGCACGGCTTCGACCTGGTCGTGCACAGCGCCACCAAGTACTTGAACGGCCACAGCGACCTGATCGCCGGCGCCGTGATGGGCGCCGCGGCCCGGGTGCGGGAGGTGAAGCACACGCTCGACCACCTGGGCGGCTCGCTCGATCCGCACGCCTGCTTCCTGCTTCAGCGCGGGCTGAAGACGCTGGGCGTGCGCTTCCGCCAGCAGTGCGGCACCGCCCTGCAGATCGGGCAATTCCTCGAGAAGCACCGCGCGGTCGCGCGCGTCAACCACCCGGGGCTGGCGAGCCATCCGCAGCACGCGCGGGCGCGCGAGCTGTTCGCGTACTTCGGCGCCATGCTCAGCTTCGAGCCCAGGGGCGGCGTCGAGGCGGCCGAGCGGATGTTCTCGCGGTTCACCCTGCCGCTGCACGCTCCCAGCCTGGGAGGTCCCGAAACCCTGGTGACGCGCCCGGCGGCAAGCTCGCACGCCGGTCTCGCTCCGGAAGAGCGCGCGCGGATCGGCATCGCCGATTCCCTGGTGCGTGTCTCGGTTGGCCTGGAGAACGCGGAGGACCTGATCGAGGACTTCGGCAACGCCCTCGGCTGAGTATCGTTCGCTGAGACGCCGCCGGGCTGCATGGCCCTGCGCCGCCACGCAGAAAGCGAGCCCGCAAGCGAGACACGTCACGTGAAGCGACTCGCCGGCGGGCTCGCTTTCTGCCACGGCGGCGCAGGGCCATGCAACTCGGCGGCGTCATACCGAACGATACTGGAACGAATCTCATAACCGGGCCGCGAGTAACCGCGCTCAAGCGTAGTCGCTACTTTGCGCGCAGCGACGCGAGGTGGCCTTCGATCGCGCTCACAAGCTTCTCGCTCCCCCGAAGCCCGTGCGCCAGCGTGAGCAGCACTTCCGCCGACTCCAGAAGGCGCTCGTCTCGCCGGCGCGCCGAGGCCTGGAAGAGCTCCCTGGCTTCGTCCACGCGGACGGCGATGACCCGATCCGTGAT
>DATBZA010000066.1:0-15577 GCA_036513415.1 Myxococcales bacterium | reverse complement strand
ACCAAGGACGTGCGCATCGTGCTCGAGATCAAGCGCGACGCCGATCCCGAGCTGGTGATGGCGTACCTCTACAAGCACACGCCCTTGCAGACGAACTTCGGCGTGAACCTGACCTGCCTGGTGCCGACCGACAACCCGGAGGTGGGGGCGCCGAAGCGGCTCGACCTCAAGAGCATCCTCCGCTACTTCCTCGACTTCCGCTTCCAGGTCGTCACCCGGCGATTCGAATACGACCTGAAGCAGGTCCAGCAGCGCCTGCACATCCTCGAGGGCTTCGAGAAGGTCTACGACGCCCTGGACGAGATGCTCAAGATCATCCGCAAGAGCGAGGGAAAGGAAGACTCGGCGCAGAAGCTGATCAAGCGCTTCAAGCTGACCGAGGAGCAGGCGGACGCCATTCTAGAGATGAAGCTGTACCGGCTGGCGAAGCTCGAGATCTTGGTCATCGAGAAGGAGTTGAAGGAGAAGCGGTCCGAGCAGCGACGGCTCAAGGAGCTGCTCGGCAACGACCGCGCGCGCTGGGGGGTGGTGCGCGAGGAGATCGCGGAGATCCAGAAGGCGTACTCCGACAAGCGGCGGACGAAGATCGGCGGCGCGGGCAGCGAGGAGGTCGAGTACAGCGAAGAGGCCTTCATCGCCGACGAGGACGCCCAGGTGGTGCTCACGCGAGACGGCTGGATCAAGCGCGTGCGCGAGCTCAAGGACCCGTCCCAGACCCGCGTGCGGGAAGGCGACGAGGTGGCCTTCGTGCTGGGAGGGTCGCTGAAGAGCAACCTGGTCCTGTTCAGCAACTTCGGGACGGCCTACGTCACGCGGTTCAACGACGTTCCAGCGAGCACGGGCTACGGCGATCCGGTCCAGAAGCTGTTCAAGTTCGACGACAACGAGCGCGTGGTGGGGGCGCTTTCGCTCGACCCGCGCGTGCCCCGGCCGGAAAAGCTCCTGGGCATTTCACGCGGAGGGTACGGGCTCCGCTTCGCGCTGGCGCCCCACACCGAGGTCTCCACCAGGGCGGGGAGGCGATTCGCCCGCCCCGCGAAGGAAGACGAGCTGATCGGTGTGCTCCCCGTGGACGACAAGGACTTCCTCGCGGTCGTGACCGAGAACGCGTACGCCCTGGTCACCAAGGCCAAGGAGGTCAACGAGCTGGCCGGTCCGGGTCGCGGAGTCCGCGTGATCAAGATCCAGTCGGGCGACAAGCTGGTCGGCTTCCTTTGCACCAGCGACAAGAAGGCGGAGCTGCCGCTGGAGACGGCCAAGGGGCGCAAGCTGGAGCTGACGGTGCGCCAGCCGGCCACCCGCGGCGGGAAAGGACGCCAGCTGGTGCGGAAGGACACCGTGAAGCCGCTGCCGACGGGACCCGTCGTGCAGTCCCTGCCTGCCGAGGAGAAGAAATAAATGGCCGTCGTGCGGAAGACCCGGTACAGCGCGGCGGACATCCAGGTCCTGGAAGGCCTGGAGCCGGTCCGCAAGCGGCCGGCGATGTACATCGGCGGCGTCGACGCCAGCGGATACCACCACCTGCTCTGGGAGATCCTCGACAACTCCGTCGACGAGGTGATCAACGGCTACGCCACGCGGATCGAGGTCACGCTCCACAAAGACGGCAAGACGGTGACCGTCACGGACGACGGCCGGGGAATCCCGGTGGACGTGATGCCGAAGTACAAGAAGCCGGCCCTCGAGGTGATCCTCACCACCCTCCACTCCGGGGGAAAGTTCGAGCAGGGCAACTACATCCACTCCGGCGGGCTCCACGGCGTGGGGAGCAGCGTGGTGAACGCGCTCTCGTCGAGCTTGATCGCGCGGGTGAAGCGGGACGGGAAGCACCATGTGCAGACCTACTCCAAGGGTCTCGCCACCTCGAAGCTGAAGACGGAAGGCAAGGCCCGCGGCACCGGCACCACCGTCACGTTCACTCCGGATGCGGAGATCTTCGGGCTGAAGGCGAAGTTCGATCCCGACCTGATCCGCGATCGGCTGGAGGCGAAGAGCTACCTGCACCGGGGCATGATCGTCGTGTTCCGCGAGGAGACGCGGAGTCCCGCGCGCGAGGAGACCTTCCAGCACGACGGAGGGATCGCCGAGTACCTGGCCAAGGTCGTCACGCAGCGGGGGAAGAACACGGTCCCAGCCGCGCAGAAAGTGCCCCCTCCGGGCGCTTCGGAGCCGATCGCCACCACCGAAGAGGGCCTCCCGGAGACCGAGCTGACCGCGCAAGGCGGCGAGATTCCCTCGGTGCCGCCGGTGGCCGCGATGCACATCCCCGCCGGCGCGCTCTTCTCCAAGCAGAGCGAAGGGGACGTCCGCCTGGAGATCGCGCTGGTCTGGACGGAAGCGACGGACGAGCACCTGCGCAGCTACGTGAACGGCATTCCGACGCCCAACGGGGGAACGCACGAGGCGGGTCTGCGCTCGGGCATCGTGAAGGCCGTGCGCAACTACATCGAGACGCACGGGCTGGCGCCGAAGGGCGTGACGCTCACCGCCGAGGACATCCGCGAGGGCATCTGCGGAATCCTCTCCAGCTACGTGGTGGACCCGCAGTTCCAGGGCCAGACCAAGGGGCGGCTCAACAATCCCGAGACCGCCGCGCAGGTGGAGGGCGTGGTGCGCCCTGCGCTGGAGAAGTGGCTCAACGACACGAAGACGGTGGCGGAGCCGATCATCGCCCGCATCATCCTGGCGGCGCGGGCGCGCGAAGCCTCGCGAGCAGCCGCCCAGCAAGTGACGCGGAAGACCGCCGTCTCGCACCGCTTGAACCTGCCCGGCAAGCTCGCCGACTGCGCGTCCACCAACCCCCAGGAGAGCGAGCTGTTCATCGTCGAGGGCGACTCGGCCGGCGGCTCCGCCAAGCAGGGTCGCGACAGGCGCACGCAGGCCATCCTCCCGCTGCGCGGGAAGGTCCTCAATGCCGAGCAGGCGTCGACGGAGAAGATCGGCCAGAACAAGGAGCTGCAGGACATCGTCTCGGCGCTGGGCTGCGGGATCGGCGAGGACTTCAAGGCTGCGAACCTGCGCTACGGGAAGATCTTCCTGCTGATGGACGCGGACAGCGACGGGCACCACATCTCCACGCTGCTGTTGACCTTCTTCTACCGGCACATGCGCGAGCTGATCCGGAACGGCAGCGTGTTCATCGCCCAGCCGCCGCTCTACAAGATCGAGGTTGGAAAGGACACCTACTGGGCCCTCGACGACGCGGACCGCGCGCGCATCCTCAAGGACCACGCCAAGGGTAATGCCAAGCCCAACATCATGCGCTTCAAGGGGCTGGGGGAGATGACGGCCGAGGAGCTCAAGTCCACCACGCTGGACCCGAAGCGGCGCCTGGCGCTGCGCGTGACCATTCCGGAAGAGGCGGCGCTCGACACGGAGCGCACGATCAACGACCTGCTCGGGAAAGACGTCAGCGCCCGTTTCAAGTTCATCATGGAGAGGGCGGGAGAGGTGAAGGAGCTGGATCTCTGACCCTGGCGGGGTTTCGCGATGTCGCTCAAGGGTTACCCCTGAGCCAACTTCGGTGTCCGGGGCTAGCCGGCTCCTCTGCGTTTTTCCAGCCCGATCGCCGTGCCGGTGCGGCGCCGTATCTGGTGGCTGCTTTTCATGGGGGGGGCGGGGCGTGGGCGCGTTTGTTGGTCCCCGGCTGGACCCCACCGAGCGTCGCGGCTGCAGTGGCGGCGGACCGCGCAAGGTCTGAATCAATTGATGTGCTGACAGCGTGCTCGTCGTGCCGGCCACTCTTGGGCAGTGCGCCAACTCCTTCCGGAACTCATGATTGATCACATCATTTGGGCTCCTTCGGAATCGCCGTCGTGGGGACCCCCGAGTCCTCGGGACCGAAAAACACGGTGCTGTGCCGAGCGCGGTACTCGGGGTGTTCGCGGCGGTGTACACCGAGCGCGCTGCATTGCGGGCGTTGTCTGAACACGGGAGCCCTGAACCCGACCCGGGCTGACGTTTCAGGGTCTCGTTTTGGTATCCGACGGTCCCATTTCGCGCTCGTCCCGGGACGGGACGCAGCGCGTCAATGCTCGGTCCACACAGCTCTCCAGAGGTTGGTTCAACCGGTTGAACTAGCCTCAGCGGCCAACCCCGCTTCGACGATCCAGCCAGCACACTTGCCGCGCTCCGCCCCATCCACGAACAGCCAAATGCAGCTCGTGTCGGCAGAGCGCTCGGATTCACGCCCTGCGACTTGCTTCGCTCCAACTGTTCTTGAGTCGCCCGTCCAGGAACTCATACCGGGCAAGATGTGACTGATCACTCGGAACGAGTTCAAAATGGACCTGCCCTGACCAGAATGAGACCTCCGGACGTACCTGGTTCAACCGGTTCAAGCCTTGCCCTCGTAAGGACGACCCCGCGCTGCCGCCAACAGGCTGGGAGGTCCGCCCAATTCAATTGCCTTCGGACAGCTTCGTCGCGGTCCCCCGTGCTCGAGCCACTCACGGGCGTTCGCGCTTGGTTAGCGCTCTATGCGGCGCAGGCTTCCTTGACCGCCGACTCGAGCTGGTCGAGATCGATCGGCTTCGCCAGCACCTTGGCGTTCCGGGCGAAGCTCAGCGCGCGGGCGGAGGCATCCCCGGTGAGCACGATCACGCGTGCCCGCGTGCCCCGGGCACGCTCGAGGAACTGCGCGCCATCCATCCCGGGCATCCGCAGGTCGAGGAGGATGACGTCCGGGTCTCCGGACTGGTCCATCCATTTCAACGCTTGAGCTCCAGTGGCTGCCTGCTCGACCAGGAAACCTGCGACCGTCAGCGCGTCCGCAAGGGCGTCGCGCGTGTCGGTGTCGTCATCCACGATCAAGACGCGGCATGGGTCTGCGTTCATCGATGAACTCCCCGGGCTGCGAACGCGTGGGACCAAGGCTTCCATTCCCCTACCCGCTAGGATGATAATCCCGCCAGGTGCGCGGAACATTTCGAAATGACCTGACGCTGGCGTCCGGGCCCGAGTTTCGCCTCACGCGGCGCGTGTCAGCGCGCGTTTTTTCCGCGATGCTGGCCGTGGCGGCCGTCGGTTGGGGCGTGTTCGACCTCTGGGCCGGGTACCGGTTGGTGGGCGCCGCGACCGCCCTCCTCGCCATCGCCTTCGTCATCCAGCTCGTGCAACTGGAGCGGGCCGGATGGCGGTTCGACGGAACCGTGCTGCGCTCGCGCAGTGTCCGCGTTCCGGCCCGGGACATCGAAGGCGTCCATATCGCCTTTTCCGGGCGGACTACGCGCGCTTGGATCGAGACCCGGCAGGGTGAGCAGGTAGCCCTGGTGGAAGGCGACGAGCGCGAGGTGCGGCGCATCGCGGACCGGCTCTCCGGGACGCTTCTGCTCGCATCCATGCCGCCCGGGGCGAACCTCAATTAAGCTGTACGCCTGTGCCTGGGCTCGCTCTCCTCCTCGCCGCGGCCGCCGCCGCGCCGCACTTCCGCCTGCAGTCGCTCGCGGTCGAGGGTGACGTCGCGTCGGTTGTCGCCGCGGACCTGGATGGCGACGGCCGCAAGGACCTGGTCGCCGTCTACAAGATCGGCGTCCCCCCGTACCAGAAGAGGTCGTTTGCCATCTTCTGGAACCGCGACGGCGTGTTCGCCCCGCGCCCCGATCTGACGCTGGCGGTGGACGAAGCGGAGGCGTGCGCGTTCGACGTGGGCGCCGTCGGTCCGGGGCCCGCTGAAGACTTGCTCCTGGTGACCCCGCGAGGAGTGAGCGCGAAGTCGTTTCCCGGGCGCGTCGGCGCGCCGCCGCGCAAACTGGTCGAGCACGTCACGCTGTTCCACCAGCCGATCAACGGCGAGCTTCCCCGCGTCCGGTTGATCCACGACCTGGCAGGGCCGAACAGCCGGGACCTGCTGCTTCCCTCGCTGGGCTCGCTGGCCATCTTCCGCCGCATCGAAGACCGGTACGAGAAAGCCGCGGAGGTCGAGGTGGACATGGACGTGAGCGGCGGACCGAAGCGCAACGCCGGCATCGAGGTGCGTTACGGATTCCCCGCCCTGCATGTTCTGGATACGGACGGCGACGGCCTCCGCGACGTCATCGCCATCCAGGAAGACCGCATCGCCATCTACCGCCAGGGGCCGGCCTTCTCGTTCCGGCCCCAGCCTGATTTCAGCCGCGACTTCTCCGTGCGCACCCCCGCGGACCACCGCGAGCGCGGGACCTCGGCGACCACCCTGGTGGCGGACCTCGACGGCGACGGATTCGTCGATCTGATCGTGCGCAAGCAGGTGTTCGAGGGAGTGACCTCCGCGCGCAACACCAGCTACGTCTTCTTCGGCCGCAAGGACGGGTTCTCGCAAAAGCCGGCGGAGATCCTGGAGAGCGAGGGTTTCGTGCTCTTCCAGTCGCAGCTTATCGACCTGACCGGCGACGGCCGGCCGGACCTGGTGGTCCCCACCACCAGCTTCGGCGTGTTCGCGCTCATCCGGATGCTGACCGCCAAGACGGCGAAGGTGAACTTCCAGATCTTTCCCTTCGACCGGAAGACCCGGAAGTTCATGCCCGATCCGATCAGCGAGCGCGAGCTGAAATTCCACATCCCGTTGTCCGGGGACTCCGACCTTCAGGTCGTAAGCCTGACCGCGGACGTCACCGGCGACGGCAAGCCCGACCTGATCTTCGGCTCCAGCGACGAGCAGCTCGACATCTATCCCGCGTTGGGGGGAGGCGAATTCGCGGACTCCCCGGCCGAGACGGTGGAGGTGCGCGCCGCCGGTGTGCTCGAGGCCGTCGATCTGACCGCGAAGGGCCGCAGCGATCTCATCCTGCATTACCCGAACACGCGGGGTCATCGCGGCGAGATCGTGGTGCTGAAGAACCTGGGAGGCTGGTGATGGGACTCTACGTGCGGCAGCTCAAGCTAGGACCGATGGACAATTTCGTCTATCTCCTCGGCGCCGAGGACTCCCCCGAGACGGCCATCGTGGACCCGGCCTGGGACGTGCCGGCGGCCTTGCGGGCGGGGGAGAAGGACGGCCGGAGGGTGACCCAAGCGCTCCTTTCGCACCACCATCACGATCACGTCAACGGTCTCGAGGACGTGCTCGCGCACGGCGGAATCCGCGTCCACGCGCACCGGGCGGACGTTCCGAGGCTTCCGCCCGGGCTGCAGCGCGAAGTGACGCCGCTCGATGCGGGCGACGTCGTGGAAGTCGGTCCGCTGCGCGTCAGCGCGATGCATACGCCGGGGCACACGCCCGGCTCCACCTGCTGGCACGCCGGGGAAGGGCTCTTCGCCGGCGACACCGTGTTCGTCAACGCCTGCGGGCGGTGCGACCTTGCCGGGGGCGATCCCGAGCAGATGTTCCAGAGCTTGAACCGGGTGGCGGGGCTGCCGGGCGAGGTGCGGCTTTATCCAGGCCATGATTACGGGGACGTGCCCGTCTCCTCCATCGCCCGCGAGCGCGAACGGAATCCCTACTTCCAGAAGCTGGCATCGCTCACCGACTTCATCGCCTGGCGGATGCGCCCGCGCACCTGACCGCGCGCGGCATGCGGCGCAATTTACATCGCCGCGGGAACGGGCTGCTCGGAAACCAGGATCCGCCGGAGCGTCAGCAGCACCAGCCCGATGGAGAGAGCGCCCCAAGCGACGCCCCAGACGATCGCCGGGATGAAGGTCGCACGCGACAGCGCGTCCGCGTCCGTGCCCCCGGACCACGAGGTGAGATGAAGCAGGTCGTCGCGGATGTCGTACAGCGCGTAGCAGCAGGAAAACGCCGCCAGGAACACCAGCACCCCCCGCCGGAGCCAGGAAGCCCCGAAGCGGGCCAGCAGCCCTAGAGCGAGCGCGCAGGCGCTCACGAACACCAGCGTGAACGCGTCCCGCACGTACAGCAGGGTCACCAGCATGCACCAGCCCGCGAGGGCAACCAGCGGCCAGCGGCCGTTCTTGCTCCGGGCGGCGAGATAGAGCAGGACGCAGGCGGAGACCGCGGATCCGACGTACCCGGCGCTGGAGATGACGATCTCGCGCAGGACCGAGGGAGCGAACCGCGAAAGGGTCAACCCGCCCTGGTCCGGGTTGATGCGGATGGCGTCCACCGAGCCGCCCACCAGCAGCGTGGCCGCGGCATGGCCGCTCTCGTGCATCAGCACCACCAGCAGCTTGAACGGGTAGAGCGGCCAGGTGTTCCAGAAGAGAATGCCGGCCAGCGCCGCGGCCGCCAGGGCGAACAGGAGCCTGCCGTCGAGGTGGTGGCGCGCCTCCATCGCGCGTAGTCTAACGGAGCACTGGCGCGAAAGTTTCACGATGCCCGATCTCCTGGTCGCAGGGACGCTGCACACGCTGGACCCCGCCCGGCCGGTGGCCCAGGCAGTGCTCATCCGCGACGGGCGCTTCGCGAAGGTGGGCACGCGGGAGGAGTGCGAGCGCGCCTCGGAGAGCGACCTTCGCTACATCGAGTTGGGCGACGGCTGCGCGGTGCCGGGGTTGATCGACGCGCATGGTCATCCGCTGCTGCACGCGCGGAACCTGACGGAGGTGCGGCTCGGGGGCGCCTGCTCCGAGCAGGAATGCGTCGATCGGGTCGTGGAGCATGCCCGGGCGGTGCCGCAAGGCAGCTGGATCCGCGGCGCCGGGTGGGACCAGAATCTCTGGCCCCGGCGGGACTTCCCCGATTCGGTGCTGCTCAGCGCCGCCACGCCGGAGCACCCGGTGGCCTTGTCGCGGGTGGACGTCCACGCGCTCTGGTGCAACGAGCTTGCGCTGCGCGCCGCCGGGATCGGCAATTCCACTTCGGACCCGCCGGGCGGACGGATCCTGCGGCGCCGCGACGGGACCCCCACGGGGGTCCTGATCGACACGGCAATGGATCTCGTACGCCGGGCGATTCCCGCACCGGGTGGGCGCGAGACCGAAGAGATGTTGCTCCACTCGCTGCGCGCGCTGGCGGCGGTGGGGCTCACCTGCGTGCACGATGCCAGCGCCGGGCCGGAGGTGCTGGCGGCCTACGCGCGCCTGGCGGAGCGCGACGAGCTGCCCGTGCGCGTGTACGCCATGATCGACGGTCAGGGCCCCGGGCTGGACGAGGAGATGCGAGCCTGGCGCGAGCGGCCGTCTCTCGGCAAGCTCACCGTCCGCAGCGTGAAGCTGTTCGCCGACGGCGCACTCGGGAGCCGCGGCGCGGCGATGTTCGAGCCGTACGAAGACGACTCCGGCAACACCGGCCTCTGGCTTTTGGACCCGCGAGAGCTGGAGGAACGCATCCTGCGCGTCGCTGCCGCGGGTTACCAGCCTTCGGTGCACTGCATCGGCGATAGGGCGTGTGCGCTCGTCCTGGAAGCCTTCACGAGAGTGCCGCCTGGTCTTCGTCCCCGCGCCGAACACCTCCAGATCGTGCGAGGCAGGGACGTGCCGCTGCTGAAGCGATCCGGGGCCACCGCTTCGATGCAACCGACGCACGCGACCAGCGATGGCTCGTGGGCGGAGGAGCGGCTCGGCCGGGGCACGGAACGGCAGCGGGGGGCGTATGCCTGGCGGCAAGTGCTGGACGCCGGCGTGCCGCTGGCGTTCGGGAGCGACTTTCCGGTCGAAGGCATCGATCCTCGCGCGGGATTGCGCGCCGCGGTGGCGAGGAAGACCGCGGAAGGCGCGGTCTGGATGCCGGAGCAGCGGCTGCGGCGCGAAGAGGCGCTGCACGCGTTCACCGCCGGGGCCGCGCGGGCGGAATTCGCCGAGGGTCGCCGGGGTTGCATCCGCGAGGGGTTCGACGCCGATCTGACCGTGTTCGGGCGCGACGTGATGAGCATCCACGTCGACGAGATCCCTCGCGCGCCCGTGACGGCGACCGTGGTCCAGGGACGCGTGGTGTACGCTGGAGACTGAATGCCCGTCGCACCGCTCGAAAACTGCCCGGACGTGGAAGATTGCCTGGCCGACCCGTCGGAGATCGGCCGGATCTGCACCTTCGCGCCGCTCTGCGGGACCTGCGCCGTCTACCGGGTGATCGAAGGAAGGCGCGGCTTGCTGCTCGGCACCTGCCGGATCCGCACCGAGCGCGGTGAGTTTCCCTGCACGGCCCCGATCTGCGACTCGTACCTTCCCAGGGCTGGAGCCCAACCGGCGCCGGTGGTGCAGATCACCAGGGCGCCGCGCCCGCGCAGCGAGCGCGAGGAGCCCAGGCCACGAGCGAGGATTCCCGACGGACCGGTCGGGGAGGTGGAGATGACGCGAGAGGAGCTGAAGGCGTTGATCCGTGAAGCCATGGATGAGGAGCGCGGCGGGGG
The DNA here is from genome assembly GCA_036513415.1 of Myxococcales bacterium. GTDB lineage: Bacteria > Myxococcota > Myxococcia > Myxococcales > 40CM-4-68-19 > 40CM-4-68-19. The sequence goes on along the minus strand of DATBZA010000066.1, from coordinate 5,351 downwards.
CATCGCCCCGCTGGCGCCGAAGTGGGAAGGGGGAACGGCGGTGCTCAAGCCGTCGGACCCCACGCTCCAGGCGAAGGAGTTTCCGCTGGAGTCCCTCTTCCACAAGGTGGTGATGATCCGCGATCGCCTGCGCGTCCTGGAGCAGAAGATCAACGCGAACGGCAAGCTGACGGACGCCGAGAAAGTGGATCTGCAGGCCTACATCACCGGTTGCTACGGTTCGCTGACCACCTTCAACGTCCTTTTCCGCGACGCAAAGGACGGGTTCCGCGGGAGCGGCGGCAAGGACTGAGTGGGCCCTGGCTTGATCGCCGCGGCGCTCGGCGCCGCCCTGGTACAGATCCCCACCCCGCCCCCACCGGAGAGCGCGCCGGCGGATGCCGCGGCCGTCCCGGCTCCCGTCCCGAGCGAGAAGCCGCCGGTGTACGAGGGGCTCACCCCGCAGCGGCTCGGGCGCATCCAGGGAGCGCTCCAGCGCGAGAAGCTCGACGGCTGGCTCTTCTACGATTTCCGGCGCTCCGACGAGATCGCCTACCGGTTGCTGGGGCTGGATCCCGCCGGCGCGCGCTCGCGCCGCTGGTACTGCCTGGTCCCGGCTCAAGGACCGCCGCGGAAGCTCCTCCACGCGATCGAGCCTCGGGCGCTCGACGGCGTGCCGGGCACCGCCGCCACCTACACCTCCTGGCGGACGCGCGATCGGGAGCTGGGCGCTTTGCTTCGGGGCGTTCGCCGGGTGGCGATGGACTACTCGCCCCGCAACGAGATCCCCACCGTGGCGCGGGTGGACGGCGGCACGCTCGAGCTGGTCCGGTCGATGGGCCCGGAGATCGTCTCCAGCGCGGAGCTGGTGGCCGAGTTGGAGAGCACGCTCACTCCCGAGGAGCTGGCGTCGCAGGCGCGCGCCGCGGAGCTCCTGAGCGCGGACCTGGAGGCGGTCGCGCAGGAGGCGGCGCGGCGGGTGCGTGAGAACCGGCCCGCGACCGAGCGCGACCTGCAGGAGTTCGCGAGGGCCCGGTGGGCCGAGGAGGGATTCGACCCGGAAGCCTGGCCCGGCGTGGCCGTCGACGCGCACACCGCCGACCCGCACTACGCGCCCCCGGCGAGCGGAGGCGCGGTGGCGGGCCGCGGCAGCCTGCTGCTCCTCGACTTCAGCGCGCGCCTGGCGCCGGCGGGCATCTACGCTGATCTGACCCGAGTCTACTTCCTCGGGGAGAGTGTGCCGGAAGACATCCAGCGGATCGCGGGATACGTCTTCCAGGCCAGGGATGCCGCCCTCCAGCTCCTGCGCCAGCGCTCGGAGTTCGGCAAGCTGCCCACCGGCGCCGAGGTCGACGCGGCGGCCCGGAACGTGATCGCGAAGGCGGGATATGCGGAGCGCTTCCTCCATCGCACCGGGCACAGCATCGATCACCACGGGCACGGCGACGGCGTGAACAACGACGACTTCGAGACCCGCGACCTGCGGCGCCATCTCCCCGAAACCTGCTTCTCGATCGAGCCGGGCATCTATCTCGCGGGCCGCTTCGGAATCCGCAGCGAGATCGACGTCTGCCTGCCGGGTGGGAGGGTAGAACTGCGCGGCGGACCAGGCCAACCCGCAGTCCCCGCCATGCTTGCGCGCTAGCCCCGGCGCCGCAGCCAACTGGTGCTACGCTTGAGCGTCAGACACTAGCGTTCTCGACGTGCCCGGGGGGCAGCCCGCGCCGGAGAAGCGGCCGAGCCGCGGCGCCGGATCCACTCCGCGAGCAGACGCACGCCCGCGCCGGTGCCGCCCCGCGCGTTGTAGCCGCGCTCCTTGTCGATGGACGCCGGTCCCGCGATGTCCAGGTGGGCCCAGGGAACCTTGCCCACGAAGTGCTGCAGGAAGAGCGCGGCATTGATCGAGCCGCCGAAGCGGCCGCCGGTGTTCTTCAGATCCGCGACCGGGCTCTTGATCAGCTCCTCCATCTCGGGAGGTAGCGGCATCCGCCACACCGGCTCGCCCGCCGCCCGCGCCGCATCGAGCAGCTCTCCGGCGAGCTGCTCGTCATTGCTGAACAGGCCGGCAGTCCAGGGGCCGAGGGCGACCAGGATGGCGCCCGTGAGCGTCGCCAGATCGATCAGCGCGGCCGGCTTTTCCTCCACCGCCCAGGCCAGCACGTCGGCGAGCACCAGCCGCCCCTCGGCGTCCGTGTTCAGCACCTCGACGCTGGTGCCGTTCTTGCCGACGATCACGTCGCCCGGTTTGTAAGCAGTGCCGCTGGGCAGGTTCTCGCAGGCGCCGAAATATCCGCGCACCGGGAACGGCGGCTTCAGCGCCGCCACCAGGCGCATCGCCGAGATCACTGCGGCGGCGCCCGCCATGTCGGTCTTCATGTCCTCCATGCCCTGCGCCGTCTTCAAGGAGAGACCGCCGGAGTCGAAGGTGATCGCCTTCCCCACCAGGGCGACCGGGTTTCCCTTTCCGCGCGGCGGATCGTAGGAGATGCGGACGAGCTGCGGCTCCTCGCTGCTTCCTTGCGCGACGCCGAGGAAGAGGCTCATCCCCAGCTTTTCGATCTGCGCGCGCCCGAGGACCTCGCACTTCAGCCCGGCTTCCTGCGCGCTCTTCTTGGCGGCCATCGCCAGCGCGCGAGGTGTCGCGCGACCCGGGGACTCGTTCACCAGGTCGCGCGCGGCGCAGACGGCATCCGCGATTTCGCACCCGAGCCGCGCGGCCTCGGTCAAGGGACCGGGCACCTTGCCGGAGGCCAGCAGCTCCACGCGGGCCAGCTTGAGCGGCTTCTTCTCCTTCTTGTAGCGATCGAAGACGTACGCGCCGAGCGAGGCGCCTTCCGCGGTGGCTTGCACCGCTTTTGCGTCGTCCAACGGGCCCGAGATGGCGAGCGTTTTCGCCCCCGCCGCTTTCGCCACCTTGACCGCGCGAGAGGCGGCCAGCCGAAGCTGCTCCAGCGTGCGATCCTCGTCCTTCTCCTTGCCGATCCCGATCGCCGCGACGCGCTGGGCGCCGAGCTTGCCGTGCGTGTGCAGCGTCAGGAGCTGGCCTTCCTTGCCCGTGAACTCCTCCTCCTTCGCGCATCTGGACAGGAGCCCATCGAGGGAGGCGTCCACCGCGCCGAGCTTCTCTCCCTCGCGCACGAGCAGCGCGAGCAGGTCGGTTTTGTGCGAAGCCGGGTCCGCGGAAATGACAGAGGTCGGGAGCGCCATCGGAGCGGCGCGTTCTACTCCGGTTCTGCCCCTGGTGGGAAGTTCCCGGCTGAACGTTGCGTTCCGGGGGTGCCGCGGGTAGGGTCCGCGCCTTCCGGAGCGTGCAGAAACGTGGACGAGAAGCTGCAGGAGATCGAGCAGAGATTCGAGCGTTTGACCGCCGACCTGGGCAATCCCGAGGTGATCGGAGACCGGTCGCGCTTTTCGCATGTGGCGAAGGAGCGTGCACAGCTCGAGCAGCTGGTGGAGACGTTCCGCGAGTACAAGCGCGTCAAGGCCGATCTGGAAGGAAACCAGGCGCTGCTCCAGGACAGCGACCCCGAGGTGCGGGCGATGGCGAAGGAGGAAATGCCCGCGCTGCAGGCCAAGGTCGACGAGCTGAACGAGCGGCTCAAGATCCTGCTCCTCCCCCGGGATCCGAACGACGACCGCAGCGTCATCCTCGAGGTGCGCGCCGGCGCCGGCGGAGACGAGGCCGGGCTCTTCGCCTCGGAAGTGCTCCGCATGTACCTGCGGTACGCCGAGCGGAAAGGCTGGAAGGCAATCCTGATGGACACCAGCGATAACGCGGCGGGCGGCATCAAGGACGCGAGCGTGACCATCGAAGGCGACGGGGTCTTCAGCTACCTCAAGTACGAGTCGGGCGTGCACCGCGTCCAGCGCGTTCCCGCCACCGAGGCGCAGGGGCGGATCCACACCTCCACCGCTACCGTTTCGGTGATGCCGGAAGCGGAAGACGTCGACGTCCAGATCAACCCCGCCGACATCCAGATGGACGTGATGCGCTCGACCGGGTCGGGCGGACAGAGCGTCAACACCACCGATTCCGCCGTGCGCCTGACGCACAAGCCGACCGGCGTGGTGGTCAAGTGCCAGCAGGAGAAGTCGCAGCTCAAGAACCGCGCGATGGCGCTGAAGATGCTGCGCACCAAGCTCTACGAGATGGAGCTGGACAGGCAGCGCAACGCGCGCGATGCGGAGCGCAAGTCGCAGGTCGGCACCGGCGATCGCAGCGAGAAGATCCGCACCTACAACTTCCCGCAGGACCGCCTCACCGATCACCGCATCGGCCTGACCCGGCACAACCTCGCGGCGGTGATGGACGGCGAGATCGAGGACGTGATCGTCGCCTGCCGCACCTTCTTCCAGGCGGAAGCACTGCGGCAGCAGCAGGCGCAGGCATGACCGTCGGCGAGCTCCTGCAGCACACCGCGGCGCGACTGGCTGCGCCGGAGCTGCTCAGCGAAGACCCGGTCCAGGAGGCACGCGAGCTGGTGGCGCATGCGTTGGGCGTTCTTCCGGCGGACCTTCCCCCGCGGGCGCAGGCCAGCGTGGACTCAGGGCAGCACGGCGAGTTCATCCGCCTGCTCTCGCGGCGGCTGAACCTGGAGCCGACCGGCTACATCGTCGGCGCGGTGGAGTTGCTCGGTCTCCGGTTCAAGGTCGACCGGCGTGGCTTCATCCCCCGGCTCGATCTGCCGGTGCTGATCAACGCCGGCCTGGAGCGCGTGCCGCGCGACGCGGCCGGATTCGCCTTGGATCTAGCCTGCGGCATCGGCGCCGCGGGCATTTGCCTGGCCCAGGCGCGCCCGGGCTTGCGGCTCGATCTCGCCGACGTCTCCGTCGAAGCCATCGAGCTTGCCCGCGAGAACGCCGAGATCCTCATTCCCGGCCGGGCCCAGTGCTTCGCGGGCGACCTGTTCCGGTCGCTTCCCCGCGGGCGGAGGTACGCCGTCATCACCGCCAATCCGCCCTGGGTGCCGGACGGCACCGAGCTCCCGGAAGAGGTGATCAACCACGAGCCGGCGGTCAGCTTCTTCGGAGGGCCGGACGGCCTCGACGTCGTGCGCCGGCTGGTCCGCGAGCTCCCCGAATGGCTGTCCGAGGGCGGAGTGTACGCGCAGGAGTGCGATCCCTCGCAGGTCGACAAGGTCATCGGGCTGCTCACGGCGGCGGGGCTGCGCGAACCTCGCGCGCACGCGGACAAAGAGGGCGTGCACCGCGTGGTCTCCGCGCAGAAGCTCTGATGGCCGAGACCTGGACGGTGCGCTCGCTGCTGCAGTGGGCGCGCGAATGGCTGGCGAAGAAGGCGGTGGAGAACCCGCGCCTGGACGCCGAGCTGCTCCTTGCCCATGCACTGGGCTGTGACCGCCTGCGCCTGTACA
>DATBZA010000065.1:0-28329 GCA_036513415.1 Myxococcales bacterium | reverse complement strand
CCCTTGGTCCCGGAGATCGACCCCGGCCCGCTCAGCGACCAGGTCAGGTCGTTGGTCAGCGACGCCGGGCTGGCGGTAATCGTCACCGGGCCGGAGACCGTCTGCGCGCCGGAGGGAGTGATGCTCAACGTCGGTGGGGTCTCGCTGCCCGCGCAGGCGGCGAGAATGAGGGACACCGCTGCCAACATCCGAGTGCGCATCGACGTCTCCGCGAAGATTGGGGCTGTCAAAAATGTCGGGCACTCTCCTTTTCCTTGGAAGTCGCCCGCTGTCAACTACTGGTAAGACAATCATCCGATGGATTCCGCCCTTGCAGACCTGATCCGGCAGCTCGATCTCGAATCGCTCGAGGTCAATCTCTTCCGTGGCCAGTCCAGTGATCTAGGAGGAAAAAGCGTCTTCGGCGGCCAGGTCGTCGGCCAGGCGCTGGTGGCGGCGACGCGCACGGTGGAGGGACGCAGTCCGCATTCGCTGCACGCGTACTTCCTGCTGCCCGGCGACATGGCGGCGCCGATGGTCTACGAAGTCGATCGCATCCGCGACGGGCGCAGCTTCACCGCCCGCAGGGTGCAGGCCATCCAGCACGGACAGCCGATCCTCTCCATGATCGCGTCGTTTCACGTGCTGGAGCCCGGGCTCGAGCACCAGGCGCCACCGCCATCCGTTCCGTCTCCCGAGTCGCTGCGCTCGGTAGCGGAGCTGCGCGAGCAGTGGCTGGCGGAGGCTGGAGACTCGGTGCCCGAGCGCGTTCGCGAGGCGGTGCGGCGGCCGTCGCCGATCGACTTCCGCCCGGTCGAGACCTGGAACCCGCTGAAGCCCACCCGCGCCGAGCCGCGCCAGGAGATCTGGTTCCGCGCCGTCGACCGGATGCCGGAGGATCCGCTCCTGCACACCTGCATGCTGACCTATGCCTCGGACTACTACCTGATGCCCACCGCGTTGAGGCCGCACGGAGCGAGTTGGCTCGGCGGATCCATGATCGTCGCCAGCATCGATCACGCGATGTGGTTCCACCGGCCCGCCCGTGTCGATGAATGGCTGCTTTATACGATGGAGAGCCCTTCCGCCCAGAACGCTCGCGGCCTCGCCCGGGGGCTCATCTACGATCGGTCCGGGCGGCTGGTGGCGAGCGTCGCCCAGGAAGGTTTGATGCGGCAGGCGACGAGGAAATAGGCTCGCGAATCCTCGGCAAGACCCTGGAATCTCTACATCTTTAGCGATCTGTCGCCCTCGATCACGGAGGGCCCGTACACGAAGAGCCCCGGGCAAGGAGCCAGGGATGTACCAGGACTCATTGGCGGATTCGCGAAACCAAGACCCGCGGGCCAAGGTGCGACCGTTCACCACACGACAGGTATGCAGAAATTCATACTGGACGCAAGGCGGGGGATCTCCGGTATGCTGGGCTCCGATGCGACTCGCGCTCACCGCGGTCCTGTTGCTGGCCGCCGCCCGCGCCTCCGCCCAGGAGAGCGCCGGCGAATCCGCCCAGGAGAGCGTTGGCGAAGGAGATGCCCCGGAGGAGGCTGAATCGCGGATGGTCCAGCCCATCGGGCCGGACCTCCTCTACACCCGCGACTTGACGGACGACGAGCTGGCCCGGAAGCTCCGCGACGACCTGCCGTCGCTCGGCAGCATCTCCATCGGATTCGCCGATCGCGGCCGGGTCCTCAACGCGGTGCAAATGCCCCAGGATCCCGCCTGGATCGTGGAGCGGCCGGCGTTCGCGTTCGCCACCCGCGAGACGGTGGACGCGCTCGTGCTGGCCTTCCGCTCCGTCCGCAAGCGGTTCCCCGATTCGACCCCGGCGCGGCTCAGCCACATGGGGATGAAGGACGGCGGATATCTGCGCCCGCACCGCTCGCACCAGAGCGGTCGCGACGCGGACATCGGCCTCTTCTACCGCGGCGACCGGTTCCCGCCGCGCGACGCTCCTCGCGAGAGGCTGATCGATCCGGCTCGCAACTGGGCGCTGATCCGCGCGCTGATCACGGAAACGGACGTGCAGCTGATCCTGGTCGATCAAAGCATTCAGGACGTCCTGCGCAAGCACGCGCTCGCCATCGGCGAGGCCCCCCGCTGGGTCTCGCAGGTCTTCGGGGGGCTGGTGAAGCACGCACGCCGCCACCGCGACCATTTCCACGTCCGCTTCTACGCGCCGCGCGCCCAGGAGCTGGGCCGGCGGATCCAGCCGCTGCTTGCCCTGCGCCCCGACCAGAACCGCACCGTACACGTCGTCCGGACCGGGAACTCGCTTACCCAGATCGCGACGAAGTACAAGACTTCGGTCGCCGCCGTACGCAAGGCGAATGGGCTCCAGGGACGGTCGCTTCTCAAGCTCGGACAGCATCTGGTGATCCCGCTGCGCGGGACCTGCACCAGCTGCCCGTTGCCCCCTCCCGTGGCCGCCCCCCCCCGCTTCGTTCCGCCCGAGCCGCTGCCCAGCGTCGAGTCCTGGCTGGGTGGAATCAATCCGGAGATGGCGACCGCGGAGTGAACGGTTGGGCCCGCTGCCCAAGGGCGCGCCGGAAATGCCCTACAGCGCGTAGCCGATGCCAAGCGTGAACGTGAACAGGTGCATGCTGTGGCTGAGGAAGTCGTACGAGAGCTGTGCCTGCGCCGAGAGGTTGCGATCGATCTGCGGCAGCGGGTAGAGCACCATGCCCATCAAGCGCACTCCGGCCGAAGTCGAGAGGGATGCGGTGGTCGGGAGCACCGCGAATCCGACGCCTCCGATCAGCTGGACCGGGCCGGCGTTGTCGTAGCGCACGCCCGCGCCGACCGCCAAGGGGAAGAAGAGGTCGCTGCCGAGCGTCAACGCCGCGTCGCCCCAACCCACCAGCGGCAGCTCTGGGGTGATCTGGAGCAGGTTGGCCGAGCCACCGACATGGAAGCCGAAGTACGTCGTGCTGCCGCCGCCCGAAACCCCCACGTTGTACCCACCCAGGCCGCCCCAGCCGATGTACGGCGTCCGCCGGGTGCCCGCGGTGGCCTCGCTGGTCGGAGCCACGGCGTCGGCAGCCTGCGCCGCGCCGCTTCGCTTCGCCGTGCAAGTCCCGGCGGAGCACACCTGTCCCGCGCTGCAATCAGCGTCCTTCTTGCAGGAAGCAGCCTGCGCGGAGGACCCGGCGAAGAGCGCCACGCCGAGCGCCGCCGCCGTCATGAGCTTCCAGTTCATTCAAGCCTCTCTTTCGGCGTCAGGTCTGCGCCTGACGCGCTCAGCCATGGACCAATCGTCCATGAGGTTTCACATTTCCGCCGGATGCATCCGCCAGCGGACCACCCAAAGGTGGCGCTGCCTGGAACCGGCTGCTACTGCACGAGCGAGGGGCCGCCTGAAATTCCTCCCCGGCCCGCTGCGTATCGCGACCATGCCCGAAATGTCGCTGCTGATCGCCCTCGTCCTCGCCCAGGCAGCTCCCCGGAATGCCGAGCGCACGGCGCCGCCCGACGCCGATGCCCGCCGCCAGCGTCTCGCAGCCCTCCTGCTGCGCGATCGCGCGAAGAAGGGGCTGGGGCCGCGGTTCGACATCCGCGGGTTCCATGACGAGGTGCTGGGCGGAGGCGCGATGCCGCTCGACGTACCGGAGAAGCGGATCGCGGCGTGGACTGCCGAGGGCCGGCAGGGCGGCGCGCGAGGCGCGGCCCTGCACTGACGACTTGTCCGGGGAGGCGGTTCCAGCGGTGCGGCCTGCGACACCGTTCCCGCTGGAATCGCCTTTTTTCTACTCCGCCTGGATCGCGCCGCAGGCGACCCGCGCGCCCGAGTTGCCCGCCGGGTCCGTCTTCAGATCGTCCGCCGTCTGATGGACCACGATGGAGCGGCCGACCACATTGTCCATGGAGAGGTCGCTGACCGCGACGACCAGCAAGCCCCGGCCGTTCGAGTCGACCTGCATGTTCCCGAGGTCGCCGCCGTGACGAACCGGCGTGCTTGGCCCGCCATGGTGCGCGGCGGATTTCGGGTTGAAGTGACCGCCGGCGCTCACGGCTGCCGGGTCGCTGCAGTCGCCCGTCTCGTGGACGTGGACCCCGTGCTCGCCGGGAGCTGCGTTCTGGACCTCGATGAGCATCACCACCCCGGACGCGGTCGGGGTGATGCGCGCGGTGCCGGAGGTGTTGCTTCCGCTGCGTGGCTCGAGCACCGCAGTGGCGACCGGGGCAGGCGCCGGAGCTCCTGCCGCGGTACCGCCATCGGCCGCGGCAGCGTCGCTGGAAGGCGGAACGGATGAGGAGGCAGTGGCGCAGGCGCCTGCCAGGACCAGGAGCAGCAACCCGAAACGCATGAGATCACCTCCGCGAAAGAGGCGGAAACTAGCACGCATCTCATGGCCCGTGTCGCGAGGAACCGCGCTCAGGCCACGGACGCGAGCCAGCTGTCCGAGCGTGGATGCTCGCCGCGCACGGCCGCGTGATAGGCCTGCTGCAGCGCGCGCGTGACCGGCGCTCCACGGCCGGACCCGATGGTGCGGAAGTCGACCTCGCGCAGGCCGATCACCTCGGCCGCGGTGCCGGTCACGAACACCTCGTCGGCGATGTAGAGCTGATCGCGCGAAATGGGCTGCTCGACCACCTCGTAGCCGAGGTCCCGCGCCAGCGTCATGATCGATTCGCGGGTGATCCCCTCGAGGATCGCTCCGGGCGGAGGCGTGACCAGCCTTCCCCGGCGCACGACGAAGATGTTCTCGCCCGTGCATTCGGCCACCATGCCCTGCGCGTCCAGCATGATCGCCTCGTCGAACCCGAGACGCAGCGATTCGGTCTTCGCCAGCACCGAGTTCGGGTAGTTCCCGCTGATCTTCGCCTTCGTCATCATCACGTTGGGATGATGCCGGGTGAAGGTGGAGATGTTCGCCCGCACGCCCTGCTCGAGGGCGGCGGCGCCCAGGTACGCCTTCCACTCCCAGACGGCGATGCCGGCGTAAGCCTTGCCGGCATCGACCGTCAGGTTCCAGCCGCCGTCGCTGAGCCAGATGAGCGGGCGGATGTAGCATTCCTCGAATCCGCTCGCCCTCACCACCTGCTTGCAGCCGTCAGCGAGCTCGTCGAGGCCGAAGGGCAGCTCGCGCCAGCCGAGGACGCGGGCGGAGTGCAGCAGCCGCTCGAGGTGGTCCTGGAGGCGGAAGATCGCGGGCCCCCGCGCGGTGCGGTAGCAGCGGATTCCCTCGAAGGCCGCGATCCCGTAGTGGAGCGCGGGGGTGAGGAAGTCCAGCCGCGCTTCGGCAGGCGGAACCAGCCTGCCGTTCAGCCACATGCGCGGGGGAGCCACGCTTCCAGCCGTCATCTGCTCGCTGAGTGTTTTCACGGTGCTCAAGCCTGCGCGGCCGGACGAGGCTTGCGCGGGCCTTCGCTGGAGTCCTTCTTGGCGTCGCGCAGCCAGCTCATCAGCTCGCGCATCCGCCGGCCGACTTCCTCGATGGGATGGGCCTTGCCCTCGGCGCGCAGCTTGTCGAACGCGGGGCGTCCGGCCTGGTTCTCGAGGATCCACTCGCGCGCGAACTGGCCGGTCTGGATCTCGCGCAGGATCTTCTTCATCTGCGCGCGCGTCTCCTCGGTCACCACGCGCGGGCCGCGGGTGTAGTCGCCGTACTCGGCGGTGTCGCTGATCGAATGCCGCATCCAGCCCAGGCCGCCCTCGTACATCATGTCGACGATCAGCTTCAGCTCGTGCAGGCACTCGAAGTACGCGCTCTCCGGCTGGTAGCCGGCCTCCACCAGCGTGTCGTACCCGGCCACCACCAGCGAGGTGATGCCGCCGCAGAGCACCGTCTGCTCGCCGAACAAGTCGGTTTCGGTCTCCTCGCGGAAGGTGGTCTCCAGCACCGCGGCCCGCGTGGCGCCGAGAGCGCGGGCGTAGGAGAGCCCCAGCGCATGCGCCTGGCCGCTGGCGTCCTGGTGGACGGCGATCAGCGCGGGCGTGCCCTGCCCTCCTTCGTACAGCCTGCGCACCATGTGGCCCGGGGCCTTGGGCGCGATCAGCACCACGTCCACCTCGGGCGGGGGCTTGATCTGCCCATAGTGGATGTTGAACCCGTGGGCGAAGAACAGCGCCTTGCCGGCGGAGAGGTTCGGCGCGATCTCCTCCTCGTAGATCCTGCGCTGCTTCTCGTCCGGCGTCAGCACCATGATCAGGTCGGCCTCGCGAGCCGCCTCGGCGACGGAGAGGACGCGGACGCCGGACGCCTGCGCCTTCTGGCGCGACTGGCTCGCCGCGTGCAGGCCGACGCGGACATCCACGCCGGAGTCCTTCAGGTTGAGCGCGTGGGCGTGTCCCTGGCTGCCGTAGCCGATCACCGCGACCTTGCGGCCGCGGACCAGGTCGAGGGTTGCATCCTTATCCGTGTAGATGGTGGCCATCGTTCACTTCCTTCGCTTCTGCGTGTGTGGGACTGCTGCTTGCGGGAACCTGCGTGACCGCGCCTTCGGCGGCCGAGGAAACGAGGGCGGCGTACTTGGCGAACACGCCCGAGGTGTAGCGGGGTCTGGGAGGCGTCCAGCCGCGAAGGCGGGAGGCCAGCTCGGCGGGCGAGAGCTCCACCTCCAGCTTGCGCTGCTCGACGTCGACGACGATCAGATCGCCTTCCCGGATCCCCGCGATCGGGCCCCCGACCGCCGCCTCGGGCGCCACGTGGCCGACCATCAGGCCGCGGGTGGCGCCGCTGAAGCGGCCGTCGGTGAGGAGCGCAACGGACTCGCCGAGACCCTCGCCCACCAGCGCCGCGGTGACGCCCAGCATCTCGCGCATCCCGGGTCCGCCCCGGGGTCCTTCGTATCGGATCACCACCACGTCGCCTTTGCGGATACGCCGGTCGCGGACCGCGGAAAAGGCGTCCTCCTCGCGATCGAACACGCGTGCGGGCCCGCGGTGGAACGAGCGCTCGTGGCCCGTCATCTTCACTACGCAGCCCTCGGGCGCGAGGTTGCCGCGGAGGATGACCAGCCCTCCGGTGGTCCGGATGGGCCGTCCCGCGGGGCGCACCACCTCCTGGCCCGGTGTCTCCGTGGCGTCCCCCGCATGCTCCTTCCAGGGCTTCCCGTCGGCTGCGCGGGCCCTGCCGTCCAGGCAGCCCTGCTCGAGCAGCCGCTGGATGACGAGCGCGACGCCCCCCGCCCGATCCAGGTCCACGGCGGTGTACTGGCCGCCGGGCTTGAGATCGGCGATCAGCGGCGTCCGGCGGCTGACCGCGTCGAAGTCGTCGATGGTGAGCGGAACGCCGGCTTCACGCGCCAGCGCCAGCAGATGGAGCACGGCGTTGGTGGAACCGCCGGTGGCCGCGACCGCCGCGATCGCGTTGTCGAACGAGACCCGATCGACGACGTCGCTGGGCTTCCGGTTCTCGCGCAAGAGGCGCACCAGCTGGGCCCCCGCCGCCCGCGTCGCCTCGTCCTTGCGCGGATCTTCGGCGGGGATGGTGGCGTAGCCCGGCGGGGACAAGCCGAGCACTTCCATCGCCAGCGCCATCGTGTTGGCCGTGTACTGCCCGCCGCAGGCGCCGCTGCCGGGACAGGCGACGTCCTCGAGCTCCTTCAGGCGCGCGAGCGGAAGCTTCCCGGCAGCGTGAGCTCCAACCGCCTCGAAGACGTCCTGGATGGTGACGTCGCGGCCGTCGAATCGGCCCGGCGCGATCGAGCCTCCGTAGAGCAGGAGCGAGGGAACGTCGAGGCGCAGCAGCGCCATGGCGCCCCCGGGGATGGTCTTGTCGCACGCGACCAGGACCAGCATCGCGTCGAAGAGGTGCCCCCGCCCGACCAGCTCGATGGAGTCGGCGATCACCTCGCGGCTCACCAGCGAGGCCTTCATTCCTTCGGTGCCCATGGTCACGCCGTCGCTGATCGCGATGGTGTTGAACTCCATCGGCGTCGCGCCGGCCGCGCGGATGCCCTCCTTTGCGCGCTCCGCCAGGCGGCGGAGGTTGAAGTTGCAGGGCATGGTCTCCGTCCAGGTGGTCGCCACCCCGACGATCGGACGGGAGAGATCCGCGTCGGTGAAACCGATGCCCTTCAGCATGGCCCGGGCCGGCGCCCGGTCCGGCCCTTCGGTGATGGCGCGGCTGCGCGAGCGTGGATCGTCCGGCATCAGCGGGTCTCCTTGTGCAGCGCGAGCGCGCGCAGAACGGTGTCGCCGACCTCGACCGTGCCGAAGGCGCGCTCTTCCGGCCCGGCCACGTCGGCGGGGAGCGCCCCGGATTCCAGCGCGGCCGCGATCGCCGCCTCGACCGCGCGCGCTTCGGTGTCCAGCCGCAGCGAGTGGCGCAGGAGCATCGCGACGCTGCCGATCGCGCCATACGGGTTGGCGACGCCCTTGCCGGCGATGTCCGGCGCCGAGCCGTGCACCGGCTCGTACAACCCGGGACCGCCCAGGCCCACCGAGGCCGAGGGCAACATTCCGATCGAGCCGCCGAGCACCGCGGTGAGATCGGTGAGGATGTCGCCGAACAGGTTCTCGGTGACGATGACGTCGAACTCCGCCGGCTTCTGCAGCAAGCGCAGCGCGCAGGAGTCCACCAGCTGGTGATCGAGTTGCACGTCCGGGAAGTCGTCGCGCACGACCCGGGTGGCGACCTCGCGCCAGAGCCGCGACGTCTCCATCACGTTGGCCTTGTCGACGGAGGTGAGGCGGCCGCTGCGCGATTGCGCGAGCCTGGCCGCCACCCGGACCACGCGCGCGATCTCGTCCGCGCTGTAGGCGCAGAGGTCCTCCGCCCAGTCCGCCTCGCGGCGCTTCTCGCCGAAGTAGATCCCGCCCGTCAGCTCGCGCACGACGAGCAGGTCGACGCCGCGCAGCAGCCCGGGCTTGAGCGGGGAGGCTCCAGCCAGCCGCGGATGCATGGCCGCCGGACGCAGGTTCGCGAACACGCCCAGCGCGCGGCGGAGCGCGAGGAGCCCCTGCTCCGGCCGGATGGGCGCGGTCGGACCCCAGCGCGGTCCGCCCACGGCGCCGAGCAGCACGGCGTCGGCCGCGCGGCAGAGCGCGACCGTGTCCGCCGGCAAGGGGACGCCGCTGCGATCGATGGCGGTCCCGCCCACCAGCGCCTCGCGCATCTCGAACGAATGGCCGTATAGCTTGCCCACTTCCGCCAGGACCCGGGCGGCCTCAGCCGTCACTTCGGGGCCGATGCCGTCGCCGGGCAGGATTGCGATCAGGGCGCGCATCCGTCCCCCTTGCCCTCCCAGGCGGCGATCGCGGGCTCCTGCGCGAGCAGGAACCCCAGCTCGTCCATTCCCTGCAGCAGGCAGCGGCGCGAGAAGGGGTCGATGTCGAACGAGACGCGCGCGTCGCCGAAGGCGAGGGTGCGCTCCTCGAGATCGATGCTCACGCGCATCCCGGGAGAAGCCAGCAGGACCTGGTGCGTGGCCCGGTCCACGATCACCGGTAGCAGGCCATTCTTGAGCGCGTTGGCGCGGAAGATGTCGGCGATCGACGAGCTGATCACCGCGCGGAACCCGTAGTCCAGGAGCGCCCAGGGAGCGTGCTCCCGGGAGGACCCGCAGCCGAAGTTCGGGCCCGCCACCAGCACCCTCGCGCCGCGCGCCTCCGGCCGCGAGAGCGGAAAATCAGGCCGCGGGTGGCCGCTCTCGTCGTAGCGCCAGCCGGCGAACAGGTAGCGCCCCAACCCGGTGCGCGTCGTGCCCTTGAGATAGCGCGCGGGGATGATCTGGTCGGTGTCGATGTCCGGGCCGGGAATCACCGCCGTCCGCGACTCCAGCCGGTGGAAGGGCTGCAGGGTCATTCCAAGGGTCATTGCAAGAGCTCCCGCGGGTCGGCGATGGCGCCCGCCACGGCGGCCGCCGCCGCGCTCAGCGGACTGGCCAGGAACGTGCGCCCGCCCGCGCCCTGACGCCCCTCGAAGTTGCGGTTGCTGGTGCTCACCGCCGACTGGCCCGGGCGCAGCGAATCGCCGTTCATGGCGATGCACATCGAGCAGCCCGGTTCGCGCCATTCCGCGCCCGCCTCCCGGAAGACGCGGTCGAGCCCCTCCTCCTCGGCGGCCCGCTTCACCTGGCGGGAGCCGGGCACCACCAGCACCCGGACGCCTCTGGCCACCTGGCGCCCGCGAAGGACGGAGGCGGCGGCGCGCAGGTCCTCGATTCGCGCGTTGGTGCAGCTTCCAATGAAGACCACGTCGACCGGATGCCCCAGGAGCCGCTGGCCGGGACGCAGTCCCATGTACCGCAGGGCCCGGTCGAGCGCCGCGCGATCGGCGGCGTCGGTGAGGGACCCCGGATCCGGCACCGCGCCGCCGATCGGGGCGGACATGGAAGGGTTGGTTCCGAACGTGATGGTCGGCTCGAGGCTGCCGGCGTCGATCTCGACCGTGCGATCGTAGCGGGCGCCCACATCGGTCTGCAGGGTGCGCCAGCGCGCGACCGAGCGTTCCCACTCCGCGCCTTTGGGCGCGCGCGGACGGCCCTCGAGGTACCGGAAAGTCGTGTCGTCCGGCGCGATCAGCCCGGCGCGCGCCCCGGCCTCGATCGACATGTTGCAGACGGTCATCCGCTCCTCCATGGAGAGGGCGCGCACCGTGCTGCCGGTGTACTCGATCACCTGGCCGGTCCCGCCCGCGATACCGATGCGGGCGATCACCGCCAGGATCAGGTCCTTCGCCGACACCCCGGGCCGCAATTGGCCCTCGATGCGGACTTGCAGCGTGCGCGGGCGGCGCTGCAGCAGGCACTGGGTGGCGAGCACGTGCGCCACCTCGCTGGTGCCGATGCCGAAGGCAAACGCGCCGAACGCGCCGTGGGTGCTGGTGTGGCTGTCGCCGCAGACCACGGTGGTCCCGGGCAGCGTGAGCCCCATCTCGGGGCCGATCACGTGGACGATTCCCTGCTGCTCGCTGGCGAGCGAGTGCAGCTCGATGCCGAACTGGGCGCAGTTCTCCTCCAGCGCGGCGAGCTGGGCGGCGCACTCGCGGTCCTCCACCAACAGGCGCGTGCCCGGGCGGCGCGGCGTGGTCGGCGTGGAGTGATCCATGGTGGCGACCGTGAGGTCCGGCCGGCGCACGCGCAGCCCGCGCTCGCGCAGCACCGCGAAGGCTTGCGGCGAGGTGACCTCGTGCACCAGGTGCAGATCGACGTACAGCACCGCCGGCGTCTCCGCGGTCTCGGGCGCCACCAGGTGAGCGTCCCAGATCTTCTCGAACAGCGTCCGTGGTTCAGACTGCGCCACAGACCATCTCCGGCTCGGGAGGCGTCTTGCGCTGGAGGCGGCCGGCGGCGATCCGGTTCACCACCTCGAGGTATGCCTCCGCGCTGGCCAGCACGATGTCGGTGCTCAGGCCCCGGCCGCGGTAGGTGCGACCTTCGTGCTCTACGACCACCACCACCTCGCCCTGCGCGTCTTCGCCCGCGGTCACGCTGGCGACGTAGAAGTCGTGCAGGCGCGCCTTGACGCCGGTGATCCGCTCGATGCACTTGAACACCGCGTCGACAGGGCCGTCCCCGGTGGCCGCCTCGTCGAGCTTGCGGCCGTCCCGGGCCAGGAGCGAAACGGCGGCGGTCGGAGGCGACCCGGTGCCGCTGACCGCGTTGAGGCTCGCGAGCTGCCAGCGGCGGGCCGTGCCGTTCTGGAAGAGGCCGACCAGCAGCGCGTCGAGGTCGCCGTCGTAGATCTCCTTCTTCTTGTCCGCGAGCTTCTTCAGCTCCTCGAACACCCGGTCGATCTGCTCGGGCTCGAGCTGGTAGCCCAGATCGCGGAGGCGCGCGGTGAGCGCATGGCGGCCGCTGTGCTTGCCCAGGACCAGGTTGGTGCTCTTGAACCCCACGTCCTCCGGACGCATCACCTCGTAGGTCTGGGCGTGGTTGATCATCCCGTGCTGGTGGATCCCGGACTCATGCGCGAACGCGTTCTGGCCGACCACCGCCTTGTTGCGCGCCACGTGGAAGCCGGTCGCTCCAGCCACCACCCGGCTGGCGGAGCAGAGCTGCTGGGTGCGGATGCCGGTGCGCAGGCCGAAGAAGTCGTGGCGGGTGCGCAGGGCCATCACCACCTCTTCCAGCGAGCAGTTCCCCGCGCGCTCGCCGATGCCGTTCATGGTGCACTCCACCTGCCGGGCCCCGGCCTGCAGCGCCGCCAGGCTGTTCGCCACGGCCATCCCCAGGTCGTCGTGGCAGTGCACGCTGAGCACCACCCGCTCGATGCCGCGCACGCGGGCGCGCAGGTTCTCGATGATGCCGGCGAAGTGCGACGGCACCGCGTACCCCACCGTGTCGGGAATGTTGATGGTGGTCGCGCCGGCGTCGATGGCGCGCTCCACCACCTCGACGAGGAAGTCGGGCTCGGTGCGCGCCGCGTCCTCGGCGGAGAACTCCACGTCCTCGCAGCGCTCGCGCGCGTACTCGATGGCGCCGGAGGACACCCGCACCACCTCCGCCGGAGTCATCTTCAGCTTGAACTCGCGGTGGATGGGGCTGGTGGCGAGGAAGACGTGCACCCGCCGGCGCGGCGCGGGGGCGAGCGCCTTGAGGGCCGCGTCGATATCCGGCCGGTTGGCGCGGGCCAGCGCGCAGATCACCGGGCCGTCGATCTGCCGTGCGATGGCCTCGACCGCCTGGAAGTCCCCGGGCGAGGCGACCGGAAAGCCCGCCTCCATGACGTCCACGCCGAGCGAGGCGAGCGCCCGCGCCACCTGCAGCTTCTGGGAAAGATTCATGCTGGCGCCCGGCGCCTGCTCTCCGTCGCGCAGCGTGGTGTCAAAGACGATTACCCGGTCCTCGGTTTCATCGATCCGCGTCACTTTTGCCTCTGGGTTGAGGGTCATGCTGCCACTCCATCGTCCGATTCGGATGCCTCGACCTGCGCGCCGTTTCCGGGCCCCCGCAGCATCGCCACCGCACCTGTGCGCACCAGCTCGATGATCCCGAATGGCCGGAGGATCTCGATCAGCCCGTCGAGCTTCTCCTGGGTGCCGGTGGTCTCGACGATCACGGACTCCGGCCCCAGGTCCACCACCCGCGCGCGGAAGGTCTGGACCAGCTGCAGCAGCTCCGCGCGCCGATCGGGAGCGGCCCGGACCTTGACGAAGGCCATCTCCCGGGTGACCGAGGGCGTGTGGGTCACGTCCTCGACCGAGAGGACGTTGACGAGCTTGTAGAGGTTCGCTTCCAGCCGGTGCGCGGTGTCGTCGTCGGCGCGCACCACCACCGTGATGCGGGAGACGCCCTCCCGCTCGGTGCGTCCGACGGTGAGCGACTCGATGTTGAAGCCCCGGCGCCGGAAGAGCGACACGATGCGGTTGAGGGTGCCCGGCTGGTCCTCGACGTACGCGATCAGCGTCTGCGCGATCTTGCGGCCGGCGGGAATGGAGAAGGCCGATTCGTGGCCCATGGCTAGTCGTCCTCCTCGGCAAAGGCGGGCCGGCGGATCATGTCCCGCAGGTCGGTGTTGGCCGGCACCATCGGGTACACGGAGTCTTCCTGCTCCACCCGGAACTCGACCACCACCGAGCCGGGCTCGGCGCGCGCTCGCGCCACCGCGTCCGGGATCTCCTCGCGCCGCGTGACTCGCAGCCCGGTCAGACCGTGCGCCTGCGCCAACATGACGAAGTCGGGACTGCGCAGCGGGGTGGCGACGTAGCGGCGGTTGTAGAAGAACTCCTGCCACTGCCGCACCATCCCCAGGTAGCCGTTGTTGATGATGGCGATGTTGAGCTTGATGCCTTCCTGCGCGCAGGTGGTCAGCTCGCAGGCGGTCATCTGGAAGCCACCGTCGCCCGCCACCACCCAGATCTCGTCGTTCGGGCGGGCGAAACGGGCGCCCATGGCGGCGGGGAGCGCGAAACCCATCGTTCCCAGGCCGCCGGAGGTGATCAGCGAACGCGGCCGATCGTGCTTGTAGTACTGCGCCTCCCACATCTGGTGCTGGCCGACGTCGGTGACCACCAGCGCCTTGCCTTCGGTGAGGCGCCAGAGATCGTGCAGCACGTGAGGCGCGAGCAGCTTTCCGCCCGAGGGCATCGATTGCACGTCGCGGCGGCCAGCCTCGCCGCGGAGCGCGCCGATGCGCTCCAGCCAGGCCTTGCGCGTACGGGGCTGCACGGCCGGAACCAGCGCCTCCAGCGTGCGCCGCACGTCCCCGGGCAGCGCGACGTCCACCCGCACGTTCTTGTTGATCTCGCTGGGGTCGATCTCGGCGTGGATCTTCTTCGCGTGCACCGCGTACGTCGCCAGCTTGCCGGTGACCCGGTCGTCGAACCGCATCCCCAGGGCGATCAAAAGGTCAGATTCCTGGATGGAGGCGTTGACCCAGGCTTCCCCGTGCATGCCCATCATCCCCAGGCTGAGCGGATGCGAGGCGGGAAAGCCGCCCAGGCCGAGCAGCGTGGAGGTCACCGGGACTCCCGTCTTCTCCGCGAACTCGCGCACCAGCGCGCTCGCACCAGACGCGATCACGCCCTGCCCCGCGAAGATCAGCGGGCGTTCGGCCGCGTCGATCAGCAGGGCCGCGCGCGCGATCGCCTCGGACGTGGGCCTGGGGACCGGCCGGTACTTGGCCGGACGCGAGGGCAGGCGCGCATCGAGGCGCGCCAGGCCCTGCTGGGCGTCCTTGGTGATGTCGACCAGGACGGGACCGGGCCGGCCGGAGCGGGCGATGAAGAACGCCTCGTGGAGCGCGGGCGCCACGTCCTCCGCGCGCGTCACCAGGTAGTTGTGCTTGGTGATCGGTAGCGTGATGCCGGTGATGTCGGTCTCCTGGAACGCATCGCTGCCCAGCGCGCTGGACGGCACCTGCCCGGTGATGCAGACGATCGGGGAGGAATCCATCATCGCCGTCGCGATCCCGGTGACGAGGTTCGTCGCCCCCGGCCCCGACGTCGCGATGGCCACCCCCACCTTGCCGGAGGCGCGGGCGTACCCGTCGGCCATGTGCGCCGCCCCTTGCTCGTGCCGCACCAGCACGTGCTGGATCGGGTAGGCGGGCATGGCGTCGTACGCCGGCATGATCGCGCCGCCCGGATAGCCGAACACGACCTCCACGCCCTCGCGCACGAGGACTTCCCAGACGATCTGGGCGCCGGTCTTCTGGGCCGTGTCGGCTTGGGGACTGGGCGGGTGCTGTACGGCTGCGGGCTGGGACGACATGCGGACCTCGGGGCGAAAAAAAAGAGCCCCCGCACCGATTCGGGTGCGGGGGCCAGGTTCCTTCCGGAAACTCTACTCGGTCAGGACGGCGGCCCGCACCCGCTGCTAATGAGCGGAAGCAGTCCAAGGACGCCAAGAAGAAGCGAAGAACGAAGCTCCGGCGCGACGGCGGAGAGAACGGCGGTGCGCGGGGGCTGCGGATTCATCGACCCCGATCCCTAGCGCCTGATGCGGTGCGTTGTCAAACCGAATCGCCGAAGTACCCCGTGTTCGGGCGTCCAGCGAGCGCTCGGCAAGGCATATCCGACGAATTCGTCGCTCCATCGGGCGCAAAGCACGAGATCGTCAGCCGAAAACCCGCGTGTGCTGCCCGCGCCGGATGCGCCTCAGAGCAGCATCTTGAGGTACTCGTATCCTCCGCCGTGGAGGTCTTCCATGGAGAGGCCGTCCTCGTCGCTCCCCGGGGCCAGGTAGACGGCGTCCGCCTCGACATTGGCGAAATTGAGCAATGGAATCGTGGCGATGAGCCGGCCGAAAGTGAGGCGGGTCCAGTACTCGGACTCCGGAACGTCGCATCGTTCCGCGAGCGTCCTGTCGCTGTTGCTGCCACCCTCGACCAGGAAGATCAGCGTGACGACGATGTACCGCTTCTCGGCGGAGATCCGGCTGATCTCATCCGGGGCCGTTCCCATCTCTTCCTTCTCGGTGGCCAGGCTCCCTTCGATCTCGCTGGACCAGGACTCGAACTCCTCCTCGGCGCCGGAGCCGCTGATCAGGTCCCAGAAGCCGAGCTCGAACACGGGCACCGCCTCGTTCAGGACCGCCGCGACCCGCTTCCAGAACGCCCGCTTCTCCGTCAGCGACTGCTCGGCGTCGGAGCGGGCGATGATCTCGTGGAGCTGCCGCCGCAGCGGATCGCTGACGAAGTTCTTCACCACCACCTGGATGCCGAAGAAAGTCTTGGACATGTCAGCCGCCTGACCCGCTGCCGGAGCGCCCGAACGATCCGCTCCGGCCGGAGCGGATGCCGCTGATGTTTCCGGTCGACTTCGAGGCGCGCACGGACACGCGGCCGAATCCGGAAGGTTTCTGTTTCCCGACCCCGCTGCCGGTGCCCAGCGTGCGCGAGGAGAAGATCGTCGGCCGCAAGGCCGGACGGTAGGCCGCGCCGCCCGAGACGTTGCGCGGCGGCGAGGGCGCTGGGGCGGGAAGCCGGGCAGCGGTCGGAGGCGTGTACCAGCCGTAGCTGTGCCAGAACCAGAGATGCGTGAGCGGATGGCCGCCGTAGTAGTACGCCGTCGAAGGCGCCGAGGTGGAAGCCGTCGGCGCGGCGGGTGCCGGGTCGAGGTCCGTCAAGGGCAGCACCTTCACGTCGATGGACGTCTTGGCGAATCCGACGAAGTCATCGTTCAGGTCGTCGAGCTCGCGCAGGTCCGCCTTCGAAGGCGTCACGTACAATAGATGTCGGATTCCCAGGGACTTGAGATTGTCGCTGGTGGGGAGCTTCGCCACGTACCGGTTGTCGAACTGGCCGTCCTCGTCGACGTAGCGGGCGAGGCGGTTGCGGTCGAGAACGAACACCGGCGGGGCGGTCGGGGAGCGCTCGGCGCGCGCGCGCAGGAACAGGGGCCGGTGGTAGACGGCGGAGCCGAGCGTCAGGTGCGAAGGAACCACTCCCAGCGGGTGCGGCCAGTTGTCGAAGGTGAAGACCGGCTCGAATCCGGAGGCCAGGCCGGCGGCGGCGGCCACGGAGGACGGACCCTCGAGATCCAGGATCACGGCCGTGTCGGCCGGCATCTGCACCGCCTTGAAGAGCGAAAGGATCGCCTGGCCGCGGAGGAATTCGCGGTTGCCCGGCTCGGGCGCAACCGGGGTGAGCGCGGAGCGCAAGGTCATGCCGGATTCGGCCTCGAGCGACTGGAACAGCGTGGGCACGTAGAACGGCGCGAGCGAAGACTGCGCGGGAGCCAGCTCCGTCGCGAGCGCCGGCAGCGTCTCGCGCCAGCCGCGGCTCCCGTCCGCGTCGACGCCGGTCGAACCGGGGAAGCGCAGCGCCGCGCCCTGCTGCCCGGCGTTCCAACCCTCGCGCTTCTGCAACTCGAGGGAATCCATGCTGATGTCTACATGGTCGTCGGAGCCGGAAAATGCGGCGATCAGGCCGAACACGGCGGCGGACCCTCCGAGCACCGCCAGCGCCTGGAGCGCGCGCCGGCGGCTGATCGGATCTGCCGACAGCCGCAGCGACTCCTGCCACCAGCGCGCCCCGACCAGGTCCTCGCCGTCGACGTACACCTTGCGGGAAAATGGCCTCGCTGGAGGAGCGACGGTCATGGCCGCGCCTCGGCCCGGACGAGCACCGGGGCGGAGAGCGCGTGCCGGTCGGTCCCGCCGACGGAGAGGCGCGTGTAGAGGCCCGCCGCCTCCCCCGCCACCAGGTAGACGCCGTGGTTCGCGGCGGCGCCATCGCGGTCGCGCAAGGCGCGGAAATGCCGCTGCGCCACCCAGCGGCCGGGGAGCGCCGCGCCGACGCATGCCTCCCAGGCATCCGGCTCCGTTTCCGCGCCGATTATGACCTGGTCGCCTTCGCAGCCGTAATCCGACTTCAGCACCCAGTCCTCGCGCTCCGCGAGGAGGCGCGGCCGCGCCAGCGACTCGAGCCGCAACGTTTGGGGAAGGTAGCGGCGGATGGCGCTCCGGCTCTGCTCGGAGAACAGGTCCGAGCGCTCCCACATCAACGCCATCGCGCGCTTGTTTTGCGGGACCACCGCGCCGAACGGGTTCACCACCGCGCACGTCCCCGCGAGCGCGCTCCGGAGGATCACCGCGAGCGGCCCGCAGAGCGGCTCGGGATCGGGAGCTTCCGCTTCGTCGGCCCACGCTGGCCTGCGCTCCGTCCACCAGTCCGCCTTGTAGTGCCGCAGGAACACCTGGCAGGGCGTGTCGAAGAGCCCTGCGCGGGGACCGAGACGGCGGAGGTTGAACGGGGAGCCCAGCGTGACGCGCCAGCCGCGCTCCTCGAACCACTGGCGGTAGAGGAGGACCATCGAGAGGTCCTCCGGCATCTCCGTCGGATAGATGATCCCCACCGAGAGCGGCTCGGGTCCGGCTCGCCGGACGGAACGGCCGACGGCTTCGATCATCGCGCAGAAACGCCCGGGAAGGCCGGCGTTCGGATCCGAGAGCCCGGGAATGGCCGCGGTACGGTTGAGCAGCACGGCCTCTGCTTCGCCGCTCGGGGTATCGCAGTTCAGCTCGCAGACCAAAGGTCCGTCCTCGGTGAGGAACACGTCTGCCCGGGCAATCCCGTGCCAGTGCGGCGCGGACGACCACCAGAGTGCCTGCTGCACCTCCGTGAGGCCCAGGAACCCGGTGACCAACCCGGGATCGGCGGCACACAGCGCGCAAAGCTCGTTCCACGCCTTGGCCATCTCCTCGGCTGCGCAGTAGAGAGCGCCCTGCTCTTCCGCGCTGAGCAGGACCGGCTCGGGATGGAACCGTGGCCTTCCCTCGAGCCACGGGTCGGAGATGATCCCGCCGGCCCTCAGGCGCGCCGCGAACGCGGCGTATGCCGGACCCTGCGCCGCGGCGATCATGCCATCCCCGTGAGCAGCACCGCGGTGGCCAGGTACGAGACCGCTTCGACCGCGCTGACGCCGACATTGCGCTCCTGCGCCACCAGCCGGTCGAGCGCCCCGCCGCGCAGCGCGAACGGCTGCCGGAGCATCAGCGTCTGCACCCCCAGCTGCCGGACCGGGTAGAGCACCACGAACGACCCGAGCGCGACGGCGTAGGAGCGGAGCGAAACCCCCCAGCCCTCGAAGTCGCCCTCTACAGCGTGGCCCACGATGAGGGCGATGGCGAGCATCGCGCCTGCGTAGCTGACCGCGGCGGCCACGTTCTCGCCCATGATCTCCTGGTCCTCGGCGTAGAGGGTGAGGGCGCGAAAGAAGACGACGAAGAGGTGGAGCGTCGCCTGCGCGATCACGAAGAACACGATGGAGATCCCTAACGTCGCGAGATCGTCGCCGTAAAGGCATTGCGCGATGATCAGGCCGGTCGCCGCGTAATGAGCGCCCGCGGCCACGCCGGCGGCGACGTTTCCCCGCGCGATCTCCCCCGGCAGACTCGAGCGCAGCAGCACCCGGATTCCCAACGACCCCACCGCCCAGAGCAGCACCAGGGCGCTTCCTCCGAACACCGCCGTCCAGAGAAGGTCCGCCCACCAATCTTCCCCGTGAACGCACCCGCGGATCGCCGACGCCGCAACGAAGGCCGCCCCGCAGAGATACCCGGCGCGCACGATTCCCCCGGCGGCGTTGCTTTCGGCCGCGGCCACGCCCGACGGTAGCATGGCTCGTCACTGACGGATTCGTCGCTCGACCGGGCGAAAACGACGAACTCGTTGCCAGCCACGCCATCGCGTGCCCCTCGCCCTCCATCGGACGCCGCTGCCGGGCCCGCCGCTGATCCTACGTTTCCGTGGTCGTGCCGGGCCGGTTCCGACGGTTTGGTCGGACGCACCGCGGTCGCGCGCGCGTTGCGGCGCCTATGAGAAGCCTCGATCGAGGGGCCGCTGCGGAAGCTGGTCTCGCACTTGCACTGACAGCCGCGCAGGTCCGACCGGGCCGAGGAGAAACCCATCATGCCCAAAATCCGCAAGCCCACTGCCTTCTGGCTCGCCCTGCTCTGCGCCACCCTCGCCGGCGCGCTCCCCGCGCGCGCGGCGGAGACGATCAAGGTCGGTATCCTTCACTCGCTGTCCGGAACGATGGCGATCAGCGAGACGTCGCTCAAGGACGTGGCCCTGATGACCATCGAGGAGATCAACGCCAAGGGCGGCGTGCTGGGGAAGAAGCTGGAGCCGGTGGTCGTCGACCCGGCCTCGAACTGGCCGCTGTTCGCCGAGAAGGCGCGGCAACTCCTGACCCAGGACAAGGTGGCCGCGGTGTTCGGCTGCTGGACCTCGGTGTCCCGCAAGTCGGTGCTCCCGGTCTTCGAGGAGCTGAACGGGCTGCTCTACTATCCGGTGCAGTACGAGGGCGAGGAGCTTTCGCAGAACGTCTTCTACACGGGCGCGGCGCCGAACCAGCAGGCGATCCCGGCGGTCGAATACCTGATGTCCAAGGAGGGCGGCGGCGCCAAGCGCTTCTTCCTGCTCGGCACCGACTACGTCTATCCGCGCACGACCAACAAGATCCTGCGGGCGTTCCTCAAGGTGAAGGGCATCCCCGAATCGGACATCGCGGAGACCTACACGCCCTTCGGTCACAGCGACTATCAGACCATCGTCGCGCAGATCAAAGCGTTCGGGGCCGGCGGTCACACCGCGGTGGTCTCCACCATCAACGGCGACTCCAACGTGCCCTTCTACAAGGAGCTGGGAAACCAGGGCCTGAAAGCGACGGACATCCCGGTGGTCGCGTTCTCCGTGGGTGAAGAGGAGCTGCGCGGAATCGACGCCAAGCCGCTGGTCGGCCACCTCGCCGCCTGGAACTACTTCATGTCGCTCAAGAACAAGAACAACGCCGCGTTCATCAAGATGTGGAAGGCGTACGTGAAGAAGAACAAGCTCCCCGGCGGCGACTCGCGAGTCACCAACGACCCGATGGAGGCGACCTACGTCGGCATGCACATGTGGGCGCAGGCCGTCCAGAAGGCGGGCAGCACGAAGGTCGACGACGTGCGCAAGGCGATGGCCGGACAGACCTTCGCCGCACCTTCGGGGCTCACGCTGAAGATGGACGAGACGAACCACCACCTCTGGAAGCCGGTCTACATCGGCGAGGTGCAGGCGGACGGGCAATTCGACGTGGTGTGGAAGACGGGCACCGTGATCCGCGCACAACCGTGGAGCCCCTTCATCGCCGGCAATGAGAAGCGGGCGGAACGCTAGGGCGGGCGCCCAGGAGTGACGGTGAGCGTCCTGGCCGCCTTGACGGTCGCGCTGGCGCTCGATGCGGGCGTGCTGGACAAGATCGCCCGGGGCAGCCAGCCGGAGCGTGAAGAGGCGCTCTCCGCGCTGGTCGCCGCAGGCGATGCCGGCGCGGCCAGGGTCCTGCGCGCGCTCCTGGAGGGCCGCCTCCACGCAGCGCCGGAGGGGGCGGTCCTGATCGAGCGAGATGGGGCGTTCAGAGATGCGCTCACGGGCGCATCCGTCGCAGCCCCCGACGATCTGGAAAAGGTCACCATCAACAATCGCCTCCGGCGGTCGCTGCAGCGCGCCCTCCTGGCCCTCGAGTTGTCCGCGCCCGAACCGGAACGGCGCCTCGAGGCCGCGCGGGCGCTGCTGCAAGCCCCCGACACCGACCTGCTCCCGGCGGTCGAGGCCGCGCTCCAGCGGGAGTCCGATGCGCGGGTTCGCGAAGCGCTCCTCACTACTCAAGGGATGCTGGCGCTCTCCGCTCCGGAGAGCAACCGCCGTCTCGCCGCCATCGCGCAGCTCGAGCGCGTCCCTGGGGCAAGCACCAAGAGGCTGCTCGACGATCGGCTCGCGGTCGAGACCGACCCCGCCGTGCGGACGGCGCTGCAGCGGGCGGTCCTTGGCGTCGAGGCATCGTTGCGCCGGGCGGACACAGCCGGGCTGGTCTTCAGCGGGCTCAGCCTCGGCAGCGTCCTGCTGCTCGCCGCGCTGGGGCTTGCCGTGACCTTCGGCCTGATGGGCGTCATCAACATGGCGCACGGCGAGCTGCTGATGGTCGGCGCCTACGCGACCTGGGTGGTGCAGCTGGCCTTTCGCCGCTGGGCGCCGGGTTGGTTCGACTGGTACCTCGCCGTCGCGGTCCCCGCCTCGTTCATCGCGGCGGCCCTGATCGGTGCGTTTCTGGAGGTGACCGTGGTGCGCAAGCTCTACGGCCGCCCGCTGGAGACGCTGCTCGCCACGTTCGGCGCCAGCCTGCTGTTGATGCAGGGCGTGCGCAGCGTGTTCGGCGCACAGAACGTGGAGGTGGCGAATCCGGGCTGGATGTCCGGCGGCATCACCGTGCTCGCCGGGCTGGTGCTGCCCTGGAACCGCATCGTCATCCTGCTCTTCGGTTCGCTGGTCCTCTTGATGGTCTGGATGCTGCTCTCGGGCACGCGCCTGGGCCTCTTGGTGCGCGCGGTGACGCAGAACCGGCAGCGGGCCGCGGGCCTGGGGGTGCCGACTCCCCGCGTGGACCTGGTGGCGTTCGCGCTCGGGTCGGGGATCGCGGGCCTGGGCGGCTGCGCCCTCTCGCAGATCGGAAACGTCGGACCCGAGATGGGACAGGGGTTCATCGTGGACTCGTTCATGGTGGTGGTGCTTGGGGGAGTCGGACAGCTCGCCGGCACCATCACCGCCGCGCTTGGTCTCGGACTGGCGAACAAGCTGCTGGAGCCGGTGGCCGGCGCGGTGCTGGCGAAGATCGTGGTGCTCGCTTTCATCATCCTCTTCATCCAGCGCCGCCCCCAGGGGTTGTTCGCGCTGCGCGGCCGGGCGGCAGACGAGTGAGCACCGTCTTGTCGCGAAGGCTCGTCGGCCTCGGGGCGGGCCTTTCCTGGCCGGGGCGCCCGCTCGACGGCCACGGGCTGCGGGCGCTCTATCCGCGGCGGACCTGGGCGATCCTCCTCGGCGGCTACGCCGCGCTGGCCATCCTGGTGCCGCTCCTGAACCTGGCCGTCCCCGCGTCCAGCGCTTTTCACCTCCCGGACCACGCGGTCGCGCTCGGAGGGAAGATCCTTTGCTACGCGACCGTCGCGCTGGCGATGGATCTGGTCTGGGGCTACGCCGGCATCCTCAGCCTCGGGCATGGGCTCTTTTTCGCCCTCGGCGGCTACGCAATGGGCATGTACCTGATGCGGGCCATCGGCACCGACGGCGTCTACGGCAGCACCCTGCCGGACTTCATGGTGTTCCTCGACTGGAAGGAGCTGCCCTGGTACTGGGCCGGCTCCGATCGCTTCTTGCAGCAGGCCGCCCTGGCCGTGCTCGCACCGGCCCTGCTCGCGTTCGTCTTCGGCTGGTTCGCGTTCCGGTCGCGCATCCGGGGCGTCTACTTCTCCATCATCACGCAGGCGCTCACCTTCGCCTTCATGCTGCTGTTCTTCCGCAACCAGACCGGATTCGGAGGAAACAACGGGTTCACCGACTTCAAGCGCATCCTCGGGTTCCCCCTCGCCAGCCCCCGCACCCGCGCTGCCCTCTTCGCGCTCTCGGTCACCCTGCTCTTCGCGGCGCTGGTCGGGTGCCGGATGCTGGTGCGGTCGAAGTTCGGGCGGGTCCTCACCGCCATCCGGGACGCGGAGGATCGCGTCCGTTTCTGCGGTTACGACCCGGTGGGCTTCAAGCTCTTCGTCTGGACGCTCTCCGCGGCCATCTGCGGCATGGCCGGAGCGCTGTACGTGCCCCAGGTCGGGATCATCAACCCTTCGGAGATGTCGCCGGCGAACTCGGTGGAGATCGCCATCTGGGTAGCGGTGGGCGGCCGCGGCACCCTGCTCGGCCCGGTGCTCGGCGCCGCCCTGGTCACCGGCGCGAAGAGCTGGCTCACCGTGGCGGCCCCGGAAGCGTGGCTGTTCGCGCTCGGTCTCCTCTTCATCGTGGTCACTCGCTGGCTGCCGAACGGCGTGCTGGGCCTCTTCCGGCGGGAGGCGAAGTGAACCTCGACACCGCGCGCGGCCCGGTGCTGTACCTGGACGGGGTGACCGTCAGCTTCGACGGCTTCAAGGCGCTCGACGGCCTGAGCCTGATCGTCGACCCCGGCGAGCTGCGCTGCATCATCGGCCCGAACGGCGCGGGCAAGACCACCATGATGGACGTGATCACGGGCAAGACGCGGCCCGATTCCGGCGAGGCGCATTTCGGCAACGCCAACGATCTCACCCGCCTCTCCGAACCCGAGATCGCGCGCGCGGGGATCGGGCGCAAGTTCCAGAAGCCCACCGTCTTCCGCCACCACACGGTGCTCGAGAACCTGGACGTGGCGCTGAAGACCGACAAGCGGGTGGCGTCCACGCTGCGGGCGCACCGCACGCCGGCCCAGGAAGAGCGGATCGACGAGGTGCTCGGGATGGTCGGGCTGCGGCACAAGGCGGACGAGAAGGCGGATCTTCTCTCGCATGGAGAGAAGCAGTGGCTGGAGATCGGAATGCTGCTGGTGCAGGACCCGCTCTTGCTGCTGCTCGACGAGCCCGTAGCGGGCATGACCGACGAGGAGACCGCGCGCACCGGCGAGCTGCTCCGGTCGCTGGCCGGCAAGCATTCGCTGGTGGTGGTCGAGCACGACATGCACTTCGTGGAGAGCATCGCCCGCAAGGTGACGGTGTTGCACGAGGGGCGGCTCCTGGCCGAAGGGAGCCTCGATGCGGTCCGCAACGATCCGCGCGTGGTGGAGGTCTACCTGGGGCGCTGATGCTCACCGTCCACGGACTCAACCACTTCTACGGCGGAAGCCACACGCTGCGCGGGATCGATCTGGAAATCCCCGCCGGCTCGTGCACGGCCGTGCTCGGGCGGAACGGCGTGGGAAAGACCACCTTCTTGCGCTGCCTGATGGGCGAGCTGCCCGTCCGCTCGGGCACGGTGCTCTTGAACGGAGAGGACGTCACGCCGCTCGCGGCCTGGGAGCGCGCTCGCCGTGGAATCGCCTACGTGCCCCAGGGGCGGGACATCTTCGCCCGGCTGACGGTGACCGAGAACCTTCTGGTCGGGGAGTCGGCGGCCGCGGGCGAGGTGGTGCCGCGCGAGGAGCTCGAGCATCTCTTTCCCCTCCTCCGCACCATGGGGAAGCGCCGGGGCGGAGATCTCTCCGGCGGCCAGCAGCAGCAGCTCGCCATCGCTCGCGCGCTGGTCTCCCGGCCGCGGGTCCTCTTGCTCGACGAGCCGACGGAAGGGATCCAGCCCTCGACCATCAAGGAGATCGGACGCGTCCTGCGCATGCTCCTCGAACGGCGGCTCACCCTGGTGCTCGTCGAGCAGTACCTCGATTTCGCGATGGAGCTGGCGGAGCAGTGCGTCGTGCTCTCGCGGGGCGAGATCGTGATGCGGGGCAAGGCGAAAACGCTCGACCCTGCGCAGGTGCGCAAGCATCTCTCGGTCTGATCCGATGGGCCCGGCGGCCGGCGCGAGCGCAGCGGGACCGGACCGCGGTAGAACGCCGCCGATGCAGCGCGTCGCCCAGGGCCGACTGTCGTTCGAGCGTGCGGGCGCGCAGACGGTGCTGCGCGACGCGTACGCGGAGAGCCCGCTGCGGTTGCTCACGCCGCGCAACCACGGCGAGGCCGCCTGGGTCTACACCAGCACCCTGGGCGGCGGATTCGTGGACGGCGATCGCGTGCAGCTGCGGATCTCGGTCGGCAGGGCCGCGCGGGCGTTCGTCTCCACCCAAGGCGCCACCCGTATCTATCGATCGCCGCAGGGGTGCGAGAGCGAGACGATCGCCGACGTCGCAGAGGGCGGAGCGCTGGTGCTCGCTCCGGATCCGACGGCCTGCTTCGCGGGGGCGCGCTTCCGGCAGCGGACCGAGCTCGATCTGGCCGCGGGCGCCTCCGTCTTGCTCTGGGACGTCCTCTCCGCCGGCCGCAGCGCGCGCGGCGAGCGGTGGGCCTTCGACCGCTGCTCGCTCGGCCTTGCGCTCCGCCAGCAGGGCCGGACGGTGCTCGACGAATCGTGGCTGCTCGACGCGGCGCATGGCGCCCTGGGCGGCCGCCTGGGCCGGTTCGAGGCGCTGGCCACTGTGCTTCTGGCCGGTCCGATGTTCGCGTCCGCCCGCGTGGCCCTGCGGGCACAGGTCGATGGGGGGCCGGTGCGCACGCGAGCGCGGCTGCTCGAATCCGGCAGCGCCCTCGGCGCGGACGCGCTGGTCGTTCGCTTCGCCGCGGCTTCGGTCGAGGAGCTGGTCGGTACGCTCCGCGACCGCCTGGCCGTGATTCCCGCGCTGCTCGGGGACGACCCCTGGCGCGCCGCTCGTGAAAGGGTGACCCATGCACCTCACGCCGCGTGATCTCGACAAGCTGGTGCTGCACGGAGCCGGGTTCCTGGCCCAGAAGCGCCTCGCGCGCGGGCTGCGCCTCAACCACCCGGAGGCGATCGCGCTCATCGCCACCCAGCTCCTCGAGTTCATCAGGGACGGGCGCAGCGTGGCGGAGCTGATGGACCTGGGGCGGCGGATGCTGGGGCGGGCGCAAGTGCTGTCCGGCGTGCCCGAGCTGATCGCGGAAGTGCAGGTGGAAGGCACCTTCCCGGACGGGACCAAGCTGGTCACGGTGCACCATCCCATCGCGCTCGAGCAGGGCGATCTCTCCATCGCGCTGCACGGCAGCTTCCTGCCGGCGCCCGCTGCTTCCGCGCCCGGCCCGGCGGCTTTCGAGCCGGTTCCCGGCGAGGTCCTCGCGGCCGAAGGCGAGATCGTGCTGAACGCCGGACGCGAGAGCGTCGCGCTTGCTGTCGTGAACCGCGGCGACCGTCCGATCCAGGTCGGCAGCCACTATCCTTTCTCGGAGACGAACCGCGCGCTCGCTTTCGACCGCGGCCGCGCCCAGGGAAAGCACCTCGACATTCCCGCCGGCACCGCGGTCCGCTTCGAGCCGGGGGAGAGCAAGACGGTGCAGCTCGTCCCCTTCGCCGGCGCCGGAGCAAGGTCATGAGCCGGCGCATCGATCGCCGCCACTATGCGGACCTCTACGGCCCCACCACCGGCGACCGCGTGCGGCTGGGGGACACTGCGCTGATCGCGCAGGTGGAGCGGGACCTCACCTCCTACGGCGACGAGTGCAAGTTCGGCGGCGGCAAGGTGCTGCGCGACGGCCAGGGACAGAAGGCCGGCGCCACCGACGCCCAGGCGCTGGACTGCGTGATCACCAACGCGCTCATCCTGGACTGGACCGGGATCTACAAAGCGGACGTCGGCATCAAGCACGGACGCATCGCCGGGATCGGCAAGGCGGGAAACCCCGACACCATGGCGGGCGTGACGCCGGGGCTGGTGGTGGGGGTCACCACCGAGGCGATCGCCGGAGAGGGCCTGATCCTGACGGCGGGCGGAATCGACACGCACATCCACTTCATCAGCCCGCAGCAGGCGCCCGAGGCCATCGCCAGCGGAATCACTTCCTGGGTCGGCGGCGGGACCGGCCCCGCCACCGGCACCAACGCGACCACCTGCACTCCGGGCGTCTGGAACCTTGCCCGCATGCTGCAGGCCGTCGACGATCTCCCGCTCAACGTCGGCTTCACCGGCAAGGGCAACACCTCCCGGCCGGAAGGGCTGCTCGACCAGATCCGTGCCGGCGCCATCGGGCTGAAGCTGCACGAGGACTGGGGCACGACGCCCGCCGCGATCGACTGCTGCTTGTCGGCCGCGGAGGGCGAGGACGTGCAGGTCACCATCCATACGGACACGCTGAACGAGTCGGGATTCGTCGACGACTCGATCGCCGCCTTCAAGGGCCGCACCATCCACACCTACCACTCCGAAGGAGCAGGTGGCGGGCATGCTCCGGACATCCTGCGCGTCTGCGGAGTCGCATCAGTCCTGCCCTCCTCCACCAATCCGACGCGCCCCTTCACCGTCAACACGCTCGACGAGCACCTGGACATGCTGATGGTCTGCCACCACCTCGACCGCGAGATCGTCGAGGACGTGGCGTTCGCGGAGAGCCGGATCCGCGGCGAAACCATCGCGGCGGAGGACATCCTCCACGACCTGGGCGCGATCAGCATGATGTCCAGCGACAGCCAGGCGATGGGGCGGGTGGGCGAGGTGATCACGCGCACCTGGCAGACGGCGCACAAGATGCGCGAGCAGCGCGGGCGGCTTCCAGAGGAGCGCGGAGAGAACGACAACTCGAGGATTCGCAGGTACGTGGCGAAGTACACCATCAACCCGGCCATCGCGCACGGCTTCGGCGACGTCGTCGGCTCGGTGGAGGCGGGGAAACTGGCGGACCTGGTGCTGTGGAAGCCGGGGTTCTTCGGCATCCGGCCGGAGCTGGTGATCAAGGGCGGGTTCATCGCCTGGGCGCAGATGGGCGACGCGGGCGCCTCGATTCCCACGCCGCAGCCGCTGCTCATGCGGCCGATGTTCGGGGCGCGGGCGCCGGGGCCAGTCAGCCTCGCGTTCGTGTCCCGGCGTGCCCTCGCGGAGGGGACCGTGGCGCCGCTCGGCCTGCGCAAGCAGATCGTCGCTGTGCGCGGCTGCAGGGGGCTCGGCAAGCGCGACATGAAGCTCAACGACGCGCTGCCCGCGATGGAGGTCGATCCCGAGACGTACGAGGTGCGCGCGGACGGAATCC
>DATBZA010000064.1:0-9683 GCA_036513415.1 Myxococcales bacterium | reverse complement strand
TCGCCGCCCGTCTGGCGGACGCGCTCAACGATCAGCGCCATGAATCCATCCTCCTCGCCGGCTACCTCGCAGGATCAGGATTCCCCGTGTCTCTCGCCCTGCTCTGGCTTCCGTTCGCGGCAGCCGCGCTGGTGCTGGGGGAACCATGGCAGCCCCGGTCCGCGTGCCCGGAAACGCGCGGGCGCAGCGCGCCGGCCCTCGCGGCCGGCGGCCTTCTGATCTGGCTTGCGCTGCCGATGGTTGCCCGCCTGAATCTTCATCGCCCTCTGCAACACCGCGGTTTCTGGACCGCGATCGGCATCGAGGATCTCCGCGCGCTCCGGCAGGTCGAAGAGGCCATTCCCCCGGAAGACGGAGTGATCATCCCCGCCGAGCACGCGAACATCGCCAACTGGGAGCACTGGGTGTTGCCGCTTGGAAGCACCGCAGCCCTACTGCCTTACGGCGAGCGGCGGTACCTGTTCAACGTCTACCTCGGCGCCAGCTACCCGCTCTCCTGGCGCGATCTGGACGAAGGGCTCTGCAGCGCCGATCCCGCCGCGCGGGCGCATTTCCTCGAGCGGACCCGCACCCGCTGGGCGCTGGTCAACGATCCTGGCGCTGCCGACGCCGCCGCTGCGCTGGAGCGGCCACAGATGTGCTCAGGCCGCGCCGTTCCGCTCTCTGCGCTCGGCGCGGAGCTTCCCGCCGTTCGCCAGAGCAGGGGCATCTTCCTTTTCCGGGTTCGCGGCGGAATGAACACGACGCAACGCTGACGACCCTCCAGGTGGAGTCGGGCCGCGCGTTTTGACACGCGAACGGCATGGTCGTATCACGAGCCGTCCATGACCGATCCGCTCTTCCGGGTTCGCCGGCTGCGAAAGGAGTTCGCCGGCCACGCGGTGCTCCGCGACGCCGATGTGGAGATCCGCCGTGGGGAGATCCTCGGCCTGATCGGGGAGAACGGCGCCGGGAAGTCGACGTTCATGAAGATCCTGTCGGGCATCTACGAGCCGACCTCTGGCACGCTCGAGCTCGAAGGCCGACCGGTCGCCTTCGATTCTCCTTCCGATGCCCGGCGCGCCGGCGTGAGCATCGTCCCCCAGGAATTCAACCTCGCCGCGGACCTGAGCGTGGAAGAGAACGTCTTCCTGGGAGCCGAGCTGCTCAAGTTTCGCTGGCTGCTCGACCGCGCCAGGATGCGCGCCCGGACCGCGGAGCTGCTCGCAGAGCTCGGAGCGAACGTGTCGCCCGAGGATCGGATCGGCGGTCTGAGCGCGGCCCAGAAGCAGCTCGTGGAGGTGTGCAAGGCGCTGGCCTTCGACGCCCGCCTGCTCATCCTGGACGAACCGACCACCATGCTCACCCGGCGGGAAATCGACCGGCTCTTCGCGCTGATGCGATCGCTCAAGGCGCGCGGCATGGCACTGGTCTACGTCTCGCACAAGCTCGCGGAGGTGAAGGCCATCTGCGACCGGGTGATCGTGCTCAAGGACGGCGAGCTGGTCCGCGAAGCGCCCATCGCCGAGATCGAGCCGGCCGAGATGGCGCGCTCCATGGTCGGCCGCGAGCTTCGAGAGATCTTTCCGGCGAAGAGGAAGGCGGCGGGCGCGGTGGTCCTGGAGGTGCGCGGGCTGAGCTCGCCGGGCACGTTCGCCGACGTCTCCTTCACGGTGAGGGAGGGCGAGATCCTGGGCTTCGCCGGTCTCGTCGGAGCGGGACGGACGGAGACTGCCGAGGCGCTGATGGGATTGCGGCCTTCAACGGGCGTCGTGCGCGTGGGCGGCCAGGATGCCAAGGCAAAGAACGCAGGACAGGCCGTTCGCGGGGGTTTCGGCTACCTCTCGGAAGACCGCCAGGGATCGGGCATCCTCACCGGCTTCGGCATTGCAGAGAACATGACGCTCGTTTCCCTCAGGGACTACATGTCCTTCGCTTTCGTCGTCGACCACGAAAAGGAGAGCGCGAAAGCGCGGACCTGGCGCCAGCGCTTCGGCATCAAAGCAGCCGATCTGGACGCCCCGCTCGAGTCGCTGTCTGGCGGGAACCAGCAGAAGGTGTCGTTGGCGAAGACGCTCGACCCCGCACCCCGCGTGGTGATCGTCGACGAGCCGACGCGCGGCGTGGACGTGGCCGCGAAACAGGAGATCTACCTTTTCCTGGCGGAGCTGGCCGCGAAAGGAACCGCCCTCATCCTGATCTCGAGCGAGTTGGAAGAAATCATCGGGATGTGCGACCGCGTGCTGGTCATGCGCGAAGGGCGCATCGTCGGCGAGCTCGAGGGTGAGGCGGTGCAGGAGCGCGAGATCATGTACCTGGCCACGGGCCTCCAAGCGGGCGCGAACGCATGAGCGCGACCCTGGCCTTCTTGCAACGCGTGGAGAAGGAGCGCTACGCCGCGTTCGCCGCGCTGGCGATCCTGTCCATCGTGTCCGCCCTGCTGAGCCCCTTCTTCCTGCAGTGGCAGAACCTGCTCAACATCATCCGGCAGGTCTCGTACACCGGGATCATCGCGCTCGGCATGACCTTCGTCATCGTGTCCGGCGGAATCGACCTCTCCGTCGGCTCGATGGCCGCTTTCGTCGGCTCCCTTGCCATGATCACGCTGAACGCTGCGTCCGACGCGGGCCTGGCCCAGGGGACGGCGGTCGCGGGGGCGACTGCGTGCGCCGTCCTCGCCGGGCTCGCCTGTGGCCTGGCGAATGGATTGCTGGTGACGAAGGGACGGATCGCTCCTTTCATCGTCACCCTGGGGACCATGGCATTGTTCCGCTCCCTCTCGCTCTACATGGCGAACGCGGGCGAGTTCCGCTCCGCCTCGTCCTTGTTCGGCGAGCTGGGATCCGCCGCGCCCCTGGGCGTCCCGCTGCCGGCGTTGATCCTGCTCGGCCTGGCGGCGATTCTCGCGTTCGTGTTCAAGAGGACGAGGTACGGACGCTACACCCGCGCCGTGGGCTCGAATTCACGGGTCGCGCGGTACTCCGCCATCAACGTCGACACGACGCGCCTCGCCGCATATACGGTCACCGGCGTCATGGTCGGCGTCTCGGCGGTCCTGATCGCCATGCGCTTCAACTCGGTCGGCTCTTCCACGCTCGGCGTCAACTACGAGCTGGATGCGATCGCCGCGGTCATCATCGGCGGCACGTCCATGTCCGGCGGGCGAGGCACCGTCTGGGGTACGGTGGTCGGCGCGATCACCCTGGGCGTCATCAACAACATGCTCAACATGGTGGGCATCTCCCCCTACCTGCAAGGGACGGTCAAAGGCCTTGTGATCATCGGGGCGGTGTTCATCCAGCGGCAACGGCAGTAGGAGTACTTCCACGGAGGCAACCATGAAGAAGCTGGTAACGGCGGTGTTTGTCGCAGCGCTGGCGGTGTTCGGGGGCAAGGCCTCCGGGCAGACCGCGGCCACGAAGAAGATCAAGATCGGCGTCA
This sequence comes from Myxococcales bacterium, assembly GCA_036513415.1. Taxonomy (GTDB): domain Bacteria; phylum Myxococcota; class Myxococcia; order Myxococcales; family 40CM-4-68-19; genus 40CM-4-68-19. The sequence continues at coordinate 6,263 of DATBZA010000064.1, read as the reverse complement.
CCATGCCGACGGCGGACCACGGCTGGATGGGCGGCGCGAACTGGTGGGCGAAGAAGTCGATGGACGACTGGAAGAAGAAGGACCCGAACGTCGAGTTCGTCTTCAAGACCTCGGGCGACGTGACCAAGCAAGTCGCGGACGTCGAGGACATGCTGGTGCAGGGCGTCAACGGGATCGTGGTCTTCCCCTTCGAGTCTGCCCCGCTCACGCCCGTGGTCGAGAAGGCCTATGGAAAGGGCGTGTACGTCGTGGTCCTGGATCGCGGGGTCACCAAGCCTGTCTACGACGTCTACCTCTCCAACGATGACGAGTCGTACGCCCGCCAGGCCATGGAGTGGATCGCCAAGGACCTGGGATACAAGGGCAACATCGTCCTCATCGAGGGCGTGCCGAGCGTGATCAGCGACCTGCGCACCAAGACCGCGAAGGACGTGGCGGCGAAGTACCCAGGCATCAAGGTGCTCGATTCGCAGCCCGGCAACTGGAACAAGGAGAAGGCCCTCGCGGTGATGGAGAACTACCTCGCGAAGTACAAGAACATCGATGCGGTCTACACCGCGGATGACGACATGCTCGAGGGCGCACTCCAGGCGTACAAGGAGTCCGGCCGCAAGGAAATCAAGGTCATGTTCGGTGGAGCGGCCAAGAAGGAAGTGGTGAAGCTCATCATGGACGGCGACCCGCTCGTCCGCGCGAACGCCACCTACCCGCCGGACGTCTGCGCCTCCGCCGTGTCGATGGCCGTCGTGGGCCTGCGCGGGCGCGTCTTCGAGGGCTTCTACCAGAAGAAACTGCCCCTCCGCGTCATTCTCGGGAGCGAGCTGATCACCCGCGAGAACGCCAAGTCGTACTACGTGCCGCAGGCGGTGTTCTAAGTCTCAAGTCTCGGGGACACCATACGCAACTTCATGCCAATGCCTCCGGACGCCTTGGCATGAGTTGCGTATGGTGTCCCCGAAATCACTTCTTCATCTCCCCGAAATCACTTCTTCATCGGCGCGTCGAAGGCGACCGAAGAGGGAGCGAAGTCGATGCGGCGCACGAACTCCAGGGATTCCCTGGCCCCGGCCTCGCGATCCATGCCCGAGTCCTCCCACTCGACGGAGAGCGGCCCCTGGTAGCCGGCCGCGTTCAGCGCGCGGATGATCTCGTCGAAGTCCACGTCGCCGTGCCCGAGCGAGCGGAAGTCCCAACCGCGGCGCGGGTCGCCGAACGGCAGGTGCGAGCCGAGGATGCCGGAGCGCCCGTCGAGGCGGACGGCGCAGTCCTTCATGTGCACGTGGAAGATCCGCTTCGCGAAATCGCGGACGAAGAGATGCGGCTTCATGCCCTGCCATTGCAGGTGGCTCGGGTCGAAGTTGAAGCCGAGGGTAGGGCGGTGGCGGAAGGCGGCGAGCAGCCGCTCCGCCGTGTAGAAGTCGAAGGCGATCTCCGTGGGGTGGACTTCGAGAGCGAAGCGGACGCCGCAGGCGTCGAACTCGTCGAAGATCGGCGTCCAGAGGCGAGCGATCTCCTGGAACGCGTCGTCGATCATCTGCTCGCTCGTCGGCGGCCAGGCGTACCAGTAGCGCCAGGCGGGCGAGCCCATGAAGCCGGTCACCACGCTCACGCCCATCGCTTTCGCCGCCCGCGCGATGTGCTTCATCTCCTGGATCGCCCAGGCCCGGATCTTCTCCGGGTTGCCCTTCGCATCGGGCGGCACGAACGCGTCGAGGCGGGGATCCCAGTGGTCGCCCACGCATTGGCCCGCGATGTGCCCGCCGAGCGCGAAGAGTTGGAGTCTGTGCTCGCGGAGGACGCTCTTCCTTTGCTCCACGTACCCGGGATCGGTCGCCGCCCGGCGGGCATCCATCTGCTCGCCTTGACAGGCGAGCTCGATCCCGTCGAACCCGAACGCCCTCGCTTTTTGACAGAGCACCGCGAAGGGCAGGTCGGCCCACTGGCCGGAGAACAGCGTGATCGGACGAGCCATGTCGACGTCTCCTTTCAGAACTCCACCCAGGCGGGGCCCTTCCTGGAGCTCTCCACGCACCGGTCGATGAAGCGTACTCCAGAGATCCCGTCCTCCACGCCGGGGAAATCCAGGTCCGCCGTCGAGAGGTCGCCGCCGGCCTTCTTCTTGGCCAGGGCCGCGGCGAACGTCTTGTAGATGTTGGCGAAGGCCTCGAAATAGCCCTCGGGGTGGCCCGCTGGAATGCGCGAGTAGGCCTGTGCCCGCGGGTAGAAGCCATCGCGCCCGCGCGAAAGGAGCTCCGACGGCTTGCCCAGCTGCGAGAAGGCGAGGTGGTTGGGATCCTCCTGCGCCCAGGCGATCGCTCCCTTCGAGCCGACCACCCGGACCCTGAGGGCGTTGTCATGGCCGATCGCCACCTGAGATGCCCAGTAGAGGCCCCGCGCTCCGCCCTCGAAGTCGACGAGGATGGAAGCGTTGTCGTCGAGGGTCCGCCCGGGGACCAGCGTGTCGAGGCGGGCGCACAGCCTCGAGATCCGGAGCCCGGTGAGGGTTCGCACCATGTTCTCGACATGGGTGCCGATGTCGCCGACGCAGAGTGACTTCCCCGTCACCTTCGGGTCGCCCCGCCAGGCCGCCTGCTTGTGGAGGCCATCGCGCTCGAGGGGAGTGGCGAGCCACTCCTGCGCATACTCGGCGTTCACGAACCGGAGCTCGCCGAGGTCGCCGCGGGCGATCATCTCCCGCGCATGCTTCACCGCCGGATAACCCGTGTACGTGTACGTCACGCAGAAGAGCAGGTTTTTCCGTCGCGCGAGCGCAGCCAGCTCCTCCGCCTCGGCCACCTCGAGGGTGAGCGGTTTGTCGCAGGCGACGTGGATGCCGCGCGAGAGGAACGCCCTGGCCGCGGCGAAGTGCGAGCCGTTGGGGGTGACGATCACCGCGAAGTCGATCCCGTCCCGGCGGGCCGCTTCCGCTTCGGCCAGCTCCTCGAAGGAGCGATAGAGGCGGGACGCGTCGAGCCCGAGGGCGCGGCCGGTAGCGAGCGTATTCTCGTAATTCCGCGAGAAGCAGCCTGCCGCCAGGGTTGCCGAGCCGTCGAGCGCGATCGCCCGACGGTGGACATCGCCGATGAAGGCGCCCTGACCGCCGCCCACCATGCCGTATCGCAGTAGACCAGCCGCACTGCTCTCGACCATCATGAACTCCTTGGGGGGGGGGCGAGCGTACCAGAGCCGGTGCGAGGTGCGTAACACTACGGATTGACGCACCGGGGCTCGACCCTAGGATGCCGGAGCGGTTCAGGAGGCGACGATGGCGATCGCATGGCGGCGGGACGTGGATGCGGTGCTCTCCGAGGCCAAGGCGCAGGGAAGGAACGTCCTGCTCGACTTCAGCGCCGCACCGACCTGAGGGGGCTGCGCTCGGCTGGATGCCGAGGTCTATCCCGACCAGCGAGTCGACCGCTTCGTGACGGAGAACTTCCTCGCGGCGCGGATCAACGTGCGTGAGCAGCCCGACGAGTGGCGGCGCTTCGGCGAACGCTACGGGGTGCAGTGGACGCCGACGATCGTGATCCTCGACCCTTCGGGCACCGAGCGCCACCGCATCGAGGGCTTCCTTCCGGCCGACGATTTCCTGGCGCAGCTCGCGCTCGGACTCGCCCACTCGGCATTCGCGCGCCAGCAGTTCGGCGAGGCCGAACGCCGCTTCCGCGAGGTGGTCGAGCGCTTTCCCGGCAGCGACGCAGCGCCGGAGGCGCTCTACTGGGCGGGCGTGGCGCGCTACAAGGCGACGAACGATCCCTCCGCCCTGGAGCAGACCGCGCAGGCCTTCGCGCAGAGGTATCAGGACAGCTCCTGGGCGAAGAAGGCGTCGGTCTGGCGCAAGCCGCCGCAAACCTCGGGCGTCGAAGGTCGACCTCGCGCGTAGGTCGCCGTTCAGCTCAACGTCGGCATCGAGAACGCCGGTCCCACCGGCGTGGTCGGCCACCGTTGCGTGATCGCTTTCGCCCGTGTGTAGAAGCGCACGGCCTCGGGGCCGTGAGCGTGGTGGTCGCCGAAGAGGCTCTGCTTCCAGCCGCCGAAGCTATGGAAGGCCATGGGCACGGGGATGGGCACGTTCACGCCCACCATGCCGACCTGCACCCGGTGCGCGAACTCCCGGGCCGTGGCGCCGTCGCGGGTGAAGATGGCGGTCCCGTTGCCGTACTCGTGCCTGTTCACGAGGTCGAGCGCCGTCGCGAAGTCCGGGGCGCGCACGACCACGAGCACGGGGCCGAAGATCTCCTCCTTGTAGATGCGCATCTCGGGCGACACCTTGTCGAACAGCGAGCCGCCGAGGAAGAAGCCCCTCTCGCGGCCGGGGACGGAGAGCCCGCGGCCGTCCACCACGAGCTTCGCGCCCGACTTCACGCCGTCGTCGATGTAACCGAGGATCTTCTCGCGGTGCTGCCCGGTCACCACCGGGCCCATCTCGGCCGCCGGGTCGCAGCCGTCCCGCACCTTGAGCGCCTTCACCTTGGGGATGAGGCGCTCGACGAGCTTGTCGCCTGCCTCGCCCACCGCCACGACCGCCGAGATCGCCATGCACCGTTCGCCGGCGGAGCCGTAGGCCGCACCCATCAGCGCGTCCGCGGCGTTGTCGAGGTCGGCGTCGGGCATCACGACCGCGTGGTTCTTGGCGCCGCCCAGCGCCTGGACGCGCTTTCCCTGCGCGGTCCCCGTCGCATAGATGTACCGCGCGATGGGCGTGGAGCCGACGAAGCTCACCGCCGAGACGTTCGGATGGCTGAGGATCGCATCCACCGCCACCTTGTCGCCGTGCACGACGTTGAAGACGCCGTCGGGAAGGCCGGCCTCCTTGAGCAGCTCCGCGAGACGCAGCGACGTGGACGGGTCGCGTTCGGAGGGTTTGAGGATGAACGTGTTCCCGCAGGCGATGGCCATCGGGAACATCCACATCGGCACCATCGCCGGAAAGTTGAAGGGCGTGATCCCGGCGCAGACGCCCAGGGGCTGGCGCACGCTCCAGGCATCGATGCCGGCGGCGACCTGCTCGGTGTAGTCCCCCTTGAGGAGCTCGGGGATGGCCGTCGCGAACTCGACGACCTCGAGGCCGCGCTGGACCTCGCCCTTGGCGTCGGAGAGCACCTTGCCGTGCTCGGAGGTGATGATCGCCGCCAGCCGATCGAGGTCGCGCTCGATCAGCTCCTTGAACTTGAACATTACGCGCGCGCGCTTGAGCGGCGACGTTTCGGCCCAGGGCCGGAACGCCTTCTGCGCGGCGGCGACCGCGGCGTCCACCTCGGCCGCGCTCGCGAGCGCGACCCGGCCGGTGACTGCGCCGGTGGCGGGATTGAACACGTCGGAGGCGCGGCCGCTCTGGCCAGGCCGGAGCTGGCCTCCGATGAAATGGCCGATCGACCTTGGTTGATCCTGGGGAACGAAACGCTCTGCGGGCTGACTCATGTTCCTCTTCCTCTTCATCACTTCTTGATGATCCACTCGTGCGCCGGGTCGTTCTTGAAGTGCCATGCGCGCTGGGGACCCGCCATCACGTTCAGGTAGTAGCTCCGGTAGCCCCAAGGCACCACGACGGGATGGTAGCCGCGCGGCACCACCACCGTGTCACGGTCCTCGACCGCGTGCGATTCGTCGATGTCGCGCGCGTCGGTGTACACGCGCTGGAAGACGAACCCTTGCGGCGGGTCGAGGCGGTGGTAGTAGGTCTCCTCCAGCAGCGTCTCCTCGGGCGGCTCGAGCCGATCGTGTTTGTGCGGCGGGTAGCTCGAGGAGTGCCCCGTCGGCGTCCGGACCTCGACCACCAGCAGGCTGTCGGCCGGCTCGGTCTCGGGGAGGATGTCGGTCACGTAGCGCGTGTTGAGCTCCTTTCCGCGCACGGAGCGCCGCATCGTCTCGGGTGCGATCAGCCGCGGCGCCAGCCGGCCGCTGCCGGGCGCGGTGCCGATGGCGATTTCCGCCGCGGAGTGCGCCTTCACCGAGAGCGGCGCTGTACCGGGAAGATAGACCGCGTACGGCGGCTGATCCTCGAAGACGCTCCGGCGCTTGCCGATGCGCTCGAAGTCGGCGGCCCCGGATGCCGCGGTATCCGGCGTGCAGCAGCTGGGGACTCCCGGGCTCGGCAGCGGACCGGCAACGCCGGCCGAGCAGGGGCCGCCGGAAGGCTTCTATTTCTGGTTGGGCCTGTGCGCCCTCGCCGGGGCGCTGATGGTCGTGCGCTACTACCGGAGGATGGATGCCGACCGTTTCGAGGTATTGAAGCTGCTGACCTCGTCGGTGATGCCGCTCGG
>DATBZA010000063.1:0-23193 GCA_036513415.1 Myxococcales bacterium | reverse complement strand
CCTGCTTTTCTCGCGCGCGCTCGCCGCCGGGGGAGAAGCGTTCCAGACGCCGTTCTCGGCCGACGATGCGCTCACGGCCTTCCGTCCGTCCGGACCGGCTGGAGCCTGCGCGGAGCTGCTCGACGTTCCGGGCGCGGGGGTGGAGGCGGAAGCGGAGATGGTCTCGCGGCGCATCGCCGCGCTGCTGGCTGCGGGATCGCCGGAGCGCGCTTTTGACAAGGACGAGCAGCCGCGCCCGGTGCGGGGTGGCGACGTGGCGGTGCTGCTCCGCAAGTTCACCAACCTCGAGACGTTCCGCCGGGCGCTGCTGCGCAGGCGGATCCCGCACCTGGTCTACAAGGGGCGCGGCTTCCACGGGGCGCGGGAGGTGATGGACCTCGTCGCGCTGCTCGCGGCGGCGGTCGATCCGGACGACGACCTCGCCCTCGCCGCCTTCCTGCGTGCCCCTTTCGGGCCGCTCTCGGACGACGCCCTGGTGCTGCTCGCGCAGCGGCGCTGGTCGCTGGACGACGCCTCGGGCCTGGCGCCTGACGACGCCTCGGACCTGGCGCGGCTGCGCGACCTGCTCCACGCTCTCCGCCGGGAGGTCGATCGGCTCGGTCCGGCGGCGCTCCTCGAGGCCGCGCTCGCAGAGACCGACTACGTCGCCGCCTGCGCCGGCGGGCTCTACGGCGAGCAGGCCGCCGCGAACGTCGAGAAGCTGCTGGCGCTCGCGCGGGCAGCCGAGCTTCGCGGGGAGAGCGCGCGCGCGTTCCTCGCCGGCCTCCGCCGGTTGGCGGACGACGAAGCGCGGGAGGCCGAGGCGGCGGTGGTCGAGGAGCACGACCCCCACGCCGTGCGCCTGCTCACCGTGCACGCCGCCAAAGGGCTGGAGTTCCCGGTCGTCTTCGTTCCGGAGTGCGCCTCTCCTTCGTTCACCGCCGGAGCGGAGCGCGTGCTGCTAGCCCCGGCCGCCGCAGGCGGCTCAGGGGCTACGCTTGAGCCTCAGACACCTCCGGCCGCCGCAGGTCTAATCGTGAAGGCGCGCGGAGCCGACGGCAAGCGCCGGTGGGGCACGCAGGGCGCGGCCCTCGGCGCGCGCAAGCGTTCGCGGGATCTAGCGCAGATGCGCCGGCTCTTCTACGTGGCCGTGACCCGGGCGCGCGATTTCCTGGTGCTTTCAGGGCGCGCGGCGAAGAAGGAGGAATCCTGGCGCCTGTGGATCGACCAGGTCGCGCCGGAGGCCGTCGAGGGCGGACTGTTGAAGCTGGTCCGCGATCCCGGCGCGGCACCGGCGTTTGCGCCGGCGGGGCCGCCGGTCGATCCGGAGGCGCTGGCGGCGCTCGGGCCCGCGGAGCACGCGGAGGTGGATCGACTTGCGGCGGCGGTATCGTCCGCCGCGGCCACCGTCACGGCGCCGGTCACCCAGCTGGCCGACGCGGCCATGTGCGCGCGCCGTTACCAGCTCCTGCACGAGCTGCGCCTGGAGGAGCGGCCCGACCGGGAGCATCCCTTGCCCGACCCGCTCGGAGACGAACCGGGGAGCCCGGCGACGGCGCTGGGAACCCTGGCGCACCGTCTGCTCGAGCTGATCCCCCTGGAGCTCGACGCCGCGCCGCGGCGGGCGGAGCTCGAGCGGCTGCTGGCGCTGGAGGGCGAAGATCCCGCGGCGCATGCGGAAGTGCTCGACGCCGCCGGCGCGTTCCTCGACTCTCCGCTTGGCCGCCGCATGGCCGCGGCGAAGCCCGGCCGGATCCAGCGGGAGCAGCCGTTCACGCTCCGCCTCTCGCGCCCTCCGGTCCAAGAGTTGCTGGTCCATGGTCAGATCGACGCGCTCCTCGTCGACGAGGAGGTGACGGTGGTCGATTACAAGCTCTCGCAAGCGCGGGACACCGCGCGCTATGCGGCCCAGCTCGACGCCTACGCGCTGGCTGCGCACGAGCTGCTCTCCGAGGCTCCGCGCGCGGTGCGGACCGGAGTCGTGTTCCTCCGCTCGAAGGGCGCCCCGTTCGTGGAGCACGTCCCGGCGGCGCCCGAGGAGACCCGCACGCGGCTGCTCGACGCCGCGCGGTCCATTGCGGATGGCCGGCGCACCGGCGTATGGCCCAAGATCGAATCCACGCTTTGCCTCGAGATCGGCTGCGGCTTCATCCGCCGCTGCCACCCGGCTGAACAGGAGGGCTGACGCGTTCAGTGCTTCCCGAAAATGCCGGCCCAGGCCGCGATCAGGATGAGCAGGAGGACCACCGCCGCGACGGCGATGGCGCGCATGTCGGGCCCCAGCCGACGCAGCAGCGCCTCGGCCTCCGCGCGCTCGGATTCCGGCCCGGTCCGCGCGGCCTCGGCCGCCAGCTCCCGGGCGCGGCGTACGTCGCCGGCCTCCAATGCCCAACGCGCCTTTGCCAGAGGCGTCTGCGGCTGCAGCGGTGAAGCCACGGCCGATGGCAGCTTCCCCTTTTTCGCCATTCGGGGCGCGCACCTTACACCAACGCTGTTAGAAGGAAAGTGGATGGCAGGGACGTCCGAGCTGATTGAATTCCGTCGCGCTTTCGTCTGGCTCCTCTGCGGCATGCTGCTGCCCAGCGTAGCCTTGGTGGCGTTCGGCGTGGTGGCGGTGGCCAACGAGCGCGCCGCCGTCGAGCGCAGGCTCGCGGAGGAGTATGACGCGCGCCTGCGCGCGCTCGCGCTCGACCTGTTCGCTCGCCTGGACAAGGCAGCGGAGGTAGTGGCGAGCGGCGGCAGCGACTCCTTGATCGCCTCGGTGCAGCCCCTGGAGTTTCCGCCTCCGGAGCTGGCGGTCGTGGCCCGCCGGGCGGCCACGCTGCCCCTCGGCGGCCATGTCTTCGCCACGACGGAGATCGGGAACGAGCGACGGGCTTATGCCCTGGTGCGGGCGGTGACGCCCGCGGGCGAGCGCACCGTCCTCGCCCAGTACGACCTCGCGGTGGTCGCCGACCTGACCCCGCGGCTCGCCGAGATGCGATTCCCCCGCGAGCGCGCGGCGTTCCGGGTCTCCCCGCCGCGCGAGTCCCTCCCGCCCTTGATCGCGCTCCGGCGCATCGTGGCGGAAGCGGGACAGACCGCGACCGTGGTCGCGCGTATTCCCCTCGGGCCGCCGCTGGAAGGCTTCGCGCTCGCGGCCGAGCTGCCCGGCGATCCTGCCGCCCCGCTCGCCTTCCGCAATCGCACGCTCTACATCGCGCTGCTGGTCCTGCTCTACGGTGGCATCGGAGTCGGCTTCGGCCTCACCATCCGCGAGATGCGTCGCGCCTACAAGCTGTCCCGCCTGAAGACGGACTTCGTCGCCAACATCTCGCACGAGCTGCGCACGCCGCTCACCAGCGTCCGGCTGTTCGCCGAGACGTTGCGCGAGGGCCGCGCTGAAGGACCCGAGGAGGTCAAGGAGTGCGTGGCGATGCTCTCCAGCGAAGCGGACCGGCTCTCGCGGATGGTGGAGAAGCTGCTCGACTGGTCCCGCCTGGAAGCGGGCCGGGCGAACCTCGAGTTGGAGCGGACCCAGGTGCCGGCGCTGCTCGACCGGATCGGCGAGGCCTACCGGGCCCAGCAGCTTCCCGCCACCTACGAGACGAAGGTGGAGGCGCAGCTTCCGGCCGTGAACGTCGACCCCGACGCGATGGCCCAGGTGGTGCTCAATCTGCTCACCAACGCGGTGAAGTACACTGGAGGCGACAAGCGCATCCGCGTGCACGCCCGGCGGGCGGGCCGCAACGTCGCCATCGAGGTGGAGGACAACGGACCCGGCGTGCGGCCCAACGATCGCAAGCGCATCTTCGAGCGGTTCTACCGCGGCGACGACCTCCTCTCCCGGCAGACCGAGGGCACCGGCCTGGGGCTGGCCATCGCCAAGAAGATCGTCGAGCTCCACGGCGGCCGCATCGAGCTGGACAGCAAGGTGGGCGAAGGCAGCACCTTCCGAGTGATCCTCCCGGCTGCGTGATGGCTTGCATCCTGATCATCGAAGACGATCGCGCCATCGCCCTGGGCCTGCGCCTGAACCTGCGCAAGGACGGCCACGAGGTGCGCATTGCGCAGGACGGCGAGACCGGGCTGCGGATGGCGCTGGAACCCGACGTCGACCTGATCGTGCTCGACGTCATGCTGCCGGTGCGGAACGGCTTCGAGGTGCTCAAGGAAGCGCGCCGGCAGGGCTCGCACGCCTCGGTCTTGATGCTGACCGCGAAAGGAATGGAGAGCGACAAGATCCTCGGGCTCAAGCTCGGCGCGGACGATTACCTGAGCAAGCCCTTCGGGCTGGGCGAGCTCCTGGCGCGCGTCGAGGCGCTGCTCCGCCGCCGGCCGCCGGCGGCCGAGAAGCCCAAGCTGATCAAGTTCGGTCAGGTGGAGGTCGACCTGGACCGGCAGACCATCTTGCGAGACGGATCTCCGGTCGAGGTGAGCCCCCAGGAGTTCAAGGTGCTGCGGCTGTTCCTGACCTCCAACGGGCGGGCGCTGAGCCGCGACGACATCCTTGCGCGCTGCTGGGGAGCGGAGTACGAGGGCACGCCGCGGACGGTGGACAACTTCCTCCGGTCCCTGCGGGTCAAGCTGGAGGTGAATGCGGAGGAACCGCGACACTTCCTCACCGTGCGCGGGCACGGGTACAGGTTCGAGAGGTGACCCTTTGAAGTTCCTGGAGACCGACCTGCCCGGCGTCCTGATCGTGGAGCCCGACGTTTTCCGCGATCCGCGCGGCTTCTTCCTGGAGACGTTCCACGCCGCGCGATACCGGGACGGCGGCATCCCCTACGACTTCGTCCAGGACAACCATTCGAAGTCGGTGCGCGGCACGCTGCGCGGCTTGCACGCCCAGCGGCGGCGGCCGCAAGGCAAGCTGGTGCGCGCGGTGCAGGGGGAGATCTTCGACGTGGCGGTGGACATCCGCCCCGGCTCGGCGACGTTCGGCAAATGGGTGGGCGCCCGTCTCAGCGGGGAGAGCTTCCGGCAGATGTTCGTCCCGCCCGGCTTCGCCCACGGCTTCTGCGTCCTGAGCGCGACCGCCGAGGTCGAGTACAAGTGCACCGACTTCTACGATCGCGCCGACGAGATCGGCGCCCGCTGGGACAGCGCGGGCATCGAATGGCCGATCCAGGAGCCTCTGCTCTCCGCGAAGGACGCCGCTCTTCCCACGCTTCTGGAGCTCCGCAAGGCGCTGGAACCTTGAAGCCCGTCACCTGAGCGAGGCGGCCTCGGAAGCCCTGAGCTTCCCGCCCGGCTGCGCGGCCTGGAGCAGCGTCGGAGCCGGAGCGAACCGGGCGCCGAACCTGCCCTGATACGTACGCAGCCGCTCGACCACGCGCGCGGCGCCCAGCGTATCCGCGTACCGGAACGGACCGCCGCGGAACGGGGGCCAGCCCAGGCCGAACACCGCGCCGACGTCGCCGTCGCGCGCTGAGCGGAGGATGCCCTCCCCCAGGCAGTGCGCGGCCTCGTTCACCATCTGCAGCGCGCAGCGCTCGGCGATCTCGGCGGGCGGCGGCGAGCTGCGCTTCTGCCCCTGCGGGGTCAGGTCGTAGACGGAGCGGTCCACTTCCTTGCTCCGCGATTCGCCGTACAGATAGAAGCCCTTCTTCGACTTCCGTCCCAGCCGCCCGCTCTCCACCAGCTTCTCGAACCCGGGCGGCGGCGCCAGACGGGCGCCGAACGCTTCGTGCATGATGTGCGCGACTTTCGACCCGACGTCGATTCCCACCTCGTCGAGGAGCTGCATCGGTCCGACCGGGAACCCGAACTCGACCAGCGCCCGATCGATGTCCTCGATCGCGGCGCCTTCGTTGAAGAGGAACGCGGCCTCGTTCACGTAAGGCGCGAGGATGCGGGAGGTGTAGAAGCCGGGACCGTCGTTGACCACGATCACGGTCTTGCCGATCTTCTTCCCCAGCGCGACCGCAGTCGCCACCGCCTCCGGGCCCGTGCTCCGCCCGCGGATGACCTCCAGCAAAGGCATCCGCTGGACCGGCGAAAAGAAATGCATCCCCACCACCTGGTCGGGGCGCTGGGCGCCTTCGGCGATGAGGCCGATCGGGATCGACGAGGTGTTCGAGGCGAAGATCGCGTTGGGCGCCTCGCGCTCCAGGTCGTGGAGCACCGCCTGCTTTATGGAAAGATCCTCGAACACCGCCTCGATCACCACGTCGGCGGTCTTCATCCCGCTGTAGTCCGTGGTGCCCGTGATCAGCGCCAGCCGCTCCTCGCGCTCTCTAAAAGAAAGGCGCTTGCGCTTGACGGCCTCGTCGAGAAGAGAGGCGATCTGCTTGAACCCGCGCCCGAGCGCGGCGTCGTCCTTGTCCTTGAGCCGCGCCGGGATGCCGGCCTCGGCGGTCACGTAGGCGATGCCCGCACCCATCAACCCGGCGCCCAGGATCCCCACCTTCTCCACTTTCCGCGGCTTCACCCCGGGATCGTCGACGCCGGTGTCCTTCTTCAGCGACTGCGTGGCGAAGAAGATCTCCACCAGCCGCCGCGAGACGTCGCCCACCACCAGCTCGCCGAAGAACGCCGCCTCCGCGCGGTAACCCTCATCGGGGCCCTTTTCCACGCCAATGCGGATCGCCTCCAGCGCCCGCTCCGGCGCCGGGTAGTGGCCGTGGGTCTTCGCCAAGAGCGCCTTGCGGGCCTGCTGGAAGAGGATCCTGCGGCCCACGGGGTTGTCCTCCAGCGCGAGCTGCTGCAGCACGTCGCTGCGCAACAGCCTGGGCAGGGTCAGCTCCACCTTGCCGCGCTGGAGACGCAGCTCGCCGGTGGCGAGCTCGCGCGCCCGCCGCCGCGCGACGTCGAGCAGGATGGCCCTGGGGACCACCTCGTCCACCAGCCCGAGCTTGCGCGCCTTCTGGGCGCGCACGGACTTGCCGGCCAGGATCAGATCGAGCGCCTGCGCGATTCCGATCAGGTGCGGCAGCCGTTGCGTCCCGCCGGCGCCGGGGATCAGCCCGAGCTGCACTTCAGGCTGGCCGAGCTGCGTCTTCCGATCGTCGGTCGCGATCCGGTACGTGGCCGCCAGCGCCAGCTCGAGGCCGCCCCCGAGGGCCGGGCCGTGGATGGCGGCGACCACCGGCTTTTGCTTGCCCAGGTCCTCGAGGCGCTGCATCGCCTGCTGCCCTCCGCGGGCGAGCGCCGTCGCATCCATGGCCGTCTTCAGCCGGGCGAGCATCTCCACGTCCGCGCCCACGATGAAGCTGTCCCGCTTCGCGGACACGATCACTATCGCCTTCACCGCGGAGTCCCCGGCCAGCTTCCCGAAGACGTCGTCGAAGTCCTGCTGGAAGGTGTCCCGGAGCGTGTTCACCGGCTCGCCGGGGACGTCGTACAGGACCGTGGCGACGCCGTCCGGGGCGGTTTCGACGCGGAGCGCGCCCATTCTAGGACCGCTCCAGGATCGCGGTGGCGCCCAGTCCGCCGGCGGCGCAGATGGAGACCAGCGCGGTGTTCTTGCCCTTCTCCTCCAGCTCCCGGAGGGCCTGGTGCACCAGGCGAGCTCCCGTCGCGGCGAATGGGTGGCCGAGCGCGATGCTGCCGCCGCGCGGGTTGAGCTTCTCGTCCGGCACCTCTCCGATCGGCTCCGCCCCGGAGAGGTGTTCGTCGGCGAACTTCTTCGACCCCCAGGCCTGCAAGTTCGAGAGCACCTGCGCGGCGAAGGCCTCGTGGATCTCCACCAGGTCGATGTCGCTCAGCCTCATGCCGGCGCGCTTCAGCGCCTTGGGCGCCGAGAACGCCGGCGCCTGCAGGAGCTGCCAGGCAGGATCGACGGCCGCATAGGCATAGGCGCGCAAGAACCCGAGCGGGCGCAGCCCCAGCTCGCGGGCGCGGTCCTCGGAGCAGACGACCAGCGCCGCCGCGCCGTCGGTCAGGGGCGAGGAGTTGCCCGCCGTGATCGAGCCGTACTTCTTGTCGAAGACGGGCTTGAGCTTGCCGTACCCCTCGAGCTTCGAGTCCTTGCGGACGACGTTGTCCTCGGCCACCACGGTGTCGAAGTTCTTCCCGGTCAGGACGCGCATCACCTCGTGGCGGAACTTGCCTGCGTCCCAGGCCTGGGCGGCGAGAAAGTGCGACCGGTGCGCCCACGCGTCCTGCGCCTCGCGCGAGATGCCGTTCTCCTTGGCCATCTTCTCCGCGGACTCGCCCATCGAGAGCCCCGTCGAGTACTCGGCGATGGAGGGCGGCACGGGCAGCAGATCGCGTGCGCTCACGCCCTGGAACGCGTGCAGCTTCTCCACCAGAGACCGGCCCCGGCTCGCCGCCACCACCGCCTGCGCGATGGGCCGCGAGTAGGTGATCGGAACGTCGCTCATCGCCTCCGCTCCACCCACCACCGCCAGGTCGATCTCGCCGAGCGCGATGGCGTCCGCCGCGCTGGTCATCGCCTGCAAGCTGGTGGCGCAGGCGCGGACCACCGAGTACGCGTCCAATTCTTTTGGCAACCCCGCCGCGAGGCCCACCTCGCGCGCGATGTTGGGGAGCTGCACCGAGGGAATCACGGTCCCGAAGACGATCTGGTCGATGGCGCGCCCGGGGATTTCGGCCCGTTGCACCAGCTCGGCCACCACCTGCCTGCCGAGCTCCAGCGCCGAGAGATCCTTGAAGGAAGTGCCTGCCTTGACGAATGGAGTGCGAAGACCGGCGACGATCGCGACGCGGCGGCCGGGACGAGAGGCCATGGATTCCTCCGGAGGTGGCGCGTCATAACGGCGCTAACGCGCCCAGTCAAGCGACCGCCAGACGGTCCGCGACACCTCCCGGACCAGCGTCCGCCGCCTCGTCCTTCTTTTCGAGGCCGCGCGTGATGACCACCAGGACCTCGCGGCCAAGCTGCATGTACGGCCAGGCATCGTCGTCTTCCTTCGGGTCGACCGCGAACGGGCTGCCGTCGGCGATGCCGGTAAAGCAGTTCTCGACGCGCACGGGCCGGTCCAGCTCCACCCGCAGCCGGTACGCCGCGAGCAGCACCGCCAGCTTCATCGTGCTCGCGGCGTGCATGCTCTCTCGCGCGCGCAGCTCGACACGCTCTCCCGAGTGCAAATCATGAACGGCGACCGAAATGGACTGCGCGTGGCTGGCGACGATCAGTGCAAGCGCCTGCTCAAGGCTGCTCATCGCGCAACTTGAGCAAGTAATCCCACGAGTAGATGCCGGTCGAGTGACCGTCGGACCACTGGATCTGCATCGCGTAGCGCCCCACCTCGTTCATGCCCTGCGCCTTCAAGTCGTCCTTCACCTGCGCCTCGCCCACCGTGCGCCGGCCGCTCCATTCCTCGACGCATCCGGCGCAGGGGCAGTTCGCTCGCAGCCACTTGGGCGGGAACTTCGACTCCCGCCCGTCGTCCCAGCGGACGAGCAGGTTGCCGTCGCTGTCGAAGGCCAGGTCCGAGGGCTTGGGCTGTGGCTTTTTCGGCTGGAGCTTGTCGAGTAGGCCCATGCCAGTGTTGTAGCGCGATCTAGTATGCCCGGCCATGCTCCAGTCGTCGGCCCTGTTCCAGGCAGTCGCGCTGCCTTACGAGCTGCTCACGCGGCATCCCGTCTGGCAGCGTCATTGCGCGCGGATGGCCCTCGAGCTGCCCCGAGGTGCGCGCCTCATCCTCGACCTCGGCTGCGGACCGGGAAATTCCACGGTCCAGCTCCCCGCCGGCACGGTAGGAGGCGACCACGCGTTCTCCATGCTCCATCGCGCCCGCCGGCTCGAGCCGCGGATGCCTCTGCTCTGCCTCGACGCGATCGCTCTGCCCGTCCGTTCCGGATCGCTCGACGCGGTGACCTTCCACAGCGTGCTCTACCTGATATCCGATCAAGCCGCGGTGCTGCGGGAGACCGCGCGCGTGCTGCGCCCCGGCGGACGCGCCGTGCTGCTCGAGCCGCAGGCCGGCCGGCGCGCGACGCTCTTGGGCCTGGCGCGGGCGCTGCCTTCGCCCCGTTGGGCGCTGAGCGCGATGCTGTGGCGCGCGATGTCCGGCGTGTACGGGAGCCCCACGGCGCAATCGCTCTGGAGCGCCCTGGAGCTGGCCGGCCTGCGCGTGCTGCGGATCGAGGAAACGCTCGGCGGGCTGGGGCTGCTGGCGGTGGCGGAGAAGCCATGAGGATCCTGCACCTGTCGGATCCCCACGTGCAGCTCCCGCGCTGGCGCGAGCGGTCGCTCCGCGACTTCGGCCCGCTGCGGGCGTTCGCCACGGTCGAGCTGTGGAAAGGGCGCGGCCGCGACTACGACGGCGCCCTGGAGCGGCTCCGGCAGATCGTGCGCGACGCGGACGCGCTCCGGGCCGACCTGGTGGTGTGCACCGGGGACCTCACCCAGCTGGCGATGGAGGAGGAGTTCGCTCTTGCGCAGGACGCGCTCTCGCCGCTTGGCGACCGGCTGATCTGCATTCCCGGAAACCACGACCGCTATCCGCTGGCCGGCCACCCGAACCGGCTCTACGAGACCTACTTCCCGCCGCGCCCGCTACCCGAGCGATTCACCGCGCTGGATTCGTGCGGCGAGATCTGCTGGCCGGTGATCACGCAAGGCCGCATCCAGGAGTCCGAGCTGAAGCAGGATTTTCGCGGCAAGATCGTCCTCCTCCACCATGCGCCCTTCCGGACGGGCGGCGTGCCCGACTGGCCCTGGCACCGGCTCCGCGGAGCCCGCAAGCTCCTGGAGGCGGCCCGCGACGCGGCCGCGATCCTCTGCGGCCATATCCATGAGCGCTTTCAGTCGGGGAACGTGATCTGCGCCGGGTCTTCGACCAGGCGCGGGGCGGAAGGGTACTGGGTGATCGAGCTCGCCCCGGGGCGAGTCGCAGAGGCGAAGCAGTACGTTCCCGGCGCGCGCGAGGCTTCCGTCCGCTCATGACCCTCCGCATTCGTCCAGCTGGCCCCTCGGATCGCGACGTCGTTCACGGGCTCCTCACCGCGCAGATGGTCGAGCACCGGCTGCCCGCCGAGCCGGAACGGATCGACCGGGGCCTCGATGCCGCGTTCAGGCCCGGTTCTCCCGCCTGGCTCTTTCTCGCCGAGCGCGATGGCCGTGCCGTCGGCGTGTTCCTGGCCAACGCGATCGCGTCCGTAGAGAAGGGGGGAGAGACGCTGTGGATCGAGGAGCTGTACGTCACTCCCGACGCGCGGCGTACCGGGGTCGCGCGGGCGCTTCTCGCCCACGCCCTCGACGAAGCCCGCCGCCGCGGCCTTCGCGCATTCGATCTGGAGGTGGTGCCCACCCAGGCCGCCGCCCTGGCGCTCTATCGCGCTCTCGGGTTCGAAGACGTGCCGCGGCAGCGGATGACGCTGGAGCTGTGACGTCAGGTCCGGATGTGCGCCGCCTGCAGGTCCACCGCCGTGCTCGCGATCACCAGAAGCGCCGGATTGCGCCGCAGCTCGTCCCACGCCGGCCCTTCGCCCAGCGGGATCACCTGGTTCAGGGAGACCTGGCGGATCGTATCCAGCAGGTAGTAACCCTCGACATTCACGCTACGCCCGTCCTTGCTGAGGATGGCGGTGAAATCGCCGCTGGCACCGGTCCAGTGATTCGGATTCGCAGGGTCGCTGCAGAGCTGGATGGGTGTGCCGCCCATGGTGCCCCGGATGCATCCCTGATCCAGTCTCGCATCGAGGTTCGAGCCGGTGATGATGCCCTTCCCTACCGAGTAGCTCACGGGACGGGCGGAGGGGTTGCCAAACGACCTGATGGCGATCGATCCGCCACTCGACCCACCGGAGGTGGCGCAGGCGGCGGCGAGCAGCAATGAGATGGAGCGCATGGCTGTGTGACGCGCGGGAGCGGTGCCTATTCGACCTGTCCGGCCCCCGCTTGTGCGAAGCGGCCTGGTCGTGGATGCGAAAGGCGCTGCCGACGCGAGCTGTGTTTGGCTGTTCGTGGAGGGGGCGTGTGCACGTGTGCTGGTGCCGGGGGGGCAACTCGTCCCGGAAATCCCGGAACGAGTTCAAAATGGACCTGCCCTGACCAGAATGAGACCCGGGGCCTTGCGGCTGCCGTGGCGACGGCTCCCGCGGAAGGTCTGCCCAAATCAATTGGTGTGTGGACAGCCTGCTCGTCGTTCCGGTCGCCCGTGGGCGGGGCCGCGGGACCAGCACACACCTGCGCGCTCCGCCCCCTCCACGAACGGCCAAACACAGCTCGCGTCAGCAGAGCCGTTCGCATCCACGACCAGGCCGCTTCGCACAACTCATTCCGGAATCCCAGGGCGAGTCCAGGAATGCATACCGGCAAGACGACGAGCGGATCGGGCCTGGGGCTAGGTCAACCCCGGCAAACGCAAATGAGAAGTGGTTCAACCGGTTGAACCAGCGACTCGACGTGCGCGGCCAACCCCGAAACGTGCTTCGACGAGTCCCGCCGAGGGCGTCCGATGGCGCCTACGCCGGGCGGCCGTCGTGAGGCCGCACCGCGAGCGTGATGAGGGAGGCCGCCGTGCAGAAGGTGGTGCTGGTGATGCAGTGGTCGCCGCGCCAGGTGCCGTCCTGCCGTTGGATCTGGGCCAGGCGCGCGCGCATCTGCTGGCTCCACTTCGAGAACTCCTCGCCTCCGACGGCCGCCTTGGCCTCCGCGACCAGCATGTAGGAGACGTGTTCCTCGCCGCCGTAGCTGCCGTACCCGCGCAGCAGCCGCTCGTTGGCGAGCTGAGGGGTCGCGCCCTGGTTGACGGCCTTCGCCTTGCGCTGCATCTCGGCGTCGGCCGGCGGAGAGCCGGGTGTGGCTGCCTGGACCCGGGCCGCGGCCACCACGCTCGCAGCCGCCGAATACAGGGCGACGCCGGCGCTCTCGCGGTTGTCGAAGCTTCCGGTGCGCTCGTCGTACTTGTCCATCAGATTGGAGTCGGCGCGGGCGAGCTTCCTTGCGTCCACGACGGCGCCCGCGGCCGCGGCTGCGTGCAGCCCGTTGGCCGCGAAGGCGCTGGAGAGCAGCGGGGCCCAGCCGTCCTTGGCGAAGCTCCCGTCGGCTCCCTGCGCGCGCTCGATGCGCCGCACGCAGTTGGCCAGCGCGGCCTCGGTGCGACCGCGCAGCCCGCGGGGAAGCGTGGGAAGCGCCTCCGAGAGGAATTGCGCGGCGACGTACGTGTCGATGTTCCGGCCGAGCTTGCGCTGCGCCAGCGTGCCCGCAGCTTGCACGGCGATCTCGTTGGCGGGAGCGCGTTCGACGGCCGCCACCACGTACTCGACCGCGCGCCGCGTGTTCCCCTGGAATTCGCCGCGCGATCCGGTGTGGCCCAGGCGCAGCAGAGCGATGCCTGCCATCGCCGTGGTCGCCACGTCGGGGTTCTGGGAGTGCACGTCTTCTCCCCAGCTTCCGTCGGTGTTCTGCGCGGCGATCAGCCACGCGAGCGGCCGCTGGACATCCGGCTGGTCGGTGCCGGACGCAGCGATCACCGGCATGAAAAGGAGTGCGGCGCAGAGCAGAGCGGGGGCGCGGAACGTGGGTCGCATGGGGAGCGTCTCCTGGTCCTGGGCTGGCACCTGCTCTCAACGCGCGGCCGGCGGGAGCGATCTTTCCCTCTCCTGGTTGCCCCGGGTCCACCCCGACTTTAGTCTCAGATGCCCCCATGCACCCCTCTGCCGATTCCAGTCCCTGGATTGCCCTGCTCACGCTCACCGCGATGGAGATCGTACTGGGGGTCGACAACGTGGTGTTCATCGCGATCCTGGTCGGGCGCGTCTCCGCGGACAAGCGCGAGCGCATTCGCCGGATCGGCATCGCGCTGGCGCTGGTGATCCGCATCGGACTGCTGTTCACGCTCTCCTGGCTGATGGGGCTGACGGCTCCGCTCTTCGCGGTGCTTGGAAACGAGATCTCCGGCCGCGACCGACACCCGACGGTGAAGATCCTCGCGCTGGCGTTCTTGCTGCTGATCGGCGTGATGCTGGTGGCCGAAGGTTTCGGGCAGCACATCTCCAAGGGCTACATCTACTTTGCCATGGCCTTCGCCCTGCTGGTGGAGCTGCTCAACATGCGGCTCCGGAAGGTGCACAAGCCCGTGCACCTGCATGCCGGCGAGCGCGGAGCTTCGCGCAGCGCAGAGAACGCTGATGACCGCGCTAAAACATAGGCCCTACGCCGCCTACGGCGGCCGGGCCTAGTGAAGAAGCACCCGGGAATGCTTATTTGGTGGGGATGGCATCGAACTGGAAGAAGAAGGCGCGTTCAGCCCTGCTGGTAGGCTCGCTCGCCCTCCTGCCCGGCTGCATCGCTGCGGGCGCGGCGGCGGCCGGGGCGGGCAGCGGGATCTACTTCACCACGCGGGGCGCGGAGTCCATCGTGGACGGGTCGATCGACGACGTGGAGCGGCGGGCCCGCGCCGTGTTCGAGGCGGAAAGCATGCCGATCAGCGGGACCCAGACTGAGAACAGCGGCGACAAGCGTGAGCTCAAGGGCAAGAAGGACGACCTTGACATCACCGTCTCGATGGAGCGTCAGACCCCGCAGACCACCAAGGTGGAGGTTTCCGCGCGGAGGAACCTCGTCACCTGGGACAAGGATTACGCTCAGCAGCTCCTGGGCAAGATCGTCAAGCAGAAGTAGGCCAGCCGGCAGGCGCTCACTCGTCGCGCAGCGCCACCGCCGGGTCCAGCCGCGAGGCGCGCCAGGCCGGATAGATCCCCGCGATCAGTCCGACGCTGCACGAGACCCCGATCCCCAGCGCCACCGCCCAGAGCGGCACCTCCGCCGGGAAGGTCAGGAACTGCCCGATCGCCGAGGCGCAGTAGCCCAGCACGACCCCGATGGCGCCCCCGAACGCGGCCAGGAACACGGCCTCGATCACGAACTGCATCAGGATCCGCATCCGCCGCGCGCCCAGCGCCTTCCTCAGGCCGATCTCCCGGGTCCGCTCGGTCACAGCCACCAGCATGATGTTCATCACGCCGATGCCGCCGACGATCAGCGAAAGGAAGCACATGAACGCGCTGGCGATGGTCACCACCGTGGCCAGGTTGTCGAACATGCCTCGCACCGACTCGTTGGAGACCATCTCGAAATCGTTCTCCTTGGATGCGTCCAACCCTCGCAACTTCCGGAAGGCGGCGACGGCCTGATCCTGCAGCTTGCTCATCGACACGGGATCCGGAGCCATCACCGCGATGTCCACCGAGCGCGATGTTCCGTACAGCTCCATGAACAACGAGATGGGTATGCCGACGGTGTTGTCCGGGTTGCTGTCGATCGGAATCCCGCCCTGCCGCTCGATGGTACCGATCACCTCCAGCTCCATGCGGCCGAGCTTGAGCTTCTTCCCGATGGGTTCCTGCCCGGGAAACAAGGAGTCGATGACCGCCGCGCCGATGACGGCGACCCGGACGCCGGCGGTCATTTCCGCCTCGGTATATGCGCGGCCGCTTGCGATGGCGAGATTGCTGAGGGTGAAGAACTCCGGCGTGCCGCCGGCCACCTGCACGCCTTGATCGGTGTTGCCATTCGCGCTGGCGGTCTTGCCCCACTCCCAAACCTGCCCACCGACCTCCTTTGCCTGCGGGAGCGTGTCCCTGAGCTGCCGCATGTGCATCAGCGTGAGCTTCTTGCGTGCCTGGATCTCGGGAGAGAACTCGCCGAACTGCACCGCGGGAAAGCGCCGGATCTGGAACACGTTCGCGCCCAGCTCACCGAGTTGCTTGTCGATCGACTTCCGCAGCCCGTTGAGCAGCGCCATCATCGCCACCACGGTGAAGACGCCGATGACAATGCCGAGCAGCGTGAGCCCCGAGCGCAGCTTGTGCGAGGCAAGGGAGTCGAGCGCGAGCCGCAGGTCGTCGAGGCGCCCGGTCCAGCCGCGCCGCAAACGGCCCGCCCAGGCCGGCGCCTCGATCGGCGGAGCCTGGAGCGCGGCCTCACTCATAGCGGAGCGCCTCGACCGGCTGCAGCATGGCCGCAGTCAGCGCGGGCCAGAGGCCGAATCCGACTCCCAGCGCGGCCGATCCGATCACGCCGTACAACATCACCCGAGGATCCACCTTCGCCGGCAAGGGCGACAGCAGATCGATGATCGACGCCGCGCCCGAGGCCAGCGCGATCCCCACCGCGCCGCCCACCAGCGCCACCATCACCGCCTCGCAGAGGAATTGCCAGAGGATGGTGCCGCGGCGAGCGCCGACCGCCCTGCGGATGCCGATCTCGCGCGTCCGCTCCTTCACCGAGACCAGCAGGATGTTCATGATCCCGATGCCGGCCACGATGGCCGTGATGACGCCCACCAGGATGCCGGTGTAGTTGGTGGCCTTCATCATCTTGTTGAAGCCCTCGAGCAGCTTGTCCTGCCGGTTGACGGAGAAGTTCTCCTCCTGCTCGGGGGCCAGGTGCCGCGCGTTGCGCATCACCGCGGTGACTTCGTCCTCGGTCTCGCGCACCTTCCCCTCCGGCGCCACCACCGCGACCACCAGGCCCCGCTTGCTCCCGAACGTCCGCATGAAGGCGGAGAGGGGAATGATGACCCGCAGGTCCTGCGTCTGCCCGAATGCGTTCCCCTTCCGCAGGAAGATGCCCACGATGTTGCAGCGCAGGTTCGGGCCGACGCGGATCTGCTGGCCGAGGGGCTCCTGCCCCTTGAAGTACGCGTCCTCGATATCCGCACCGATGATGCAGACGTTGGCGCCGATCTCCTGGTCGAGCGCAGTGAAGAAACGGCCGCGGCGCATCTGCCAGCCGGTGGCATCGAGATACCCATCGGTCGTGCCCCGGATGTCCACGCCCTTCACGTCCTTGCCGCCGTACGAGACGGTGGCGGAGGTGCTGACCAGAGGGGCGATGGCGACGGGCAGGCTGGTATTCTGCTGGAGCGCGCGCAAGTCGAGCGTGGTCACATGCGGCCGGTTCTTGTACTTCCACCAGTCGCTCCCGCTCACGCCCCACTTCCACTTGTGCACGAAGAGAGTGTTCGGCCCCAGCGTGCTCAGCTGGCGGGCGAAGCTCGACGACATCCCCGCCTCCACCATGAAGATGAGGATCACCGTCATGATGCCGATGGCGATCCCGCTGATGGTCAACAGCGCCCGCAGCTTGTGCGAGACGAGCGAGAATGCGGCCTGCGCGATCGCGTCCCGAAGCTCCCCGAGGAACCGCCGCAAGCGTTTCATGGCCGTGCTCCTGCCTGGGCCGCCCGCTCGGCGGCCTGGAACTGGGCCAGCGCTTCGGCGCCCAGCGCCTCGGCGTTGGCCATCGCGACCTCGCGACCCGGCCCGTCGGCGATCACCAGCCCGTCGACGAGGCGCACCGCCCGCGGGCAGCGCGCCGCGAGCTTGGGCTCGTGGGTGACCAGCACGATGGTGTTGCCCCGCCCGTGCAGCTCCTGGAACAGCCCCACGATCTCCTCGCCGGTGCGGCTGTCGAGGTTCCCGGTGGGCTCGTCGGCGAGCAGCAGCGAGGGCTGGGTCACCAGGGCGCGCGCGATCGCCACCCTCTGCCGCTGGCCGCCCGAGAGCTCCGCGGGCTTGTGCTTCATCCGGTCCTCGAGGCCGACCATCTTCAGGGCCTCCACCGCGCCGTCGCGCCGCTCTTTCTTGCCCACGCCCCGGTAGACGAGCGGCAGCTCGACGTTCTCCAGCGCGCTGGCCCGCGGCAAGAGCTGGAAGCTCTGGAACACGAACCCGATCTCGAGATTGCGCACGTCGGCCAGCTCATCGTCCGAGAGCGTGCTCACGTCCCGTCCGGACAGCCGGTAGCGGCCGGCAGTGGGCACGTCGAGGCAGCCGATGATGTTCATCAGGGTCGACTTGCCCGACCCCGACTGCCCGACGATGGCGATGAACTCGCCGCGCTCGATGGGAAAATGGATGTCCCGCAGCGCCGGGACCTTGGAGAGGCCCAGGTCGTAGGTCTTGACGATGTGTTCCAGCTCGATCAGCGCCATGTGTTCTCTGGCCTCGGGTTCGCCTTCGTGGCCGTAGCTGCCGCCAGGAGTTAGCTACGGCCGCCCTGAGGGCCCTTGTCCCCGGCCCCCTGGCCGGGCTTTTGCTGCTTGACCTTCTGTCCCTCCTGCAGCTCGCGCGCTAGCGTCCGGTAGGGGCCATCCACCACCGTGTCGCCTTCGTTCACGCCCGTGAGGATCTCCACGTCGGTGCGGCTGGCGATGCCGGTCTGCACTTCGCGCATCTGCGCCACGCCGTCCTTGTCCACCACGAACACCACCTTGACGGGCTTGGGCTTCCCGGTGGCCGCCTTGGTGGGCGGGTCGTCCTTGCCGCTCGCCCCGTTGGCCGGGGCGGCTTTGGCGTCGGCCAGCACGAGCTCTCCTTCGCGCGGAGCGGCCTTCTGCTCCTTCTTCTTGGCCTCGCGCGAGGTGACCGCCTGGATGGGGATCATCACCACGTTGTCGTGCGTGGCCGTCGAAATGGAGACGGCGCTCGACATGCCGGGGAGCGCCCCCTCGGGCGGGACGTCCAGCCCGACCCGCACGAAGAAGGTGGTCACCTCGGCGTCGGTACCGGGGTTCTTGATCTGCGCGTTCCTCCCGACGGCGACGACGTGTCCCTTGAACTGCTTGTCCGGGATGGCGTCGATGTCCACCGCCGTCTCGTCGCCCACCTGGACGGCCACCACCTCGTGCTCGCCCACCTCCGCCTTGACCTCCATGTCGGCGAGCCCGCCCATCAGCAACACCACGTCCTCGGAGAAGTCGGAGCCGCGGATGCGCTCTCCCACCTTGTGGCTCAGCTCCAGCACGGTGCCGTCGATGGGCGCGGTCAGCGTGGCGCGCGAAAGGTTGTAGAGCGCCGTGTCCAGCTGGCCCATGCTCTGCGCGACCAATTCCTTCTGCGACGCCAGGCGGCCTTCGTCCACCTTGAGCTGCGTGCTGGCCTTGTCCAGGTCCGACATGCTCGCCAGCCTCTCGTCCACCAGCCTCTTCACCCGTCCGAGGTCCCGCTTGTCCTGCTCGATGGCGACGTCGATCTGGGCGATCTGCGCCCTGGCCGAGGCGACCGTGCCCCGGTACTGCGTGACCTGCGTCTCGTACAGCCGCTTGTCGATCTGCCCGAGCACCTGGCCGCGCCGGACATGGTCGCCTTCCTTCACGCTCAGGGAGAGCAGGTCGCCGGTGACGTTGCTGCTCACCTTCACCGTCTCGCGCGCCTGGAGGTGCCCGGCCGCGGTCACCACCCGCGTCACCGTCCCCTTCTTCGCCACCGAGGTGGTCACCTCGGCCGGCGGCGGCGGTTTCGGGCGCAGGCCCTGCACGGTGGCGAAGCCCACCACCGCGACCACGACTCCCGCGAGGATCCAGCGTCCCTTCGTCATGTCTCTATCCACCCTGTGCGCGGCGCAGGGCCGCTTCGGCCTCGCGGCCGTCCACCAGCGATCCAACCACGTTGAGCTGCGCCTGCGTGAGCTTCAGCTCCGCGTCGCGCACCTCCAGCTGCGTACCTACGCCCACTTCCTGCCGGGTGCGCGCGAGCCGCAGGCCTTCCTTCGCGGTCTGCTCCGCCTGTTGCGCGACGCGGACCTGGGCGCGGGCGGTAGCGAGCTGCGCCACGGCCTTCTCCACGTCGGAGGCGACGCCGCGGCGCCCGCTGATGAGATCGTTCTCCGCGAGCGCGACCTGGATCTCCGCCTTGCGCACGTTGGCCTGCGTCGAAAGCCCGGAGAAGAGGTTCCAGGTCAGGTCCAACGACACGCCGCTGTGGCTGTTGCGGGCCGGACCCTCGAAGTTCCTGGTGATGTCGTCGCGGGTCCCTCGTTGCCAGAAGCCATTCGCCGAGAGCGCCGGCCAGTAGTCCCCCTTCGCCGCCGACGCCGTCTTCCGGTTCGACTCGGCTGTCAGCGCGAACGCCTTCAGGCTCGGGCGATTGCTCAACGCGCGCTCCAGGGCTTGTTGCAGCGCGGGCGGCTGGACGGGCTGGGCGAGCATGTTCGGCGGCTCGGTGACGGTGAGCGGGGTGCCCGGATCCAGCCCGATGGCGGCGGACAGATCGGCTCGCGCCAGCTCCACGTTGCGCTCCTGCCCCAGACGCGTCACCTCGTCGTTGTCGCGGTTCGCCCGCGCCGCGTAGACGTCGGCCTGGGTGGCGCGGCCTCCCTCGAACAGCCGCTGCGTATAGTTCGCCTGGTCGCGGCTGCGGGTCGCCGCCTCGGCGAACACTTGCAGCTGCCGCTGCGCGCGCACCAGCTCGTAGAAGCGCTGCTCGACCAGGTACGTGATCTGCAGCCGCTGCTCATCGACCTGCGCCTCGCTGGCGTCCAACGCGAGATTCGCTGCGGAGATGTTGTTCCACCACTTGCCGCCGTCGAAGACGAGCTGGGTGAGGTTCAGCCCGGTGTTGGTGGTGCTGTAATTGGAGGTGGGCTGCGGAAAGGGCACGCCCGAAACCACCACGGTGCCCGCGCCCTGCCGGTTGGCGGCGATCGACGCATTGAAGTCGAGGTGGGGGATGATGGCGGAGCGAGCGATGATGCGGTCCTGCTCCGCCGAAAGCGAGAGCAGGATCTGCCGCTGCAGATCGGAATTGCGTTGCAGCGCCAGCTTCACCGCTTCGTCCAGGGTGAGGGGCTGCTGCTGCGCGACCGTTGCCGTGGACAGCAGAGCTGCGACAATCAGGGCCCGGGTCACTACGCTCCTCCTCCCATCGCGGTCTTCAACACCAGCCGCAGGCAGACCCAGGCGCAGAGCGTGCCGATCAGCGCGCGCCGCGTGGGCACGTCGCCCGCCGCCGCGACCCCGAAGGCCATCATCACCGCGGCCCAGAGCGAAAAGAAATCGAACGCGCTCGCCAGCTTGAGGGCGGCGCCCGAGAGCGGATGCCCCAGCGAGGCGATCACCGCGCCCAGATCACGAGGCGCGAGGATCGCGGGACCCGCCGGTAGCGAGGCCTGCCGCAGCGCCGTGAATCCGTCGAGCAGGTTGGCAATGGCGCCTGGGAGCAGGACCGCCGCGGCCACCGGGAAGACGGCGCGCCCCTTCACGCGGCCGCGCAGGAACCAGACCAGCACGACCACCGAGAGCCCGCCGAGGAGCAGGAAGAGCGGCGCCTCCAGCGCTCCGGACGCGACCCGCATCACCTGGTAGAGCCGCTCGGCGTTGCGGGTCTCGTCCTCGATGGCCCGCTCGCTCATCGAGGTGAGCTGCCCGGCCTGCTCCAGCTTCTGGAGCGTGGACGAGCGCGCATCGACGCGCGCGGAATGGGCGAAAGCCGCGAACGATGCGCACACGAACGCGATGAGGAAGGCGATGCCTGCCTTGCCTACCTTCGCCTGGCGCTCCATGCCGGAGTCGGGCGCGATCAGCGCCACGATCGCGGGGGGGACGGCCCGCGCCGGCTGCGGCGCTTCGGCTTCAGTCGACACGATCAAGAGAGACCTCCGCGATTGCCGCCCTGTACGCGAGCAACACACCGCTATTTCGCCCGGGAGTGTGACTTCGGGCGCCGCCGGAGTTACGATGGCGAGGTATGCGACGGCTCTTGCCTCCGCGCCAGACCATCTGGTTGCTCGTCGCTGGGCTCCTCTGCCTGATGGCCGCCGGTGTGGCTAGCATGTCGAAGTTCGGGCCCAAGAGCGGCCACATCTACGCCGCTCGCGAACGGTAGAGTCCAATCGGGTTATTGACGCGATGCGTCGCTCTCGACCGAGCCAGCCAGCTGGTGCAGGATCGACTGGAGCACCGGGGCTCCCGGCAGCTCGGAGACAGCCCCTTCCAGCCGGCGCGCGAAGCCGCGCGCGGAGCGCGTCCGATCGATCCGGAACCCGCCCCGCTCCAGCTCGTCGAGCAGCGGGCGCGAGGCCAGGAGGGCGCGCGTGCTGGTGGTGACCAGCCGGGTCCGCACCTTCCAGAGGCGGGTGCCGGAAGGGTTGCCCAGGATGGCTGCCGCGAGCCGCCGGGCTTCCGCGCTGCGCTGGGACTCGTTCTCCCGCAAGCCCTGCTGCAGCGCCTGCAAGGGCGGGTAGGTCAAGGTGCGCGCGAGCATCTCTTCGATCTCGGGCATCACGCATTCGCGGACGAGCAGATCGGTCGCGCCTTCCACCTCGTCGTCGTGCCGGCCGAACAGCTGCGCCATGTTGTAGAGCGCTTCCGGCGGCTGGCGCTGCGCGGCGGTCGGGAACCGCTCGCGGAAGAAGATGAACAGGTCCATCCACGCCATCGCGCGCTGCGTGCGCAGCCGGAAATGCTCGACCGCGCCTCGCGGCTGTCGCAGGAAGCCGTCGGGGTCGAGCACCGCCTGCTCGCTCCGCAGCACTGTCGGGACCGCCAGCAGCGTGGTCGAGGCATGCTCCACGTGGACCAGGAACGCGAGCGCCGCGCCGGTTGCTTCCTGTCCGACCAAGGGTGTCTCCAGCGCCCAGCGCGCCAGCACCTCGGACGGTACGCGCACCTCCTGGATCTCGTCGTGCACCCTGCGCATCGGCGGGATGGTACCCCCTCCTGCGCCCTGCGCAATAGTCTGGCCGCGACAGCCCGCTGCGCTGGGGCGTGTTACCCTTTGCGGGCCATGCTGCTCTCGCGCGAGGAGATGACATTTGACTTCCGCGGCGCGCAGCTTCATCCCGAGCGCGACGCCCGGCTGCTCGCCTGGGTGATGAACCAATTCCTGTACGGCGAAGTGACGGGCATCCAGTGCGGCCGCTGGCTGTACGATGCTCCCGATCTCGAGGCCGCGCGCTTCTTCTCCCGCCAGGCCGTCGAGGAGTTCCAGCACGTGGAGAACTTCCTCCGCATCCTGGAGCTCCTGGGCGAGCCGCCTGCGCCCGCCCATCGCATGGTCCGGTTCCTCAGCACCGGGATGATGCCCGCGAGCTTCGAGGAGCACGTCTGCCTGGAGATGGCGCTCGGCGAAGGCTTCGTCCTGATGGCGCTCTACGGAGTCATCGACACCATCGCTCACGACGAGATCCGCGCCATCCTCTCCCGCGCCGTGAAGCAGGAAGAGCGCCACGTCGAGTTCGGGGAAGAGCGCACCCTGCAGGCCATCAAGAGGCGGCCGGCGTTGCGGCGGCGCCTGCTCGGGCTGTCCCTGGTCTCGATGTGGGCCATCGGGCGGCTCGCGGCCTTCATGCGCTCGAGACTTCCCAAACACGAGGTGCTCTCTCAGCTTCCCGACTTCCTGCGGTTCTCGGTCGCCTGCGCCGAGCAGCGACTGCTGCGCATGGGCGTCTTGACCCGCCCGCTGCGGGAGCTGGGCCCGCTCGCGAAAGGAATGGCCGTCGCCGAGGCCTGGGGGAGCTCGCTCCTGGCGGCGCCGTTCCGGCTGCTGCCGAAGAGGCGGCTCACGGAGACGTATCTGCGAGATCCCTCGGTGACG
>DATBZA010000062.1:0-49790 GCA_036513415.1 Myxococcales bacterium | reverse complement strand
GGCCAGGACCGACCCCGCCAGGAGCCACACGACGCCCGCCTGCATCCACAACTCTGGGGCGAGCGGCGCTCCGGCAACCGGCATGCGGGCCAGCTCGACCTCAAGGCCGGGCACGAGATCGGAGAGCAGCAGGGCCACCGCGGGCGCCGGCTCCGCCACCTGCGAGGCGCGAATGGCCAACGGGAGTGCTCCCGCTTCCCGCACGCCAGTCACGCGCCAGGTCGCGCCGTCGTGCGCCGGCTTCTCCGGAGCGCGCGGGGCATACCCGAGCTGCGCGGCCCGCGCGATCGCGCCCGGCCAATCCAGCGCGACCAGGGTCCCCAGGAGCGGCGCGGGCTGGTGACCGGTCGCCCGGAGCCTGCGGGCAACCGCCATCGCGCGTTCCGGGGGAGCCTCGAGCAACGTCCGGGTGGGCTCGCCGCCGCGGCCGAAGGCGAGCAGCGCCAGGCTGGGCGCCGCTCCATCGGCGTCGACGAGCTGGGCCGCCGCGAGGTCGCCCGCCGCGGAGAGCCCCAGGACGGCCTGCTCGTGGATGACCGGGCGCCCCTCCGCCTGCTCGGGAAACGTCGGCGCCATCCGCCACTCCGCGCAGGCGAAAAGACACCCGACCAGCGCGAGACGGCGCATCTGCCCCTTCTACCTTACAATGGGCGGTCCGATGCGCTGGCCTCTCCTCGAACCCGTTCGCGCCCGGCTCGCCGACGAGCAGGGCACCCTGCGCAAGCAGGCCGCCACGCGCATCGCGCTCTGCTACCCCAGCCCCTACCCGGTGGGGATGAGCTCCCTCGGGTTCCAGACCATCTATCGCGAGATCCACGCACACGACGACGCGACCGCCGAGCGGGCGTTCTTGCCGGACGACGTTGCCGCCTGGCGCGAGGCGCGCGTGCCGCTCTGCACGTACGAGTCGCAACAGCCCGTGGCGGAATTCTCCTGCCTCGCGTTCTCGGTCAGCTACGAGCTGGAGCTCACGGGCGTCTTCGACATGCTCGAGCTCGCCGGGCTGCCCCTCCTCCGCGAGGAACGCGACGATCGCCATCCCCTGGTCGTGTGCGGGGGCCCGCTCACCTTTTCCAATCCCGTTCCGCTCGCTCCCTTCGCCGACGTGGTGGTGCTCGGCGAATCGGAGGACCTGATCCACGTCCTCTGCGACGCGCTCACCCTCCCCCGCCATGAGCTGCGGTCGCGTCTTTCCCAGCATCCCGGATTCTACCTGCCGGGTCTGTCATCCACCTGGCCGGAGGTGGCGAAAGCCGGCGACGACCGGCTTCCGGCGCGATCGCAGATCGTCACGCCCCACACCGAGCTCCGCTCGATGTTCCTGATCGAGCCCGAGCGGGGCTGCTCCCGGGGCTGCACGTACTGCGTCATGCGCCGCACGACCAATGGCGGCATGCGGACCGTGGATCCCGAGCGCGTGCTGGCGCTGATCCCCGAGCAGGCGCGCCGGATCGGCCTGGTGGGCGCCGCGGTCACCGATCATCCGCGCATCGTCGAGCTGGTGCGCACGCTGGTCGAGGACGGGCGGGAGGTGGGCATCTCCTCGCTGCGCGCCGACCGGCTCTGCGCCAGGCCCGAGCTGGTCTCCCTGCTGGCGAAGTCGGGCGCGAAGACGCTGACCACCGCCGCGGACGGCGCTTCCGAGCGGCTGCGGGTGGCGCTCGATCGCCGCACCACCGCGGCGCAGCTCTTGCGCGTGGCCGTGCTGGCGCGCGAGGCGGGGTTCCAGCGGCTCAAGCTCTACTTGATGCTGGGCCTCCCAGGCGAGGAAGACTGCGACCTGGACGAGCTGGCGGAGCTCGCGACCGGCATCTCGCGCATCGTCCCGCTCAGCTTCGGATGTGCGCCCTTCGTCGCCAAGCGGAACACGCCGATGGACGGCACCGCGTTCGTCCCGATCGAAGAGACCGAGCGCCGCGTCGCCTACCTGCGCGCGAAGCTGCGCGGGCGGGCGGAGATCCGGCCGACCAGCCCGCGCTGGGCCTGGGTCGAGTACATGCTCGCACAGGGCAACGAGGACGCCGGACTGGCCGCTCTCGACGCCTGGCGCGCCGGCGGTTCCTTCGCTGCCTGGAAGCGGGCCTTCCGCGAGCGCGGCGTACGCCCCTTCGGCGCGCGCCGGGTGCGGGACGGCAGGCTGCGGCTGCCGCAACTCGCGGCCTGGCCGTCGATCTGACCAGGCTTGCGACTTGCCCTCGGCGCCGCTAGGTTCGCGGCCTCCATGCCGGCCCTGCAGATCTGCTACCACGACCACTGCTTCGACGGCGTCGCCTCCGCGGCGACGTTCCTGCGCTTCTATCGGGAGAAGGTGAAGCCCGGTATCGCGGACGTCTCGCTCCGGGGCATGGCGCACCGCGCGGGGCAGCTCTTTCCCCCGGAGGCGTTCATCGGGGACGAGAACGCGGTGGTGGACTTCCGCTTCTCCGCCGATCCCCGGCTCACCTGGTGGTTCGATCACCACCAGAGCGCGTTCGAGACCGCGGCCGACGAAGCGGCATTCAAGGCGGACAAGAGCGGCCGGAAGTTCTGGGATCCCACCGCCAAGAGCTGCACGCGCTTCCTCGCCGGCATCGCGGAGGAGAAGTTCGGCTGGGACCCTGCTCCCCTTCGCGAGCTGATCGACTGGGCCGAAGTGATCGACGGCGCGCTGTTTCCCAGCGCGCAGATGGCGGTGGCCCTCAGCGATCCGGCCATGCAGCTCATGCTGCTGATCGAGGCCACCAAGGATCCCGGGCTGTGCCCCCGCCTGATCCGGGAGCTGTCGGAGCGGCCGCTCTCCGCCGTGCTCCGTGAGCCCTGGGTGACGGAGCCGCTGCAGCCGCTGCTCGCGCGCCACCACGAGGTCGTCAAGATGGTCACCGCCCGGCTCCGCCTCGAGGGAGGGGTCGCGACCTCCGATCTGGCGGACCTGGGCGTGGACAGCGTCAACAAGTTCATCGCTTACGCCGCGAACCCGGACACGCTCTACACGGTCTCCGTCTCGCGGGGATCGAGCCGGAGCAAGATCTCGCTGGGATCGAACCCCTGGAAGCAGCACCTGCGCCGGCACAACCTGGCCCGGATCGCGGAGCGGTACGGAGGCGGAGGCCACCCCGCAGTGGCGGCCATCTCCTTTCCGCCCGACCAACTGGAGCAGGCCCGTGCGGCAGCGGCGGTGATCGCGGATGAGTTGCGGCGGCCGCAGGGAGCTTGAAGCCACCGAAGGCCTCGGTCGAGCGTAGCCCTGGGCTGGATTGTCGAGCACGCTTCGGGGTTGGCCGCGCAACTCGAGTCGCTGGTTGCGCACCGGTTGAACCACATTGATTTGCGTTTGCCGAGGTTGACGTAGCGCCAGGTGCGATCAGCTCGTCGGCTTGCCGGTACGCATTCCTGTACTCGCCCGGGTTCCGGAACGAGTGGGGGACGCGGGCTGGTCGTAGATGCGAACGGCTCTGCCCGCGCGAGCTGTGTTTGGCTGTTCGCGGCGGCGGGGAGGTGGCTTGCCGGGTGTGATGGTCCCGGAGAACTCGTTCGGAATCATGATTGATCATATTTGCGGGCTCCTTCGGGGTCGCCATCGTGGCGCCCCGCCGGACCAGCACACGGAGGCCTGTGCTCCGGGCTGATTGGTGTGTCGCATAGTGAACTCGTTCCGGGACGGGCCGCACTGCGTCATACCTATCATTCGGTCGAGATCCGGAGTCCCCCGATGATCTAGGAGGACACGCGCCGAAGAAGAGCAAGTACACCGAGGAGCTGCCACGAGCCAGGGTATCCTTCCCGGTTGAGAGGTGGCGTGCCAAGTCCCAGTAAAAGCATGCTCTGGTGGGTGCTTGTGGCCGCCAGCAGTCTTCCTTCGTGTGGCAGAGACCACGAGCAAACCTGCCTCGAAAGGATCATCACCTACACAGGGTCGAAGTCGGGCGCCGCGTACAGCCGTTCCGCGACTGACAACGGCGACGTCTACTTCCCGAGTAACGCCGCTTCGATTCAATTCATGAAGCTAGTTCGCCTTGGTCTTGCTTTCGGTCTGGGCTTCCTTCCTCGCCTCCGCCTTGCTGGGAACGAACTCGAAGTCGAGCTCGAGGTTCACGTCGTCGGAGACCAGGGCACCACCGCTCTCCAGCGTCTTGTTCCAGGTCAGTCCCCACTCCGAGCGCTTGAGCTTGCCCGTAGCGCTCGCCGGGTAGACCGGCCCCATCGGCGACTTCACCGGGTCAGAGGTAAAGCTCGCCTCGAGGGTCAAGGGCTTGGTCACGCAGTGCATGGTGAGGTCGCCCGTCACCTTGTACTTGTCGCCCGACTTGTCGATCCTCGTCGACTTGTAAGTCATCTCCGGGCAACGCTGCACGTCGAAGAAGTCAGCCGACTTGAGGTGGCCGTCCCGCTTCTCGTTGTTGGTATTGATGCTGGCGGGGTCGATCTTCAGCACTACGCTGCCCTTGGCGGGATCGTCCTTGTCGAACGTCAGGTTCGACGAGAGCTTCGTGAAGGTGCCGCGCACCGTGGTCACCATCATGTGCTTCACCGAGAACGCCGCGGTGCTGTGGTTCGGGTCGGCCTCGAGCGTGATGGGCGCGGCGGTCAGGAATGCTGCCAGGAGGAGCGTCATTTCGGGGTATCTCCTTGAGGGTTCATGCGATTTGCCACAGCTTCACCACCGATGCGGGGTCCCTGCCGGAGGCCTGGTACACCTCGAGCACCCGCTCGGCCAGCGTCCGGCCGGTGTCCAGGATGTCATCGACCGGATCGAGGTTCCTGGATTCGTCGAGGCCGGATAGCTTCTGCCAGCCCTTGAGCCCGCTGCGCGCGATCCGGAGCAGGTCGCGTGCGAGCTCGAGGGCGGTGACCCCGCCCGGGCCCTTCGCGCGCAGCGCATGGCGCGCCACCTCGGCCTGGAACTGCAGCAGATCGGAGAACTTCCACCTTCGGGTCAGCTCCGCCGCGGCTTCGCGCGCCTGGGCGTCGTAGAGAATGCCCACCCAGAGGGCCGGGAGCGCGATCATCAAGGGGAGCGGCACCACGTCGGCGCCACGGACTTCCAACACGCGCTTGACGCGCACTTCCGGGAACAGCGTCGTCAGGTGGTCGACCCAGTGCGAGAGGGTCGGCTGCATCTTCTCGCCGGAGGAGAGACGGCCCGTGGTCAGCCAGCTGCGGAAGGTCTGACCGCCGGCGTCGCGGTATTCGCTCGCGTTGCGAACGAACAGCATGGGGACGTCGATGGCCCAGTCGACGTACCGCCGATAGCCCCAGCCGGGCTGCAGCATCTGCTCCAGCAGCCCGCAGCGGGCATCGTCCGTTTCGCGCCACACCTGGTAGCGGAAGTCCAGGTAGGAGCTCTCGCGTCCATTGACCAGCGGGCTGTTGGCGAAGATGGCGCTCACGATGGGCGAGACGGAGGTGGCCGCGCGGACCTTGGAGGCGAGGTCGACCTCGTCGCTCCAGTCGAAGTTCGCCTGGACCGTCGCCGTCATCAGCATCATGTCCAGCGCGAGGCGGCCCTTGGTCCCCAAGGAGGACTTCATCGCCGCGTAGCGGCCCTTCGGCATCCAGGGCACGTCGTCGCGAGTGCCGAAGGGACGGTAACCCGCCGCCAGCCAGGCGATGCCGTGCGAGTCGCGCCGGACCTGCGCCAGGTGTGCCTCGATCTCGGCGCGGACACTCTTGATGGAGCGAGATGGCGAGCCGGAGAGCTCGAGCTGGCCCCCCGGCTCCAGCGTCACGGACGCGTCCTTCGAGAGCAACGCGATGGGCTGCCCGTTCTCCTTGTGCTTGTGTTGCGTTCCCCCGGCCGAGCGCGCGATGGCGTCGAGCAGCTCGCGGATCCCTCCGGCGCCGTGGTACGGCACCGCCTCGTAACCCGGCACGCGAACCCCGATCTTCTCGTGCTCGACGCCGATCAGCCAGCGATCCGGCGGGCGCTCGGCGCCTTTGACGTAAGCAACCAGGTCGTCGGTATTGGCGACCGGAGCCGAGAGATTCCCGAGATCGAGGGACATGTTCCGAAGTTGATGCCGCTCGAGCCGATTCGGAGCAAGTCCCTACTTCGGCACGAACTCCGCCAGGCCGGGCCGGCCGGCGAAGGCCTTGCGGGCGACGCCGACGATCTGCTCCTCGAGCACCCGGGCCTCGTCCGCCAGGTCGGCAGCACCCAGCTCAGTGGCGAGCTGGTCGCAGAGCAGGTTCAATTGCTTCACGGTGGCCGCGTTCAACGCGTATTTGATCAGGCTCTGGGCATGGTCGGGCGCCTCCCTCCCGACATGCCGGCCGAGAGCGAGCACTTCGCGCGGCTCCTCGGGCATCGGCTCGTGGGCCTTGAACACCGACTGGAACGAAACGTCTCCGGAGAATTCCTTGCGGATGGCCGCCTGGAACTCCTCCACCTCTCGCTGGATGTCGCGGACGAGCACCTGGGCCGCGGCGGAGAGCGGCCGCCCCTGCCACTCGAGCCCGCGCAGGGCCGTCTCGTACCGCTCGACCACCCCGGCCGGCAGCCCCGCGGCCTCGAGCGCCTCCTGGTGGTCGCGCGCGGCATCCAGCAGGCCCCGCGGCGGCTTCTTGCGCTCCTTGGCCACGGTCAGACCTGCATCAGGTCCTTTTCCTTGGAGCCGATGACGTCGTCGACCTTCTTGACGCCGTTGTCCACCTCGGTCTGTACCTTCTCGAGCGCCTTCTTGCCGTCGTCCTCGGTCAGCTCGCCTTCCTTCACCGCTTCCTCGATCAGCTCCTTCGCGTCGCGGCGCTCGTTGCGGATGGCGATCTTGTGCTCCTCGCCCTTGTGCTTGACCACCTTCACGAACTCCTTGCGGCGCTCCTCGGTCAGCGGCGGGATCGGCACGCGGACCACCTCGGCGTCGGATTGGGCGTTCACGCCCAGGCCCGAGGCATTGATCGCCTTCTCGATCACCGGGATCATCGACTTCTCCCAGGGCTTGATGACGATCAGGCGCGGATCGGCGACGGTGACGTTGGAGACGTTATTCAGCGGCGACATCTGGCCGTAGTAGTCGACGCGCACGCCCTCGAGCAGCGCCGGGTTGGCCCGGCCGGTGCGGACCTTGGCCAGCTCGCGGCGCAGATCGTCCAGCGTCTTGGCGATGCGCTTGCGCAGGTCGTCGAGGACATCTTCTGCCATGCCCATGGGTCACGCCTCCTGCTGCTGCGGCTTGAGCGTGCCGACCAGCGTACCGACGTCCTCGCCCTGCACCACCTTCAGGATGTTCCCCCGCTGCCCCAGGTCGAAGACGATGATGGGCAGCTCGTTGTCCATGCAGAGCGAGATGGCGGTGGAATCCATCACCTTGAGGTTCTTGCGCAGGACTTCGATGTAGCTGAGCGCCTTGTAGCGCGTCGCTTTCGGGTCCTTGACCGGATCCGCGCTGTAGATCCCGTCGACCTTGGTGGCCTTGAGGATCACCTCGGCGTGGATCTCCATCGCGCGCAGGCTGGCGGCGGTATCGGTGGTGAAGTAGGGATTGCCGGTGCCGGCCGCGAAGATGACGACCCGTTGCTTTTCCAGGTGCCGCACGGCCCGGCGCCGGATGTAGGGCTCGGCGAGCTGCTGCATCTCGATGGCGCTCTGCACGCGGGTGTAGACGCCCAGCTTCTCCAGCGAGTCCTGCAGCGCCAGCGCATTGATGACGGTGGCCAGCATGCCCATGTAGTCGGCGCTGGCGCGGTCCATCCCTTCGGTGCTCGCGGACACTCCGCGAAAGATGTTGCCGCCGCCGATCACGATGCCGACCTCGACGCCCATCTCGACGACGTCGCGGACTTCCTGGGCGATCTGCTGCAGCGTCTTGGGCGAGATGCCGTATTTTCCGTCGCCCATCAGCGCCTCGCCGCTCAGCTTCAGCAGGATGCGCTTGAATCGCGGCGGCTTGGCGGCGGGAACGGTCACGGGGCGCGGAAGCTATCTTGCGATCTGGAGGTGGTCAAGGACCCGCAATGCTCCATTTTCGTAGAACCCATCTCATCACCGAACTGCCGAATGACCTCGCTCAAGCCCCTGAGTCAGCTTTTGCTGGCCGGGGCTAATTGGCGTCCTCGGGCAAGGGCAGCGCCGGATCCGGCGGCTGCAGCGCGCGCGGCGAGACGTCCACCTCCGCCAGCGGCTCCAGCTCCTCGTCCATCGGCGCCGCCTTGTCGCGAAGCTTGCGCGCTCCGGGGACGACCATGCGCTCGAACGAGCCGACCGTCTCGTTGTAGGCGCCGACCGCGCTGGCGAGCCCGCGGCCCAGCTTCGCGAAGTGGTCGCCCAGTCGGCCCAGCCGCTTGTGCAGATCGCGGCCGAGCGCGGCGATCTCCTGCGCGTCCTGCGCCAGCCGCTCCTGCCGCCAGCCGAAGGCGGCCGCGCGCAACAGCGCGATCAGTGTGGTGGGAGACGCGAGCAACACCCGCTCGGAGAACGCGCCCTCCATCAGCGAAGGATCCTGCTCCATCGCCGCCGAGAACACCGCCTCGTTGGGGACGAACAGGACCACGAACTCCGGCGTGTGCTCGAACTGGTCCCAGTATGCCTTCCGCGCGAGCTGTCCGACGTGGTTGCGGAGCTGGCGCGCGTGCGCGGCCATGTGAGCGCAGCGCTCCTCCTCCGTCTGCGACTCGAGCGCATCCAGGTAGGCGGCGAGGGGCGCTTTCGCGTCCACCACCAGCCGCTTTCCCCCCGGCAGCTTCACGATCAGGTCGGGCCGCAAGCGGCCGTCGTCGCCCTCCACCGTCTCCTGCTGGACGAAGTCGCAGTGCTCGAGCATGCCGGCCATCTCCACCACGCGCTGCAGCTGCATCTCGCCCCAGCGGCCGCGCACGGAGGGCGCGCGCAGCGCCTTGACCAGGTTCCCCGTCTCCGCGCGCAGCGCCTTCTGCGTCTCCAGCAGGGAGCGGACTTGCTCCGACAGCGAGGCGTACGCGAAGGTGCGCGCGTTCTCGAGCTTCTGGATCTTCTCGTCTACCTTCTCCAGCGAGTCGCGCACGGGGCGCACCATCTCGGCGATGGCGATCTGCCGCTTCTCGAGATCGCCGTTGGCGGCCTGGGCCATCCTCCCGAGAGACTCGCGCGCGAGCTGCAGGAACTGGTCGTTGTTGGCTCGCAAGGCCCGCTGCGAGAGCGCCTCGAAGCTCTCGGCCAGCTTGCGCTCGGCGTCCTGGAGCAGCGCGAGCTTGTCGGCGGCGGCGGCGCGCTCCGCCTCGAGCTGCGCCTTCTGGGCGGCGGCGGCGGCGCTCTCGCGGGTGCGCGCCGCCCGTTCCTCGCGCGCCTCGGCCTCCCGGGCGGCGGCCACCTCCTCCAACTCGCGGACGCGCCCGCGCGTCGCGATCAGCAGGGATACGGCGGCGGCCAGGGCAGCGGCGAAGACGGCGAGGAGCGGGGTCATGCGATTCCCTCCTTGCCCGCAACCGTATCCCCGGGGTCTGACATCGCTCGCTCAAGGGCCTGGATTTCCTGGTCGAACCTCTCCCCCCAGAACCCCTGCTCGGCGGCGTGGACCAGCCGGCTGGGAAGGTCGAAGGCGCGGTAGACGCAGGCGTCGATCCGCCGATCGAGTCGGTGGAGGTCGGCCTCCGGCATCTCCGCTGCCGCGCGCCGGCGCGAAAGCCCCGCCAGCTCCTGGGGCGATTCGAGCAGGGTGCGCGGCACCGGCAGCTCCCGCAGCGCGCTCGGCTTCACGTTGACGTCGGTGGTGCGCAGGCGGTGGTACCGCTGCAGCGCCACCGATTGGACCAGCGCGAGCAGCGCCCAGAGCCGATCCTCGTGCGCGCAAGCCAGCGTCGAGAGCGAGTCGAGGCAGACGAGCTCCGCGGGCACGATGGCCGCTTCCAGCCAGCGCGCCCAGGGCGCCTGCGCGTTGGTCCGGATCCGCTGCACCGCGACCCGCGGCGCACCGAGCTGCCTTCGCACCAGGGGCCCGAGCCGCTCCGGGTGCAGCAGGGTCTTGGGCCTCCAGCGCAGGGCGTAGGGCACCACGTCCTCGCCCCCGACCAGCCCGATCTCTGTGCCCCCCGGCACCCGCCGGGCGACATGCCGCGCGTTCGCTCCCGTGCGCATGCCGTATCCGACGGCGCACGCCCCGCCCAGCGGGACCGCCGCTGCTTCCATCGCGGCGCACAACGCCCGCTCGCCGTGGGAGCGGTACACGAACCAGCCCCGCCGCGCCGCATTCGCCAGCTCCGCGCGCGACACCGGCGAGAGCGCCACGGACCCGCGCGCCACGTACGTCGAGCGCAGGCGCGCGGGCTTCCGCAGCAGGACCACCGCCTGGACGCGCGTGTCCTTCGCCGAGGCGAAGGGCTTTCCCAGGTCGACGATCGCCGCCACCTCGGCCTGGGCCAGGACCGCCTCGCGCAGCGCGCCGGAGCGGGAGAGGAACATCCAGGTGTCGGGCACCAGCAGGGCGGCGGCGCCTCCCGGCCGCACCAGCTGCAGCGCGCGGAGCAGGAAGGCGGCGTACCGATCGATCTCGCCGCCGCGCAGGGCCGGGAACCTGTCCAGGAGGAAGGCCCGCTCCCGGGCGTCCGCGACGTGCCCGTACGGCGGATTCGAGACCAGCAGATCGGCGGGTTCGCGTGGGCTCGAGCGCAGCGAATCGGCCGTGCGGAGCCGCGCTCTGGCCCCGCACAGGCTCAGCGCCTTCCGGGCGACACGCAGGGCCTCCGGATCCAGATCGAACCCGTGCAGATCCCGCAGCCCCGCCCGCGCCGCGGCGACCAGGAACGCGCCGGCGCCGGCGCAGGGGTCGAGCACGCGCGCGGACGCGCCGCCCACGCTCCGCAGGGCCACCTCCATCACCCGCGCGGCGATGTCGGGCGGGGTGTAATACAGCCCCGCGTGCCTGCGCAGGGACCTTCCCAGCGCGCGCGATTTTTCCTGCTCGAACCGGGCGATCAGCGCGTCGGCGCTCAACTCTACTCGCCCGCCGTGACGACGATGGGGATGTCCACGTCGAAGGCGGCGCCGGCGAACTGCGGAAAGACGATCTTCTTGGTGGCGTGCTTCAGGCAGGCCCCCAGGGCGCTCTCGTCCACGCTCCGCTGGTCGATCCGCGCCGCCGTCACCTCGCCCGTAGGGGCGATGGTGGTGGCGACGTGGATCTTCCCCACCTTGAGATGCGGGTCGCGGCGGAGCGCGTCGTCGACGCACCCCTGCAGCGCGGGCTTGTTCTCGTCCAGCTTGCGGTGCACTTGCTCTGCGGTCAGGACAGAAACGGCGCCCGGGTGCACCGCCCCTGGAGCCCCGGCCGGCTTGGCCTCTTCAAGCACCGGATCGCCAGGATTCGGTGTACCCTGCCCGGGTTGTGGGGCGGGAGCGGGGTCCAGGCGTTGCGACTGCGCCTCCGGTTTCCCCTCCTCCTTCGAAGCCGCGGACGCGAGCGCGATCCAGAGCACGATGGCCGCGGCGGCCAGGCAGATCAGGCCCAGGAACACCACGAACGGGCCTCGACCCGGGGGCGAGGCGCTCTCGAACAGGGGCGCGCTCCGCTGCAGGACGGGCGCCGCCATCTTCTGCTGCGCGGCCTCTGGCGCGGAACCGAGCTCCTGTCCCTGGGCGATCTCGCTGGTCGCCCGGGGCGCAAGATCCAGGGTGCTCTTCTCCGCGGTGCGCTCGCCGGCCGCCTCGCCAGGGTGTCCGGGGTCTCCGGCTGGATTCGTATTTGCCGCCGGCGTTGGCTCGCCCTTGACGCTCGCGGGCTGTGGCGGGGCTGGCTGCGCGGCTGGCGCGGGCGCAGGGACCGGGCGCGGCGCCGGCACCTGCGCGACCCCCGGACGGGCCGCCTCGGGAAGCTGCGGGAACAGGTCCCACAGCTCCGGGATGTCCTTGGCGTGCTGCCACGCATCCATCCCGTCGCGCCACAGGTACGTGCGGGGGCCGAGCTCGCCGTCGTTCGCGCGCTCTTCCAAGTCTTCGCGCGTGACCGGACCGGTCTGTTTGCCGCGCAGCATCGCGTACCAGATCGGGCCGTCCAGCGGCGCCACCGGGCCGGGGAAGTGCAGCTTCTGGGTGGGGGGCGCGCCGTTCTGCTGCGCATCGTCGGCCTTGGAGGCCCGCAGAGCGCGCTCGAGCAGGTCGCTGTCCATCGCCCGCGTGCTCTCGTCGTCGCTCGCCGGGCGCTCCGGATCCGGGGCCAGCCGCGGCACGATGCGCATGGGCC
The DNA here is from genome assembly GCA_036513415.1 of Myxococcales bacterium. GTDB lineage: Bacteria > Myxococcota > Myxococcia > Myxococcales > 40CM-4-68-19 > 40CM-4-68-19. The sequence goes on along the minus strand of DATBZA010000062.1, from coordinate 37,665 downwards.
CCGGAGCGGACCCAGGCGCCACCACCAGGCGTGGCGAGGAGTTCGAGAGGGCGGGATCGGCAAGGGCGATCTTCGCCCCGCACCGCCTGCAGCGCACGATCAGCCGCTTTCCACGAACCTTTTCGTCGGCGATCTGCAGCTGCGCTTTGCAGCTCTCGCAACCGAATTGCATCCAACCGGGACTCTACCTCAAGTCCCAGGGCGGGCAGGAAGGGAAAGGCGGGCGCCCGCAGCGCTACGTGGTCGCTTCCGCGCCAGAGGACTCGGCCGCGCGGCGCCCGCGCCGCTTGCGACCGCGGGGCACCAGCGTCCCGGCCTTCTGCGCCCGGTAGCGCGCGCGGTAGTAGTGCGAGCGGCAGAGCCCCTTCGCGAGCACCGGCTTCCCGCAACCGGCCTCGCTGCAGACGGCGCGCGCGCCGGAGGCCCTGCGCCCGCGGCGGCCGCCGCCCAGTCCGGCGCCCAGGCGGCGCGCGAGATCGGACACGTCGATGGACGTCTCCAGCGTGCGCTGAACGCTCTGCGCGATGACCTCTCCCAGCTGGCTACCGATCTGCTCGCCGAGGTTCTTGACCCACTCACCCATGCCCGGGCGCCCGCGTACGCGTGCCATCGTATCTCCGATCGATAAGACTTCGATAAAGCAATGCGCGAACAATAGAGCCACGTGCAAACGCAATGTCAAGTCGGCCAGGCGATCGTTTGCAATTCTTAAACTTTCACTCCCCGTTGTTCCAATGCGCGCAGCAGGTCCTCCAGCCTGCGCTCCTCGCGCCCGACCTCGAGCCCCGCGGCGCGAGCGCCGTCGAGGAGAGCGATGGACATGAGGATGGCTCCGAGCGCCTCTTGTTCCCGGCCCTTCTGTGACAGCAGTGTTTCGATTCCCTGGGACAAATGTCGGAAGTCTGCAAAACAAAAAGTCGCGGGCAAGTCGGGCAACGATCCAGTGTGGACCGTGCTCGGGGCGAACGCAAAGCCCACGTCGGCCAGCGCCACCTGCCGGCCGTCCTGGAACACGAGCACCAGGTAGGGCGCCCTCCGCAGCGGGCTCGATCTCTCCTCCGCCTGGGCGACCTCGTCCCAGCGCAAGCGCAGCTCCTTCGCCGTGCCGGGCTCCAGCAGGCGCGCGCCCTTGCCGTCCGGGTCCTCCAGCGCGGCCACGGCGGCGAACGGACGCCGGGTGAACTCGAGCACCCTTTCCTTGGCCTCCGCGGGAGTCATGCGGCGATCATGCCGCGTCCGCCTTGGGCACCGTGGCCTGCGCGAACGCCGCCTGCACGGCGATGCCCATCTTTCCCTTGTGCTGGTTGGCGGCCATCAGGGCGTGCGCGTGGGCGGTCTGGTCGAAGGGGAAGATCTGGTCGAGCACCGGCCGGATCTTCCCCTCGTGCACCAGGTGGTTGGCGCGCTCCGATTGGTAGGCGTTGGCGAAGTGGGAGCCCAGGATCTGCTTCTGCCGCATCCAGAGATGGCGGACGTCGAACTCGAGGTTGAAGCCGGTGGTCGCGCCGCAGATGACGATCTTGCCGAACTTCTTCGCCAGGAAGACGCTGGTGGGGAACGTCTGCTGTCCCACGTGCTCGAAGACGACGTCCACGTCGTTGCCGCCGGTCAGCTCCCGGACGCGTTTGCCGAACCGCTTGCATGCTTCCGTCCGCGCCTTGCAGCGCTCCGGCGTCTCCGGCGGCTTGTACATGAGATCCGGATAATCGCTGCGGTCGATCCAGGAGGAGGCGCCCAGCGACTTCACCAGCTCGACCTTCTGCTTCCCGCCCACCACCGCGATGGGGTTCGCGCCCAGCATCCTGCAGATCTGCACCGCGAACACTCCCAGGCCGCCGGCCGCGCCCCACACCAGCACGTTGTCGCCGGCGGTCACCTCGGCCTGGTGCACGAGCATCCGGTACGAGGTGAAGTAGGTCAGCCCGTACGAGGCCGCGCTGAGCCAGTCGAGGTGCTTCGGCTTTTTCAGGAGCTGCTGCGCCTGGACCTTGGTGAACTGCGCGAAGCTGCCCCAGCTGGTCTCGTATCCCCAGATCTTCTGCTCGCTGCAGGCCATCGGGTCGAGCCCGTTGCACTCCGGGCACTGGCCGCAGGATTGGTTGCAGTGGATGACCACCTCGTCGCCGACCTTCCAGCGCTTCACCTGGTCGCCGACCTTCCAGACGATGCCGCTCGCGTCCGAGCCGGCGATGTGCATCGGCTCGCTGTGCATCTTGAAGACGCTGACCGGCTTGCCGCGCGCGGCCCAGACGCCGTTGAAGTTCACCCCTGCGCCCATCACCAGCACCAGCGCCTCGTTGGGCCCCACCGCGGGGACGTCCACCTCCTCGAGCTTCATGGCGCGGTCCGGGTCGCCCTCGCGATCGGGGCGGATGCACCAGGCGAGCATCTTCTTCGGCAGCGCGCCGACGTTCTTGGGAACTTCACCGAGCGGGATGATGTCGGTCATCGGGCAGGCTCCTCATGCGCTTCGACCAGCTCCAGGAGCGTGCCGCCGAAGGCCTTGGGATGGAGGAAAGCGACTCTGTGTCCGCGGGCGCCAGGGCGGCCCACCTTGTCGATCAGCGGCACTCCGCGCGCGTCCAGGCGTTGGAGCACCGCATCGATGTCCTTCACGCGCAGCGCTAGATGGTGCAAGGCGTCGCCGCGCTTCTCGAGGAACTTCTCCAGCCCGGCATTGCCCCGGGGAGCCACCAGCTCCAGCGAGGCGCCGTTGGGGAAGTCGAAAAACGCCGCGTCCACTTTCTGCGCCGGAACATGCTCCTGGTGGGCGACTCGCTGGCCGAGGAGCTCTTCGATCAGCGCGATCGACGCCGCCATGTCCTTGACGCAGATGGCGGTATGGTCGAGGCCGGTGGCGGGGATTCCAGCGGGCGCGGCCCCCGGCTCCGAGGCCTCCGGCAACGGCTGTCCGGAGGCGAGCGCGCGCACCGTCTCCACCACCGCGCCGAGCGGCGACTCCGGGCCGAAGACCGCCGACACCCCCATCGCGCGCAGCGGCTGGCGATCGACGGCGGGAATGATCCCTCCGACGACGACGGGGATGTCCGCGCTCCGCTGCCTCAGCTCATCGAGCAGCCGCCGGCAGATGCCTTCGTGGGCGCCGGAGAGGATCGAGAGACCGATGACGTCGACGTCTTCCTGCACCGCGGCCGCGGCGATGGCCGGCACGCTCGCGCGCAGCCCGGTGTAGACCACCTCCATGCCGGCGTCGCGGAGCGCGGCGGCGATCACTCGCGCGCCGCGATCGTGGCCGTCGAGGCCGGGCTTGCCGACGAGCACGCGGATCCTGCGTTCCATCGATCAGAACCTCGTCGGGGGTTGGTAGACGCCGAACTGTTTCTTCAACGCGGAGGCGATCTCGCCGACGGTGCAGTACGCGCGGACCGCCTCGCGGATGTGCGGCTGGAGGTTGTCCTTGCCGCCCGCCGCCGCCGCCAGGGCGTGCAGGGCCGCCTGCGCCTTCCCGGCGTCGCGCTCCCTGCGCACGCGCCCGACCCGCTGCGCCGCATCGCGCGCCGCCTCGGGAGAAGCGCTGCTGATCTCCATCTCCGGCTCCACGTGCGCCTCGCCCACCGTGCGGAACTTGTTCACTCCCACCACCGGCACCTCGCCGTCCTCGACCGCGCGCTGGTGTTCGTAGGCCCGCTGCGCGATCCGCTGCTGCACGTACCCGCTGCGCAGGCCTTCGACGAATCCGCCCCGCTCGTCGATCTCCGCCATCACCTTGCCGATGGCCTCTTCCATGCGGTCGGTGAGCGCCTCGACGAAGTAGCTGCCGCCCAGCGGATCGACGGTGCTCGCCACCTCGGTCTCGTACGCGACCACCTGCTGGACCCGCAGCGCCGTGCGCGCCGAAAGCTCGGTGGGAATCGCGAACGCCTCGTCGTAGGCGGCGGTGAACACGCTCTGCAGGCCCGAGCAGGCGACGGCGAACGTCTCCAGCGTGGTCCGGGCGATGTTGTTCAGCGGCTCGGCGCGGGTCAGCGAGTGACCGCCGCAGACGCAGGCGGCCCGCAGGCGCCAGCTCTCCGGCTCCTTGGCGCCGTACGTGTCCCGGAGGAGCCGGGCCCAGATGCGGCGGCCGGCGCGGTACTTCGCCACCTCTTCGAAGAAGTTGGTGTAGGTGTAGAAGAAGAAGCTCAGCCGCGGCGCGAAGGAGTCGGCTGCCAGCCCGCGCCCGATCAGCGCCTCGACGTACGCCTTGCCGGCGGAGAGCGTGTACGCCATCTCCTCCACCGGCGTGGCGCCGGCGTCCCGGTAGTGCGAGGCGATCGAGATCGGATTGAAGCGCGGCAACCGCTTCACCGTGTCCTCGATCAGATCGCAGGCGAGCCGCATCGACGGCTCGATGGGAAACAGCCAGGCCCCCCGCGCGCCGAACTCCTTGAGCAGGTCGTTCTGCACGGTCCCGGCGATCCGATCGGAGGCGACGCCCTGCTTGCGGGCGGCCTCCTCGTACAGGGCGAGCAAGATGGGAGCGGTGGCGTTGATGGTCATGCTGGTCGAGACCTTGCCCAGCGGGATCCCAGCGAACAGCTCCTCCATGTCGGCCAGCGAGCCGATGGAGACGCCGACCTTCCCGACTTCGCCTTCCGCTTCCGGGTCGTCGGCGTCGAGCCCGAGCTGGGTGGGCAGGTCGAGGGCCAGCGAGAGGCCCGTCTGGCCCTGCCCGAGCAGGTACTTGAAGCGCTGGTTCGTCTCCCGCGGCGTGCCGAATCCGGCGTACTGCCGCATGGTCCAGAGCTTGCCCAGGTACATGTTGCGGTGGATGCCGCGCGTGAACGGGTACTCGCCCGGCGGAGGCGGGACCTGCTTGACGTCGTCCGGCCCGTAGAGGGGCTGGATCTCGATCCCGCTCCGGGTTTTGCTCATGGGCGGAATTCCCGCTTGAGGATCGCGAGCTCGCGGGTGATCGCGAGCACCACTTCGCCCTTCTGGTTCTTGCCGCGCAAGAGGAACTTCACCACGCCGGCCTGGCCGGGCTTGCCGAAGGCGGAGAGGCGCGGATCGTCCTCCGTCTTGGAGACCACCGTGCTCTCGGCGAACAGCGTGTCTCCCGCGAACACGGGAGTGAGGTGCCGTCCTTCGTCGTACGAGAGGTGCGCGATGGCGTTCTCCTCGGTCTCCTCCGAGGCGAGCCCGGCGACGAAGGCGAAGACGATCCCGCCGTACACCACCCTTCGTCCACCAAAGGTAACCTCGGGGTGGTCGTCGCAGAGTTTCTGGTTGAAATGGAGCTGGGCGGTATTGAGCACGAAGTTCGTCCACATCATGTGCTCGTCGGAGATGGTGCGGCCGCGCGGGTGCACGATGGTCTCGCCCACCGTGAAGTCCTGGTAGAGGTTGTCGTCCCGCGTGAAGCGGTGGCGCTCGGTCACGTCAGCCCTCCAGCAGCCGCTTGGCGATCACCTCGTACTGGATCTCGGACGTCCCCTCGAAGATGCGGAACACGCGCGCGTCCCGCCAGAACCGCTGGGCGGGGAACTCGCGCGAGTAGCCGTAGCCGCCGAAGACCTGCATCGCCTCGCTGGTCACGTGTTCCGCCATCTCCGCGCAGAAGGCCTTCGCCATTCCCGCTTCCAGATCGCAGCGCTTGCCCGTGTCCTTCATGCGGGCCGCGTGGTAGGTGAGCTGCCGCCCGGCCTCGATCTGCGTGGCCATCTGCGCGAGCTTGTGGCCGATCACCTGGAACTCGCTGATCGGCTTGCCGAACTGCGTCCGCTCCTGCGAGTAGCGCAGCGCCGCCTCGAACGCCGCCTGTGCCACGCCCACGGCGCGCGCCGCCGTCTGGATGCGCGCGATCTCGTAGGTGCTCATCAGCTGGCGGAACCCCTTCCCTTCCACGCCGCCGAGCAGGTTCTCCACCGGGACCTCGTAGCCGTCGAACTGCAATGCGTACGAGTTCATCCCCTTGTAGCCGATGGTCGGGATGGGGCTTCCCGCGAGCTGCGGCGGATGGAACTCGTCGCCCGGCGTCTTGGGGATGAGCAGGATCGAGATGCGGTCGTGCTTGCGCGGGGCCTCCGGGTTGGTGACCACCGTGGTGCACAAGAGATGTGCCTTGTTCGCCCAGGTGCACCAGGTCTTCTCGCCGTTGATCAGGTACCTGTCGCCCCTTTTCACCGCCCGGCACTTGATCCCGGCGGAGTCGCTGCCGGCGTCCGGCTCGGTGAAGGCCGCGGCGGCGAGGATCTCCCCGGTGCAGAGTCCAGGGAGGAACTTCTGCTTCTGCTCCTCGGTGCCGCTCGCCTGCACCAGCGACGCGGTGATGATCATGCGCGTCATCACCGAGCCCACCGACAGCCACGCCTTGGACAGCTCCTCGGCCACGATGGCCATCGAGAGCGTATCCAGGCCGCTGCCGCCGTAATCGGGGGAGAAGATCAGCCCGAAGTAGCCCAGCTCGGCCATCTTCTTCACGATGTGGGCGGGGATCTCCGCCGCCTTGTTGTCCAGCTCGCTGGCGACGGGAAGCACCTCGCGAGCGGCGAAGTCGCGGACGCTCTCGCGGATCTGGACGTGTTCCTCGGTCAGCGCGCCGCCGTTGGGATTGGGAATCGGCATCGGCTACCGGCCTCCGTGGGCCGCGCGCTTCTTGACCAGGATCTTGCGTTCGTACAGGCAGACCTCCTCGCCGCGCTGGTTCACGCCGGTGGTGCGCACGTGGACGATCCCGCGGTCCGGCTTGCTCTCGCTCTCGCGCTTGTCGAGCACCTCGCTTTTCGAGATCAGCGTGTCCCCCGGATACACCCAGCGCGGAAACGTCATGTTCCAGTAGCCGAGGTGCGCGATCGCCTGCTCGGAGAGGTCCTCGACGGTCATGCCGAAGACCACGTTCATCACCAGCAGAGGGTGCACCGGCGGCACCTCGTGGCCCAGCGCCTGCGCATGGAGCTTGTTGAAGTAGAGGGGGACCGCGTTCATCGTCGAGGTGGCGAAGAGCTGGGCCTCGCCATCGGTCAGCGTGCGCCCCCAGTGGTGGCGGTACACGTCCCCTACCTTGAAGTCTTCATAATACCGTCCGCGCTCGACGAACCTGCGGGGACCTTCGTCGGGCACGGCAGTCTGTTGAGCCATCATTCGAGGGGTAGGTCGGACGGCGCATTCCGTCAAGGTGTCGCATCGCGTCGTGCGCGAACGTTTGCGGAAAGTGGACGGCGGACGGCTGTGAGCTACTGATGTTTCTGTGGATTGGCAGGATCCGGACGACTTCGGCCAGCGCCGCAAGTTCACGCGGCGAGAGGTGCGGCTCCCGGCGCGCGTGCTCGCGGGCGGGCAGGAGCTGGAGGCCACCACGGAGAACATCTCCCCCGGCGGCGCCTTCCTCTCCGTGGAACTGCCCAAGGAGACTGTGGATTTGTTCGCGTCCATCGAGCTGCCGCAGGGGCGCGGGCTGCGCGTGCAGGCCAAGGTCCGCTGGCGAAGGGCCAACCCGCCCGGCGTGGGCATCGAGTTTTCGACCTTCCTGGAAAATCCAGAAGGATTCAGCCGATCCGCTTGAGGACGTGGAAGGCGATGTCGCTGCGGACGAGCGCGCACTCGTTCTTTTGCAGGCAGAGCGCGGCCGACTTGAACGGCACGTTGGCGCGCGGTCCGACCACGACCGTGCCGCCAGGCACTTCGGAGTAGCGGTCCTGCAGCACCTCCATCGGGCCCCCCTTCCGGCATTGCACCAATAGGTTTTTGGCGAGCGCTTCCGCCTCCCTCGAGTCCCGGGTCGGGGCGCGGGGATCCACGATCGGGCGCTGCTGGGGCGGATCCAGGCGCTGCCAGCCGATCTGCACCTGCTGGATCTCGACCCGACCCGCCGGCGCCGCGCAGGTTGGCTCCCGGACGGACGCGGACGCGCAAGCGAGGCTCGCGGCGAGCCAGCTGATCGCGGGCTTCATCGATCGCCCACCGCCAGCACTCCGGTGAAGAGATGGACGCCGGTGGAGTCGCCCGCGGGGCCCAGCTCGAAGCTGGTGCGGAGCGCGAGGAGGGGAAACGCGCCCAGCGATTGTTCGATCAGTCGCAGGTCCAGGCCGGAGACCCCGTACAGGGTGCTGCCCCGGCTGGCGCAATCGAAGTACACGCCCCAGGCGGGAGGCGGGGCCCCGAGCTTCTCCAGCGCTTGCTGCAGCGTGCGGCGCGCGCCCATGCCGTCGCGCAGCGTGAACGAGACGCTGTGACCTTCGGGGATCGGGACACCGGTCTCCAAGGACCCCCGCTCCTCGTCCACGCCCAGGAGCGGGATGGAGACGAAGTCCGAGCTGGAGAAGGCTTCGCCGGGTCGCGGCGAGAGGCCCAGCGCGACGAACTGGAGCGCCTCGCCGTCGACGCCCGGCTGCTCGGACAGGGCGGAGAGCGCCTCCATGGCGGGATGGGAATCCAGCTCCAGCAAGGAGCGTCCCTCCGCGCGCGTGACCAGCATCGGCTTGCCGATCGCCTGGTGCGACTGCGCCACGGCTAGACGGGCAGGCGCGGGGAAGAAGGCGCCGACGGCGTGGGCGTAGGCGAGATCGTGGTTGAGCAGGAGCCCGCCTTCGACCGCCACTCCGCCCCCGGCGATGCGCAGCTTGCCGAGCGCGCCGAGCAGGCGCTGCAGCGGCGCCGAGGGGTCCGCGAACACCAACCCGATCGCGCCGGGACCGGCGCGCTGGGCCGCCGCCCGCATCTCGTCTGGAGCGTCGCTACGGAACGAGAACAGCTCCCCGCGCTGCTCCAGCGCAAGCACGCCCAGCGCCGGCCCTTCCTCCGTCTCCGCATCGCCGGGCACCATCGCGGCGGAGGTCGCCCCACCGACGATCTGCGCATTCGGTCCGGCGGCGTCGCGCAGCGCCTCACACAGCTCCACGGATTCGTCGAGATGCTCCGGCGTCGCCGCGACCACGAGGCAGGCGGCCTGGTCCAGCCCCGCCGCGTCCAGCGCGCGCGTCGCCGCGTCGCGCGCCGCCAGGCGCACGTCCTCGGCCCGGCTCACGGCAGCCCCGGCGCGCATGGGTGAAGGATACGCGATCGCGCGACGCGCACCACCTTGTTGCGGAATGCACGCTTGACGGAGACCCCCGCCGGTTTGTTACCTCGTGCGAGCATGCGCCGATCCTGGTTGCCGTTGCTGGTCGCGCTCGGCTGTGCCGGATCGCCGGCGCGGCAGGGCGCGCCGGCGCCCCGGAAGCTGACGATCGTCGGCATCAACGACACCCATGGAGCGCTGCTGCCGACGCCGCCTCCGAAGTGGGCCGCCGCCGGCACGCGCAGCGAGATCGGCGGAGCGGACTGGTTCGCGGGGTATCTCGATGCCATCCGCGCCAATTCCCGGGAGAAGGGCGGCGGGGTCCTGGTCCTGGACGCTGGCGACGCCTTCCAGGGGACGATGATCTCGAACCAGTTCGGAGGGAGGAGCGTCACCGACGTGTACAACGCCGTGGGCGTCACCGCGGCCGCGCTGGGGAACCACGAGTTCGACTTCGGGATCCCGGTGCTGAAGGAGCGGATCGCCCAGGCAAGGTACCCGGTCCTGGCCGCGAACGTCTTCGTCAAGGGGACGAGGCAGCGGCCGGACTGGCTGCGGGCGAGCGTCCTGGTGGAGGAGGCCGGCGTGAAGGTGGGGATCATCGGGCTTGCGACCCGGGAGACGCCGCTGAGCGCCAATCCGGTGATCGTCTCCGGGCTGGATTTCGTGGAGGGCGGGCCGGAGGCGGCCTTCGAAGCGGATGCGCTCCGGGCGCGTGGCGCGACCGTCGTCCTGATCTGCGCTCACGCAGGGCCGCTCCCGCCGGAGAACGAGATCCAGCGCGTGGCGGAAGCGGTGCGGGGGAAGGTGGATGCGATCGTGAGCGGGCACCACCACGTCGCCATCGGGCCGCCTCCGCTCTTCGTCGCCGGCATTCCCATCGTGCAGTCGGGCTCCCGCCTGCAGGGCTTCTCGGTCATCGAGCTGACCCTGGACGGCGCGGGACGCGTCCGCTCAGCGGCGGTCAACGAGGGAACCCTGCCCGAACCCTTTGGACCCCAGGCCATCCTGCACTTCTGGCAAGGGCGCCCCGCGGAGTGGCGCGGCCGCCCGATCGTGCCGGATGAGCGGGTCGCCGCGATCGTCCGCGGGTACGACGTCCAGGTGAAGAAGCTGCGCGAAACGCCGATCGGCGAGACGCTGGTCGAGCTGCGCAAGGGCGGACGAGACGATCTGCTGGGAAACCTGGTGGCCGACGCCCTTCGATCCGGCGCGGGCGGTGGCCTCAGCGCCCGGTTCGCCCTGCAGAACGCGGGCGGACTGCGGGTCAGCGAGATTCCCGCCGGGCCAATCACCTACGGGCAGATCTTCGACCTGTACCCGTTCGACAACGAGCAGGTCGTCGTCTCCCTGTCCGCCGTGGCGGTGCGCAACGCGCTGGAAGGCGTGCTGCGGGTAGGAAAGGCGCCGATGCGTGTCTCGGGGCTGCGCTACGTGATCGATTGGGAGAAGTTCGGCGCGGGAGCCGATCCGAAGAGCGCCCCCGCGGGCGCGATCGTCGTGCGAATGGTCGACGACGCTAGCGGGGAGGTGCTGTGCGAGACCCGAAGCTGTACCGTTACGGCATGCGCGGCGTCTTGCGCGCCGGGCACGTACCCGGTCTCGTTGCCGGACTTCCTCGCTGACGGCGGCGACGGGTTGACGATGCTGACCGATGCGCCGAGGCGGAACGGCGGCGTATCGGCACGCGACCAGATCGTCGCCTACGTGAAGGAGCACCGGCCGCTCACCGCCGAGTTGCTCGGCGCGGCCTCGTCGGGCAAGGAGCCGCGCTGGACGCAGATCGGCTCGGCCCGGCGGAGGCAGGCGGGTGAATAGTCGGCTGGACGATGGAGCTCGAATGCCTGGTTTGGACCGCTTCCTCGACATCGGCCTGCCCGGCCTGGTCTTCCTCGGCCTCTGCACCTGGCTGATCCGGAAGGCGATGAAAGCAGCCCGGACCGAGCGCGACCTCGAGGAGGAGCGGCTGGAGGGGACGTTCGCGGAGGAGCTGCGCGCCGCCCGGGCGCGGGCAGCGGCATCCCAGCGGCCGAACCTGGTTGCGGTCGCGCCGCCCGAGGCCGCGGCCGCGGCGGAAGCTCCTCGCCTGGACCCGCTCGCGGCCGCGGACGTGCGCGAAGCCGATCCGGCGCATCTGCCCCTGGTCGCGGGAATGGTGCGCGAGCGGGAGCAACTGCTCCGCACGCAGGTCGGGCCCACGGACGTCGAGCGCCGCGTCGAAGTGCTGTGGGTGCGCTCCAACGCGATGCACGCCGTCTGGTGCGAGCGGCGGCACGCCACGACGCCGGCGGCAGGGGTAGCAACGCGGGATGTGATCTGCGTCGCGCAGATCGAGGACGGAGCGGTCGTGGAGCGCTGGTCCTTCGGGTGAGAGGACGGCGGTTACCCCCCGAACGCGCGCAGCGCCGCCTCCGTCGCGTGCAGCATTGGCTCCGCCACCACCGGCTTCCCCGTCGCGTGCTCCATCCAGAGATCCGGCAGCACCCGGCCGTACGAAGCCGCCTTCTCGAACGCCTTCCCGCTGTCCGGCCCGCGCAGCTTCTCCTCCAGTTGGAACGCGATCAGGTGCCCGATCGGATACCGGTACAGGTAGAGGAACTCGTTGATCATGTGCGAATAGATCGCGAGCTGGGGGTCACCTGTACGCCCCAGGACCGGCGCGTAGTACCTGTCCCAGTACCGGCGCGCGATGGCGAGGGCGGCGTCGCGGAGCTGCGCGGGGGTGGCGTCGGGGTGCTCGTACATCCAGTGCCACACGTCCAGGTCGGTGAGCGCGACGCCGGCGATCTCCCAGGAATCCCAGAACGCCTTCAGCGCCCGCGCGTGCTCGGCGTTCGGGTCCGGCTTACCCACCCCGAGCAGCTCCAGGTCGCGGTGCTGGAAGGTGAACGCCAGGGCCTCCGTGAACGCCGTCCCGGGAACGCCGGAAAGGAGCGTGTCGTCCACCTCGTAGAGCGAGAACGCCTGCTCCACGTTGTGGCCCATCTCGTGGACGGCGATGTTGTAGCCCTTGTAGTCCATCCCGTCCGGGTTCACGCGCGTGCGCAGATGCGGCGAATCGCCCGGTCCCCGCCACGGATACATCTCGCTACGGCGCTCCGCCCCCAGCGCGTGCCCGGAGCCGCGCGCGGGATCCACCACGATGTGCGCATCGAGCCAGCGCGCCTTCTCCGGCGAGAAGCCGAGACCCTGGAGCAACCGCGGGATGTCCTTCTTGTAGGCATCCGCGTTCGGGTACCGGGCGCGCGTGAGCCTGGACAGCTCGTCCTCCGGCTGCTTCTCCACGAACGCGGAGTACCAGATGTCGAACGGCTCCAGCGGCCGCCCGAGCCGCTTCTGGATCAGGGCCGCCACCTTCGGCACCAGCGGCGATTCCAGGATCTGCGTCAGCAGCGCGCGCACGCGCTGCTCGGGGATCTCGTCGTCGAGCTGGAAGTGCCGATCGATCTCGGTCGGCGCCATCGGGGAGTCCGGGTCGAGCTGCCGGGCGGCCCGGAAGTTCGCGAGCAGCACCGCGTAACGCGTGTCCGGCTCGCGATCGGCGGAGATCGAAGGCTGGACCGGCCGCCTGCCCTGCGCTTTCATCTGCTCCGTCTCCACCTCTTCCGGCGGGCTCGCCGTCACCGCGTTGCTGGCCGGATTCCAGTCGGCGCGCGGGTCGTCGATCACTCCTCTCGGAATCGTCTGCGTGACGATGCGCTCCATCACCTGCTGGATCAGCCGCTGCCTGGCCAGGGCGATCGCCTTGTCGGGCTCCGCGTAGTCGGCCTTGATCTGGTCGCGGAGGTTCCAGTGGGTCAGCAGCCGCACTCCTTTCGGGAACAGGCGGCGGCCGTCGGGCGCCAGGACGTGGTGCATCCAGATGTTGTACCCGGCGATGTACGCCTCGCCGTCCGCCCGCGCCCGGGCCACGGCCTGGAGCGCCGCGCCGCTGGGCCGCACGACGAACCGCCGCGTGAGCCGCGCTTGGGCCCACTGCTTGCGCGACCAGCGCGGCCCCTGGGCGACCATCTCCTGAAGGTCGGGTTGGGGAAAATTGAGCAGCGCGACGAACGCCAGCTTGGTGGAAAACAAGTCCTCCGGCACATGGGCTGCCACGTCCAGGGCCGCGAAGAGCTGGTCGACGTCCATCTGCGGTCCCAGCTCCAGCTCGCTCCAGCTCCGGAGCGCGCGGCCGATCTCGACCATGTGCCCGTCGATCTGCTCCAGCGCAGCGGAGAAGCGGCGCAACAGCGCATCGAGCTGCTGCGGATCCGCGACGAAGGCCACGTCGGTGAACGCCCGCAGGGTCGCGGCATCGCCGTCCTCCTTGCGCCAGAAGGCGGCCACCTGCCTGACCCCGCGCTCGGCGCGAGCCCGGGAGGCCTCCCCGTGCTTCTGCACCAGCGCGCTCACGAGCGCAGCCTGATCGATCTCGATCTGGCCGGACTTCAGGGAGGGCGTGGGCCTGTCGCCGCCCGCGGTGGTCTTGCAGGCGACCGCGGCGGCGAGCGCGGCAGCCAACGCCAGGGGAAGGGGTCGAAAGCGCATGGGGCGGCCTTCTAGCATTCTTCCCGACGCGAATGGCGGAGGGCGGCGCCGGCATCATCGGGGTTGACGCGCGCCCTGCGCGTCGTAAGTTCGGCGCCCATGTCCGCACCCTCGTTCTTCGCGCGTCTTTGGCTCGCCATCGTCTGTTCGTTCCGAATCGTCTTCGACCCTCGGTTTGCGGCGGAGGTGGCCGCCCTTCGCGCTCGCGAGCGTCCAGCGCTACCGCCCGCCGCGCCCGCGACCCGGTCCGAGCCAGCGCTTCATCTCTTGTCCCTCCTCCAGCGCGAGGGCCGCCTGATCGACTTCTGCGAGGAGGAGCTGGCGGGCTTCTCCGACGCCCAGATCGGCGCGGCCGCGCGCACGGTCCATGACGGCTGCCGGAAGGCGCTGCGCGGGGCGCTCACGCTCGCTCCGGTGCGGTCGGAACCGGAAGGGAGCAGCGTCATGCTGCCGCCCGGATTCGATCCGCAGGCGGTGCGCCTCAGCGGCAACGTGATGGGAAGCCCGCCCTTTTCCGGGGTGCTGCGCCACCACGGCTGGAAGGCGACCGAGGTCCGGATGCCCGCGGCGTCCGGCGATCCCACCGTGATCGCGCCGGCCGAGGTGGAGCTGCCCTGATGGAACCGCGCTACTCGGTCGGAATCGACCTGGGAACGACCAACAGCGCCGTGGCCGAGGTGGACCTCGCTGTCGAGCCCGCGGGGCCGGGCGAGCCCTTGCCCGCGCCGATCCCGGTGGAGATTCCCCAGATGGTCGCGCGGGGCGAGACGGCGCCGCGCGAGCTCTTGCCGTCCTTCATCTACCTCCCGCCGCCGCACGAGGCGCTGGGCGACTTCATCGTCGGGACTTACGCGCGCGAGCGCGGAGCGCAGGTCCCCGGCCGGCTGGTCAGCTCGTCGAAGAGCTGGCTGTCGCACCCGGGCGTCGATCGCCGGTCGCAGCTCCTCCCGCAGGGCGGCGACCCTGAAGCGCCGCGCATCTCGCCCCTGGAGGCCGCCGCGCGGATCCTCGGGCAGGTCCGGGAGGGCTGGGGCGCGACCCACGCCCACGAGGGCGTCTCGCTCGAGCATCAGGCCGTCACCCTGACGGTGCCGGCATCGTTCGATGCCGCCGCGCGCGAGCTGACCGTGCAGGCGGCGGCGCAGGCCGGACTGGCCAATCTCACCCTGCTGGAGGAGCCGCAGGCCGCGCTCTACGCCTGGGTCGAGGCGGCCGGCGACGCCTGGCGCAAGCACGTCCGGCCGGGCGACGTCATCCTGGTCGTGGACGTCGGTGGCGGGACCAGCGACTTCTCCCTCATCGCCGTGGGCGAAGAGGACGGCCGCCTCTCCCTGACGCGGCTCGCGGTGGGCGACCACATCCTGCTCGGCGGCGACAACGTCGACCTCGCGCTAGCGCACGCGGTGAACGAGCAGCTCAAGGCGCAGGGCACGCGGCTCGATTCCTGGCAGTTCGCCGCGCTCACGCACGCCTGCCGCGGCGCGAAGGAAGCGGGCACCGCCGCCCTGGCCATCCCCGGGCGGGGAAGCGGGCTCGTGGGCGGGACGATCCGCGCGGAGATCACCCCGGCGGACCTGCGTCGGACCGTCGACGCGTTCTTTCCCGACGTCGAGGCGAGCGCGACCCCCGCGACGCAGCGCCGCTCCGGCCTCACCAGCCTCGGCCTTCCCTACGCGCAGGATCCCGCCGTGACCAGGCACCTCGCCGCGTTCCTCCGCCGCAGCAGCGGCGCGCTCCCGAGAAAGCCGGGCACCAGCTTCCTGCATCCCACCGCTCTGCTCTTCAACGGCGGCGTGTTCAAGGATGCCTCGCTCCAGGAAAGGCTCTCCGGGCTGGTAAACCGCTGGGTCCGCGCCGAAGGCGGAGCGCAGGTCAAGGTCTTGAAGTCCGCATCGCTCGATCTGGCCGTCGCACTCGGCGCGTCCTACTCCGGGCTCGCGCGGCGCGGGCGGGGCATCCGCATCCGCGGCGGCACGGCGCGCGCCTACTACGTGGGCGTCGAGGCAGCGGCACCGGCGGTGCCGGGCTTCGCGCCTCCGGTCCGGGCCGTCTGCCTGGCGCCGTTCGGGATGGAGGAAGGCAGCACCGTGGACCTGCCCCAGCTCGAGGTCGGCGCCGTGGTGGGCGAGACGGCGTCCTTCCGGTTCTTCGCTTCCAGCACCCGCCGCGAGGACGCGCCCGGCGCCGTCGTCGAGGACCTCGACGAGCTGGAGGAGCTGCCCGCCATGGAGACCACGCTGCCCGCCGCGGAGGGCGCTGCCGGCGAGGTCCTTCCCGTCCACCTGCGCTCGCACGCGACGGAGGTCGGGACCCTCGAGCTTCACCTGGTCTCGCCTTCGGACCGCGCCTGGAAG
The DNA here is from genome assembly GCA_036513415.1 of Myxococcales bacterium. Lineage (GTDB taxonomy): Bacteria > Myxococcota > Myxococcia > Myxococcales > 40CM-4-68-19 > 40CM-4-68-19. The sequence goes on along the minus strand of DATBZA010000062.1, from coordinate 21,783 downwards.
CTCGAGTTCTCCGTGAGGCAGGAGTGACCCTGCGGTACGCCGTCGGCATCGATCTGGGGACCTCCAATTCCGCGCTGGCGTACGCGGACCTCGAGCAGGTGGACCCCGGCGTCGAAGTCTTCGAGGTGCCGCAGCTCGTCGACGCTGCGCTGACGCAGGGGCGCAAGCTACTCCCCTCCCACCTCTATCTCCCTTCCGCGCACGAGGCGCTCGGCGAGCTGGTGGTGGGCGCGTTCGCGCGCGACCGCGGCGCGCTGGTCCCTGGCCGCCACGTCGCCTCCGCCAAGAGCTGGCTCTGCCATCCCTCGGTCGATCGCACCGCGGCGATCCTTCCCTGGGGAGCGCCGCCGGAGGTGCCCCGCCTCTCGCCGGTGGCCGCCAGCGCGGGCATCCTGCGACACCTGCGCGAGGCGTGGGACGCCGCGCATCCGGACTCCGCCCTCGCCGCGCAGGACGTGGTCGTCACGGTTCCGGCTTCCTTCGACGAAGGCGCGCGCGCCCTCACCCTGCGCGCCGCGGCGGAGGCGGGCCTGCCCAGGATCGTGCTGCTCGAGGAGCCCCAGGCCGCCTTCTACGATTGGACGCGCGTCCACCGGGGCAGCATCGAGTCCGAGCTGCGCGATGTGCGCCTGATCCTGGTGGTGGACGTGGGCGGCGGGACCACCGACCTCACCCTGATCCGCACCGAGGTGCGCGGGGACGCCCCTCCCCTGCTCGAGCGCATCGCGGTCGGCGACCATCTGTTGCTGGGCGGAGACAACATGGACATGGCCCTCGCGCGCACCGCCGAGCAGCGGCTGGGGCAGACGTTGAACGCGGCGCAGTTCGGCGCGCTGGTCCAGGCCTGCCGCGCCGCCAAGGAGCTGCTCCTGGCGGAGGCCGCGCCGGAGCGGACCGCGGTCGCGGTGCCCGGGGTCGGCTCGCGCCTGATCGGAGGTACGGTCAGCGCGGAGCTGGGGCGCGAGGAGGTCCGCGCGCTCTTGCTCGACGGCTTCTTCCCGCGCGCTTCCGCCACCGAGGGTCCCGCCCGCGCCGCGCGGAGCGCCGGGCTTCTCGAGCTGGGCCTGCCCTACGCCGCGGATCCGGCGATCACCAGGCACGCGGCGGTTTTCCTCCAGCGTCACGCCCGTACCGCGGGCGAGCTCCGGGTCGACGCCGTGCTCTACAACGGCGGCGCGCTGGCGCCAGTTCTCCTCGCGGAGCGGTTGACCGAGGTGATCTCGAGCTGGAGCAACGCCGGAGTGCGCCGGCTGCGCAACGACGCGCCCGATCTCGCCGTCGCCCGCGGCGCGGCGACCTACGCGCTCGTCCGGCGGGGCCTGGGCCTTCGAATCGGCGGCGGCAGCCCGCGCTCGTACTACGTCGGCGTCGGGGACGCGGGCGAGGCCGTGTGCGTAGTCCCCCGCGGCGCCGCCGAGGGCGCGGCCCAGACGCTGGACCGGGACTTCTCCCTGGTGCTCGGGCGGCCTGTGCGGTTCCGCCTCTTCGCGTCGGCGGGGTTCCGGCCGGAGCGGGCGGGCGATCTGGTCCAGGTCGACGACGACCTCCCCGAGCTGCCTCCGCTGCAGACCGTGATCCCCGGGGAGGGGACCGCGCCGGTGCGGCTGAAGGCGGCGGTCACGGAGATCGGCACGCTGGAGGTCTTCTGCGAAGGCTCCCAGCGCTGGAAGCTCGAGTTCCAGCTCCGCGGCGAGGCGCGAGAAGTCGGCGGCGTCTCCCAGCTGCCCCGCAACATCGAGGCGGCCCGCGAGCACCTTCAGCAGATCTTCGGAAAGAAGCCCGTCCAGGACGCCAGCGCCAAGGAGGTGTGGCGCAACCTCGACCGCGTGCTCGGCGATCGCGCTTCCTGGTCGCTGGCCACCAACCGTGATCTGTGGGGCGTGCTCTGGGCGGGCGCGCAGAAGCGGAGGCGGAGCCCCGACCACGAGCGCATCTTCCTCTCGCTCTGCGGATTCCTCTTGCGGCCCGGATTCGGCGCGCCGCTCGACCTTTGGCGCGCCGAGCAGGCCTGGACGCTCTTTTCACACGGCCTCACCCACCACCGGGAACCCGCGGTCTGGGCGGCCTGGTGGATCCTCTGGCGCCGGATCGCGGCGGGGCTGCCGGCGGAAGCGCACCTCGCGCTCTTCGAGGCGATCGCGCCGCACCTCAAGCCCGCGCCGAAGCAGCGGGTCGCCAACCCGGCGAAGAAGCCGCCCGGCCTCGCCGTGGACGAGATGACCCGGTTGCTCGGCGCGCTCGAGCGCCTCCCGGTGGACCAGAAGATCGAGGCGGGTGGATGGCTGCTCGACAAGCTGTCCGGAGGGCGCCCCACGCCCGGCGTCGCGTGGGCGCTGGGACGGCTCGGCGCGCGCGTCCCGGTCGCCGGAGCCGCACATCATGCCGTGCCTCCGGACGTGGCTGCGACCTGGCTGGAGAGCCTGCTCGCCCTCGATTTCCGCTCCGCCGAGGATGCTCCTTTCGCCGTGGCGCAGCTCGCACGCCGATCGGGCGACCGGGCCCTGGACCTGGACGAGGCCAGCCGCCACCTGGCCGCGGAGAAGCTGGCCCGTTCCGGCGCCCCTTTGGAGTGGTCGCGCGGGATCCTGGAGGTGCAGGCCCTCGGGGAAAAGGACGAGCAGCGCGTCTTCGGGGAAGCGCTCCCGCTCGGCCTCCATCTGGGGGACACCATACGCAACCCCGTGCCAACCCCGACCTGATCCGCCGAGGCGCGGAACGCTGGTGCGGAAAGCCGCGCTCGCGTAAGAGTTCGCGCGGTGGCCCGCTACATCCACGGCGAGACCGACGCCAAGGAGACCAATCGCCTCGAGAAGCAGGCGCGGTTCCTCACCCGCTGGATCCTCGACGGCGTCGAAGCCGGCCCTGGGGCCCTCGTGCTCGATCTCGCCTGCGGCACGGGGGCGATGGTGCGCCGGCTCGCGGCCCGCCTCCCGGACGCGATCCTGTTCGGCGCCGATCTCTCCCGTCCTCAGCTCCGGGCCGCCCGCCAGCGCAGCCCCTGGCTCCCGGTGGTCCAGAGCGACGCCACCGCCCTCCCCTTCCGCAGCGGCGCCTTCGACGTCGTGCATTGGTCCTGGCTGCTCGAGCACGTCCCGCGCGAGCGCGCCGTGGATATCCTGCGCGAGGTCCGACGTGTGCTCGCGCCGGACGGCGTGGCCTGGATGACCGAAGTGGACAACGACTCGCTCGCGTTCTGGCCCCGCGTCCCACTCGCCGAGGAGTCGTTCCGCGCCCTGTGGAAGGTGCAGGAGGAAGGTGGCGGGGATCCGATCATCGGGCGCAAGCTCTACGGACTCTGTCGGGCGGCGGGGTTCACCGACGTGCAGGTGTTCCCCACCACGTTCCATCTCCATCACGGCTCGCCGCCGGGGTACTTCCACGGGATGCTGGAGGAGTTCGCGGAAATCCTCGACAGCGCGCGGGAATCCCTGCCCGACCCCCTCAAGCCGCGCGCCGACGAAGCGGCCACCCAGGTCCTGGGGATCGAGAAGGATCCAGGCGCGTCGTTCACCTACACGTGCTTTCGGGTCCGGGCGTCCCGTTGACTCTCAGACGAAAGGCCTGCTACCGATCCGCCCGCGGGCGCCCCGCCCGCAAAACTACAGGGCGGCGCACCCGTCCTCAAACAAGCGAAGGTTTTTCATGGCGCAGGGCACGGTGAAGTGGTTCAACGACAGCAAGGGGTTTGGCTTCATCTCTCAGGAGGGCGGCGAGGACGTGTTCGTCCATCACACCGCCATCCAGATGGACGGTTTCCGCTCGCTCGCCGAGGGAGATCGGGTGGAGTTCGAGGTCGTCAAGGGTCCCAAGGGGCTGCAGGCGCAGAACGTCCGCAAACAGTAGCCGTCCGGTCAGGGCTCTCGAGGGCCGCTTCCCGCAAAGGGGCGGCCCTTCGTTTTGCCCGGCGCTCGCGCCCGACCGCGAGCGGAGCGTCAGTGCAGTGTGAACGCCCGGGCAAGCCGGCGCGCGCGCGGGCTCCGGCGCATGCGGCGGCTCATCTTCGTCTCTGGCCTGCGCCCCCGCTGCGGCGGGGCCGGCAGCGCCGACCGGCCCGTCTTCAGCAGCTCCAGGAGCGCCCTCTCCGCGGCGTAGCTGCGCGCCTCCACCAGCTCGTCCAGGGTCCGGTAGTAGGGCTTGAGCACCCTTCCCTTCTCGAAGTCGCGCAGCACCGAGGGCCAGATGTAGCTCGCCTTGCACACGGCCGGCGTGTTCCCCAACTGCGCCGCGGTCTCCTTGATGGCGGCGACGATCAGCTTGCCGCGGTCCGTGCGACCGTCGACCTCTTCCTCGCGCAGGCGCGCCAGCACGCATGCGGCGATCAGGGTGCCCGCCCAGGTGCGGAAGTCCTTGGCCGAGAAATTCTGGCCCATCACTTCCTTGATGTACGCGTTGATGTGCCTGCGGCGGACATCGACGATGCGCCCGTCATCCTCCACCCACTGGAACAGGTCGCCTTTCCCCGGCAGCTTCTTCAGCTCGCGCACGATGCGGGCCACGCGGCGGTCGCGCAGCTGGCGCACCTGCACCTTGCCGGCCTTGCCCCGGTACTCGAAGTGGACGGTGTCACCGTGCACGCTGACGTGCCGCCGCTGCAAGGTGGCGATGCCGAAGGACCCGTTCTCCTTGGCGTACACCTGGCTGCCCGGGCGCATGAAGCAGGTGGAGAGGATGCGCAGGATGCAGGCCATCACCCGCTCGTGCGGCAAGCCGCGCAGGCGGATGCCGCGATCGATGGCCCGCCGCAGTTGAGGCAGGGCGCGCCCGAAGGCGATCAGTTTCTCGTACTTCCTCTGCTCGCGCTCCCGGACCGCCGCCTGGCTGTAGACGTACTGCCAGCGGCCCTTCTTGTCCCGGCCGACCGCCAGCAGCTTGGCGCGCGGGCTCCGGCTGACGGCGACGTCGGTCCAGGCGGGAGGAATGCGCAGCGAGCGCAGCCGCGGGACCTCGCGCGGCGGCGCCCCGACGAAGCGGAAGCCATTCTTCGGCGACCCGACCCGCCTGAACCCGGTGTGCTGCAGGAGCTCGATCTGGGTCATCTGCCGGGCAACAATGCGGCGCGCGCCCATCGGATGCTCGGCGGCTCGCCTGCCCTCTCGGAGCCGGATGCAGCCGTGCGGGCATTGCCGCCCGCGGCGTGCGTCGTTTTGCGCATCCAAAGGCGCGCCGGTGCATCTGATTTGCGCCCGGTCATCTCGATCATCGCAAGCCGGCCGCCGGCAGCGCGGCCGGGCGCTTGATTTTTCACCCCGATTCTTGGTAGTTGCAGCGCCCCTTTTTCAGGGACTCAGGAAGGCAGACGTGGCGAACATCGATCTCGTCCGAAACATCGGCATCTCCGCCCACATCGACTCGGGCAAGACGACCCTGTCGGAGCGCATCCTCTATTACACGGGGCGCATTCACCAGATCCACGAGGTGAAGGGCAAGGACGCGGTCGGGGCCAAGATGGACTCGATGGACCTGGAGCGGGAGAAGGGCATCACCATCCAGTCGGCGGCCACCTACTGCGAGTGGGATGCCACCGACGGCTCGCGGCCGACGCACAACATCAACATCATCGACACTCCGGGACACGTCGACTTCACCATCGAGGTGGAGCGCGCGCTCCGCGTGCTCGACGGCGCCATCCTGGTGCTCTGTTCGGTCTCGGGCGTCCAGTCGCAGTCCATCACCGTGGACCGGCAGATGCGCCGCTACAAGGTCCCGCGCCTTGCCTTCATCAACAAGATGGACCGCGCCGGCGCGAACGCCTTCCGCGTGACCCAGCAATTGCGCGAGAAGCTGAACCACAACGCCGTCCTGATGGAGCTCCCCATCGGCGCCGAGGACAAGTTCCAGGGCGTGGTGGACCTCGTCACCATGAAGGCCCACTACTACGACGGCGAGAACGGCGAGAAGATCCGGACCGAGGAGATCCCGGCCGAGCTGCTGGAGCAAGCGAAGTCGATGCGCCACGACCTGATCGCGGCGGCCGCCGACTACGACGACAAGCTCACCGAGCTGTTCCTCGAGGACAAGGAGCCCGCCGTCGAGGACATCCGCCGGGCCGTCCGCGCCGGCACCCTCCAGCTCAAGCTGACGCCCGTCTTTTGCGGCTCCGCCTACAAGAACAAGGGCGTGCAGCACCTGCTCGACGGCGTCCTCTACTACCTCCCCAACCCGAAGGAGGTCGTGAACGAGGCCCACGACCAGGGCAAGAACGAGGAGAAGGTCGTGCTCGCCTCGGATGCGTCGAAACCGTTCGTCGGCCTCGCCTTCAAGCTGGAGGACGGCCGCTACGGCCAGCTGACGTACCTGCGCATGTACCAGGGGAAGGTCGCCAAGGGCGACTTCATCGTCAACGCACGCGACGGCAAGAAGGTGAAGGTTCCTCGCCTGGTCCGGATGCACGCCGACGAGATGCACGACATCGACTCGGCTCAGGCCGGCGACATCATCGCCATGTTCGGCGTGGACTGCGCCTCGGGCGACACGTTCACCGACGGGACCGTGAAGTACACGATGACCTCGATGCACGTGCCCGACGCCGTCATCTCGCTGGCCATCGCCCCCAAGGAGAAGGCGGGCGCGGCCAACTTCTCCAAGGCGCTGAACCGGTTCACCCGCGAAGACCCGACCTTCCGCGTGCACCGCGACGAGGAATCGGCGCAGACCATCGCCTCCGGCATGGGCGAGCTGCACCTCGAGATCTACATGGAGCGCATCAAGCGCGAGTACGGCTGCGAGGTCGTGGTCGGGCAGCCGCAGGTCGCGTATCGCGAGGCCATTCAGCAGCGCGGCGAGTTCGCCTACACGCACAAGAAGCAGACCGGCGGCTCCGGCCAGTTCGCCCGGGTCGCGGGGTACATCGAGCCTCTCCCGGACGACGCCGTGGAAGTCTACGAGTTCGTCGACGACGTGGCGGGCGGCGCCATCCCGCGCGAGTTCATCCCCGCTTGCGACAAGGGCTTCAAGGAGGCGATCAAGAAGGGCTCCCTGATCGGCTTCCCGGTGGTCAAGGTCCGCTGCGTGATCAACGACGGGCTGTCGCACGCGGTGGACTCCAGCGAGCAGGCCTTCAAGACCGCGGCGCTGATGGCATTCCGGGAGGCCTACGAGAAGGCCAAGCCGGTGATCCTCGAGCCGATCATGAACGTCGAGGTGCAGGCGCCCGAGGAGTTCCAGGGCGCGGTGGTGGGCCAGCTCAACCAGCGGCGCGGCATCATCCAGAACACCGAGACGGTGGAAGGCTACCTGATCGCCAGTGCGCACGTGCCGCTGTCGGAGATGTTCGGGTACTCGACGGATCTCCGCTCCGCGACGCAGGGCAAGGGCGAGTACTCGATGGAGTTCGCCAAGTACCAGCCGGTGCCGCGCGCGACGCAGGAGCAGATGATCAAGGAGTTCCGCGAGAAGCAGGCGGCCGCGAAGAAGTAAGCGATCTCCGTTCGTTCGCGCCCTGGGCACTTCGTGCGCACGGCGGCCGCCATCGTCGCACACGCGCGGGGATTCACCCCTGATTCCCGACACTCTCGCCTGTCCCGCAGACGAAAGTCGGGGGTCTTACCGGCATGCAGAAAACCACAAGGGGGGAATCCATGAACCGCATTCTGCTTCTTTCCATGGCGCTCGCGCTGGCCGCCTGCGGCAAGGCGAGCACCGCTCTCGAGCGCAACCGCGGCGGCTCGGGCAGCGGCACGCTGTTCGTCAACGCCGGCATCGAGCAGTCGAGCTCGACTTCGTTCGACCTCGACCTCAAGGACGGCGCTGGAGTGGTTGTTTCCGGCGCCACCGTGGTCGTCCACAACGACCCGTTCGGCAACGTGACGTTGGCCGAGCAGGTCGGGACCCCCGGCCATTACCGCGCTTCGATGTCCGCCATGTCCGCCGGGGACTTCGGGCTGGACGTGTCGCACCCCAGCAAAGGCTCCGTGACCGGGGTCGTGGTGGGAAACCCCGGGATGCACACCATCAACGCGCCCATGGCCGGCGTGGCCGTCCCAACCGGGCAGCCCTTGCAGATCAGCTGGACCACTCCGGCGACGGCCTACTCGGCTTCGATCGCGACGAAGAACTTCGGTCCGGTCCAAGCCCCTGATACCGGGACGTACACCATCCCGGGAACCAGCAACCCGATCGAGAACGCGCAGCGCCTCGACGTGAAGCGCGAGAACGTCGTCAACATCAGCGGTGGAACGATCGGATCGCAGCTCAGCCTGACCAGCAAGGTCTCGGTCACGTTTCCGGTGCAGTAGGAAGTACTCCGGGTACTCCGGGTACTCCGGGACACCATACGCAATTCACCATGCCAACGCGGCAGTTGGCACGGGCGAATTGCGTATGGTGTCCCTGGGAGTAGCCGGGAGTAGAGTCGGGCCGATGCTCGGGCGCGAAATCGTCGGGCCGCCACTCGCGGATATCCCCTTCCACAGCGTTCCGCAGCTGATCGCCGCCCGCGCGGCCGTCGAGCCGTCGCGCGCCGCGGTCCGCTCTCGCGGTCCCTCCGGAAAGTGGCAGGACCTCTCCTGGTCCGCGCTCGACGCGCGCCGCCGGGGGGTGGCCGCTGGCCTCCGTTCGCTGAGCGTCAAGCGCGGCGATGTCGTCGCCATCCTCGCTCCGAACTCGCTGGAGATGCTGATCGCGGAGCTGGCCGCCCAGACCCTGGGCGCCGCGATCGCTCCCATCTTCCCTGGTTATGCCCCGGACGTGCTGCATCACTGCCTCGCCGATTCCGGCGCGCGCGTTGCGATCGCGGGCAACTCCGGCCACCAGCACCAGCTCGCGCCGGCGCGGCAGGTCGAGCGCATCGTGGTGCTCGACGGCCGGCCGCTTCCGGACGATGCCCGGGGCGTGGCCCTCACCGCGCTGGAGTCGTCCGGAACCGTCGCCGCCGTGGACGCGCAGGCAGCGGATCTCGCCTTCCTGCTCTACACCAGCGGCACCACCGGAAAGCCAAAGGGCGTCGAGCTGACGCACCACAACGCGCTCTCGCAGCAGGCGGCCCTTGGCCAGGTCTGGGACCTGAGCGACCGGGACGTCTTCCTCTCCTGCCTCCCCTGGCACCATTGCTTCGGCTCGCTCTTCGAGCGGCTGATGGCGCTCTGGCACCGCGCGCTCTTGACCCTGGACGACTCGCGGGCCCGCGACCTCGATCGGATGGCCCAGAACCTCATCGAGGTGAAGCCGACCGTCTACTTCAGCGTGCCGCGCGTCTACAACGCGCTGGTGGCGCGCGCGCAGAAGGACCGGAAGGTGGCGGACGCCCTGCGCGGCCTGCGCTTCGCCTTCAGCGCCGCCGCTCCGATCAGCGAGTCCGCGTTTTCCTGGTTCGAGGAGAACGGCGTTCCGCTCCTGGAAGGATGGGGTCTGACCGAGACCTCGCCCTGCGTCACGGTGACTCGCCGCGAGGACGCGCGGTCTCCAGGCATGGTCGGTCATCCCCTCCCCGGCACGGCGGTGAAGCTCGAGTCCGTCGAGGGTTTTCCCGGCCGCGGCGAGATCCTCGTCCGCGGGCCCCAGGTCATGCGGGGGTATCGCAACCTCCCAGAGGATACCCGCCGCGCCATGGCAGGCGGCTGGCTGCACAGCGGCGATCTGGGCGAATGGACCGAGCACGGGCTCCAGCTCTTCGGCCGGATGGACGCAGTGTTCAAGCTGGCCAACGGGGAGAAGGTGTCCGGGGGCGAGGTGGAAGCGCGCTTGGCCGCGGCCACGCCGCTGCTGGACCAGACGGTGGTGCTCGGGAACGGCCAGCCCTACGTCACCGCTCTCTGCTGGATCTCCCCGGGCGCCGCCCGGCGCTGGCTCGAAGAGCGCCAGCTCGCCGTTCCCGAGGCCCAGGCGGGGCTGGCGGAGGTGCCGGAGCTTCGCCGCGCCATCGTGGAAGCCCTGCAGGCGGCGAATCTGCTCGCCGCCCAGCATTACGAGCGGGTCCGGCGGGTCGCGCTCGTGCCCGAGCTGCCGGCTGTGGAGACCGGCGAGCTCACCCCCACGCTCAAGATGGTGCGAGCGGTCGTCAGCGCACGCCACGCGGCGCTGATCGAGGCGATGCGCGAGGAGCGGCCGCATCCTCGGATCCTGGAGATCTTCCGGCGCGGCGATCCCTTCGGGCACGCCTGATGGGCGCGCTGATCAACTTCCTGGTGCTCGTGGTCCTGCTCCTCGCCGGGCTGGGCCAGACGCACTCATTGCCGCCGCGCGTGGCCTACGCCATCGCGATCCCGCTGGCCGTGATCACCTTCGCGCTCGCGATCGTGCGGTATCGTCGGCGCAAGAGCGCATCTCATCATCGGGCTCGCGAGTGATCGCGCTCAGGCGTAGCCGCAAGCCGGCTTCGGCGGCAGCGGCCAGTCACGCTATTCGCCGGCGTCGGAGAACCCGATCGGCTTCTCCGGCCCGTACCAGAACCGGATGGCCTGCGGGTCCACCTCGTAGATGCGCTCGGCGGCGTCCGCAGGCACCACCGCGCAGTCCGGCGAGCCCGGATCGTCGACGACCGCGGCAGCGCCCTGCTCCAGCATCTTCTGCGTCCCGGCCGACACCCCGAGCCTGCCCACCTTCCCGTTGCGCCGCACGTAATGGAACGCGATCTCGCCGGAATCGCGGAGGCGATGGGTCTCCACCAGCTGGCGCAAGCGCCGCGCGCGCTCCGACTGCATCCGCGCCTCGGTCTGTTTCGCCGCTTCCTTGCGCCGCTCTTCGGCCAACTCGGCCTCGCGCGCCGCGAATGCCTCCCGCCGCTGCCGCTCCTCTTCGGAGAGCGCCTTCTCCCGCTCGCGGTGCTTCTTCGCGGAACCCTGCCTCTGGTCGCGCGCCGCCTCCTGTGCCTGCTTCTCGGTGACCAGGCCCGCCTTCAGGAGCTTGTCGCGGAGGTTCTGCATGCCGCCGCAGCTTAGCCAAGGCCCGGCGCGCACGAAAGGCGATTGAGCAGCCAACAGCGGGGTGAAAGCGTTAAGACACCGCCGTGCGTGTGATGTTCGTCGAGCAGCCCGGGAACCTGCCCGCCCCTCCGGCCGAAGGGCGCGTCGCGGTGGTGGACGTCGCGTTCGCCGGCGGCGACAACTACGAGAAGAGCACGGTCCCTTTTCTCCAGGCGCTCGGCGACCGGCTGGCGATCTGGGTCGATCACCACGAGCACCCCGTCGGCTGGTCGCGGTTCCGGGACGATCCCCGTTTCGTCCTGGTGCCGAACCGGATCGCGCACGCCTGCCCCGAGCTGGTGACTCCCGAGGTGGTTTCCAGGGCGGGCCCGGTGGACGTGGTGGTGGCGCACGCCGACTTCGACGGCCTGCTCTCCGCGGTGAAGTTCCTGCGCGGAGGCGCTCCGCCGTGGCCGGAAGCGGACGAGGATGCCCGCGCCGCGGACAGTCCCGGCCGGGGACATGCGTACTCGCCGCGCGCGAAACGGATCTCCGATGCGCTGGAGCACGCCGCAGCGGAGCTGCGCAGCGCGCAGCGCGACTCGCTCCGCCAGCAGCTGGTGGAGGCGCTGGTCCAAGGAGAGATCCCCCCGGCGCTGCAGAAGCGCATTGACGACCTGGCGCGGGCGCACGAGGAGGCGCTGGCGCCCGTCGACGCGCTCGCGGCCCAGGCGCGCGAGGAAGCCCGAGGCGTGCTGGTGGCGCGAGTCGCCAAGGCGCTCCCCCGGCCGGTGAAGAAGGCGCTGCTCTCGCGTCTCGAGGAGCGTGCGCCCATCGGCGTGGTCGTGGAGGGCCGCGCGGTCACCGCCGCCACCTTCCGGGACGACATCGATCTGTCCGCCTGCGACGAGTTGGGCGCCGGCCGCAGCGACTACCGATTCGGGCAGGCGGAGGATGAGGGGCGGGCCATCGTCTCGCGACTCGGCGCGCTCGTCCGGTCAGGTTAGAATACGCCCATGCCGGACCTGCCCCAGGGACAGGCGCTGCTCGATGGAATCCAGCGGCTCCGCAGGGAGCTGGACGCGGTGATCCTGGCCCACTACTACCAGGACGCGGAGATCCAGGACCTCGCCGACTTCGTGGGCGATTCGCTGCAGCTCTCGCAGCAGGCCGCGAAGACCAAGGCGAAGGTGATCGTCTTCTGCGGCGTGCACTTCATGGCGGAGACGGCAAAGATCCTCAACCCGGAGAAGCAGGTGCTCCTGCCGGATCTGGACGCCGGGTGCTCGCTCGCCGACCGCTGCCCGGCCGATCAGTTCGCCACCTGGCTGCGGCAGTATCCCGGCCACAAGGTCGTCAGCTACATCAACTGCTCGGCGGGAGTGAAAGCGCTGAGCGACGTGATCTGCACCTCGAGCAACGCAGCGAAGATCGTCAACAGCTTCCCGCAGGAGACGAAGATCGTCTTCGCTCCAGACCGGCATCTGGGCGCCTGGGTGGAGAAGAAGACCGGGCGCGAACTGGTCAAGTGGCCGGGCTTCTGCATCGTGCACGAGCAGTTCACCGAGCGGCAGCTGCACAAGCTGAAGGCGCGGCACCCGCAGGCGCTGCTCATCGCCCACCCCGAGTGCGAAGCGAGCGTGCTGGCGATGTCCGACTTCGTCGGTTCGACTCGCGGCCTGCTCGAGTACGTGAAAGCGAGCCCGGCGAAGAGCTTCATCGTCGCCACCGAAGTGGGCATCCTCCACCTCATGTCGAAGGCGCGGCCGGACGCCGAGCTGATCCCCGCGCCTCCGAGCAGCGGCTGCAACTGCAGCATCTGCCCCTACATGCGCCTGAACTCGCTCGAAAAGCTGTACCTCTGCATGCGTGACCGGTCTCCCGAGATCACGCTTGGGGAGGAGCTGCGGCTGCGCGCGCTCAAGCCCGTCCAGCGGATGCTGGAGTTGTCCGCGTGACGGTTTGAAAAGTGGCCGCCGTCGGCCGGGGGTGGTCGAATGAGTACGAACCCCCGACGGAGGTCTCTGTGAAGAAGATCCTTCTTGCTCTTGCCCTTCTCGCCGCACCCCTGGCCGCCCGCGCCGATACCGGGCTCCGCCTGGGAGGCGAAGCCGACCTCGCCTACAACAACAACGACACCACGGGGACCCACGCCATCACCGACAACTGGCCGGTGGCGCTCGACCTGATGCTCAGCTACTGGACGCCGGGGTCCGTGCTCTCGCTGGATCTGGAGGTCTCGGAGCAGTGGGTCGCGAAGGACGCGGCGGGCGGCCGGAATCGGCGCGGCACGGTGTTGCGCCCGGGCATCCGGCTGAGCCCCCCCGCCTTCCCCCTCTACCTGCGCGGGGCGATCCCCATCAACATCGAGCAGCCCACGGGGAACGAGCGCGAGAGGTTCGACCTCCGGGTCGGCGCCGGGTTCAACATCCCCCTGGTCCTGTTCAAGATCTACCTCGAGGGCGATCTCGACTTCCCGCTGGGAGGCGGTAGCAATGCGCCCGGCGCTTTCTCGGCATGGGCTTTCAGGCTGGGCGCGGGCGTCGACTTCCACTTCTAGGCCGTGGCGGAGCCTGACTCACCCCTCGCGCTGGTCCTCTCCGGAGGCGGAGCGCGGGGTGCATACGAGGTCGGGGTCCTCCGGTACGTCCTCGGCAAGCTTGCACCGCGGCTGGGCGAGTCTGCCCGGCCGCGGATCTTTTCCGGAACCAGCGTGGGCGCCATCAACGCCTGCGCGGTGGCCGCGCACCACGACGTGGCCGATTTCGCCGTGCGCCAGCTGGGCGAGCGCTGGCGCGAGCTCGGACTGACGCAGATCTTCCAGCTCGGCTGGGGAGATCTGGGGGGCCTCTTCCGCTGGCTGTTCGGATCGGGTCGGGCGGACGGGCCGCGGAGCCTGCTCGACGCGGCGCCCCTGGCCGAGCTGGTCCGGACGGTGATCCCCTGGCGCAGCCTGCACCAGGGCGTCGCCGACCGGCGCGTTCTCGGCGTGACGGTGTCGACCACCGACGTGGAGACCGGCCACACCGTCGTGTTCATCGAGACCGACGAGCCGACGGGGGCGCTGCACACCTCGGGCGACCGGGCCCTCGACTGGGCCGTGGTGCGCCTGACCGCGCAGCACGCCCTCGCGTCGGCCGCGATCCCCATCATCTTTCCCGCCGTCCGGGTCGCCGGCCGCATGTACTCGGACGGCAGCCTGCGCCAGAACACGCCGATCGCGCCGGCGCTCCGTCTCGGCGCCGGCCGCGTGCTGGTGGTGGGGCTGCGCACGCCGAGGCCGGTGTCCGCGGCGCGCGCGGGGAGGCAGGACGCGGAGGACCAGCTGGCTTTCTCCTCCCCGCTCTACCTGTTCGGCAAGCTGCTCGATGCGCTGTTGCTCGACCGCGTCGAGAACGATCTGTCCAACCTGCGCCAGGTGAATGCGGCGCTGCAGGAGCTGTCTCTCGTGGCCCAAGCAGTCCCCGGCCCGGTGGCGGCGGCCCTGCAGACCGCCGGCGGCGGCCTGCGGCCGGTCAGCGACGTGTTCATCAGGCCGTCACAGGACCTGAGTGAGCTGGCCGCTCACGTCCTGGGGAGACCCTCGGTCCGCGCACGGTTGTCGGGGCCGGCGGGCTACCTGCTGCGCCGGCTGGGGGAAGCCGCCGGGCGGGGAGACCCCTCCGACATGCTCAGCTACCTGCTCTTCGACGTCGAGTACTCCAGCGAGCTGATGGAGCTTGGCGAGCGGGACGCCGCGGCGCGCAAGGACGAGCTGGAAGCGTTCCTGACCACGCCGGCCACGCCGGCGGCCCGCGAAACCGCCTCCTGACTCATTCCTCGGCCTTCGGTTGCGGCCCCGGCACGATCCCGGCGATGTCGGGATCCTCACCCTCCGGGACCACGCGCTCCGCGCGCTCCTTCTTGCGTTGCTCGCGGCGCTCGTCCTTTTCCTTGCGCCTCTCGAGGCGCGACAGCTCTTTCTGTCTTTTGTTCGATCTGGGCTGCACGCGTCCTCCATCCCCCACACAACGAAAGAGCCCGGCCTCGCTGAAGGCCGGGCTCGTTCACACCGTCCCGCTCGCGCTTACGCGATGGGGCGGACGTTCGCGGCCTGCAGGCCCTTGGGGCCCTTTTTGACCTCGAACTCGACCTTCTGCCCCTCGGCCAGGGAGCGGAAGCCGTCCGCCACGATGGCGGTGTGATGGCAAAAGACGTCCGGGCCGCCATTGTCCTGCACGATGAACCCGAATCCCTTCGCGTCGTTGAACCACTTCACGGTACCAGTGACCATTGAAACACTTCTTTCGATGTTCAGGCAGCGACTTGCTGCCAGCTCGCCGCGACTGCGGCGGTCCGTCTCTGTAACAAATTACCCGTCTATTTGCATCCCCAGTGCCCCGGAAACCCTGTACCGATGTTCAGGGCGCCTTTGATTCGCCGAAGAGTACAGCGTAGATCACGCGGCATTCCCGGCCTCGAGGCGGTATCCAAGGCTTCGACCCGGGATCCAGGGTGATCTGGAATGGCTTCCCATCTCAGCGAGCGGGCGAGCGGCGTCCTCCTCCACCCGACCTCGCTGCCGGGGCCCCACGGATCGGGCGATCTCGGTCCCGAAGCGCACGCGTTCGCCCGCTGGCTCGCCGGCGCTGAGCAAGGCTGGTGGCAGATGCTGCCCGTCGGGCCGGCGGGGACCGGCAACTCGCCGTATAGCGCCCCCTCCGCGTTCGCGGGAAATCCGCTGCTCATCAGCCTCGACGACCTGGCCGAGGAAGGGCTTCTGGAGCGCGCCTCGTTCACCGGTTCTCCCGCTTTCCCCAGCGGCCGGGTCGACTACGCTGCCAGCCGTGCCTGGCGGGATCGGCATCTGCGCGCCGCGTTCGCGGCGTTCTCGAAGCGAACGAGCGATCGCGGCGAATTCGAGCTCTTCTGCGCGGAGAACGCCGCCTGGCTCGAGGACTTCGCGCTGTTCATGGCCATCAAGCACGCCCGTTCCGAGCGTCCCTGGACCGGTTGGGAGCCGGACCTGCGCGCCCGCGAGCCTGCCGCGCTCGCCCGCGCCCGGCAGGCGCTGAGCGGCGAAGTGCGCCAGCACCGGTTCGAGCAGTTCTTTTTCGCCCGGCAGTGGCAGTCACTGCGCGACCGGTGCCGGAGCCTGGGGCTGGGCCTGATCGGCGACATCCCCATCTTCGTCGCACACGACAGCGCCGACGTGTGGACGCATCCCGATCTCTTCTGCCTCGACCGCAAGGGGCAGCCCACGGTCGTCGCCGGCGTCCCTCCAGACTACTTCAGCGCCACCGGCCAGCGCTGGGGCAACCCGCTCTATGACTGGGAGAAGATCGAGCGGACGGGGTTCCGCTGGTGGCTGCAGAGATTCGCGCACGCCTTCGCCCGATTCGATGCGGTGCGCCTCGATCACTTCATCGGTTTCACGCGCTACTGGGAGGTCCCGGCCAACGAGCCGACGGCGGAGCACGGCCGCTGGCGGCCAGGCCCCGGGGCAAAGCTCTTCCAGGCGCTGGGGCCCGCGCAGCTGATCGCCGAGGACCTGGGCGAGGTGACGCCGGAGGTGACCGCGCTGCGCGAGCGGTTCCACCTCCCCGGGATGAAGGTGCTCCAGTTCGCCTTCGGCACCGACCCGCAGGCGCCGACGTTCCTCCCCCACAACTACGAGCGCAACTCGGCCGCCTACACCGGCACGCACGACAACGACACCACCGTGGGTTGGTTCCACGATCCCGGATCACCCCAGCGCTCCCAGGAGCAGTGCGAGCAGGAGCGCCGCGCAGCGCTCGCGTACCTGGGGGTGAAGGACTCGGGCCGCGAGATCCACTGGGACATGATCCGCGGCGTGTGGTCGTCGGTGGCGAATCTCGCCCTCGCGCCGATGCAGGACTTCCTCGGACTCGGCTCGGAAGCCCGGATGAACCTCCCAGGGACCAGCGAGGGGAACTGGGAGTGGCGCCTCTCCGCGCTCCCTCCTGCCGAGGTGCGGGAACGGCTGCGGAAGGCGACCAGGATCTACGGGAGGTCGGCGCTGTGATCGTCAAGACGAAACCATGGGAGATGCGCCGGACGGAGCTCCGCGACGACCCGCAGTGGTACAAGGACGCCATCATCTACGAGCTGCGGGTGCGCTCGTTCATGGACTCGAACGGCGACGGCATCGGGGATTTTCCCGGCCTCACATCGAAGCTCGATTACCTCCAGGACCTGGGGGTGAACACGCTCTGGCTCTTGCCCATCTGCCCCTCCCCGGGCAAGGACGACGGCTACGACATCTCCGACTACACCGACGTCCACCCCGACGTCGGGACCATCGACGACTTCCGGCAATTCGTCGAGGAAGCGCACCGCCGGGGGCTGCGCGTGATCACCGAGCTGGTCCTGAACCACACCAGCGACCAGCACCCCTGGTTCCAGCGCGCCCGGCGCGCCCCTCCAGGCTCGCCCGAGCGCGACTTCTACGTCTGGACGGACAACCCGAACCGCTACAAGGACGCCCGGGTCATCTTCAAGGACTTCGAGCCGTCCAACTGGAGCTGGGACCCGGTGGCCAAGCAGTACTACTGGCACCGGTTCTTCTCCCACCAGCCCGACCTGAACTACGACAACCCGGCCGTGCACGAGGCGGCGCTATCGGTGGTGGACTTCTGGTGCGACCTGGGGGTGGACGGGCTGCGCCTCGATGCGGTGCCCTACCTGTACGAGCGCGACGGCACCAACTGCGAGAACCTCCCCGAGACGCACGAGTTCCTCAAGAAGGTCCGCGCGCACATGGACAGCCGCTTCAAGAACCGCATGCTGCTCGCGGAGGCGAACCAGTGGCCGGAGGACGCGGCCGCCTATTTCGGCAACGGCGACGAATGCCAGATGAACTTCCACTTCCCGATCATGCCGCGCATCTTCATGTCCATCCACATGGAGGACCGGCTCCCGATCGCCGACATCCTGGCGCAGACGCCTGCCATCCCTCCCAACTGCCAGTGGGCGCTGTTCCTGCGCAACCACGACGAGCTCACCCTGGAGATGGTGACCGACGAAGAGCGTGACTACATGTACCGCGCCTTCGCGCACGAGCCGACCATGCGGATCAACCTCGGCATCCGCCGGCGCCTGGCGCCGTTGGTCGGCAACGATCGGCGCCAGATCGAGCTGATGAACGCGCTCTTGATGTCGCTCCCGGGGACGCCGGTCCTGTACTACGGCGACGAGATCGGCATGGGGGACAACGTCTTCCTCGGCGACCGCAACGGCGTGCGCACCCCGATGCAGTGGAGCCCGGACCGCAACGCGGGCTACAGCCGGGCGAACCCGCAGCGCCTGATCCTGCCGGTGATCATCGATCCCGAGTACCACTACGAGTCGCTGAATGTGGAGGCTCAGCAGGGGAACCCGAACTCGCTGCTCTGGTGGACCAAGCGGCTGATCGCGCTGCGCAAGCGCTTCCAGGCGTTCGGCCGCGGGACCATCGAGTTCCTCTCGCCCGAGAACCCCAAGGTGCTCGCCTTCATCCGCCAGCTCGAGGACCAGACGGTGCTGGTGGTGGCGAACCTCTCCCGCTTCACCCAGTTCGTCGAGCTGGACCTGCGGCAGTTCAAGGGCCGCATCCCCGTCGAGCTGATTGGCCGGACGAAATTCCCGCTGATCGGGGAGTTGCCCTACCTGCTCACCCTGGGCGAGCACGCCTTCTCCTGGTTCTCGCTCGACGAGCCGCGCACCGCCGCGGTCGACGCGAAGGAAGCGGCGTACCAGCCGCCGGCGCTGGACACCGGCAGCAGCTGGGAAGAGGGGTTCACCGCCGCCGAGCGCTCCGCGCTAGAGTCGGTGTTGCCTGCCTGGCTCGAAGGGCGCCGGTGGCTGCGCGCGCACGGCCGCGAGATCTCGCAGGCGCGCATCCTCGACGTCATTCCATTCGACTCCATCCGCCTCGCGGTGCTGGACGTGGAATTCAGCCAGGGCGAGCCGGAGCAGTACGTCCTGCCCCTCGCACTCGAATCCGGCGAAAAGCCGGCCCCGCCGCAGTCGGTGGTCGCCACCGTGCGGCGCGCAGACGGATCCCAGGCGGCGCTGGTCGACGCGCTCAGCGATCCAGCTGCCTCCGCGGCGCTGCTCGAGGCGATCCGGACCGGCACGCGCAGCAAAGGGGCGATCGGGACGATCGCCGGAACGGCCCGGCCCGGGCTTCCCCAAGGAGAGCCGCGGCCCTACAAGCAGGAGCACCACGCCGCCTCCGTGCAGTACGGAGACGCGCTGCTGCTCAAGTTCTACCGCCGCCTGGGCGAAGGCGTGAGCCCCGAGCTCGAGATCGGCCGCGCGCTGGGCGAGCGGGCCCCCTCCGCACCGGTTCCGCCGCTGTGGGGCTCGCTCGAGTTGCGTCCCCGGCGCGGGGAACCGATCACGCTGGGCACGCTCCTCGGATACGTGCCGAACCAGGGCACCGCCTGGCACTTCTTCCGGGAGGAGCTGCGGCGCTACTACGAGCGCGCGCTGGCCACCCCCCGCGACCTGAAGCCTTCTGCGCGCCCGCCCAGCTCGGTCGTCGACTTCGCCGAGGCCGAGGTGCCGTCCGCGGCCCGCGAGATGCTGGGCAGCTCCCTGGCGGCCGCGCGGCTCCTGGGCACGCGCACCGCCGAGTTGCACGCCGCGCTGCTCAGCCCGGAGGACCCCGCCTTCGTCCCTGAACCCTACACCGCCCACGACCAGAGGTCGGTCTACCAGACCAAGCGCAATCTCACGGGCAAGGTGCTGCGGCAGCTTCGCGCCGCCCGTCTCGAGGGGCGGCCCGCGGAGCTGGCCAAGCAGCTTCTCGCGCGCGAGAAGGACCTGTACGCCCGCTTCGAGCCCCTCTTGCGCGGCCGCCTCACCGCGCAGCGCGCGCGCATCCACGGCGACTACCACCTCGGAAACGTGCTCTGGACCGGCAAGGACTTCTCCGTGGTCGACTTCGGGCAGCACCCGGACAAGCCGCTCGCCGAGCGCCGCCGCAAGCGCAGCGGCTTGCGCGACATCGCTTCCATGCTCCGCTCCTTCGACATCGCGGCCAACATGGCGCTGCGCGATCCCGCCACGGTGCGCGAAAGCGAGCGCGGGGCCGCGGAACCCTGGGCGAAGCTCTGGGCCACCTGGCTGCCGGCGGAATTCCTCTCCGCCTACCTGGAGGCGGCCAAGGGATCGCCGTTCCTGCCCCAGACCCGCGCAGAGCTGAACATGCTGCTCCACACGCACGTGATCGAAAAGGCGCTGGAGCAGCTGGGAGCCGATCTGGATCGCCGCCAGGACTGGGCGCTGGCCGCGCTGCGGGCGCTCTTGGATCTGCTCGAAGAGCCGCGGCCGGCGGCGGCCTGAGGCCGGCATCCCTTCGGCGCCGGAGCCGTCACATCTCCAGCTGGGAGACCGCCTCTATCCTGGTGCAGGAGACCGTCCCGAGGTTCACGATCCGCCCGGCGTCCTCCGGCACGACCAGGTCGAAGCGGCAGGTCCCTTCGCGGAACTCGATCTGCGCCGGGTGCCGCCCGGCCGGCAGGTCCGTCAACCAGAATTCGCCTTTGGCGCCTACCGGCGACGCGATCCGGCGTGCCCCCGCGATCGTCACCAGCTCACCGAAGGCAGGCACCGTCGCCCGGCCTCCCGCCTCCACCTTCAACGCGCCGGTCACGCTCTGCATGCGATGCACGTCGAACCGCACCAGCGCGCCTCCCCGGAGCGGCGTCGCGATCACCTGCTCGGTCTGACCGATCTCGTAGTCGAGCGGCACATCTCCGTCGCTGACGCTGACCCGGTTGCCGTAGTACGACTGCAGCCTGGGTACCAGCAGATATCCGCGCCAGTCCGTCCTGCCGACCTCCTGGTTGTTGAGGAAACCCCGTACGCCTTCCAGGCCGGGCACCGAGACGATCGCGTAGCTGTCCTGGACGGGGCGGCTCGCCATCAGCGCCCCGTCGACGAGCACCAGCGCCCCAGCGGCGGTGAGCGAGCCCGAGTCGACCGCGCCGTTGCGCATGTACGCCCCCGTGTAGGTGCCGTAGGGTCCCTGGTACGCGACCTGCCCGAAGCCGGTGACCGGCAGGGCCCCCTCCACGGTGGAGCGGAGCTGGTATCCGAATCCTTCGCCGACCGGGAGCGACTTCTGCACGCCGGCGCTTCCGCCGCTGCTCTGCGTGGAGGCGTGCCCGCTGGTGTCGCCGCTCACCCCGACGCCGAAGTTGTAGAGAAGCGAGACGGCCGCGCCCCACTCCGGCGCATTCGGCGCGTTGCGCAGGCGGCTCACCGTCGCCAGGAGCATCAGATCGGCGCCGATCCGCGCCTCGCCCCGCAGCGAGATCGCGGAGGCCAGGCCCGCGTCTCGCATCGAATCCAGCGAGCCGTCCAGCGCCAGGCTGAGGCGGCTCGTCAGCGGGACCCCCACGGTCCCGCGCAGCCCGAGCGCGGAACGGTCGGAAGCTGCGCCCATCGACAGGTTGGCGAACCGAGGGGTGAAGGCCCGGGCGGCAACGTTGACCATCAGCCGCCGCGTCAGTAGCGAGTAGCCGGCGGTGGCGGCTCCGCCGACCTCCCTGCCGTCCGAGCTGACCGCGGCCTCCAGGTCGAGCTCGCCGAAGGGCAACGCGATCGACGCGCTGGGGCCGCCGCTGGTGAGCAGCGAGGCGCAGGTGGCGCAGGAGGGCTCGTCCCAGCCGCGCACATGCTGGAGGGCCGCTTCCACCCTGAACCCAGCCGTGAGCTGCTCGGTGATGCCGACGCGATGCCGGGCGAGCAGCGCCGGCGGGCCGTAGCTGAAGCCAGCGATGCCGAAGTCGAGGCGCCGGAGCCCGAGGTTATATCCGTAGTCGCTCAGTCCCGGCGCGAGCAGCCCCGGCGAGCCGTAGTATGCGGACGTGTACTCCTGCGTCCGCCCGAAGCTGTCGCGGACCACGTAGCTCACCTGCCCCGCGCCGTTCGTGACGGGCAGGTTGCGCACCTC
>DATBZA010000061.1:0-39463 GCA_036513415.1 Myxococcales bacterium | reverse complement strand
CACGTCGAGCGCGAGCGCGGAGGTCATGCAGAGCGTCGCGCCGGCCCGCCACTCGATCGGGAATGACTGCTGGGAGAGCTGGCGCAGCGACGACTGCAGCTCCAGCTCCAGATATGTGCGCGAGCGCGGGGAGTGCCAGTACGCGGCGCCACCGCGCAGGCCGATCTGGTTGCCCAAGAGGACCGGGCCGACGTCCCTGGGTGGCCGCAGGCGCAGAACTGCGTTGCCGATCAGCTCCCATGCGCCGCGGCGCTGAGCGACAGCCAGCAGCGCCTCGGCCACCAGCCGGCCGTCGCCGGTGAAGGAGTCCGCGGGAGCCGTCGCGGCCTCGAGCGAGATCTGCCCGGCGACGTCCACCTCCCCGCGGAGAAAGCCGTGACGGAGGCCGATGCGAATATCGCCCACCGAGAATCCGAAGGCGGGCTGGGCAGTGCCGAATGCGGACAGGTTGCCGGCCTGGTGCAGCGTCAGCGGGAGCTGCGCGAACAGCGACAGCTCGTCGTTGAGGCGTGCCGCGAGCTGCGCCCAGCCTCCGATCCTCGAGTCGACCCTGGCCCCGGGTCCCAGGCGGACCGGCTTGTAGCCCAGGTCGAGCCCGATCTGGAGCTGGAGAGGCTCCTCGGGATCGATGGGAGGACGCGCCCCCTCCACCCCGAGAAGCCCATCGCTGCCGCTGGCCGGACGCAGCAGCGACAGGTTGGCCTCCGGCGCGGCGGCCACCAGCAAGGCGAAGAGGAGATGGCCCAACTACTCCGCCCCGAGCACCGCGCGCCGGCCGAAAACGCGCCAGGCGGCGTGCAGCACCAGCCCCACCGCGAGCGTGGCCAGCGAGAAGATCACGTCATCGACCTTGATCCCGTTGAGGAAGAGGATGCATCCGAGCGTGGCGAGCACAGGGATGGTCGGCCCGAGCGGCAGGGTGAGCGAGCTCGGCCCTCGCTTTCGCCGCAGCACCAGCACCGCCAGGCAGGTGGGAACGTACTGCGCGAACACGGCGGCGTTGTTCAGATCGGAGAGCCGGTCGAAGTCGGCGAAGGCCGCCAGGCCGGCGCACGCGAGCGCCGTGACGGCGATTGCCAGCGACGGCGTTCCGAACCGCGCGCTGGTGCGGGCGAAGATCGCCGGCAGCTCGCCGTTTTCGCCCAGCGCGGAGAGATACCGCGGCGTGACCAGAGCGACCGCGGTGAGGTACCCGAACGAGGAGACTACCGATCCCACCGCGACGAACCCCCCTGCCCAGGGACCGGCAAACGCGCCCGCGGCCTCCGCCAGCGGCTTGTCGGCGGCCGCCGGGTCGGGGTGGGTCCCCATGAACACGATCTGGACGAGCACGTAGAGCAGCACCGAGCCGAGCAGCGCGAAGAAGAGCGCGAGCGGCACGTTGCGGCGCGGATTGTCCGTCTCGCCCGCGGTGACCGGAACGTACTCGAACCCGGTGCAGGCAAACAGCGCGGCGAAGCCCCCGAGCTTGATCGCCTCGAGCCTCGCCTCTCCGGGAGGTGGAGAGAAGGAGATGCGCTGCCAGTCCACGAAGAAGAGCCCGATTCCGACGAAGAGCAGGAGGGGGATCAGCTTCGCTCCGCTGAAAAAGTCGCTGGTCAGGGCGCCAGGACGGATTCCGCGGTAGTTCAAGGCGGCGAGAGCGCCGATCACGGCGACGGCGAGCGCGATCTGCGGGCCCGCGCGGTTCAGCGCGGGGACCAGGAACGAGAGATTGCGTCCGAACCCGCGCGCGACCGCTCCGTAGGCGAACAGGTTGGCGGCCAGCGCCATCCAACCCACGCCGACTCCCACCCAGCGGCCGAACGCATCCCGGGCGTAGAGATAGGGGCCACCATTGCGATCAGCGCGGCCCGCGGCTTCGCAAAAACAGAGGCCGACGAGCAGGCAAACGCCGCCGATCGCGAGCCAGGCGGCCCAGGAGAGTCCGCCGGCGTTGCGAAAAACCTTGGCGGGGAGGAGGAAGATGCCGGTGCCGATGATCCCGTTGATGCCGAGCCCGACGCAGTCGAGCAGCGTCATTCGGTTTGTCGATCGCACCGGCATCAGCATGCCCGACGGCGGACGGGCAGCCAAGCGAAGGAAGCCGCGTCACTGTCCCTTGACAGCGAGAGCTTCCTCAGTATGATGCGCGCCTCTTTTCGGGAAAAGACCCTGTTTTTCTGCCGCCGCCGGCATCTCGAGGCGGCGGTCTTGTTGAAAGGTATTGATGCCGACGATTAGCCAGCTCATCCGCAAGGGGCGCGAGAAGGTCGTCTACAAGGGCAAGGCGCCCGCGATGACCCGCTGCCCGCAGAAGCGAGGCGTGTGCACCCGCGTCTACACCACGACGCCCAAGAAGCCGAACTCCGCGCTCCGCAAGGTCGCCCGCGTCCGCCTGACCAACGGCATGGAAGTCACCAGCTACATCCCCGGCGTCGGCCACAACCTCCAGGAGCACTCGGTGGTGATGATCCGCGGAGGCCGGGTGAAGGATTTGCCCGGCGTGCGCTACCACATCATCCGCGGCACGCTCGACTCCGTCGGCGTCGCTGGCCGCAAGCAGGGCCGCAGCAAGTACGGCGCCAAGCGGCCATCCTGAGTCGCAAGGAGAGCTCCAGAACATGCCTCGTCGTCGCGAAGTCGCCAAGCGCAGAATCCTCCCCGATCCGAAGTTCCAGGACCGCCTGCTCGCCAAGTTCATCAACGACATGATGCGCAAGGGGGAGAAGGCCGTCGCCGAGCGCGTCGCCTACCGCGCCCTCGATCTGGTCCAGCAGCGCACCAACGACGACCCGATCAAGACGTTCAAGAAGGCCCTCGACAACGTCAAGCCGGTCCTCGAGGTGAAGAGCCGCCGCGTCGGCGGCGCTACCTATCAAGTGCCGGTGGAAGTGCGGCAGGAGCGCCGGGTGGCACTCGCCATGCGCTGGCTGATCGAGTACGCCAAGGAGCGCGGCGAGAAGACCATGGACCAGAAGCTCGCCGCCGAGCTGATGGACGCGGCGAACAACCGCGGCAATGCAGTGAAGAAGCGCGAGGATACGCACAAGATGGCGGAGGCGAACAAGGCCTTCGCGCACTACCGCTGGTAGCTCCGATCCGCCCTCTCCGCCGACGCTGAGTTCCCGGAGGCCGCGGCGAGCGGCAGCCGGAGGGGCCGCGCCGTCCGGCGGCCAGCCAGGGTTGCGACCCCCCGGCGGCCCGCTTCGGCGATGATCTTGACGCGGAGCACCGCGCCATGTACAAGCCCGCGTCCCGCCGAGAAAGTCCGCTCTTTCCCAGGCATTTCATTCATCCGGTCCCCAGGCGCGCAAGCGCCCGCACTCATGAGGTATTTGCCGTGGCCCGCACCTTCCCGCTCGAGCGCTGCCGCAACATCGGCATCATGGCGCACATCGACGCGGGCAAGACCACCACGACCGAGCGGATCCTCTTCTACACCGGCGTCAGCTACAAGATCGGCGAGGTCCACGAAGGCACCGCGGTGATGGACTGGATGGAGCAGGAGCAGGAGCGCGGCATCACCATCACGGCCGCCGCCACCACCTGTTTCTGGCCTCCGGCCGGCGTGCCGGCGGGATCGGATCGACAGACTCATCAGATCAATATCATCGACACCCCCGGGCATGTGGACTTCACCATCGAAGTCGAGCGCAGCCTGCGCGTTCTGGACGGGGCCTGCGCCGTCTTCGACGCTGTCAACGGAGTGGAGCCGCAGAGCGAGACCGTCTGGCGCCAGGCCGACAAGTACAAGGTCCCGCGCATCTGTTTCATCAACAAGATGGACCGGGTAGGCGCTGACTTCTTCATGTCGGTGCGGACCATCGTCGACCGGCTGATGGCGAAGCCGGTCCCCATCCAGGTCCCCCTGGGGGCCGAGGAGAAGTTCGAAGGCGTCGTCGACCTGGTGGAGATGCAGGCGGTCCGGTTCGAGGGCGAGAAGGGCGAGAAGGTCGTCACCGGGCCCATCCCCGCCGAGTACCAGCCGCTCGCCGCCGAATATCGGGCCAAGCTCCTCGAGGAAGTCTCCGAATACGACGACGAGGCCCTGCACGCGTACCTGGACAAGAACGACGTGCCGGTGGACCTCCTCAAAAGGGCCATCCGCAAGGGCACCCTGGGGATGAAGATCTTCCCGGTCATCTGCGGCAGCGCCTTCAAGAACAAGGGCGTGCAGCGGCTGCTGGATGCGGTGGTCGACTACTTGCCCAGCCCGCTCGACATCCCTCCGGTGACGGGCAAGACGCCGGACGGCAAGGAGGAGACCCGCCCGCCGCGCGACGACGCACCCTTCGCCGGGCTCGCGTTCAAGATCATGGCCGACCCGTTCGTCGGTCAGCTCACCTTCGTCCGCAACTATAGCGGGACGCTGAAGTCCGGCACGGCCGTGTTGAACTCCACCAAGGGCAAGCGGGAGCGGATCGGGCGCCTGTTGCGCATGCACGCCAACAAGCGGGAGGAGATCGACGAGATCCTCGCCGGCGACATCGGCGCGGTGGTCGGCCTCAAGGGCGCCACCACCGGCGAGACCCTCTGCGACATGGAGCACCCGATCATCCTGGAGAAGATGGATTTCCCCACGCCGGTCATGCACATCGCGGTGGAGCCGAAGAGCACGGCCGATCAGGAGAAGATGATCACCGCGCTCCAGCGGCTGGCGGTCGAGGACCCGTCGTTCCGCATCCGCACCGACGAGGAGACCGGCCAGACCGTCATCTCCGGCATGGGCGAGCTCCACCTGGACATCATCGTCGACCGCATGCGCCGCGAGTACAAGGTCGACGCCAACGTCGGCAAGCCGCAGGTCGCCTACCGCGAGACCATCACCCGCGAGGTCAAGTCGGAGGGCAAGTACATCCGCCAGAGCGGCGGCCGCGGGCAGTACGGCCACGTCTGGCTGCGCATCCGGCCGATGCAGCAGGGCGGCGGGTTCAAGTTCGTGAACAAGGTCCAGGGGGGCGCCATCCCCAAGGAGTACATCGCGCCGGTGAGCAGGGGAGTCGAGGAGGCCATCCAGGGCGGCGTGCTGGCGGGCTACCCCATGGTGGACGTCGAGGTCGAGCTGTTCGACGGCAGCTACCACGAGGTGGACTCGAACGAGATGGCGTTCAAGATCGCCGGCTCGATCGGCTTCAAGGAGGGCGCCCAGAGGGCAGGCCCGATCCTGCTCGAGCCCATCATGGCCACCGAGGTGATCACGCCCGAGCCCTTCATGGGGAACGTGATCGGCGACCTGTCCGCCCGGCGGGGAAAAATCCTGCACATGGAGCCCCGTGCGGGAATGCAGGTGGTCACCGCACATGTTCCATTGGCGGAGATGTTCGGCTACTCGACGTCGCTGCGTTCCGCGACCGAGGGGCGCGCCATCTACACCATGCAGTTTCATCACTATGCGCCGGTCCCGGGGCACATCGCGGAGACCCTGGTCAAGCGCTGATTGCAAAGTTCCGGGGTTTGGCGTAAAAGCCCGCCCCCTCTAGCGACGAGAAACGGTAGCACTTCACAAGCAGGACCCAGCGAGGAGCAGGACCCATGGCCAAGGAGAAGTTCGAGAGAAAGAAGCCGCACGTCAACGTCGGAACCATCGGCCACGTCGACCACGGCAAGACTACCCTCACCGCCGCGCTCACCAAGGTCTCGGCGGACCAGGGCTGGTCGAAGTTCGTCCCCTACGATGAAGTGGCCAAGGCCTCGGCCTCGCAGGGCCGGCGTGACGCGACCAAGATCCTGACCATCGCCACCTCGCACGTGGAGTACGAGTCGTCCAAGCGGCACTACGCCCACGTGGACTGCCCGGGCCACGCCGACTACGTGAAGAACATGATCACCGGCGCCGCGCAGATGGACGGCGCCATCCTGGTGGTCTCCGCGGTCGACGGCCCGATGCCGCAGACCCGCGAGCACGTGCTGCTCGCCAGCCAGGTGAACGTGCAGCGCATCGTGGTCTTCCTCAACAAGGTGGACCTGGTCGACGACCCCGAGCTGCTCGACTTGGTGGAGATGGAGATCCGCGACCTGCTCAAGCAGTACAAATTCGCCGGGGACGAGACCCCCATCATCCGCGGCGCCGCCTACAAGGCGCTCACCGGTGACCAGGGCGAGCAGGGCAAGGGCGCGATCCTCAAGCTGCTCGACGCCATGGACACCTACATCCCCGAGCCGGTCCGCGAGACCGACAAGCCGTTCCTGATGCCGGTGGAGGACGTGTTCTCCATCGCCGGCCGCGGCACGGTCGCCACCGGGCGCATCGAGCGCGGCAAGGTGAAGGTGGGCGAGGAAGTGGAGATCGTCGGCCTCAAGGCCACCACCAAGACGGTGGTGACCGGCGTGGAGTCGTTCCGCAAGCTGCTCGACGAGGGCCTGGCGGGCGACAACGTGGGCTGCCTGCTCCGCGGCATCAAGCGCGAGGAGATCGAGCGCGGCCAGGTGCTGGCCAAGCCCGGCTCGGTCACCCCGCACACCAAGTTCAAAGCCAACGTCTACGTGCTGACCAAGGACGAGGGCGGGCGCCACACGCCGTTCCTCAACGGCTACAAGCCCCAGTTCTACTTCCGCACCACCGACGTCACCGGCACGGTGAAGCTGCCGGGCGGGGTGGAGATGGTGATGCCCGGCGACAACATCGAGATGGAAGTCGAGCTGATGATGCCCATCGCCATGGAGAAGGAAGTCCGCTTCGCGATCCGCGAGGGCGGCCGCACGGTGGGCGCGGGCGTGGTGACGCAGGTGATCGCGTAAGCGGAATTCGAAGTTGGCCGGCGCGCCCGGCGGAAACCGAGCGCGCCGGCTTTCTTTCGTTCTTTGAGAAGAGGTTTTGATGGCGACCCAGAAGATCCGGATCCGGCTGAAGGCGTATGATTACAAGCTGCTCGATCAGTCGGCCGGCGAGATCGTCGAGACCGCGAAGCGCACCGGCGCGAAGGTGGTGGGGCCCATCCCGCTGCCGACGCGGATCAACAAGTTCACCGTGCTGCGTTCCCCGCACGTGGACAAGAAGTCGCGCGAGCAGTTCGAGATCCGCACCCACAAGCGGCTGCTCGACATCCTCGAGCCCACCCAGCAGACGCTCGACGCCCTGATGAAGCTCGACCTGAGCGCGGGCGTGGACGTGGAAATCAAGAGCTAAGCCATGGCGACCCTGGACGTCATCAACCTCGAGAAGCAGAAGGTCGGCACCATCGACCTTCCCGACGAGATCGTGAATGCGCCCGTGGACGAGCACCTGTTCTACGAGGTGGTCAAGGCGCAGCTCGCCTCGCGGCGCGCGGGCACCGTGGGCGTGAAGAACCGCTCGCTGGTTTCCGGCGGCGGCAAGAAGCCGTACAAGCAGAAGGGCACCGGGCGCGCGCGCCAGGGCTCCATCCGTGCCAGCCAGTGGGTCGGGGGCGGCAAGGCGATGGCGCCCAAGATGCGCGACCACGAGTACCACGTGCCGAAGAAGGTGCGGAAAGCGGCGCTGCGGGCCGCGATCAGCAAGCGCAACCAGGACAAGGCCCTGGTGGTGGTGGACGCCTGGACGCCGGCGAAGCCGTCTACCAAGGAGGCGGTGAACGCCTTCGCGAAGCTCGGCATCCAGAGCGCTCTGGTGCTCGGCCTCAAGGACAACCAGAACCTCTTCAAGTCGGTGCGCAACGCGAAGAGGTACAAGTTCCTGCCCGTCGAGGGCGCGAACGTCTACGACATCCTGCGCCACCAGACGCTGCTCCTGACCAGGGACGCGGCGGCGGCGCTCCAGGGGGTGCTGGCGTGAACCGCTTCGAGATCATCAAGCGCCCGCTCGACACCGAGAAGCTCGATCGCATGCGCGACCGCGAGAACAAGTTCGCCTTCGAGATCGACCTCAAGGCCAACAAGACCGAGGTCAAGCAGGCCATCGAGCAGCTCTTCAAGGTGAAGGTCCTGGACGTGAAGACGTCCATCGTGCGCGGCAAGTTCCGCCGCATCGGCCGTTCCGAAGGCCAGCGGCCCAACTGGAAGAAGGCGATCGTGACGCTGAAGGAAGGCGACGCGATCCAGCTCTTCGAGGGGAAGTAAACGATGGCGCTCAAGAGCTACAAGCCGACCAGCCCGGGACGCCGCCTGACGACGTCCCCCGACTTCGCGGAGATCACCAAGGACTATCCGGAGAAGTCGCTCACCGCCCCGCTCAAGTCCACCGGCGGGCGCAACGTGTACGGGCGCATGACCACCCGCCACCGCGGCGGTGGCCACAAGCAGCGGCTGCGCATCATCGACTGGAGGCGCGACAAGGACGGCGTGCCGGCCAAGGTGGCGGCGATCGAATACGACCCGAACCGATCCGCGCGCATCGCGCTGCTCCACTACACCGACGGCGAGAAGCGGTACATCCTCTGGCCGGTCGGCGTGAACGTGGGCGACGTGCTGCAGTCGGGCGAGGCGGTGGACATCCGCCCGGGAAATTCACTCCCGCTGCACGCGATCCCGCTCGGCACGGTGATCCACAACATCGAGTTGAAGAAGGGGCACGGGGCGCAGCTGATCCGCTCCGCCGGATCCTTCGGCCAGCTGATGGCGAAGGAAGGCAAGTACGCGCAGATCCGCATGCCCTCGACCGAGGTCCGCAAGGTCCTGCTCGAGTGCAAGGCCACGGTGGGCCAGCTCGGCAACACCGAGCACGAGATCGTCCGCATCGGCAAGGCGGGCCGGAACCGCTGGAAGGGCTGGCGGCCGACGGTGCGCGGCCTGGCCATGAACCCGGTCGATCACCCGCACGGCGGCGGCGAGGGCAAGAGCGGCCAGGGCAACCCGCATCCGGTCTCGCCCTGGGGCCAGCCCACCAAGGGGTACAAGACGCGCGTCAACAAGCGCACCACCAAGTTCATCATCAAGCGGCGCGACAAGGGAGTTCGCTGATGGCACGTTCGGTCAAGAAGGGCCCGTTCATCGACCGCCACCTGATCAAGAAGGTGGAGGACATGAACCGGCAGAGCCAGAAGAAGGTGGTGAAGACGTGGTCGCGCCGCTCGACCATCCTTCCCGACCTGGTGGGGCACACGTTCGCGGTGCACAACGGGCGCAAGTTCATCCCGGTGTTCGTGACCGAGAACATGGTCGGCCACAAGCTGGGCGAGTTCGCTCCCACCCGCACGTTCCACGGCCACACCGGCGACAAGAAAGCCAAGCCCGGCGCCACGCCCGGAGCCCCGGGAGCTCCTGGAGCGCCGACCCCTGCCGCCCCGGCCGCGCCGGCCCCGAAGTAACGGAGACGAGACATGGAAGCCAAGGCATCCCTCCGGTACCTCCGCATCACGCCCCGCAAGGTGCGCGTGGTGGCGGACCTCATCCGGGGCAAGAACGTCAACACGGCGCTCGCCCAGCTCGCCTATGTGGAGAAGCGGGCGGCGGAGCCGCTGGCCAAGCTGCTGCGGAGCGCGGTGGCCAACGCCGAGCAGGCGGCGAAGGACCAGACGCTGGACGTCGATCGCCTCCTCGTCTCCGAGGTGATGGTCGACCAGGGCCCCTCGCTGCGCCGCTACATGCCCCGGGCCATGGGCCGCGCGTTCAAGATCCTGAAGAAGACCAGCCACATTTCCCTGACGATCTCCGACGAGACGTCGAAGAAGAAGCGGAGCTGAAGCATGGGTCAGAAAGTCAATCCGATCGGGTTCCGCCTCGGCGTCATCCGTTCCTGGGATTCCAAGTGGTACGAGGAGAAGAACTACGCCAAGTGGCTCCACGAGGACATCCGCCTGCGCGAGTACGTGAAGAAGAAGCTGGGCCAGGCGGGCATCAGCAAGGTGGAGATCGAGCGCGCCGCCAGCAAGGTGAAGGTCAACGTCCACACCGCGCGGCCAGGCATCGTGATCGGCAAGCGCGGCGCCGGCATCGAGAGCATCAAGAAGGAGCTGCAGCAGTTCACGCAGAACGAGGTCTTCCTCAACATCGTCGAGGTCCGCAAGGCGGAGACCGACGCGCAGCTGGTGGCCGAGAACATCACCACCCAGCTCGAGCGCCGCATCGCCTTCCGGCGCGCGATGAAGAAGGCCATCCAGACGGCGCAGAAGTTCGGCGCCAAGGGCATCCGCGTGGCCTGCTCGGGCCGACTGGGCGGTGCGGAGATGGCGCGCTACGAGTGGTACCGCGAAGGGCGCGTCCCCCTGCACACCCTGCGGGCCGACATCGACTACGGCTTCGCCGAGGCGAAGACCACCTACGGCAAGATCGGCTGCAAGGTGTGGATCTTCCGCGGCGAGGTCCTTCCCGAGTCCGCCGCCGAGGCGAAGAAGACCCCGCAACAGCGCGGCGCCCCCAGCCGCGTGACCACCGGCGGCGCCACGCCCACCCCGGTGCAGTAACCCACCGAGTCCGAGAGACCAACGTCATGATGCAGCCAGCACGCACCAAGTTCCGCAAGCAGCAGAAGGGCCGCCACAAGGGCAAGGCCTACCGCGGGGGCGATCTCGCCTTCGGCGACTATGGCCTCAAGGTCCTGGAGTCGGGTCGCCTGACCGCGCGCCAGATCGAAGCGGGCCGCATCGCCATGACCCGCTTCATCAAGCGCGGCGGGAAGGTCTGGATCCGCGTGTTCCCGGACAAGCCGGTGACCAAGAAGCCGGCCGAGACGCGCATGGGCCACGGCAAGGGGAACGTCGAGGAGTGGGTCGCGGTGGTGAAGATGGGCCGCATCCTCTACGAGATGGAGGGAGTGACGCCGGAGATCGCCAAGGAAGCCATGGCGCTCGCGTCGCACAAGCTGCCCTTGACCACCAGGATCGTCAGCCGCAGCAGCGGGCTGGGAGCGTGAGATGAAGGCCGCCGAGCTGAAAGAGCTGAGCGTCGAGGAGCTGACCCGCAAGGCGGGCGAGCTTCGAGAGAACCTCTTCAACCTCAAGATCCGCCGCCGGGCGGGCACGCTGGAGGCCACCTCCGACGTGACCAAGAACAAGCGTGACCTGGCGCGGATCCTCACGCTGCTCACCCAGAAGACGGGCAGCAGCAAGGCGCAGCGGAAGGCCGCGCAGAAGCAGCCCCAGCCGCGGCAGCCCGCGGAGCAAAGGGATCGGACATGAGCGAGAGCACCCAGCAGAGCGGACAGGCAGAGCGCGGCCGCCCCAAGAGCCGCATCGGCACCGTCCTCTCCAACAAGATGACGAAGACGGTGGTGGTGCAGGTCGAGCGCCGCGCCAAGCACGGGCAGTACGGCAAGTACCTGACCGCGAAGAAGAAGTACAAGTGCCACGACGAGCACCAGTCGGCCAAGCCGGGCGACAAGGTGCGGATCGTCGAGACGCGCCCGATGTCGAAGGAGAAGCGCTGGCGCGTGGCGGAGGTCCTGGTCAAGGCCGAAGTCCAGGCTCCGGAACACCAGGGGAAGGTGGAGGTCTAGTCCCATGATCCAGATGACCACGGTCCTCGACGTCGCCGACAACTCCGGCGCGAAGAAGGTCGCCTGCATCAAGGTGCTGGGCGGCACCAAGAAGCGCTACGCCACCGTGGGCGACGTGATCGTCGTCTCCGTCAAGGAGGCGCTGGTCAATAGCAAGGTGAAGAAGGGCGAGGTCGCGCGCGCGGTGATCGTGCGCACCAAGCGCGAGCTGAAG
The DNA here is from genome assembly GCA_036513415.1 of Myxococcales bacterium. Classification (GTDB taxonomy): domain Bacteria; phylum Myxococcota; class Myxococcia; order Myxococcales; family 40CM-4-68-19; genus 40CM-4-68-19. The sequence goes on along the minus strand of DATBZA010000061.1, from coordinate 27,920 downwards.
CGCCCCGACGGCAGCTACATCAAGTTCGACACCAACAGCGCCGTGATGGTCAGCAAGGAGGGCGAGCCGATCGGGACCCGCATCTTCGGCCCCGTGGCTCGCGAGCTCCGCGCAAAGAAGTTCATGAAGATCATCTCGCTAGCGCCGGAGGTCCTTTGATGCGGCCGTTCGCGCTGACCGTTAGTTGGGGGGTCCAGTCGCCAGTCGAGCGAGGCTCCCCCCTGGAGGCGCCGAAGGCGCCGGATCGAAGAGCTGCCCATAGGGGCAGGAGCTGACATGGCCCGGGCACAAATTCGCATCAAGAAGGGTGACGAAGTCTACGTCCTCTCCGGCAAGGAGAAGGGCAAGACCGGCAAGGTGATGGAGGTCGACCACGAGCGGCAGCGCGCCGTGGTGGAGAAGCTGATGGTCTTCAAGCGCCATTACAAGCGCGGCCGGAACCCCAGCGCGCCCCAGGGCGGGATCGTGGAGAAGAACGGGAGCATCCACGTCTCCAACCTGGCGCTGTTGGACCCGGAGTCGAAGAAGCCCACCCGCATCGGGACCAAGCTGCTGGAGAACGGCAAGCGGGTGCGGGTCGCGAAGCGCAGCGGCGCGCAGATCGACCAGGCTTGAGGAACGCACATGGCTGACGACAAGAAGAAGCAGGAAGAGAAAGCGAAGAAGCACGCTCACGGCGAAGGCCCGGTGACCGACGCCAAGGCGCATGCCGAGGCGAAGAAGGGCGGCGGTGGCGGCAAGAAGCGGGGCAGGGACCAGAAGGCGCCGGCCACCATCCAGGCCGCGCAGGGGAAGGCGGCGGCGCGCGGCGAGCACCCGGCGCGGCTCGGCATCGCCTACAAGGACCAGATCATCCCGGCCCTGATGAAGGAGTTCGGCTACAAGAACCCGATGCAGGTGCCCAGGGTGGAGAAGGTGGTCGTCAACATGGGCCTGGGCGAGGCGATCACCAACAACAAGCTGATCGAGCAGGCCGAGGAGCAGATGATGGCCATCACCGGCCAGAAGGCGGTGGTCACCCGCTCGCGCAAGAGCATCGCGAACTTCAAGCTGCGCGAGAACCAGCCCATCGGCGTGATGGCCACCCTGCGCAAGGACCGGATGTACGAGTTCCTCGACCGCCTGCTGAGCACCGCGCTGCCGCGGGTGCGCGACTTCAAGGGCGTGTCGGCGAAGAGCTTCGACGGAAGAGGGAACTACACGCTCGGCATCAAGGAGCAGATCATCTTTCCGGAGATCAACTACGACCGGATCGAGAAGATCAAGGGCATGAACATCACCATCGTGACCACGGCGAAGAGCGACGAAGAGGGCCGCGCTCTGCTGCGTTATTTCGGCATGCCCTTCCGGACGGCGTAACCATGGCCAAGCTCTCCAAGATGGCGCAAGCGAAGCGCCTGAAGACGAAGCCCAAGTTCAGGGTGCGCGCGTACAACCGCTGCGAGCTGTGCGGGCGCAGCCGCGCGTTCCTGAACAAGTTCCAGATGTGCCGCATCTGCTTCCGCAATCGCGCCCTCCGGGGCGAGATCACGGGAGTGATCAAGTCGTCCTGGTAGTCCAACGCAGGCTAGCCGGCGCGCCCACGGGTACGGCCGGCGGAGGTAGTGGCAATGAGCATGACCGATCCAGTTGCCGATCTGCTGACCCGGATCCGCAACGCCCAGCGCGCAGGACTCGAGGAGATCGACCTGCCCGCGAGCAACATCAAGCAGAAGATCTGCGAGGTGCTCCGCGACGAAGGCTTCGTCCGTGAGGTGTCGCGCGCCGACGACGGCAAGCAGGGGACCTTGAAGGTGCTCCTCAAGTACGACGAGGGCCGGCGCCCGGCCATCAGCGAGATCCGGCGGCAGTCCAAGCCGGGCCTGCGCCGCTACGTGAAGTACACCGACATCCCCAAGGTGATGAACGGCCTGGGGATCGCGATCCTTTCCACTTCCAAAGGCGTGCTCGTGGACCACGAGGCTCGCAAGCAGCATCTCGGCGGCGAGCTGATCGCCACCATCTGGTAAGGAGCCCTCCCATGTCGCGCATCGGCAAGCTCGCCATCAAGATTCCGGACAAGGTCAAGGTGACCGCGCAGCCGGGCCTCGTGAACGTCGAGGGCCCCAAGGGCAAGGTCGCGCAGAAGCTCGACCGGGAGATGAAGGTCACCGTCGACAAAGGGGAGATCCGCGTCGACCGGCCCAACGACTCACGCCGCTCGCGCCAGCTCCACGGCCTGACGCGGACGCTGGTCGCCAACATGATCCTGGGCGTCACCCAGGGGTTCACGCGCTCGCTGGACATCTCGGGGGTCGGCTACAAGGCGGAGCTGAAGGGCAAGGAGATCCACCTCGCTCTCGGCTTCTCGCATCCGGTGATCTACCCGCTGCCGGAAGGCGTCACCGCGGAGTACGACGCCAAGGGCAACCGCCTCACCGTGAAGGGGGCCGACAAGCACCGCATCGGCCTGGTCGCGGCGGAGATCCGCAAGCTGCGGCCGCCCGAGCCCTACAAGGGCAAGGGCATCAAGTACGTCGAGGAAACGATCCGCCGCAAGCAGGGCAAGACGGGAGCCGCGTAATGAGCGCCTCGACCAACATGAAGAAGCAGGAGCTGCGGTTGCGCCGCAAGGCGCACATCCGCAAGAGGGTAGAGGGCTCGGAGGACCGCCCTCGGCTCTCGGTGTACCGCAGCCTGAACCACATCTACGCGCAGGTGATCGACGACACGTCGGGCAAGACGCTGGCCGCCGCGTCCACCCTCTCGCCCGAGCTCAAGGACGGCAAGGGGAAGAAGAAGGAGCTGGCCAAGGAAGTGGGCAAGCTGGTGGCGAAGAAGTGCCAGGAAGCGAAGATCGCCGCGGTCGTGTTCGACCGGAACGGCTTCATGTACCACGGCCGGATCGCGGCCGTCGCCGAGGGCGCCCGCGAGGGCGGGTTGAAATTTTAAGCCTGTTCCCGCCTTCGCGGGAACAGGCAGCAACTGCATAGCCGCTAAGCCGCCTTTGGCGGCCGCGGCTAGGACGACTTAAAAGGGGTTTACATGGCGGCACCGATCAATCCGAACGACCTCCCCGAGCTGAACGACCGGGTGGTCCACATCAACCGAGTCGCCAAGGTCGTGAAGGGCGGCCGGCGCTTCTCCTTCTCCGCCCTGGTGGTCGTGGGCGACGGGCAGGGCCACGTCGGCGCCGGCCTGGGCAAGGCGAACGAGGTGCCCGAGGCCATCCGCAAGGGCGGCGAGCAGGCGAAGAAGAACCTCTTCAAGATCCCCCTGGCGGGGAACACCATCCCGCACGAGGTGATCGGTCACTTCGGGGCGGGGCGCGTGCTGCTCAAGCCGGCAGGCGAAGGCACCGGCGTCATCGCCGGCGGCTCGGTGCGGGCGGTGCTGGAGGCGGTGGGCATCCGCAACATCCTCACCAAGTCGCAGGGGTCGCGGAACCCGCACAACGTGGTCAAGGCAGCCCTCGACGGCCTGCGCAAGCTGCGCAGCCCCGAAGAGGCGGCGCGCCTGCGCGGCAGGGAGCTCTCCGACATCCGCGCGGAGCAGGGAGCGTAACCATGGCCTTGAAAGTGAAGCTGGTCCGCAGCATGAGCGGACACACCGAGAAGCACCGCGCCACCCTGCGCGGCATGGGCCTCACCCGCGTGGGCCGCGAACGGGTCCTCCAGGACACGCCCGCCATCCGCGGCATGATCAACAAGGTGTCCTACCTGGTCCAGTGGTCCGAAACGAACGACGCGTTCAAGCCCTTCGGCCGCCGCTCCCTCGCGAAAGCTCAACGGGCCGCTGCAAAGGGAGCCAAGGCTTGATGCCTTCACCGCAGAGCGCACGGAGCGCGCAGAGTTTTTTGTTGAAAACCCCAAAAACCTCTGCGCGCTCTGCGCGCTCTGCGGTTGATGTGAAGGATGGAGATTCGGAACATGAATGAGCTGACGAGACTGACCCCTCCCCGTGGTGGTGGGGTGAAGGAAAAAAAGAGAGTGGGGCGGGGGCAGGCCAGCGGGACCGGCAAGACGGCCGGCCGTGGCGGGAAGGGCCAGAAGGCCCGCACCGGCAACATGAACTTCATCGGCTTCGAGGGCGGCCAGATGCCCATCCAGCGCCGCCAGCCGAAGCGGGGCTTCACCAACCCGTTCCGGGTCGAGTACGCCCTGGTCAACGTCGGCGACCTGGAGGGCCTGGGGCTCGCCGAGGTGGACCTGGACAAGCTGGTCGAGGTGGGCGCGGTGAAGGATCGCAAGGGTGGCCTCAAGGTCCTGGGCGACGGCGAGCTCACCAAGGCCGTCTCGGTCCGGGCGCACCGGTTCTCCGGCTCGGCGAAGGAAAAGATCGAGAAGGCCGGGGGCAAGGCGGAGGTGATCGTGGTGGCGGCCAAGGTCACACCCCAGCAGCGCAAGGCCGAGGAAAAGAAGGCGGCCGCATCCGCGAAGAAAGAACTGCGTTAGAATCCGCGCTTTCCAGGAGACGCCGTGTCTTTCGCCAACGCCTTCTCGAACCTGTTCAAGATCCAGGAGCTCCGCAAGCGGCTGGCCTTCACCTTGATGTGCCTCGCGGTGTACCGCATCGGCGTCTTCGTCACCGCGCCAGGCGTCAACCGCGAGGTGATGAAGAAGGCGATCGAGTCCAGCGGCGGCTTCCTCAACCTCTTCAACCTGTTCACCGGCGGGGCCCTGGAGCAGCTCTCGATCTTCGCGCTGGGGATCATGCCCTACGTCAGCGCGAGCATCATCCTGCAGCTGCTCACCGTGGTGGTGCCCACCCTCGAGAAGCTCTCCAAAGAGGGCGAGATGGGGCGGCGCAAGATCACCCAGTGGACGCGCTACGGCACCATCGTCCTCTCCGTCGTGCAGGGCTTCGGCATCGCCCGCTACCTCGAGTCGGTGAGGGCCGGCAACGAGAGCGTGGTCCCGGACGACGTGAAAGGCTGGGGCTTCCGCCTGCTCACCGTGATCACGCTCACCGCCGGGACCGCCTTCATCATGTGGCTGGGCGAGCAGATCACCGAGCGCGGCATCGGCAACGGCATCTCGCTGATCATCTTCGCCGGCATCGTGGCCCGCATCCCGCAGGCGGTCATCCAGACCTGGACCACGTTCCAGGACAAGGCGGAGGGCAGCGACGTCAATCTGCTGATCCTGGCCGCGGTGATGGTCCTCACCATCGCGGTGATCGTGTTCGTCGAGCGCGCCTACCGGAAGATCCCGGTGCACTACGCCAAGCGCGTGGTGGGGCGCCAGACCTTCTCCGGCCAGTCCACGCACCTGCCGCTCAAGGTCAACATGGCCGGCGTGATCCCGCCCATCTTCGCCAGCTCGATCCTGCTCTTCCCCGCCACGCTCGCCACCTGGGTCCCGGCCTTCAAGCCGTTCGCCGACGCGATGAGCCGAGGCGGCTGGATCTACGACGGCCTCTACGTGATCGGGATCGTCTTCTTCTGCTACTTCTACACCGCCGTCACCTTCAACCCGGTGGACGTGGCCGACAACCTCAAGAAGTACGGCGGGTACATCCCGGGTATCCGCCCAGGCAAGAAGACGGCCGAGTACATCGACCACGTGCTCTCGCGCATCACCTTCGGCGGCGCCATCTACATCTCGGCGGTCTGCGTGCTGCCCAGCATCCTGATCACCAAGTACAACGTGCCGTTCCAGTTCGGCGGCACCGCGCTCTTGATCGTGGTCGGCGTCGCGCTGGATACGGTGCAGCAGATCGAGAGCCACCTGATCACCCGCCACTACGAGGGGTTCACGGGCCCGCGCGGCCCTCGCATCCGCGGCCGCCGCGATACCACGGGCGCTCCAGTCGCCGCCTAGGGGGGCGCGTGAACGTCATCTTCCTCGGACCGCCGGGGGCTGGAAAGGGAACGCAAGCCAAGCGCCTCACGGCGCGGTTTGGGATTCCCCAGCTCTCCACCGGCGACATCCTGCGCAAGGCGGTCGCCGATGGGACCCCGCTGGGCAGGCAGGCGAAGGCGCTGATGGACGCCGGGAAGCTGGTCCCGGACGAGATCGTCAACGGCATCATCGAGGACGCGCTGGCCTCGCCCGAGGTGGCGCCGGGCTTCCTCCTCGACGGGTTTCCGCGCACGGTCGCGCAGGCCACGGCGCTGGACGAGATGCTGCGGCGCCGGGGGAAGAAGATCGAGCATGTCATCCTGCTCGAGGTGCCGACCGAGGTGCTGGTCGAGCGTCTCTCCGGCAGGCAGACGTGCCCGGTGGATCAGACGCCATACGGCAAGGACAACCCCCCCAAGCGTCCGGGGTTGTGCGACAAGGACGGCGCCAAGCTGGTGGTCCGTCCCGACGACATGCCGGACCGCGTCCGGCAGCGGATGCTCGAGTACCTGGACAAGACCGCCCTGCTCACTGGTTACTACAAGACGCGCGGTGTCGTGCGCGCGGTGGACGGCGTGGGTACCGTCGACGAAGTGGAGAAGCGCATCGTCGATGCGCTGCGATAGATGCCAGGCGGAATCGAAATCAAGACGCGCGACGAGATCGCGTACATGCGCGAGGCCTCGCTGATCGTCTTCGAGGTGCTCGAGGAGCTGACCCGGGCGGTCGCGCCGGGGGTCACCCTCGAGGAGCTGGATGCCATCGCCGAGCGCGAGACCGTCCGTCGCGGCGGCATCTGCGCCTTCAAGGGTCTGTACGGCTTTCCCAAGAACATCTGCATTTCGGTCAACGAGCAGGTGGTCCACGGCATCCCCACCCGGCGGAAGCTGGTCGAAGGCGACCTCGTCAAGCTCGACTACGGGGTGATCAAGCGCGGCTACTACGGCGATTCAGCCCGCACCGTGGCCGTCGGCCAGGTCTCGCCCGAGGCGGCGCGACTCCTGGACGAGACCCGGCAAGCGCTGGAGAGGGGCATCGCGGCGATGGTTCCGGGCAACCGGATCAGCGATATCGGGGCCGCCATCGAGGCGCACATCAAGCCGTTCGGATACGGCATCGTCCGCGACTATGTCGGCCACGGCATCGGCAAGAAGCTGCACGAGGACCCGCAGGTCCCCAACTACGGTCCTTCGCTCTGGTCGCGCGGCCAGCCGAATCCGCGCATGCGGCCGGGCATGGTCCTGGCCATCGAGCCGATGATCAACCTCGGCACCCACGAAGTCGATACGCTGCCCGACGGCTGGACGGTGGTCACGCGCGACGGGAAGTTGTCGAGCCACTGGGAGCACACCATTGCCGTCACCGAGGACGGTCCCCAGGTCCTGACCCGCCCGTGATCGCGCTGCTCGCCGCCGCCGCCCACCTGTACCTGCTCCAATGGCTGGGAGAGCCGCCCAAGGCGCTCTTCCTCCTCCCCACCGAGGGCGAGAACGCCTGCGGAGTCGCCAACATCGTCTTCGGCGCGCCCGACGGCTCCTGGAGCGGAGGCAGCCAGGAGCCAAAGGCTTCCTGCGAGTTCCGGCAGTGGGTCGATCCGGGGAAGCTGCTCCCGGCCTGGGTGGACGCAGGCAAGATCACGCCGGGCGCCGAAGTCGAAGTGACCTGGACGTTTCAAGGAGGCGGGGCGACCGGCAAGGGCCACGCAGTCACCCTCAGGGCCGAAGAGGTGCCGGCCGACACGTTGAAGGCCTCCGCCGCCGGCCTCTCCGGCGCTGCCACCAAGGTCAAGAGCGATGCGCGCGCGGAGGTCAGGAACGGCGGCGTGGCGCCGGTGCTCCTCGGCGATGCCATCGCCGCCCGCAACAAGCCGGACGAGAGCTGCGTGGGCAGCGGCCCCCAGGTCCTCCTACAGCCGGGCGAGACCCTGATCGACGTCCGGCCGAGTCTGGTCTCGAAGTCGATGGTGGTCTGGGCGGCCGCCTTTACCGGACCGAAGCAGTGCCGGTGGGTCGAGGTCCGGCGCCGCTGAATCGGGTCGGCGAGCAGACGGGCCGGCGACTTGACACCGCGCGGCGCGGCTGTTACAAGCCGCGCTCCCTTCGTACCGGGTAGGCCCCGGCGGCGCGAGCCGCGGTAGGGGGTGCGGGACGGAAGGAAAGCGATTTTTGAGGCGTTTTCGTCGGCTGGAGGAGCCGTGAAGGTCCGTGCTTCGGTGAAGAAGATTTGCGTGAAGTGCAAGGTGATCCGCCGCAAGGGCGTCGTGCGCGTGATCTGCACCGCGAACCCCCGCCACAAGCAGCGGCAAGGCTGAGGAGCCTCTAGATGGCGCGTATCTCAGGCGTGGACCTTCCCCGCGAGAAGCAGATCCAGATCTCTCTCCAGTACCTCTACGGCATCGGCAAGACCACCGCGCAGAAGATCTGCGCGTCCGCGCAGCTCGACGGCACCAAGCGGACCAAGGACCTCACCGAAGACGAGATCCACCGCATCCGCGAGGCCCTGGAGCAGGGTTACAAGGTCGAAGGGGACCTGCGCCGCGAAGTGAGCCTCAACATCAAGCGCCTGATGGACCTCGGCTGCTATCGCGGCCTGCGCCACCGCAAGGGCCTGCCCGTCCGCGGCCAGCGCACCCACACCAACGCCCGCACCCGCAAGGGGCCGAAGCGCGGCATCGTCCGCCGCGCAGCGCCTCCCAGCGCCCCCGCCGGCAAGTAAGGACACATCGACATGGCCGAAGAGCAGAAGCCCACCGCAGCACCGACCGCGCCCGCAGCAGGCGCCGCCGGCACCCCTGCCGCCGCCGAGCGCAAAGCAAAGAAGAAGACCAAGAAGAACGTGCAGACGGGCATCGTCTACATCCAGAGCACGTTCAACAACACCATCATCACCATCACCGACGTCTCCGGGAACGTGCTCTCCTGGTCCTCCGCCGGCGCCCGCGGTTTCAAGGGCTCGCGCAAGTCGACGCCGTTCGCGGCCCAGGTGGCTGCCGGCGACGCCGCTGCCAAGGCGATGGAGCACGGCCTCAAGAACGTTTCCGTGCTGGTGAAAGGACCCGGGGCGGGCCGCGAGTCGGCGCTGCGCGCGCTGGCGGCCGCGGGCCTCAAGGTGACGCTGATCCGGGACATCACCCCCGTCCCACACAACGGCTGCCGGCCGCCGAAGCGCCGCCGCGTTTAAGGAGCATCGACGAATGGCTCGCTACACCGAATCGGCTTGCCGCATTTGCCGGCGCGAAAATCTGAAGATGTACCTGAAGGGGGACCGCTGCTACACGGACAAGTGCGCGATCGAGCGCCGTCCGTACCCGCCGGGCCAGCACGGGCAGGGGCGCGCCAAGTTCTCCGAGTACGGCGTGCAGCTTCGCGAGAAGCAGAAGGTGAAGCGCCTCTACGGCCTCCTGGAGACGCAATTCCGCGGTTACTACCTGCGGGGCAGCGCGGCCAAGGGCAAGACCGGCGAGAACCTGCTCCAGTTCCTCGAGCAGCGTCTCGACAACGTGGTCTTCCGCCTCGGATTCGCCGACACCCGGGCCGAGGCGCGCCAGCTCGTGCGCCACGGCCACTTCCGCGTCAACGACCGCAAGGTCAACATCCCCAGCTTCCAGGTGAAGGTAGGCGACGTGGTCGCGGTGAAGGAGAAGTCGCGCAAGGTCGTGCGCATCAACGAGGCGCTCGAGGCGGTGGACCGCCGTGGCGTTCCGGCCTGGCTCGATCTGGACAAGGGTGGCTTCAAGGGCACGGTGAAGAGCACGCCGTCGCGCGACGACATCACCATGCCCATCCAGGAGCAGCTGATCGTCGAGCTCTACTCGAAGTAGTCGAAGGGCAGTTGAAAGCGCAGGTCCGCAGCGGACGACCCAATGGTGCCCCGCAATTCCGCGGTGGAGCAGGGCGGCGCTGCAAGGAGAAGGAAAAGTGGCAGAAGCATTGATTGCGAAGAATTGGCGCGACCTGATCAAGCCTCGCGGCCTGCACGTCGAGCAGGACACGCTCACCGATACCTACGGCAAGTTCGTCGCCGAGCCGCTCGAGCGCGGGTTCGGCATCACGCTGGGCAACGCGCTCCGCCGGGTACTCCTCAGCTCGCTGCAGGGCGCGGCCATGACTAGCGTCCGGATCGAAGGGGTGGAGCACGAGTTCACCACCATCTCCAACGTCGCCGAGGACGTGACCGACATCATCCTCAACCTCAAGGAAGTCCTCCTCCGCATGCACACCCAGGAGGAGAAGACCATCCGCATCGAGGTCGAGGGGCCCAAGGAAGTGAAGGCGGGCGACATCATCGTCGATCAGGACGTCGAGGTCCTCAACCCGGGCCACCATCTCTTCACCGTGTCCGAGGGCGGACGCGTGCGGATGGAGATGACCGCCCGCCGCGGCCGCGGCTACGTTCCTGCCGAGCGCAACAAGGTGGTCGGGGCGCCCATCGGCGTGATGCCCATCGACTCGCTCTTCAGCCCGGTGAAGAAGGTGAACTACCAGGTGACCAACGCCCGCGTCGGGCAGGCCACCGACTACGACCGGCTCTCGCTCGAGGTCTGGAGCAACGGGTCGGTGACGCCGGCGGACGCGGTCGCCTTCGCGGCGAAGATCGTCAAGGAGCAGCTCTCCATCTTCATCAACTTCGACGAGACGGAAGAGCCGGCGCCGATCGAGCTGCCCAAGAACGAGGAGAAGCTGAACGAGAACCTCTTCCGGTCGGTGGACGAGCTGGAGCTGTCGGTCCGCTCGGCCAACTGCCTGCAGAACGCCAACATCAAGACCATCGGCGATCTGGTGCAGAAGACCGAGGCGGAGATGCTGAAGACCAAGAACTTCGGCCGGAAGTCCTTGAAGGAGATCAAGGAAATCCTGGCCGAGATGGGCCTTGGCCTCGGCATGAAGCTGGAGAACTGGCCGCCCAAGCCGCCGACGGCGCAGGCCCCGGCCCTGAAGCAGTAAGGAGAGCGCGATGTCCCGCCACGCCAACGCCGGCCGCAAGCTCAGCCGCAACACCAGCCACCGCAAGGCCCTGCTCGACAACCTGGTGCGGGCGGTGATCCTCAGCGAGAGCATCCGCACCACCACCCCCAAGGCCAAGGAGGCGCGCAGGCTGGTGGAGCGGATGATCACCAAGGCGCGCCAGAACACGCTGGCCGCTCGCCGGGTGGTGCACAAGACGGTGCGCGATCAGGCCGCGCTGGCCAGGCTGTTCGAGACCATCGGGCCCCGGTTCAAGGAGCGCCCGGGCGGGTACACGCGGATCATCCACGTGGAGAACCGCGTGGGCGACAACGCGCCCATGTCGATCCTGGAGCTGGTCGAGAAGAGCGAGAAGGCTGAGCCGGAGAAGAAGGCCGACAAGGCCGAGAAGGCCGAGAAGAAGGCCGCCTCCAAAGAGACCAGCGACACCAGCGCCGACAAAAAGTCGAAAAAGAAGAGCAAGAAAGAACTGGAAGCGAAGGAATAGCTCTCCTGTACGCGCTTCAGATCAAACGCCGAGCACGCCGAGCACGCCAAGAAAAGAAAGTGATCTGAGTCATCTCTTTTGGGTTGGTCCTTGCCATCCTGACCGTTGGAGCAACTCCGCGGCGGGGCGGTGGCGAGATGATCACACCCCCCCCCTCGGCGTGCTTGGCGTGCTCGGCGTTTGATCTGCAGCTCGGGTTCCTGAACAGCCTCAGGCGGCGCTGAGGCGGACCCGGATCCGGGCGATCAACTCCTGGTTCTCGAATGGCTTGCGGATGAACTCCTCCGCTCCGGCTGCCAGCGCGCGCTCGACCACGTCCTTGCCCGGGCGCGCGGAGACCACGAACACCGGGACCTCGCGCGTGCGCGGATCCTTCTTCAGTGCGCGGCAAAGATCGAGCCCGTCACGATCCGGCATCGCGATGTCGAGCAGGACCAGGTTGGGGACCGCGTGGTCCAGCTTCTCCAGCGCCGCCGCCGCGCTGGTGGCGACCGTGGAGTCGATTCCCTCCAGCTCCAACAGGGTCGCGAGGAAGGTGACGATCTCGGGGTCGTCGTCCACCACCAGGACGCGCCGCCGCAGCCCTCGTTCCTCCGCTGCGCTCATTCACGGAACTCCGTCTCGTAGTGTCCGCCCGACGTATCGACCAGCAACGTCTTCGGAGCGATGTTCCGCGGCGCGAAGGTGGGCTTGCCGAGCTGATCGCGGATCGCGAACTTGTTCACCGGCAGCATGACGTGCCCGCCGGGAATGACCTCGTCGGTGCGATACTGGTAGATGCCGTTCAGGACGATCCTCACCTCGCGCCAGGGCTTTCCGGAATCGTTGCGCACGAAGATCTGGGTCATCGCCGGCAGCTCCACGCGCTGAACGCGCACGTAGGCGCTGAGCACGTTGTCAGTATAGAGCTGCCCCGCCAGCGTCGCCGCCACGACCATGAAGTAGCTGATCAGCGCGTAGGCGCGCCAGCGGGAGTGCTCGGGGCGGGCCCGGAAGTCGGCCAGCGCATTTCCGCTCCGGCTGGCAACCTGGCCAAAAATCCAGCTGGTTCCGCGGATCAGCGCGCGGGTAGCGGCGGCGAGGCCGTTTCCCAGGGCGGCGCCGAACGAGATCTTCTTGGGCGCGACTGGGGTGGGGGCCGTCGATCCGCTCTTTCCTGGAGCGGTGCCGACCGAGGCCTTCTGCGGCGCCACGGCGGTAGGTGTCGGCAGTCGGGTCGCCTCGCTCACACGATCATCGTACCCGAGGATCCTGGCGAGGCAAGCCCGGCCGGCGAAACTTTGCTGAGCAGGCGATTTGGCGTGGCATTTTCTGGCCGCACGCCAGCCATGCTCCGGCCAAGGTCTGGACGCAGTGTGTCAATCAGGTGCCGGATGGCCTACCGCCACGCGGTCCGACGGAACCGCGGGTCCCTGGACCAACGCGAGAACGCGGCGTCGTCCTGCATCTGCGCCAATGAGCGATCCGTGGCCTCGCGTGTCGCCTTCTCGAGCGCCTCGCCCTTGAGCCCCTGCTCCGCGAGCCGCGCATGGGCATCGGGCGCGACGCGGCTCGCCGCTTCCGCCAGCGCCTCCGCGGCCGGCGCGCCTTGGCCACGGGCGGCGAACACCCGTGCCCGGCCGTAATGGCCCTGAGGCGACGCCGGAGAGACCTGGACCAGGCGATCGAAGGTGGCCGCCGCCTCGGTGACCTGGCCGTCCTCGAGCAGCGCAAGGCCATACTGGTACAGGGCGGGAACGTTGTCGGATTTGAGGTGGACCGCCCGCTCGTAGTCCGCCAGCGCCGCCTTCCGGTCCCCGGCGCGCGCGGCGAGGTTGCCCCGGGAGAGGAGCAGGAAGAGGTTGGTGGGAGCGCGCTGCAGCGCCGTGCCCAGCTCGGCTCGCGCACTCGCAAGGTCGCCCTTGTCTCCCAGGACGCGCGCCACCCCGATGCGCGCGGTCACCGAGTCCGGATCGACGGCAGCGGCAGTGCGGTACGCCTCGAGCGCCTCCTCCTTGCGGCCCAGATCGTACAACGTGTCGCCCAGTCGCTCCCGGGCGTGTCCGCTGCGGGGCGAAAGCCGCGCGGCTTCGCGGTACTCCGCGAGCGCCTCGTCGCGGTGGCCAGTGTTGACGAGCACGTTCCCTCGCGCCAGGTGGGGCGCGGACGAATCCGTGTTGCAGGCGCAGCCGAGCGCCAGCGCGAACGCTGCCGTACGCTTCATGGCGCGCGGAGGATAATGGAGAAGACGGCGTCGAAAAAGGACTTCGTCACGCGGACGGAAGCGTGACCACGAAGGTGGCGCCGGGAGCGCCGTCGCGCAGCGTGAGCGTGCCCCCGTGCGCCTGGGCGATTTCGCGGCTGGTGGAGAGGCCGAGGCCGTTTCCGCCGGCGCGCGTGGTGACGAAGCGCAGGAAGATGCGTTCCCGGTTCTCGGCAGGGATGCCCGGACCGTCGTCGGCCACCACCACTTCCGCGCGCCCGTCCGGAGTGCGCGTGGTGGTGACGCTGATGCGAGAGCGGGCGAAATCGAGCGCGTTGAGCAGGAGGTTCAGCAAGAGCTGCCGGATGGCGAACGGATCCGCGACGACTCTGGGCGGCTCCCCGGAAGCCTGCTCGACCACCAGGTCCTTCATCCGCGCCATCGGCCGCACCATCTGCAACGCGTCGTTGACCAGCTCGTTCATGTCCTGCGGCCGGCGGGCCACCTTCTCGCCTGCCGAGTAGCTGAGGAAGCTCTGCAGCTGCGCGACCGTGCGCCGCGTCTCGTTCTCCAGCTCCTTCAGGTGCCGCGTGACCTTGGGCTCCGACTGGGCCCGCTCGGCCGCGGTCCGGGCAAGCTCGGCGAACCCCAGGACCACCGTGAGCGCGTTCTTCATCTCGTGCGCGAAGCCGGCCGTGAGCAGGCCCACCGTGCTGGTCCGCTGCGCGCGCTCCAGAGCGACGGAGATCTCCGCGAGCCGTCGCTGCAGCAGCCACGCCGACGCCACCCCGCCGGCCGCGAGCAGGAGCACCGCCAGGTACTGCAGCCCGCCCAGGTTGACGCCCTTCCAGAGCGAGACCACCAGCGCGATGGTCGAGAGCAGGAAGATGACCGGTCCCCAGTACAGCGCCGCCACGGCGATCCGTCGCGCGCCCAGCGCGGCGAGGATCCCTGGGGAAGTGGGACGTCGCTTCTGCACGCGCGCCCATATAGCAGAAGTGGAATACTGCGCGCCTGCGATCCATCATGTGACCATGGCCGTCCAAGGCCGGCGGGTGCTCCTCTGCGTCGGGGGCGGCATCGCCGCGTACAAGTCCTGCGAGGTGGCGCGCCTGCTGGTGAAGGCCGGCGCGCAGGTCCGCGTCGCGCTGACACCGGCCGCGCAGCGATTCGTGACCGCGCTCACCTTCCAGGCCCTCACCGGGGCGGCGGTCGCCGCCGACATCTTCTCCGCGGAGCAGGAGCTGGCCGCCGGTCATGTCGCGCTGGCGGACTGGGCAGAGCTCGCCGTGGTGGCGCCCGCGACCGCCAATCTCATCGCCCGGATGCGGATCGGGCAGGGCGACGACGCGGCCGCCGCGGCGCTGCTGGCCATCGAGCCGCGCCGCTGGCTCCTGGCCCCGGCGATGAACGAGAAGATGTGGGCGAGCCCCGCCGTCCAGGAGAACGTCCGCGTGCTCGGGGAGCGGGGCGCGCGCTTCGTCGGTCCGGCGGTGGGCGAGATGGCCGAACGAAGCCATGTCGGGCCGGGCCGCATGTCGGAACCGGCCGAGATCTTCGCCGCCTGCTCCGACGCGCTCGCCCCGCGGGACTTCGAGGCGGTGCCGGTCCTGGTGACCGCGGGACCGACGCGGGAAATGCTCGACCCCGTCCGGTTCCTCTCCAATCCTTCCTCGGGCCGGATGGGATGGGCCATCGCGGAGGCGGCGCGCGACCGCGGCGCCCGTGTCACGCTCATCAGTGGGCCCGTCGAGCTGGCCCGGCCGGCCAACGTCCAGGTGGTGGACGTCGTCTCGGCCGACGACCTGGCGCGCGCCGTCGATTCCCACCTGGACGGCGTCCGGGTGGTGGTGATGGCGGCTGCCGTGGCGGACCAACGCCCTGCGGCCCGGGCGCCGCACAAGGCAAAGAAGAAGCCCGGCGAGGAGACGCTGAAGCTGGTGCGCACCCCGGACATCCTCGAAGGCCTGGGAGCGCGCCCGCAGCACCCGCTTCTGGTCGGCTTCGCGGCCGAGACCGAGAACGTAGAGCAGAACGCGCGCGACAAGCTCGCCCGCAAGAACCTCGATCTCATCGTCGCCAACGACGTCGCGGACGCTTTCGGAAAGGACAGCAATCGCGTGCTGGTCCTCGGAAAGGACGGCGCCCGGCGGGAGATCGAGGGCAGCAAGTTGACGGTGGCGCACGCGATCTGGGACATGGTCCGGGAACGCCTACCCGGTTAGACTGCGGCCATGCGCGAGCTGGTGAATGAGCTGCACGCCTGGCTCGCCTGGGCGGAGGAGAGCGGCCTGCAGAACCTGGCGCCGGAATCGCGCCAGACGGAGCCCGTCAAGGTGGAGCCCAAGGTGAAGCTGCCCCTGCTCGACGCCGTGCGCACGGAGCTCGGCGAGTGCACGCGCTGCAAGCTGCACCGGACCCGCAGCAACATCGTCTTCGGCGTCGGCAATCCCGAGGCGCGCCTGATGTTCGTGGGCGAGGCGCCCGGCGAGGACGAGGACCTGCAGGGATTCCCCTTCGTCGGCAAGGCAGGGCAGCTCCTGACCAAGATGATCGAGGCCATGGGGATGCGCCGCGACGACGTCTACATCTGCAACACGGTGAAGTGCCGCCCGCCCAACAACCGGAACCCGGAGCCCGACGAGCTCGAGGCCTGCGAGCCGTTCCTCAAGGGTCAGCTCGGGGCGGTGAAGCCGGAAGCCATCGTCACGCTCGGCAAGTTCGCCGCGCAGTCGCTGCTGCGCGACGCGACGCCTATCACCCGCCTGCGCGGGCGCTGGCGCGAGTACCAGGGCATCCCCGTCATGCCGACCTTCCATCCCGCCTACCTGCTGCGGAGCCCCGGCGAGAAGGGCAGGGTCTGGGAAGACCTCAAGCAGGTGATGAAGAAGCTCGGGCTTCCACCTCCGAAAGGAGGCGCGTCGTGATCCTCGCCCTGCTGCTCGCCGCCGGCCCGGTCGTGCACTACGCGGAGGTCACCGGATCGATCGATCCGGGCTCCGGAGGTTTCCTGATCTCCGCGATCCGCGATGCCCAGGAGAAGGGCGCGGAGGCGCTGGTGGTGCGGATCGACACGCCGGGAGGACTGCTCTCCACTACTCGCGACATCGTCCAGGCGGAGCTGAACGCCAAGGTCCCGATCGTGATCTGGGTGGGGCCGCCGGGCGCGCGCGCCGGATCGGCCGGCGTCTTCATCACCATGGCCGCGCACGTGGCGGCGATGGCGCCCTCCACCAACATCGGAGCGGCGCATCCGGTGGGATTGGGAGGCTCGGACGACAAGAAGGGCGAGCAGACCACCATGCTGCAGAAGCTGGAGAACGACACCGCGGCCTTCGTCAAGGGCATCGCCGAGCGGCGATCCCGCAACGTGGAGTGGGCGGAGAAGGCCGTGCGCCAGAGCGAGAGCGTGACTGCCTCCAAGGCGCTCGAGCTGCACGCCATCGACCTGATCGCCGAGGACGTGCCCGAGCTGCTGCGCAAGATCGACGGCCGCAAGATCGACCTGGGCGGCGGCGCGACGCACAGGCTGCGCACTGCCAGCGCCGAGATCCGCGACGTCCCCTGGGCGGTGAAAGAGCAGGTCCTGCACCTCCTGGCCAACCCGGAGATCGCCTATCTGATCTTCACCATCGGCATGATCGGGGTGATGCTCGAGCTGTTCCACCCCGGGACCATCGTCCCCGGCGTGGTGGGCGGAATCTGCCTGCTGGTGGCGGCCATCGCCTTCCAGATGCTCCCGGTGAACATCGGCGCCCTGCTCCTGGTCGCCCTCGGCATCGGGTTATTCATCGCGGAGATGTACGTGGGCGGGCACGGCGGATTCGTCGCGGCCGGCCTGGTCTGCGTGGTGATCGGCTCGCTGCTGCTGATCGGGCACGTCGACAAGAGCTTCTACGCTGACGCCGACTTCGGCCTGGGCTGGCGGATCGTCGCACCGGTGGGCGCCGCGATGGCGGTGATCGCCGGCACTCTGGCCTGGAAACTCTCGGCCAGCGCGCGGCAGCCGCTCCGCGCCGGCGGGTACTCGCTGATCGGGGAGGTCGGCGAGGTCCGCGAAGACAACACGGTGCTGGTGGCCGGCGAGCTGTGGAAGGCCGCCAGCACCGAACCGCTTCTGCCGGGCTCGCGCGCCCGCGTCCTCGCCGTGCACGGGCTCACCCTCGAAGTGGTGCCGGAAGGCGCCGCACTGACAAAGGCAACGTCATGATCTATTGGGTCTTCGTCGTTCCGGTGCTGATCTGGATCATCTCCGGCCTGCGCGTGATCCAGGAGTACGAGGCCGGGGTCATCTTCCGGCTCGGCCGCTTCGCCGAGACGAAGCGGGCTGGGCTCAACTGGATCGTGCCGGGGGTGGACCGGATGGTGAAGGTCGACCTCCGCACCGTCACGCGGGATGTCCCGCCGCAAGACGTGATCACCCACGACAACGTCAGCCTGAAGGTGTCCGCGGTGATCTACTTCCGCGTGATCGACGCGGAAAAGGCCATCATCCAGGTCGAGAACTTCCTCTACGCCACCTCGCAGCTCTCGCAGACCACGTTGCGAAGCACGCTGGGAAAGCTGGATCTCGACGACCTGCTGGCCCAGCGGGAGAAGATCAACAAGGAGCTCCAGCAAGTGCTCGACCTGCACACCGAGCCGTGGGGCATCAAGGTGACCGCGGTGGAGGTGAAGGCGATCGATCTGCCGCCGGAGATGCAGCGCGCCATGGCGCGGCAGGCCGAGGCGGAGCGCGAGCGGCGCGCGAAAGTGATCGCGGCCGAGGGCGAGTACCAGGCGGCGGAGAAGCTGGGCATGGCGGCGGACGTGATTCACGCCCATCCCACCGCGCTGCAGCTGCGCTACCTGCAAACACTGGTCGAAATCAGCGCCGAAAAAGCCAGCACGACCATCTTCCCGGTGCCGATCGACCTGATCGCGCCGTTGGTGAAGCTCGCGCAAGCCGGGTCTTCGGGGGAGCTCCCGCCGCAGCGGCTACCGGTCGGGGTCACGCGTGAGTGAGCCCGATCGACGGGCCGGAGGCCCCACATCGGCCTCCCCTGGGTTCTCGGGGAGTGACCCGTACGGGCTCCGGAGGGTGGTGCGCCCGAAGGGCGTGCTGCCGCAACAGGCGGAGGTCATCGACCCTCGCCTGCCGCTGGGGCCCGACGAGCTTTCCATCGACGTCGAGCACCTGAACGTCGACGCGGCCTCCTTCCGGCAGCTCTCCCAGGAGTGCGGCGGAGACACTTCCCGGATCGCCGCCCGGGTGCGCGAGATCGTCGCCGCGCGGGGAAAGCTGCAGAACCCGGTCACCGGTTCGGGCGGGATGCTGATCGGGCGCGTGGCCGAGATCGGCGCGCAGCACCCGGCTCGCGGCGAATTGGAGCGCGGCGACCGGATCGCAACCCTGGTGTCGCTCACGCTGACGCCGCTGGTCCTGGACGAGATCCGCGCGGTGCACGCGCACGCCGAGCGCCTCGACGTGCGGGGGCGGGCGGTGCTGTTCGCGACGGGCCTGTGGGCGCCGATGCCCGACGATCTGCCCGAGGCGCTTGCGCTCGCCGTCCTCGACGTCTGCGGCGCGCCCGCCTGGGTGGCGCGCCTCGCCCAGCGGGGCCAGCGCGTGCTGGTGCTCGGGGCCGGCAAGAGCGGCTCTTTGGCCTGCGCGCAGGCTCGGAAGAACGGGGCGCACGTGACGGCGCTCGACTTCCGCCCCGACGCGGCGCAACGGCTGGCCTCCGAAGGGCTGGCGGACGCATGGCTCGCCGCGGATGCCACCAAAGCGCTGGAGGTGTACGCCCAGACGCGCGGCGAGTTCGACCTGGTGGTCAACTGCGCCAGCGTTCCCGGCACCGAGATGGCGAGCATCCTCTCCGCGCGCGAGGGCGGCGAAGTGCTCTTCTTCAGCATGGCCACCTCGTTCACGGCCGCCGCCCTGGGCGCGGAGGGAGCCGGCAAGGACGTGCGTCTGACGGTGGGCAACGGTTACGCGCGCGGCCACGCCCGTCTCGCCCTGGATCTGGTGCGGGAGAGCCCCGGGCTGCGGAAGATCTTCGCCGCGCGGGTGGGGTGATGGCCCGCGACGCCTGCGCCGTCGTGCTGGCCGGCGGCGAGAGCACGAGATTTGGCAGCGACAAGGCCCTGGCCCAGCTCCGCGGCCAGCCCCTGATCGCGCGGGTCCTGAGCGGATTGCGGGCCGCGGGCTTCGCCCAGATTGCCGTCGCCGCCAAGGACCCGGGCAAGTACGCGGCCGTCGCCGGCGGGGCGGAGCTCCTGACCGATGTCCGGCCCCTGCAAACTCCCCTGGCGGGCCTCGCGGCGGGTTTGCTCGCGTCCCAGCACGACCTGGTCTTCGCCTGCGCGGCGGACATGCCCTTCGCCGCCGACGCAGCGCTCATCGACGCGCTCTGGGCGGCCATCGCGGACCACGACGCTGCCGTCCCGCAAGCCGGAGGGTCGCTGCAGCCGCTCTGCGCCCTCTGGCGCCGCGCTCCCTGCCTGAAAGCAGCTGAAGAGCTGCTGGCCGGTCCCCGACCGGCCGGCCCGCGCGCGATCCTTCCTCTGGTCCGCGCGGCCAGGCTCGATTGGGCGGACGCCGGCCCCTTCCTGGACGCGGATACGCCCGAGGCGCTACGCGAGCTCGAGCTCCACCTGTAATGCCGCCGCCAGTCGTTTGAACTGGTCCTCCGAGTTGTAGATCTGCGCGGAGATGCGGATGAGCTGCTTGGGGGGCGCCGGGAAGGGCGCCACCGGCACCTCGATGCCGTGCTTCTCCAGCAAGGCCTTCTGCAGCGGATGCCAGGGGACACCACGCGCCGGCGGCATCGCTCCGGCGAAGTCGGGCAGCGGCACCGAAGCCAGCGAGCCCAGCATCTGCTCCGGCGCGGGCGCCTCGATGCGGAGGGCTTCGCACAAGAGCCGCCGGCCCCGCGCCGCGAGAGCGCGGTTCCGCTCCATCAACTCGGGCCATCCGCCGGGGAGCAGCCCGCCCAGGAACCGCAGAGCGTGCGGGACGCAGAGAAACGGCGTGGGGTCGTCGGTGCCGCCCCAGTCGAACTCGAGCCGGAACCGCGGCCGGTCGGGGCGCGCCGAGTTCGCGCCGTGGCTGATGACCAGCGGCCGCAGCTCCTGCTGGCGGTCGCGGCGCACGTGCAGGAATGCGGCGCCCTTCGGCGCGCAGAGCCATTTGTGGCAGTTGCCGGTGTACCAGGCAGCCCCGGTCTCGCGGACGTTCAGCGGAAGCATCCCGGGCGCATGCGCGCCGTCCACCAGCGTATCGATCCCGCGCTGGTCCAGCCGGCGGACGATCTCCTGCACGGGAAAGACGAGCCCCGTCGGGCTGGTGACGTGGTCGATCAGCGCCAGGCGGGTCCGGTCGGTCACCGCGCCGAGCACGGCATCCACCACCTGCCAGGGGCCCGCAATCGGCCAGGGGACCTTCGCGATCGCCACCTTCACGCCCCGCTTCTCGTGCCAGCGCAGCGTGTTGAGGCAGGCGTTGTACGAGTGATCGGTCGCCACCAGCTCGTCGCCGGGCTGCAGCTCCAGCGAGCGGATCACAGTGTTCACGCCCGTCGTGGCGTTCGGCACGAATGCCAGATCGTCCGGGTCCGCCCCCACGAACCGGGCCAGGGCGCCGCGCGCGTCGTCGAGCATCCCTTCCAGGTCCCGCGCCAGGAATTGCAGCGGTTGCCGCTCCATCCGCGCCCGTAGCTCGCTCTGCGCCTCGAGCACCGGCCGCGGGCAGGCGCCGAACGAGCCGTGATTGAGGAAGTCTACTCGTGGATCGAGCGTCCAGTGGGCGGCGAACGGGCTACCCACGCTGGGGCTCGGGCGAGAGCTTGTCGACGAAGACCACCTCCGAGAAGCCCAGGCCGACGAACAGCGATCGGAGCGACTGCCGCGCCGAGTCCCGCGCGCGCTCTTGCAGCGCCTTGTCCGCGCCGACCTCGGCCTCGAAGGCGTTGCGCGCGCGTTCGAAGAGCTGCGCGGTCTGCGCGGAATCGAGGTTGGACCCGATGATCTCCACTTCGGCAGGCCGCAGCTCCACCTGTGTCTGCACCCTGGGGAGCACCACCTCGACGCGGCGGCCGGAGACGCGCAGCGAGGCGACGTCCAGCTTGCGCAGATCGATGCCGAGGTGCGCGACGGCGAAGATGATGGCGCGCCCGCGGGGCGGCCGCACCGTGTAGCTGGCCCACTGCGCGATCGATCCCCAGACCGTCGCCTGCTCCCGCGGATCGGGCGAGAAATCGATCTTCTTGTAGAGCGAGACGTCGAGCGTCTCCAGCCGGGCGACCTCGCGGATCTTCAACACCAGCGCGGGCGCGTCCGGCAGCCGCTCCTGGCGGTGCGTGAGCTGCCAGGCGAGGCCGGCGCCGAGCACGAACGCGAGCACGAGGGCCGCCACCGCAAGCAGGTTCCGCATCGAGGCAGCATACCGCGAGGCGGGGTTACGTTTGCTTACATTGACCTCCGTTCCTCCTCTTTCTACGGTGCAAGCATCTGTTGCGGAGGTCCACTTGTCGAAGCGCTTCCTCCCGCTCTGCCTGCTCGTCGCCGCCTGCCACACTGGATCGGACGTGAACGATGTGCCGTCGTTCGTCGTGCCGGGCTCGATCGCCACCACCCCGTACGACGGCAGCAACGACGATCTCCTCACCGGCGGACTGGGCTTCTCCGGGCTGATCTCCACGGCCGGAGCGCCGGCCCTTTCGAATCCACCGACTGCGGCCGAGCTGCGGACCCGGGCGATCTACACGAACTATCGCGCGCTGGTGGACGTCTCCGCAGCCGGAGGGTACGGCACGCTCTACGGCCCGAACGTCGACGTCAACGGGAACGCGACGTTGGGCCAAGGCATGATCGCCGGTGAAGAGTGGCTGGCCTACGACGACGACGGGAGCGGCCGCGTCAACGCCACCATGATGGTGCAGGTCCCTTCGACCTTCGTTCCGGACAATCCCTGCATCGTGACGGCGACGTCGTCCGGGTCGCGCGGCGTGTACGGCGCGATCGCGACCGCGGGGGAGTGGGGACTCAAGCACCGCTGCGCGGTGGCGTACACGGACAAGGGCAGCGGGATGGGCGTTCACGATCTCCAAGGCAACACCGTCGACCGGATCGACGGCCGCCGGCAGGACGCGACCGCCGCCGGGAAGGAATCGAACTTCACTGCGAACCTCACCGACGCCGATCGGACCGCGTACAATCTGGCCTGGCCGAATCGCTTCGCCGTCAAGCACGCGCATTCCCAGAACAACCCCGAGAAGGACTGGGGGCTGAACACGCTGCACGCGATCGAATTTGCCTACTACGTGCTCAACCAGAAATTCGGAACGCCGCAGAGCGACGCCGGCAACGCCCAGGTGGTCCGCAAGTACCACCCGGGGCAGATCCTGACCATCGCGGCCAGCGTGTCCAACGGCGCAGGCGCGTCGCTCGCCGCCGCGGAGCAGGACCCGACGCACTGGATCAGCGGGGTCGTTGTCGGCGAGCCGCAGGTGCAGGTGGCCTCCACCTCGGCCATCCAGCGCGGCAGCACCGCGGTCGCGGCCAAGGCGCTGCCGCTCTACGACTACATGACCACCGCGACGCTCTACCAGGGCTGCGCGGCCGGCGCGACGGGCGTGCCAGCCAACATGAACCCCCTTTCACAGACGCAGATCGACGCCCGCTGCAGCGGGCTGACGGCGAAGGGCCTGCTCACCGCAAGCACTCAGCCGGGTCAGTCGAATGAGGCCCTGCAGCGCTTGCAGCAGGCTGGGTATGAGAGCGACAGCAACTTTCTCCACGCTACCCATTTCAGCACCTATGCGACGCCCGCGGTGGCATTGACATACGCGAACGCGTACGCGCGCGCGAGCGTGACGGACAACCTCTGCGGCTACAGCTTCGCGTTCGTAGACGGGGCCAATTTGCCGACGGCGGTCGCCGGGAACACGAACGCGACCAACGCCCTGGTGGCGATCTTCGCGACGGGAAGCGGCGTTCCGCCGATGGGCGCCCTGGGTGTTTCCACCGGCATCCAGATCATCAACAACAACGCGAGCCCCACTCCCAAGCAGGACCAGACCTCGACCGCCGACTCCAACCTCGACGGCGCGGGCTGCCTGCGAAGCCTCTGGACCGGCACCGCCAACGGCTCTGGCGCGCCGCTGACCGGCAATCTGCTCGCCCAGTCCAACGCGGTGAAGTCCGGCGTCAACCAGGTGCTGCGCAGCGGAAGGCTGCGCGGCATCCCGACCATCCTGGTGCAGGGCCGGAACGATACCCTGGTGCCGGTGAACCACGCCTCGCGCGCGTACCTGGGCGCGAACAAGATGGCTGAAGGCGCGAACAGCCCGGTCTACTATTACGAGGTGACGAATGCGCAGCACTTCGACGCGTTCATCACGAACTCCCAGGGCTACCAACAGCGCTTCATCCCTCTGCACCGGTACGTGATCCAGGCGCTCGATCTGATGTACGCACACCTCAAGAACAACACGGCCGCCATCCCGCCCAGCCAGGTGGTGCGCACGACGCCGCGCTGCACCGGCAACTGCAACCCCGTCCCTCCGATCGCACCGTCGAACGTGCCGCCCATCACCGGCGCGCCAGGGCCCGCCGACCAGATCGTCTTTTCGAATGGAACGCTGGTCGTTCCTGACTAGGCGCGGCCGCCGTCTTGCCGGAGGCCCGGCGTTGGGATAGACGCAGCCCTCCCCATGGCGCAGCTCTTCGTCGATGCTGGGAAGATCGCCCGCGCGCGGGAGCTGGCCCGCAGCGCGGCCATGGGCGTGCAGTCGTTCATCGATCGCCACACCACGGTCTCGATCGAGCGCACCGTCCTCCGGCTGCTCGGGATCTCGGGCGCCGGCACGCGCGGCGCGCCGCTGGCGAATCTGATGGTCGATCGCCTGCGCGACGCGGGGGTGCTGAACAAGGGAGCGGCGTACTGGCTGGGACGTGCCCTCAAAGCGTCGCCCGGCAAGGACCCGCTGCACGCTCTGGAGCGGGTCGCGGCGCACCCGGAGAAGCTGCCGCCGCTCTCGCCCGCGGAGGAGGAGCAGCTTCGCGAGCAGATGCGTGCCGACGCTCGCGCGGCGGTGCGCGAGCTGCAAGGGCGCATCGAGCGGCGCAAGGAGCTGAAGAAGTCGCTCCGGGTCGGCTCCTTCGAGGGCGCCCCCTGGAAGTACGTGATCGTCGCCACCGGCAACATCCACGACGACGTGGAGCAGGCCAGGGCCGCCGCCCAGCAGGGCGCCGACGTGATCGCCGTGATCCGCAGCACCGCGCAGTCGCTGCTCGACTACGTTCCGCACGGCGCCACTACCGAGGGATACGGCGGCACCTACGCCACCCAGGAGAACTTCCGCATCATGCGCGAGGCCCTGGACGCCGAGTCGCGGAAGCTCGGGCGCTACATCCACCTCACCAACTACAGCTCCGGCCTCTGCATGCCGGAGATCGCCTTCATGGCGGCCTACGAACGGCTCGACATGCTGCTCAACGACGCCATGTACGGCATCCTCTTCCGCGACATCAACATGCAGCGCACGTTCTGCGACCAGTACTTCTCGCGCCGGATCTGCGCCTTCGCGGAGATCATCATCAACACCGGCGAGGACAACTACATCACCACCGCCGACGCCGACGAGGCCGCGCACACCGTCATCGCCTCCCAGCTCATCAACGAGACCTTCGCGCGCCTGGCGGGCATGAAGGACGAGCTGATCGGTTTCGGGCATTCGTTCGAGATCGATCCCGCCCGCGAGGACACGCTGCTGCGCGAGTTCGCCATGGCGATGATGGTGCGCGAGCTCTTCCCCAGGAGCCCCATCAAGTACATGCCGCCCACCAAGCACAAGGAGGGCGACATCTTCTTCAGCCACGCGTACGACGTGATGGCCGACCTGGTGGCCATCACCACGCGCCAGGGCATCCAGCTCCTGGGCATGATGACGGAAGCGATGCACAATCCCTTCCTGATGGATCGCTACGTCGCCCTGAAGTCGGCCGCGTACGTGTACCGGGCCGCGCGCCACCTGGGCGACGAGATCGGCTTCAAGCCCGACGGCATCGTCGCGCGCCGCCAGCGCGAAGTGTTCGACGAAGCGCTCGCGCTGCTCGAGGAGGTCGCCAAGGACGGCATGATGGCCGCCATCGGCAAGGCGCGCTTCGGCGATACCGCCCGCACGCCCGAAGGCGGCAAGGGGCTCGACGGAGTGGTCGAGCGGGGTCCCGGGTACTTCAACCCGTTCCTCGAGATCCTCGAGGGCAAGGCATGAGCGCCGAGAAGGAGAAGCTTCTCATCCGGCCCTACGGCGATCGCAAGGACGACGGCGTCATCCAGCTCTCGTTCGTGCTGCCGGTCCCCGTCAGCGAGCAGGCGAAGGAGGCGGCCGCGGCGGTGGCGAAGAAGCTGGGTCTCTCCCACGTGCTGGTCTCCGCGATGGAGCAGGCCGGGGAGGGCTACAGCTTCTTCGTGGTGTACGGGCGCACGCACATGCAGCTCGATTACAACGCCATCGAGGTCCCGGTCGTCCTGCACCGCAAGCATCCGTACGACGAGCTGAACGACGTCATCCGCCGGGACCTGGGACGCCGGATCGTGGTGGTCGGCGCCTGCATCGGCACCGACTCGCATACGACCGGGATCGACGCCATCATGAACATGAAGGGCTTCGCCGGCGACTACGGCCTCGAGCGCTATCCGATGTTCCGCGCCGTCAACATGGGGTCGCAGGTGGAGCCCGAGAAGCTGGTCGCGCGCGCCAAGGCGGAGGGCGCCGACGCCATCCTGGTGAGCAAGGTCGTCACCCAGCGCGACGTGCACAAGGAGGACGCGCGCGCGCTGCTCGACCTGGCGAAGGAGCAAGGCATCTTCGAGAAGACGATCTTCCTGTTCGGGGGGCCGCGGGTGGATCACAAGACCGCGCTGGAGCTGGGGTTCGACGCGGGCTTCGGACCGGGGACCCGGCCGAGCGACGTAGCGAATTTCATCTACTATCGTCTGATGGAGAGACTGGGTCGCCCGCTGGCCCCCCAAAAGACCGCGCACGGTACGCCCGACGCGACGGTGCCCGCCACCGGCGAGAAGCTGGGAGAAACACTGTGAAGGTGACGCTGCGGCTGCGGCTCTCTTCCCACGACGCGCATTACGGCGGGGGGCTGGTGGACGGCGCGCGCGTGCTCGGCCTCTTCGGCGACGTCGCCACAGAGCTCCTCATCCGCCACGACGGCGACGAGGGCCTGTTCCGCGCCTACGAGTCGGTGGAGTTCCTCGCCCCGCTGCACGCGGGGGACTTCGTCGAGGTGGAAGGCGAGATCGTGTCGGCCGGCAAGACCAGCCGGAAGATGCGCTTCGAGGCGCGCAAGTACATCTCGCCGCGGCCGGACCTGGGCGACTCGGCCGCCGACCTCCTGACCGAGCCCGTGGTGGTCTGCCGCGCGGTGGGCACCTGCGTCACGCCGGCCGGCAAACAGCGCAAGCGGCCCTGACCCGGCGGGTTGTGCTAGACAGGGCCGGTGAGCCATCCGGCCATCATTACGGCGGCGATCTGCGGCGCCGAGACCACGCGCGAGATGACTCCGCACCTGCCCCTCACCGCGGACGAGCTGGCGGAGGAGGCGGTGCGCTGCCGCGAGGCGGGCGCCTCGATCATCCACCTGCATGTGCGCCGCGAGGACGGGACGCCGACGCAGGACCGGGGCCTGTTCCAGAAGGCGCTCGACGCCATCCGCCGCCGTACCGACGTGATCGTGCAGACCAGCACCGGCGGCGCGGTAGGGATGACCGCCGACGAGCGGGCGCAGCCGCTCGAGTGCGCTCCGCCGCCTGAGATGGCGACCCTGAACGCCGGGTCGCTAAACTTCGGCGACGACGTGTTCGTGAATCCGTTTCCGCTGGTCCGCGAGTTCGCCCGGCGCATGCGCGAGAAGGGCGTCGCCTACGAGCTGGAGTGCTACGACGTGGGCCACGTCGAAGCCTGCCTGCGCCTGGCGCAAGAGGGCGTGATCGAGCTGCCCGCCCACTTCGACTTCGTCATGGGCGTGCGCGGCGGGATCCAGGCGACCGAGGACAACCTGGTCTTCATGGTCTCCAAGCTTCCACACCGGTGTACATTCAATGTAGCTGGCATCGGCCGGCACCAGCTCCCGATGGCCGCGCTGTCGCTGCAGATGGGCGGGCACGCGCGTTGCGGCCTGGAGGACAACATCTATCTGAGCAAGGGCGTGCTCGCGAAGGGCAGCTTCGAGCTGGTGGGCAAGGTCGTCGAGCTGGCGCGCGGCGCGCGCCGGGAGGTCGCGACGCCCGCGCAGGCGCGCGAGATCCTGCGCCTCCCCCGGAGGCCTCAATGAAGTACCGCACCGCAAATCTCAAGATGGTCAGCGGAGCCGGGAGGTAGGGCTGGAACGCATCTCATCATCGGTGCTCGCGAGTTACCGCGCTCAAGCGTAGTCGCTAAGCCGCCTTCGGCGGCCGCGACTAGACG
>DATBZA010000060.1:0-3391 GCA_036513415.1 Myxococcales bacterium | reverse complement strand
CCGCCGACGCCTCCGGAGGTCATCGAACTCGAGATCGACTTCGATGGCACGGTCGTGTGGAACGGGACTCCGGTATCGAGTCTGTCGCAGTTGGAGAGCTATTTTCACGCCTCGAGGGACAAGGAGCCACAGCCGGAAATTCACCTGCGTCCCGATCGTCGCGCCAGATACGAGATCGTCGCGAAGGTGCTGGCGGCCGCGCAACGCAACCACATGAAGAAGATCGGCTTCGTCAACGTGGCGGAATTCAGAGACTAGAACACCATGCGAAACAACACCATCAAGGTCGCTGCACTATCCGTCCGGGTGCTGGTCGCGGGCGCCGCCCTCATCGCGGCTGCGGGCCTGGTGTCCACGACGCCTGCCCTGGCTGCGGAGGGCAAGCAGACCAACAGCGCCAAGCTGGCGAAGCCCCTCAAGGAGGCCCACGACGACCTCAACGCGAAAAAGTATGCCGATGCGATCGCCAAGCTCAAGGAAGCGGAGGGGACGGCCGGCAAGACCGCCTACGACCAGCACCTGATCAACGACATGCTGGGCTTCGCCTACGCCCGCACCCAGAACTACGCCGAGGCCGCCAAGGCGTGGGAGGCGGAGCTCGATGACGGCTTCATACCGCAGGCCGAAATTCCTACGCGCGTGCGACAGCTGGCCGAGGCGAACTACCAGGTCAAGAACTACGACAAGGCGATCGAGTTCGGCGTTCGCGCCATCAAGGGAGGGTTCGCGGACGAGGAACTGAAAACCCTCGTGGGCCAGGCGTACTACCTGAAGGGCGACTGGAAGAACACGCTGCGCTTCGAGGAGGGCCTGATCGACGAGAAGATCAAGAACGGCCAGACGCCCAAGAACGAATCGCTGCAGCTGGTGCTGAGCGCCTGCGTGAAGCTCAATGATTCGGCGTGCGAGACCCGCGCGCTGGAGAAGATCGTCACCTACTACCCCAAGGCCGACTACTGGGCCCAGCTGCTGTACACCATGCGCCAGCAGACCTCGGGGAACGAGGCCAACCTGCTGCAGACTTACCGCCTCATGTCGGAAGTCGACGTGCTGAAGAGTCCGGACGACTACTCCGAGATGGCGCAGCTCGCTCTGGAGCAGGGCTCACCGGGCGAAGCGCAGCGCGTGCTGGAAAAGGGCATCGCCAAGGGTGTGTTCACTGAGCCACGTGCCAAGGCGAAAAATCAGCGGCTGCTCGAGTCCGCCAAGAAGGCGGCGGCCACCGACCAGGCCAGCCTGCAGAGGATCGAGAAGGAGGCGGACGCCGCGCCCACCGGCGCCAAGAATGTCGGCCTGGGGCTGGCCTACTTCGGCTACGGGCAATATGACAAGGCCGCGGAGGCGATCTCCAAGGGTATCGCCAAGGGTGGTCTGCGCAACGAGTCCGAGGCGCGACTGTTGCTCGGCATCGCTCAGCTCAAGGCCGGCCACAAAGACGAAGCGACCAAGTCTTTCCACGAGGTGAAGGGTGATCCCTCGCTCGAGCGTCTCGCCAACCTGTGGAGCCTGCACGCGAAGCAGGCATGATGTAGGCAACCATGGCAATCAAGGCAGGTGAGCGCATGCCCGCGGGCACGCTCAAGAAAATGACCAAAGAGGGTCCCAAGGACCTCTCGACCGATGAGCTCTTCAAGGGCAAGCGGGTGGTGCTGTTCTCGGTCCCGGGGGCCTTCACTCCGACCTGCGACGCGAAGCACCTGCCCGGGTTCGTGCAGCTGGCCGATCAGATCCGTGCCAGGGGCGTCGACACCATCGCCTGCATGGCCGTCAACGATGTGTTCGTCATGAACGCCTGGGGCAAGGCCGCGGGCGTCGGCGACAGGATCCTGATGCTCGCGGACGGCAACGGCGAGTACGCCAGAGCCCTCGGACTGGAACTCGACGCCAAGGGCTACGGCATGGGTACGCGCGGCCAGCGCTTCGCGATCATTGCGCGCGATGGTGTGGCCACCCACGTCAACATCGAAGCCCCGGGGCAGTTCAAGGTGTCCGCGGCCGAATACGTCCTGGGCCAGCTCTAGCTCACCAGCCGCTCGAGCTCGGGGATGATCTGGAAAAGGTCCCCCACCAGGCCGAAGTCGGCGACTTCGAAGATCGGGGCCTCGCTGTCCTTGTTGATTGCGACGATGGTGCGCGCATCCTTGATGCCCGTCAGGTGCTGGATTGCGCCCGAGATGCCGACCGCGACATACAGCTCGGGGGCGATGATCTTGCCGGTCTGCCCCACCTGCATCTCGTTGGGCGCGTAACCGGCGTCCACGGCGGCGCGCGAGGCGCCCACCGCGGCACCCAGCTTGTCCGCGAGGCTGTAGAGAATCTTGAAACCCTCGGCGCTGCCGAGCGCCCGGCCGCCGGAAATCACCCGCGCCGCGCTCTGCAGATCCGGGCGGTCGCTGCGGGCGGCCGACACCGACACGAAGCGCGTGTGGGTCGGCAACTCAACATTCACGGCCGCCTTTTCGATCCGCGCGGCGCCCCCGCCCGCGGCCGCCTCGAACGA
The DNA here is from genome assembly GCA_036513415.1 of Myxococcales bacterium. Classification (GTDB taxonomy): domain Bacteria; phylum Myxococcota; class Myxococcia; order Myxococcales; family 40CM-4-68-19; genus 40CM-4-68-19. Next base: position 891 of record DATBZA010000060.1, on the reverse strand, counting down.
GGCGGTGCGTACCGTGCCCACGACCTTGCCGTCGCCGCTGCTTTCCACCGTGAGAATCGCGTTGCCCGCGTAGATGGGTCGGCGAAAGCGCGTGGGACTCTCGAGGGCCATGATGTCGCTCACCTGCGGAGCCTCGAGCAGTCCCGCGATCCGCGCCATCAGGTCCTTACCGAAGGTGGTCGAGGGGCCGAGGATGTGGCTGAAGGGCGCGGCGAGCGCGAGCACCTGCGGCGCCCACACCGCGGCGAGCGCGTGGGCGTTGGCCGGATTCTCGACGCACAGCACGCGGCTGACGCCCGACAGTTGCGCCGCCTGCGCGGCGACCGCTGCCGCGTCCACTGCGCACACCGCGATGGTGATTTCCGCGCCGGCAATGCCGCGGGCGCAGGTGACGCACTTGGCGGTGCTGACGTTGAGCCGGGTGCCGTCGTGCTCGGCGATGATCAGGACGCGGCTGCTCACAGCAGACCCTTCTTCTTCAGCGCCTCGAGGAGCTCGGCGGCGTCCTTCACCCTGATGCCTTTCTGGCGCTGCGGCGGCGGCTCGAAGCGCACCAGCTTCAGCTGCTGGCGCTGCTCCACCCCGAGGGCGCTCAAGGTGAGACTCTCGAGCGGCTTTTTCTTCGCCTTCATGATGTCCGGGAGCTTGACGTAGCGCGGCTCGTTCAGCCGCAGATCCGTGGTGATGACCGCCGGCAGGTCCACGTCGAGCGTTTCGAGCCCGGCGTCCACCTCGCGCGTGACGCGCGCCGTGCCCGCGCTGAGCTCGATTTTCGAAGCGTAGGTGGCCTGGGGGCGGTTCCACAGCGCCGCCAGCACCTGGCCGGTCTGGCCGTTGTCATCGTCGATCGCCTGCTTGCCGAGGATGACCAGCAGCGGCTGCTCGCGCTCG
>DATBZA010000059.1:0-65797 GCA_036513415.1 Myxococcales bacterium | reverse complement strand
GCCGGCCTCGGCCCGCAACCGGGAAGTAGGGGCATGAAGCAGCTTGTTGACGATGGCGGTGGCCATCGCCTGGACGGTCTTCTGCTGCTTCTCGTCCAGGCCCTGGAGCGCGGCCAGCGTCCTCTCCACCTCGGCGCGCGCGACCGAGTCCGCGTGGGCCCGCAGCCGCGCAAGCACGGGCACTGCCGTGCGCTCGCGCGATTGCGCCAGGTAGGCCTGCAGCTCCTGCTCCACGATCTCCTCCGCCCTCCCTACCTGCGCCGCGCGCAAGTCCCGGTTCTGCGCCGCCACCCGCTCCAGGTCGTCGAGGTCGTACACGTAGACGTTCTCCAGCTCGTTCGCGGTCGGCTCGACGTTGCGCGGAAGCGTCAGGTCGACGAGGAAGATCGGCCGGTAGCGCCGCGCTTTCGCCGCCTGGACCATCATCTTCCGCGTCACCACCGCCTGCGCGGCGGCCGTCGAGCAGATGGCCACGTCCACGCGCTCCAGCAGCGCCGGCAGCTCCGCCAGCGAGCTGGGGACGCCGCCGATCTCTCGCGCCAGCTCCTCGGCCGCTTGCGGTGTCCGGTTCACGACTAGCAGCTCCCGCGCTCCCTCCGAGCGAAGCTCCCTGGCCGCGAGCTGCGCCATCTCCCCGGCCCCGAGCAGGAGCACGGAGCGCTCCTCCAGGTTGCCCAGCAGCTTGTGCGCGAGCTTGACCGCGACGCTGGACACCGAGAGGGCCCCGCGCGCGATCTCGGTCTCCGTGCGCACGCGCCTGGCCGCGCTGGTCGCACGCGCCAGCGCTCTCGACAGCTCGGGCCCGAGCGTCCCGGCCTGCTGCGCTTGCGCGGCCGCCTCCTTCACCTGCCCGAGGATCTGCGCCTCGCCCACCACCATCGAGTCCAGGCTGGCGGCGACGCGGAACAGGTGCCGGAGCGCCTCCTCCTCGAAGCGGCGGGCAGCGTGCTGGGCCGCGACAGGCCCCAGTCCCTGCAGCAAGTCGTCGCCGGCGCCGCGGGACTCCGCGACGGCGAAGATCTCGACCCGGTTGCAGGTGGAGAGAAGCATCGCCTCGCGCACTCCGGGCAGGGCCTTGAGCTCCCGCAGCCGCGACTCGATCTGCTCCGGCGCCACCGCCACCCGCTCGCGGACCGCGATGGGCGCCTGGCGATGCGACAGGCCGACGCAGATGAGCATCATGCGGCCGTCCCCTGCAGCACAGGCGCCGCCGAGAGCAGGCCGACGTATGTCCCGATCAGCAGCACGAATCCCGCGACCACCAGGAACGCAACTCTCCGCCCGCGCCAGCCGGCCACGAGCCGCGCCTGGATGAGGGAGGCGAACAGCGCCCAGGCAAGAATGGCGAATCCCTGCTTGGGCGCGAACGGGAAGGTCGCGCCCGTCGCCTCGCGCGACACCAGCGAACCGGTGGCGATCGCCAGCGAGAGGAAGACGAATCCCCAGACCGCCAACCGGTACCCGGCATGATCGATCAGCTCGAGCGAGGGCAGGCGCGCCAACAGCCTCCCGGGCCGCTTGCTCTTCACCTGTTTTTCGCTGGCCAGGTAGAGGACGGCGAGCCCGAACGCGAGCGCCAGCACCGCCGTCCCCAGCGCCGCCGCGCCCACGTGCACGAAGAGCAAGAGGCTGTGGGAGACCTGGGGCGCGATGGCGCGCTCGCTGGACGCCACCAGGTGCGCCGGCACCATCACCGCCACGGTGAGCGGGGCCACGAACGCGCCGGCGACCGGCAGCTCGTAGCGGAAGTCGAGCACCAGGTATCCGGCCACGGTGACCGCGGCGAGCAGGCTGAAGAGCTGCCCGCCCTTCCAGGCGGAAAGCCCGAGACCTGCGCCGGCGATGCCCAGCGACACTCCGAAGGCGGCGAAGTGCACCACCACCCCCGCCAGCAGCAAGAGGCGGCCCGCGCGGGCCAGCCGGCCGTCCGGCCGCACCAGCCAGGTGAGGAATGCCGCGGCTCCCGACGCGTAGGCGAGAAGAGCGATGTGGACGAGGATGGTGGCCATCGCGCTACTGCAAGTTGTCGAGGAGGAATTGTGCCAGCATGTCCTGCTCGGCGCCCTTCTTTTCGTCCTGCGTCCCTCCCCCCGAGGCAGCGGCGCCCGCGGCGGGCGCCGGAGCGGAGCCCGATTTGGCCGCGGCCGCCTGCGAGGCCGCAGCGGCGCGGCGCAGCGCGTTCGCATCGGCGAGGAAGCCCTGCTGCACCTGGTAGGCGCTCTCGCCGAGGATCACCGACTCCATGTAGTGCTCGGCGCCCATCTGCTTGAGCGCGTCGGTGGTCTTCACCTTCGCCAGCAGCCCGACGTTGTCGTCGCCCGCTTCCATCTTGATGAAGCGCACCGCGCTGGTGAGCGCGAAGCTCTTCTGCTCCCCGAGGATGGTCAGTACGTTCCCGTCCACCTGGATGCGCCCTTGCTCCGACCACTTGTCGAGCACGGACTGGGGTACGAACAGGTAGTCGGCCATGGGGGCGCTGGCATCCTCGCCGCGCTTCGATCATCTTATCCTGGGCGCGGACTCGCTCCGACTGATACCAGCGGCGACGGGTGTGCGCAATGTATTGACGGGCGGGTGGACGGGCGGCAAATTGCCGAATTTCCACAAGGAGCAGACTGAATGGCGAGCGTGGACGTGGTGGTCTTTACCGACGACAATTTTCAGAGCGAGGTCCTGGGCTCCAAGGATCCCGTCCTGGTGGACTTCTGGGCTGCCTGGTGCGGGCCGTGCCGCGCCCTCGCGCCGCTCGTCGATCAGCTCGCCGCCGAGTACAAGGGCAAGCTGAAGGTCGGCAAGCTGGACATCGACGCGCACCAGAACGTGCCGCAGAAGTACGGCGTGATGAGCATTCCCACCCTGCTGCTCTTCAAAAACGGCCAGGTGGCGGACCAGATCGTGGGGGCGGTGCCGAAGTCGAAGCTGGATGCGATGGTCAAGCGCTCGATCTGAGGGGGAGGCTCTCCATGTCCAAGCCCACCGCGACCGAGGAGGAGTACTTCGCGCGCGAGAACGCCGAGCGCATGCGCAAGCTCGCCGCGGAGGAGAAGAAGTCGCTGGCGCAGGCCGAGCGCGACAAGCTGAAGCAACTGCACCAGATGCGCTGTCCCAAGTGCGGCATGGAGCTGAAGGAGATCGAGGTGCGCGGCGTGCAGGTGGACCGCTGCTTCTCCTGCAACGGCACCTGGCTGGACGCCGGCGAGCTCGAGAAGCTCGGCGGCGGCCAGCCACCGGACAGCGTGATGGCTTCCATCCTCCGCGTCTTCGGCGGCGGAAAGAAATAAGACTCAAAACATGAATCGCCGCATGGACACGTTGAGCAAGATCCCGATCCCCAGCATGTCCGCCACCACGCTGCTGCCGCCGTAGCTGAACAAGGGCAGCGGCACGCCGACCACCGGCAAGATCCCGGTCACCATCCCCATGTTGATGAAGGCGTGCCAGAAGAAGAGCGCGGCGACGCCGATGGAGAGGAAGCTGCCGAACTTGTCGCGCGCGTTCGCCGCCACGTCGAGGGCGGCCAGGACCAGGAAGGCGTAGAGGCCGATCAGCACCACGGCGCCGAGGAAGCCGTGCTCCTCGGCCCAGACCGAGAAGATGAAGTCGGTGTGCTGCTCGGGGAGGAAGGCGAGCTGGTTCTGTGTGCCTTCGCCCCACCCCTTGCCGCTCCACTGCCCGCTGCCGACCGCGACCATGCTCTGGATGGCGTGGTAGCCCGCCCCCTTGGCGTACGCCTCCGGGTTCAGGAAGGTGAGCAGGCGTTGCTTCTGGTACTCCTTCAAGAACCGGCTCCAGGCGAAGACGGATGCGCCCGCGCCGGTGGCGAGCATGATGAAGAGGTCGCGCCACTTCACCTTGGCGAACATCACCATGGTCATGGCGATGGCGAAGGTGACCAGCGCGGTCCCCAGGTCCGGCTGCTTCATCACCAGCGCGCAGGGGATCAGGATCAGCACGAACGGCTGGACCAGGTCGAAGAGGCCGTAGTACCCCTTCCGCACGCCGGTCTCGTCGCGCGTGAACCAGCGGGCGAGGATCACGATCACCGCCAGCTTCACGAACTCGCTGGGCTGGATCTGCATCGATCCGACCTGCAGCCAGCGGCGCGCGCCGAGCACCCTCTTGCCGAAGAAGGCCACGCCCGCAAGCAGTCCCAGGGCCGCGAAGTAGCCGGGCCAGGCCACGGTCTGGAGCCACCGGTAATCGATGAACAGGAGAACGATCACCGCCGGCAACCCGATGAAGATCATCCACCTGGTCTGGGCCAGCGCCATGAACATGGGCGCGTTCTTGGTGGCTGACGCCAGGTTCCAGAGGCCGAGCGAGCAGATGATCACCGTGCACAGCACCAGCGGCCAGTGCAGGTTGTCCAGCCTCTTTTCCGTCACCCCTAGCGCCATGTCACTGCACCACCGAGCTGGCTGCGACCGACGGCGCGGGCGCGGGCACAGCCACCAAGGGCGCCGCCGCCGGCGCCGACTCTTCGCGCTTCATCCTGAAGTATGCCGCCATCAGCTTGGAAGCGGCCGGCGCCGCGGCCTCGGCACCCCACCCGCCGTGCTCGTTCAGCACCACCACCACGACCTCTGGATCGGAGGCAGGGGCAAACGCGGCAAACCAGGCGTGGTCGCGCGAGAAGTACGCTTGCGTGGCCGGGTCCAGCTTCTGCTTCTGGCCGAGCTTCATCACCTGGGCGGTCCCGGTCTTTCCGGCGAGCTCCACGTCCGGCAGGCGCGAACGGTACGCGGTGCCGCCGGGCTCGTTGACCACCGCCAGCAGGGCGTCGCGGATCACCTCCAGCGAGCCGTCCTTGAGGCCGACCTTGCGCAGCACCTCGGGCTGGAACTCGCGCAGGAGCTTGCCGTCCGGCGATTCGATCCGGCGCACGATCTGGGGGCGCAGGATGTCGCCGCCATTCGCGATGGCCGCGTACGCCACTGCCTGCTGCAGCGGCGTGACGTTGATCTCGCCCTGGCCGATGGCGGCGTTGATGGCGTGCGCCCGAGCGCTGCCGCTCTCGGGCGTGATGCTCTTCGTGTCCGGCAGGTACCCGGGGATCTCCCGGCCGAGATCGAGCCCGGTGGGTTGCCCATAGCCGAACTTTCGCGCCATGTCCGAGAGCGCGTCGAGCCCGGTGCGGTCGCCCACCGAGTAGTAGTACACGTCGCAGGAGTGCGAGAGCGCGTGCTTCAGATCGAGCGAGCCGTGGCCCTGCGCCTTGTCGCAGCGCCAGCGGTGGTTGCCCATCGTATAGCTGCCTCCGCAGAACACGCTGCTGGTGGGCGTGATCACGTCGTTCTCGAGCCCGGCCAGCGAGGTGATGACCTTGAAGGTCGAGCCCGGGTGGTAGTTCTCGTTCATCACCCGGTTCAGCATCGGCTTGAGCGGATCGTCGGAGATCGCCTTCAGCTCCGCGCGCGAGATGCGGCCGGACATCTTGTTCGAGTCGAACGACGGGCGCGAAACCATGGCGAGGATGAAGCCCGTCTTCGCTTCCATGATCACCACCGCGCCGGCGCGGCCCACGAACGCGACGTCCGCCAGCCGCTGCAGCTTCTCGTCCACCGAAAGGACCAGGTTGTTGCCCGGCGTGGCCGGGACCAGGCGCTCGGCTTCCGGGATCAGCGCTTCCTGCGTGTCCTTGTCGAGCTCGCGGCCCTTCGCGTCCACGGCGATGTTCTGCTTGCCGTCGGCGCCGCGCAGCTCCCGCTCCCAGCGCCGTTCCAACCCGCGCCGCCCGATGGTCTGGCCTCGCCGATATTCGGGGCTGTCCTCGAGCTCGTCCGGCGTGACCTCGCTCATGTAGCCGAGCACGTGTCCCAGGCTGGTCGGCGCGTGGTAGGAGCGGTGCGGCGTGGGGATCAGGTTGACGCAGCTCATCTCGGTCTTGTGCGCCTCCAGCACGTCCACCTGATCGCGGGGGATGTCGAGCATCACCAGGAATGGCTTGAACCGTTCCAGCTTGTCCTTGCTGAGCCAGCTCTTCTGGTAGTCGGTCTTGATCCGCTCGACGTCGTCGGGCCCCAGGCGCAGATAGGCGGCCAGCTTCTCCAGCACCTCGTCGCGCTCCTTGCCCTTGCAGAAAGCCGGGGTGAGGAACACGTCGAAGGAGGGCCGGTTCTCCACCAGCATGCGGCCCTTCTGGTCCTTGATCAGCCCGCGATCCGCGGGCACGAACAGGGTCTTGCGGAAGTTGGCGATCGACTGCACGACGTAGACCTCGCCGCGCAGGATCTGGAGCTGGTACAGCCGGATGACGAGCACCAGCATGGCGCAGACGACCACCAGCGCGCCCAGCCCGGTGCGGGGGCGGATCTCGCGCATGTCGTCGGCGTCGCGCCGGACGAGCATCAGAACAATCCTCCGGGCGCCTCGTCCGCGTGCTGGAAGCCGGCGTCGAGCCGGCGCAGCACAGCGAAGACGAAGGGCGCCGCGATGGCGGTGCCGAAGGCGGACCAGAGCAGCGGGGCGGCCTCGAAATGCAGTCCCGAGCCGGTGAAGAACCCGAAGATCAGCGTCGCCACCAGCGAATGCCCGAGGGTCGCGCCGAACGCCACCACGGCGGACTGGATGCCGCCCTCGGTGCGCAGCGCTGCCCCCGCGGTCCGCACCACCACGAAGGTGAGGACAGCCAGGAAGGTGTAGAGAAATGCCGGCGTCGCCGAGGACAGATCGGAGAGATAACCGGTCGCCGCGGAGAGCGCCGCTCCCTGCACCACGTCGTCGTGCAACGCCAGGTAGAGGACGACGACGAGCAGCAGATCCGGCCGCGCCGCGCGCAGATGGAACAGGTGCGGGATGACGGACTCCAGGATGGCAAGCCCGGCAGCCACCAGGAGAACGAGGCCGGCACGCCAGTTCACGGACCACTCCCTGGCGCTCCCGGCCCGGAGGCGACGCCCTGGGGCGCCGCGGCAGGGCCCAGGGGCACCGCGGCGGCATGGTCCACCACCACCGAGACTTCGTCGAGGCGCGAGAAATCGACCGCCGGAACCACGTCGGCTTCGAGGAAGAGGCCGTGCGACTTCTTGACCACGTTCACCGCCCGCCCGATGCGAAGGCCCTGGGGAAAGAACCCCGGCCCTCCCGCCGTCACCAGCACGTCGCCCTCCTGGAGGTCGTCGGCACGGAGCGCGTAGGTCAGCTTGCAGCGGGCGATGTCTCCGGTGCCCTTGACCGTGCTGCGGCTGCGGGTGCGCTGCGCGATGGCGGGAATGGCGCTGAGGGGGCTCAGGATGAGCTGGACGTCGGCGTAGCTGCCGGTGAGCTGCGAGACGATGCCCACCACGCCTTCCGGCGCGATCACCGGCGCACCTTTGACCACTCCGTCGTCGGTCCCGCGGGCGATGCGGAGGGTGTGCGAGTGGGGCGAGGCGCCGACCGCCACGACGCGGGCGATGAGCAGGTGGGCGGGAGGCTGCTTGTCGACGAAATCGAGCAGGCGGCGCAGCCGGTCGTTCTCCAGCTTCAGCTCGGCCGTCTGCTGCTCGAGCTGGTTGGCTTTCAGGTTTTCCCGCCGGATCCTGAGGTTCTCCTCGCGGACGCCCCGCAGGGCGCCGTACGCCTGCCAGGCGTCCACCACCCCGAAGACCGCCAGGGTGATGACCTTCTCGGCCGGAGCGATGACGAAGATCACCGCGCGGTCGAGGGGATTGAGATCGCGGCCCTTCTTGGCCCGGACGAAGAAGAGCACGAACGGGACCGCCAGCAGGGCAATCACGAAGATGGGCTCGCGAAAGCGCTTGAAGATGGAGTGCACGCAGGCTCAGAACCCGGGGGAGAAGGCGGTCTCTTCCCGGGTTTTTCCCCTTGCATCTGTCGCCCGGCTTCTTTAGGCTGTCAAGCTTTCCAAGCGTCCGTGCGGACGGTGCTTTTGGGCCACCGCACCAGCCAACAGACGGAGTGGCGGTCCGATGCTCGACGTGATGCGGTCGAACGCGAAGTCCTCGCTGATTGCCCTGATCTTCGGGGCGATCATCCTCACCTTCATCTTCTCCTTCGGGCGCGGTTCCTCGGGCTTCCGCACGCGCACGCCGGAGACCTGGGCGGCGCGGGTGAACGGCGAGCTGGTCACCGCCAGCGACTTCACCCAGGCGTACTCCAACCGCTTCCGGCAGATGTCCCAGATGCGGGGCGGCAAGTACACGACCGACAACGCCAAGCAGGACAATCTCAAGGTCGAGACGCTGAAGGGGCTGATCGACCAGGAGCTGATCGCCCAGCAGGCGGACGATCTGGGCATCCGGGTGGGCGACACCGAGGTTGCCGACGCCATCGCCAGGAGCCCGCAGTTCCAGCAGGACGGCACGTTCAGCTTCGACTACTACAAGCGCCTGGTCGAGAACGGCTACGGGATGAGCGTCAAGCGCTTCGAGGAGGCGTACCGGCGCGACCTGCTGCGCAGCAAGGTGGTGCAGGCCGCGATCGCCGGCGCCAACGTCTCCGAGGACGAGGTGAAGGCGGCATACGCGGGGCAGCACGAAAGCGCAGCCATCACCTGGGTCCGGTTCAATCCGTTCATGTTCCGCGACGCGGCGACTGCCACGGACGCCGAGGCCGAGGAGTGCATGAAGGCCCACGGCGAGGAGATCGGCAAGAAGTACGAGGACGAGAAGGTGACGCGCTGGACGCAGCCGGCGGCGATGAAGGTGCGGGCCATCACCGTGTCGTTGCCGCCCAACGCCAGCGGCGACCAGGAGAAGGCGGCGCGCGAGAAGATCGATCAGGCGCTGGCGGAGGTGAAGGGCGGCAAGGACTTCGCCGAGGTGGCCAAGACGCGCAGCGAGGACCAGGCGACGAAGGTGAACGGCGGCGATCTCGGATTCGTCGCCCGCGGCCAATCTCCCTACGGGAAGACCCTGGAAGAGCAGGCTGCCAAGCTGAAGCCGGGCCAGATCAGCGAGGTCTTCAAGGATCGCTCCGGGTTCCACGTTCTCAAAGCCGAGGAAGAGCGGCCGGCGCACTTGCAAGGGCTGGACGAGGTTCGCAAGCAGATCGCGCTCGACCTGGTGAAGTCGCAGAAGGCGAAGGAGCTGGCGAAGCAGAAGGCCGATGCAACGCTGGTGCAGCTCCGCGCGGGCAAGGAGCTCAAGGACCTCTACCCGCTGAAGAAGACCGAGCCCGGCCAGTTCGATTTCAGCGCGTTCACCAGCCCGCAGACCAACGAGACCGAGACGTTCCACCCGACGGGCGGCTACCTGCCCGGCATCGGGCAGGCGCCGGGCCTGTCTGCCGCGGTGTTCGCGCAGACAAAGGCGGGAGCGATTCCGCAGGCGCCGGTCGAGGAAGGCGATACCTGGTACGTGTTCCGGGTGAAGTCGCGCGAGCGGGCGGACATCTCGAAGCCCGATCCGAACGAGCTGAAGTCGCTCCGCGAGCGGCTGATCGGGCGGAAGCAAGGGGAGCTGTACGCGCAGTGGGTCGAGGGGCTGCGGAAGAAGGCGAAGATCGTCGAGAACGAGCAGGTGCTCTCGTACGACGTCGGGCCGGGGCATGAGGCGTTCTCGCCGGACGACTTCTAGGAAGAAGGCGGACGCTTCAGATCAAACGCCGAGCACGCCGAGCACGCCGAGGCTTTTTGGGGGGGTCCATGGAGCTGGGGGAGGTCGTCGTCAAGGACACCGAGGGGCGCGACGTTCGGCTTGGGGAAGTCTGGCGGGATCAGCCGGCGGTGGTGGTGTTCGTCCGGCACTACGGGTGAGCGTTGTGCCGTGAGCAAGCGGCCGAGTTGCGGCCGCACGAGCAGGAGTTCGCGCAGGGCGGGGGCAAGCTCGTGGTGGTTGGGAACGGGTGGCCGGCGATGGCTAAATCGTGGGCGCAGCATGTCGGCTTCCCGCAGGCGGTCGAGGTGCTCACCGACCCCTCGCGCAAGGCATATGACCTGGCCGGCTTCAAGCGGTCCCGGGTGCTGACGCTGCTCAACCCGCGCTCGGTGGCGCGCTGGGTGCGCGCGCTCGTGCGCGGTTTTCGCCAGGGGAGGACAGCGGGCGATGCCTGGCAGCAAGGAGGCGCGCTGGTGGTGCTTCCTTCCGGCGAGGTGTCGTACCGGTACGTGAGCCTGGGACCGGGGGACCATCCGGGTCCGGCCGCGCTCCTCGAGGCGCTGAGAAAGGCGCGCCAGGTCAGCGGCCTTCGATGAGCGCCTGCAGCAGATCGTCCAGGGAGTCGGCCAGGCCCTCGAACTCGTGCGCGCCGGCCGCGATCAGCGGGATGCGCCCGTAGCGGCGCTGCCGCAGGCGACCGAGGTACCCGTAGCCCTCCGCGCCGCCGTCGGTGCCGAACAGCAGCAACCCCGGGGTGGAGAGCGAGACCTCCTGCGACTGCGCTTCCCGGCCGATCTGCTCCGCGCTCCAGAGGATCAGCGGCCGGCTGCCGACCTTGCCCCGGCCGCCGTCGTGCCGTTCGAGGAACGCGCGCAGGTCGGACGGCAGGCCGGGAATCGCGTCCAGCGCCTCTTTCGCAGCGCCCTGAGGCGCGAGCTGCATGCGGGGAAGGTCCATGGTCCGCCTATAGCTTGCGCAGGAACTCCTCGCCCAGCTCGCGCGAGCGCCGTGTCGCGGCCTCGACGGCGTTCATCAGCACGTTGCGCAGGCCGCCCGCTTCCAGAGTGTGCAGGCCCGCGATCGCGGTGCCGCCCGGGCTGGTGACGCCGTCCTTCAGCATCCCGGGGTGCTGCCCGCTCTCGATCAGCAGCTTCGCGCTCCCCAGGACCGTCTGCGCCGCGAGCTGCAGGGACGCGCGCCGCGAGAGCCCGACCTTGACGCCGGCGTCCGCAAGGGCCTCGATGATCAAGAACAGGTAGGCCGGGCCGCTGCCGGAGAGACCGGTGACGGCGTCGAGCTGGGATTCCTCGAGCACGACGGTAAGGCCCACGCTGTCGAAGATGGTGCGCGCCGTGGCGAGGTCCGCGTCGGTCGCGTGCTCTCCGAGCGCGAGCGCAGTCGCGGCTGCTCCCACGGTGGCCGGCGTGTTGGGCATGGCCCGAACGATGCGCATCGGCGGGTGCAGTCGGCGCTCGATGGCGGCGATGGGAACGCCCGCCGCCACGCTGACGATCAGCTTCTCGCGCGAGACTTCGGGCGAGATTTCGCGCAGCACCTGGTCGAGGATCTGCGGCTTGACGCAGAGCACGACCACGTCGCTCTCGCGCGCCACCTGGGCGTTGCTGCCGCCCCGGACGCCGTAGGCCTTGACCAGCTCCTGCACGCGCTCCGGCCGGCGCGCGCTGACGTGGATCTGCTCCGGCCGTGCTGCTTTCGTCTTCAGGAGGCCCTTGAACAGCGCCTCCCCCATGTTGCCGGCGCCGATGAACCCGAGCTTCTTTTCCGTGCCCATGCTCCCGGAGTAGCACAAAGGCGTTCAGCCGATGATGAACGTCTCCTGGATCAGGCGGCCTTCCGCGAAGCGGCGGAGATTGTAGCGCTCGAAGATCTCGTCCTTGGACCCGCCCATCCACTCCGCCATGCGCCGCCCGACGGCGGGGGCCATCATGAACCCGTGGCCGACGAAGCCGCTCATCTGGAGCAGGCCGGCCACGCCCGGGGTCTCGCCCAGGACCGGCGAGTGGTCGGGCGTGACGTCGTAGCAACCCGCCCACTGGCGCAGGAGCTTCACCGCTCGGAGCTGTGGCATTAGCTCACCGAGCGCCCTGCTGTAGCGCGCCATGAAGCGCAGCGACGAGGTCTGGTTCAAGCCGGGGGGCTCCTCTGGATCCCCCATGCCGCCCACGATCTCGCCGCGCATCGACTGCGAGAAGTACAGGCCGGTGCCCAGCATCGAGACCAGGGGGCCCAGGAACGGCTTGAGCGGTTCGCTGGAGACGATCTCATGCCGGTAGGGAACGTTGGGCAGCTCCACGCCGGCGAGACGGGCCACGGTGGGGCTCCAGGCCCCGGCGGCGATCACCACCCGGTCCGCCGCCACGCGCCCGCGATCCGTCTGCACTGCCCGGACGCGGCCATCGCTCACCTCGATTCCGGAGGCGCGGGTGAACGGCTCGACCAGCGCGCCACGCCTGCGCGCGCCGTCGGCGTAGCCCCAGAGGAAGGGCCAGGGAAACACCACGCCGTCCTCCGGGTTCCAGGAGGCGGCGATGAATTTCGAGGTGTCGAGCTGCGGCACGATCTCGCCCGCCTCCCCCGGCCCGATCACGCGGGTGGGAAGGCCGTATCTCTTCTGCAGATCGGCGCCGTACTCGATCCGGCTCAGCGTCTCCTGGTCGTGGGCGAGGAACAGGTATCCTCCCTTGCGCAGCCACACGTTGATCCCGAGCTCCTGGGCGAAGCGGCCCATGAACTCGATCGACTCCTTCGCCAGCTCGATCAGAGTCGGCGTGGTCCACTGGGCCCGGACGCCGCCGCCATTCCGGCCCGAGGCTCCCTCGCACAGGTAGCCGCGCTCGAGCACCAGGATGCGCCCGGCGCCCCGCCCAGCCAGGTTCCACGCCAGCGCGAGGCCCATGATCCCACCGCCGATGATCGCCACATCCACCCTGTCCGGCAGCGGAGCCTGCGGCTGGAGCGGGTGCGGTCCCTTGCCCCAGGTGGGGCGCAGGCCGGCCGTGGCGATGCGCGGGCCGGTCACCTCGCCAGGCAGACCGGCGTAGGCGGCCAAGGAGGTGGGCACGAGCGGAGGGCGCGCGCGAAAAGGGACCTGCGCCTGGGGAGGCACGGCCCTGCGCTGGGCGCAGATGCGCATCGCCCCGACCTCGCAGCTCTTGCCCTGGCAGGGGCCGGTGCCGAGGCCGGTGTAGCGCTTGAGGCTCTCGATGTCGGCGAAGCCGTGCGCGATCGCGTCGTCGATGTCGTGGACGCTCACGTCCTCGCAGGCGCAGACGATCGCCTTCTCGCTCAGCGGCACGCGGCGCTCCCCGCGATCTCGCCGGAAGGGACGGCCGGCTTGCCGGCCACCGTGCCCGCCGCGAACAGCCAGGGAACGCTGGTGCGTCCCTCCTGGTCGGTCTCCACCGGGAAGCCCTTGCCGTCGAACCGGGCGTTGGCGCCGGCGCAGCTGGCCAGCTCGTGCAGGGGCGCGGGCGGCAGCGCGATGGCCACCGCGTCGCAGCGGACGCGGGTGCCGTCCCCGGCGTCGAGGGCTTTCACCGGATTGCCCAGGGCCCGTCTCGGGACGCCGCTGACCAGGACGATGTCGTAGCCGCGCTTGCTGAGCGCTTCCGCGCAGCGCTGCTGCTCATCGCCGTCGCCGACCACCGCGAGCTTCCTGCCCACCCTGGCGCTCAGTCCCAGGAGGCCGCGGGCGGCGTAGACACCGGGCCGGTCGACGCCGGGAAACGGCAGGGGCTGCGACACTCCGCCGGTGGCGACGATCACGCGCCCGGCGACGATTGCCAGGATGCGGTCGCGGTGGCGCACGGCCAGGAGCGCGTTTCCCGGGACTCTGGTGTCGTTCGCGTAGAGGCCCACGCACTCGGCATCGAGCAGCAACCCGGCGTTTCCGGCGCCGTGCTCCGGCTCGACCCCGAAGAGCAGCTCCCCGCCTCCGGTCCGCGCCTCGCGCTCGATCAGCAGCGCCCGCGCTCCGGCGGCACGCGCAGCGGCGAGACCCGCGGGGCCACCGCCGACGATCGCGAGCTCGACCACCCGCAGCTCGCCGCGAACAGGAGCGGGGACCCGAGCGGGCAGCTCGCCGAGCCCGGCCAGCCTGCGCGCCACCTCGAGCGCGACGCGGCCCAGCAGCCGCGAGCCCGTCAGCAAGTGGTGATGGTCGAGTCCGTCGGCAAAGAGGAAGTCCGCGGCGCGGAACAGGTCCTTCTCCACCCCGAGCGGCCCGTTCTGCCGCTCGCAGGCCATCCCTTCTTGCGCCTTGACGCGGCAGGCGGGCAGGCTGGGGATGCCGTCCACGCGCATCAAGCATTGGCCGCAGGAGCCGGCCAGGCAGAAGGGCCCCCGGGGCCGGTGGTACTTGATCGAGCGGGTGAACGTGGTGATGCGCGCGCGCAAGAGCGCCGCCGCGACGGTGTCGCCTTCCTGCGCCTCGATGTCCTGCCCGTCGAGCGAGATGCGCATCTAGAACACGAAATGGCGGCCCTTCTGCCGCCGCGCGTAGATCGACATCGTCGCTTTCACTTCGCCGACGCCCATGTTCCCGCTCTCGCCGATGGTCGAGGCGCCGAACTCCTCCCACTCCAGCGCGGAGTCCGTCCCGTCGTTCTCCTTCAGCATGCCGGCCAGCGTGCGGCGGGCCCGGGTCAGCTTGCGGTCGTCCCGCGTCCAGATGCTGGTGGCAAGATCGTGCGGGTTCTCGAAGAGGGAAAACCGGATGAACTCCTCGAAGCTGGCGAGCGGCATCGCCACCAGGATGGGCATGAACAGCTCGGTGGTGGCGATCCGGTACTCGCGGACGCCCTTTCCGTCCCAGTCGTGGCGGAGGGTGGTCTGCGGCGTGACTCCGTCGATGAGCGCCGGTTTCACGGCCTCCGCGTTCGCGCCGTAGTCGCCGGAGGCCCGCCCACCTTCGCGAACGATCTTGAGCCCGGCCTTGCGCGCCTCTGCGACGAGGTCGAGCGCGGTCTGTGCCTTGTGCACCATCAGAGGCCCCAGGGTCCTGTCGCTCGCCTCGTGGCTGCGTGGATCGGCCACCTGCCACCGGTCCATCTCCGCCGCGATCATCGGCACCAGCCGGTCCAGCGTGGCCCTCGACGCGGACACGCCCTGCAGGCCGGTGCACTTGTGCGAGGAGAGCCCCAGCTTCGCATAGGTGAGCCGGGCCGCGATCTTCTCCAGCTCGTCGTCGCCGTACCCGTCGTCCACCCACGACCAGTTGCAGCCGCCGCCTTCGAAGCGCGTGCGCGCGAGCCCGCGGCCGGCGGAGATCGCGCGGGCGGTGTCCGAGGACCCGGTGACCGCGACGACCGCGACCCGGCGGTCGGTCGCGAGCGGCGCGATGCCCTTGCCGAAGCCCTCCACCTTCTGGATGAACCGCGGGTCGGCGCCCGCCGCCAGGAAGCAGCGCACCATCGAGGTGTTGGTGGCGGCCGCGAACGGATGCCCCTTGAGGATCCACGGGCATCCGATCAGGTACGCGCCGGCCAGGTGGATCATGGGGATGCCCCAGATGAAGTTCATGGGAGTGATGATCGCGGCGAGCCCGCCGGGCATCCAGGAGTCGCGCCAGAAGCGCTGGCCGGCGATCATGTCCGGCACCATCTCCCCCTGGATGGCCGCCTCGGAGCTGCCCTCGAGGTGATCGCAGGCGCGCTTGGCCTCGAAGAAGTCCTTTTCCGCCTCCAGCCTGGTCTTCGGGATCTGCTGGCGGATCTCGTGGAGGAACTCCTCGGTGTAGTGCGCGAGGATGCGGGAGACGTTCTTGACCACGTGCTTGCGGTACGCGAGCCCCTCCTCCGCCCAGGCCAACGACTTCCACACCTGGTCGCCGGAGGAGACCGCCGCCTCGACGTCCTGCTTTCCCGAAGCAGGCACATCGAAGAGCTGCACCCGTTTGTCCGCGGGACAGGTCATGGTGGCGTGCTCGCCGGACGCGGGCGCCCTCCACTCGCCGGCGATGAAGTTGCGCACCGTCAGCTTGTTGCGGGGCGGCAGCTCGCGGTAGCAGAAGATGTACGCGCGCAGCGCCTCGACGTCCGCGTCGCTCATCATGGGCGCGAACAGCGAGTACCCGGCCCTGCGCTCCGCGTAGCGTGCGCCGAGCGGGTCAGGCCCCAGCTGCCCGCGCTCGTTGAACGAGCGGATCCTTGCCTGGAGCTTCTCGTCCACGAAGGGGGCCATGGCGCGGCTTCATATCGACGGCGCCGCCCCGAGGCAAGGGCGTCAGAACTGGAGTGACAGGCCATGCGCCGGGAGCCGTTCGGGGCGCTGAACGAGGTCCGTCGCGAGCAGTTGGGCCACGCAGCTGATATGGGCAGACCTCCTCGCAGCGGCGACGGCCAGGGAGCGTCGGTCCCTCCTGCATGCTGGAGCCGGATGGAAGCTGGTGAGAACGCCGGCCTGATTGATTTGGGCAGACCTTCCGCGGACGCTGGATCGATGAAGCCGATGCGCGAGCCAGTGCCGTGCGCGAGCCAGCGCCGTGCCGCAGTGTGGGGACCGATCAGCCCACCCCGCGGCGCCTCGCGACCAGCAAAGGGGACCGGCGATCCTCCCCCACGGACGGCCAGGCGGAGCCGCTCAGGCTTCCACTGCCGGCGCCCCGCAACCCCGACGTCCTGCGACCTCCAATGGCCCCAGCAGCCGTCGGGAAGGTCTGCCCAATTCAATCCCCCGAGTCCGCCGCCCTCACCCCGCGCGCTCTCCGAAGATCGCCGTCCCCACGCGCACCAGGGTCGCTCCCTCCTCGATGGCGATCTCGTAGTCGGCGCTCATCCCCATCGACAGCTCGGGCAGGCCCAGGCCCTGTCCGAGCTGGCGCAGCGAGCGGAAGTGCGCGCGCGGGTCGCCCTCTGCGGGAGGGATGCACATCAAGCCCAGCGGCGCGAGCGACGGCAGCGCGCGGACCTTCTCGAGCAATGCGGGAACGTCCTCCGGGAGCGCCCCGGCCTTCTGTGGCTCGCGCCCGACGTTGACCTCCAGCAGGACTCGCTGCGTGATGCCGGCCGATTTCGCGCGCTTCGACAGCTCCTGCGCGAGCGCGACCCGGTCGCAGGTGTGGATCAGCGCGGCCCGGCCCACCACCAGCTTCGCCTTGTTCGTCTGCAGCCCGCCGATGAAGTGCCACTCCACGCCCGGAAGCGCGTCTGCTTTCTCGCGCAGATCCTGCGCGTAGTTCTCGCCGAAGATCGCCTGCCCCGCCGCCTGCGCCGCGCGCAGCATCTCGACCGGCTTGGTCTTGCTCACCGCGACCAGGCGCACGGAAGCGGGGTCGCGCCCCGCCCTCGAGCACGCGGCCGCGATCCGCTCGCGCACCCGGGTGAGACCCGCGGCTACGTCCACGGCAGGTCCACGCCGGCTTCCGCCAGCATCTCCAGCGTCTCGGCGAGCGGCAAACCCACCACGTTGGTGAAGCTTCCGTCGAGCCGCTCCACGAACGCGCCCGCCAGCCCCTGCACGGCGTACGCTCCCGCCTTGTCGTCTCCGTCGCCGGAGGCGGCCAGCCAGCGGACCTGGGCCTCCGAGAGGGGCGCGAACGTCACGGCGGTCTCCACCGAGCGCACCTCGGGCGGCACGCACACGGCGGTGATCACCCGGTGCTCGATGCCGGAGAGGAGCCGCAGCATGCGCTCGGCATCAGACCTGTCGCGCGGCTTCCCGAGCACTTCGTCCCCCACCACCACGACGGTGTCCGCCGCGAGCGTCACGTGCCCCGCGCGCGTGCAGGTTTCCGCCTTTTCGCGAGCCATCCTTCGCACATAGGAGAGCGCGGGCTCGCCGGCCTTGCGCGATTCGTCGATGTGCGCCGCCGACGCAGAGAAGCGCACCCCGAGCCGCTCGAGAAATTCACGCCGGCGAGGCGAGGCGGAGCAGAGCAAAAGCTTCATCGCGCCGCCTCTACAAGATTTGGCGCCTCGCGACAACCGGAAGTACACTCGGTGTAAATGAGGGGCAAGGATCTCCTCCGGGAGCTGCAGCGCACCGTCGACGAGCTCGCCGTCCTCAACGAGATCGGGAAGGCCCTGACCTCGTCGCTGGACATCGGCGAGGTGATGCACGTCATCCTGGCGAAGGTGAGCGAGCTGCTCAAGCCCAGCAATTGGTCCCTGCTGCTGAAGGACCAGGCCACGGGCGAGCTGTACTTCCACGCGGCGGTGGGGGCCGGGTCGGATCGCCTCCTCGGCATGCGCCTCCAGCCGGGCGAGGGGATCGCGGGATGGGTGGCGCAGAACAACCAGCCGCTCCTGGTGAAGAACGTCCACGCCGACCCGCGGTTCGCCAGCCGCTTCGACAAGGCCTCGCGCTTCCACACCAAGTCGATCCTCTGCGTGCCGCTCACCTTCAAGGAGCGGACGCTGGGCGTGATCGAGCTGGTGAACGGCCCCAACGACGGCGCCTTCCACGAGGAGGACTTGAAGATCCTCGGCACCGTGGCGGAGTTCAGCGCCATCGCCATCGAGAACGCGCGCAACTTCCACAAGGTGCAGGAGCTGACCGTCCTCGACGATCACACCGGACTCTTCAACTCGCGCCATCTGAAGCGGTCGCTGGAGCAGGAAGTGATGCGCGCCACCCGCTTCGGACACCCGGTGTCGGTGATCTTCTTCGACCTCGACTACTTCAAGCGGGTGAACGACAGCCACGGCCACCAGGCGGGCTCGCAGGTGCTGCACGAGATCGGCAGGCTCCTGTTGAAGACGCTGCGCTCCACCGACGTTCCCGTGCGCTACGGCGGTGACGAGTTCGTGATCCTCATGCCGGAGACCAGCAAGGACCAGGCGGTCTCCGCCGCCCGGCGCATCGGCGCGGAGATCGCGCGCCAGCCGTTCCTCGCCGACAAGCCCTACGGCCCGATCACGCTCACCGCCAGCCTCGGCGTCGCGGCGTTCCCCGATGACGCCCGCGACCCCGAAGCCCTCATCCGGCGCGCGGACGAAGCCATGTACCGGGTGAAGGCGGAGAGCCGCGGCGGCGTCTACGCGGCGGTGACGCCTGAGCCCGCCGAGCGAGCTGGAACCTTGACCGCGGCTGTATCCTCGGAGCCATGAAGCTCACCCCCCTCGACCTGCAGCAGAAGACCTTTCGCAAGGTCACGCTGGGGGGCCTGGACGAGCGCGAGGTCCGCGCCTGGCTCGACCTGGTCGCCTCGCAGCTGGAGGACCTGACCCGGAAGCTCAACCGGCAGGACGAGGAGCTTCGCCGCCGCGAAGCGCGGATCAACGAGTTCAAGGACCGCGAGCAATTGCTCCAGCAGACGCTGACCACCACCCAGAAGCTGGCGGAGGAGATGAAGGTCAACGCGCGGAAGGAGGCGGACATCATCCTCTCCAACGCGGAGCTGCAGGGAGAGAAGATCATCGCCAACGCCCAGGCGCGGAGGATGGCGCTGGTGGGGGAGATCGAGGAGCTCAAGCGGGCGCGGAGCTCGTTCTTGCAGCAGCTGCAGTCGCTGCTCGATACGCACAAGTCCATCCTCGATCAGATGCGCGGCGACCCGCAGGCTGCGGAGCCAGCGGCGGGAGACAACGTGTCGTTCATGGCGCCGCCGGTGAACAAGAAGAAGTAGTCCACGGTTCGCGCGCCTGCGGGCAGCCGTCCTTCCTACTTCGCCACGGCCACCGCTTGCTTCCCGTCGATCCGCACCCGCGGCACCGGCGGCTCCATCAGCGGTCCGCCCCGGCAGCACGAGTCCGGGTGCCTCACCTCGCGCGCCGAGCGCCAACAAGACTCGGCGGTCTGGAACAGCTTCGCCACCGCAGACCGGCTCGCCGGATCCGACCGCGCGAAGGCCACCCCCGCTTCCCCTGCCTCCACCCATGCCACCCGGGCGCGGCCGACGTCGGACGGATCCCCCGCCTCGGGCGATGCCAGCCGCAGCCCGACCTCGTCGCCGGGGCTGAGTTGCGCCGGCAGGCCACCCCCGATGCGGGCGCCACAGAGGCTCATATCGAGCAACAACACCATGAACTCGCTTCCGCTCTGGCGCTTCAGGCGGAGGTATCGATCGGTGCCCACGCGCCGTCCCTTGCGCGCCACCAGCCCGCGCTCCTTCACCTCGCGCGCGAAGCGCGCGTTCGGCATCGCCAGCCACAGACCCAGGCCCTCGGCGCGGGCCAGCACGGTCGTGCGCACCACCCGCGTCTCCTCGGTGGTGTCGAACACGACCTCCACCAGCGCCGGCGTCCCCGCCGGCAGGTCCAGGCTGGCGTCGCGGAAGAAGAGCAGCGTGGCGTTGTCTTCGATGTGGAGGTGCGCCCGCAGCTGGTCGAGCGAAGGAAAACGAAGGCGCAAAAGCGCCGCTTTCGCGTTGCGAAGTTCTGCTGGCATCGGGCCCCCCGGTCCGAATCCTCGAGCGAGTACACACCCGGGCGGGATAGCGGTCCAGTTACCGGCGTGCGGAAAGCTGCGACATCACGCCCGCAGCCTTCAGGCCCCGGAACCCGCGAGATTCGGCGGACCCCTATGCACCGTAGGGGTCCGCCTGCGCCCTTGCAGAATCCCCGTCCTGCGTCTACGTTCCGGCGCCCGATGCCGAACGCGAGCGCTCCCAAGGACTTCCAGGGCCTCCTCCTCGCGCTACAGACTTACTGGGCGGAACGCGGCTGCGCGCTGATGCAGGGGTACGACCTGGAAGTGGGCGCGGGGACCATGAACCCGGCGACGTTCCTGAAAGTGCTAGGGCCGGAGCCGTGGAACGTGGCGTACGTCGAGCCCTCGCGCCGTCCGGCCGACGGCCGCTTCGGCGAGAACCCCAATCGCCTGCACCAGCACCACCAGTACCAGGTCATCCTCAAGCCCAGCCCGAAAGAGGTGCAGGACCTGTATCTGGGCTCGCTCGAGGCGATCGGGATCACCTCCCGGGATCACGATCTGCGCTTCGTAGAGGACGACTGGGAGTCGCCGACGCTGGGCGCCTGGGGTCTGGGCTGGGAAGTCTGGTGCGACGGGATGGAGGTGACCCAGTTCACCTACTTCCAGCAGGCGGGCGGGTTCGAGTGCCATCCGGTTTCCGCGGAGCTGACCTACGGCCTCGAGCGCATCGCCATGTACCTGCAGGGCGTCGACGACATCTACGATCTGGTCTTCTGCACCTATCCCGACGGCACGAAGCTCACCTACCGCGACGTCTTCTGGCAGAACGAGCGCGAGCAGAGCGAATACAGCTTCCACGCCAGCGACCCGGACCGGCTGTTCCGCCTCTTCGAAGAGTACGAGAAGGAGTGCCGCGCCCTGATCGAGAAGAAGCTCCCCCTGCCCGCCTACGATTATTGCTTGAAGTGCTCGCACGTCTTCAACCTGCTCGACGCGCGCGGCGCCATCAGCGTGACCGAGCGGCAGGGTTACATCCTGCGCGTGCGCAAGCTCGCGCACGACTGCGCGAAGCTCTATCTCGCCACCCGCGCCGGGATGAAGTTCCCGGGTCTCAAAGATAGCTCCCTGGCCGAGCGGGAGCTGTCGCGCTACGCCGATCTGCTCAAGGTGGCCTGAATGGACCTGGTGTTCGAGATCGGCACCGAAGAGCTGCCCGCCAGCTTCCAGAAGCCCGCCCTGGAATGGATGGCCGCGGAGATCAACCGGGCGCTCGCCGAAGCGCGCCTGAACGGCGAGGGCGAGGGGCAGCGCGCGAACATCTCCACCTACGCGACCCCGCGCCGGCTGGCCTTGATCGTGAATGCCATCGCCGCGAAGGCGCCGGACGTCCGCCGGCAGCTCTCCGGCCCTCCCGCGAAGCAGGCGATGCAGGACGGCAAGTGGACCAAAGCCGCGGAAGGCTTCGCGCGCAAGGCTGGCGTGTCGCTGGACGCGCTGAAGATCGAAGGGGACCGGGTGGTGGTCGAGCAGCAGGTGCGCGGGCAGACGGCCGCCGAGGCGCTGCCGCCGATTCTCGAGGCGACCATCCGTGGGATTCCCTTCCGCAAGTCGATGCGCTGGGACTGGCTGGAGGCGGACGCGTTCGCGCGTCCCGTGCATTGGATCGGCGCCACGCTGGACGGAAAACCGCTCCCGGTGAAGTTCGCCGACGTGACCAGCGCCCCGAAGACGCGCGGCCACCGGTTCGCCGCGCCGCAGGAATTCCCGCTCCCCGCTGCCAAGGATTACGTCTCCGCGCTGCGGAAGGCGCACGTGCTGGCGGACTGGGCCGAGCGCAGCAAGCGGATCGCCGAGGAGGTCGCCAGGGGCGCACGCGAAGCATCCGGAGTGCCCCGGCCCGACCCCGATCTGCTGGAAACGGTCACCGGGCTGGTCGAGGAACCCTTCGCCGTGACCGGCACCTTCGACAAGGGATTCCTCCAGCTCCCGCCCGAGGTGCTGATCAGCGAGATGCGCGGGCACCAGAAGTATTTCGCCGTGCAGAACGACAGGGGCGAGCTGCTTCCCGCCTTCGTGGCCATCTCGAACACCAAGGTCCGCGACCCGGCCGTGAGCCGGCGGGGCTACGAGCGCGTGCTGCGCGCGCGCCTCTCCGACGCCAAGTTCTTCCTGGACGAGGACCGCAAGGTCCCGCTGCGCTCGCGCCTGGAGAAGCTGGGCCGGCGGACGTTCCTGCAGGGCCTCGGGACCGAGCTCGACCGGGTCCAGCGCCTGCGCGAGCTCGCGCTCTGGCTGCATGGCGCGACCGGCCGCGGCGATCCCCGCCAGCTGGCGGAGGCGGCCGAGCTGTGCAAGACGGATCTCACCACCGGGATGGTCGGCGAGTTCCCCGAGTTGCAAGGCACCATGGGCCGCGTCTACGCGCTGCACGAAGGCGTCGAACCCGCGGTCGCGGACGCCATCTTCGAACACTACCTGCCGCGCGGAGCCGAGGACCGGCTGCCCTCCGGCGATCTGGGAGCGCTGCTCGGAATGGCCGACCGGCTGGACCTGCTCGTCGGCCTGTTCGCGCTGGGCAAGGAGCCCACCGGCACGGCCGACCCCTTCGGCCTGCGCCGCGCCGCCCTCGGGCTCCTGCGCGTCACGCTCGCCCGGGGATACCGCTTCGACGTGGACGAGGCGCTGCGGGCCGCGCAGAAGCTGCACGGCAAGGACGACGCCAAAGGGCGCGAGCGCATCTGGCAGTTCCTGCTCGGGCGCCTGGAAGTGCTCATGAAGCAGACGGCGCAGCCCGATTCCATCCAGGCTGCCCTGCACACCGGCGCTCGCGACCTGATCGGCCTGGAAAAGCGCCTGGTGGCGCTGCAGACCGTCCGCGAGAAGAGCCGGGCGCAGTTCGAGGCCACCGCGGCGGCGTTCAAGCGCATCGGCAACATCCTCGCCCAGGCGCAGCAGAAGGGGATCGCGCCGGTCGGCTTCCACAAGAGCCTGTGCAAGGTCCCCGCCGAAAAGTCCCTCGCCGACGCCCTCGATCGAAGCCGCGATCGCGTCTCGACGGCGCTGGCGGAGAAGGAGGACTACCCCGCCGCGTACGCTGCCCTCGCCGAGCTCCGGCCGGTGGTCGATCGATTTTTCGACGAAGTGATGGTGATGGATCCCGACCCCGCGCAGCGCGACAATCGCCTCGCGCTGCTGCGGGCCCTGCATGAGCTCTTCGCTCCGCTCGCCGATTTCTCCAAGCTGCAGGTCGAGAAAACGGCTTGACCGGACAGCCAGTCGGCCCTAGGAAGGCCGCTCGCATGACGAAGAGCGCCATCGCCGCAGCAGCGCTGCTGGCAGCCTGCAACACGATGCCGCCTGAGGTGCTGCCGCCTCCGTTCGGCCCGAATGGCCCGCAGAACCCGCGTCTCTTCTTCCCCACCGGGCTCGCGAGCGCGCCAGATGGAACGTTGCTGGTCGCCAACGGCAACTTCAACCACGCGTTCGACTCCGGGACGATCCTGACCTTCTCCCGAGACTTCCTCGACCGAACCTTCCGCTTGCAGCTCGACTGCGACCGCCCGGATGCGGACCCGAACAAGTGCGTCGTGCAGATCCAACCCGGCGACGTCCCCGGGAGGGTGCTGATCGGCAGCTACGCCGGGCCCCTCACGCTCAGCGTCGATGGAACGGTCGCGTTGACCGGCTCTCGGGACAGCGGAAACGTGAACGCGGTGCAAGTGGATCCGGGGGGCCTGCTCCACTGCCTGCCCGGCACGGGCAACGACGTCACGAAAGACTGCCGCACTGGCTTGCTCAACCTGACGGCGAACGGCGTCGACGGGCCCTACACCATCGTGCCCGGAACCGCCGTCGTGCAGAACGGGACCAACTCTCCCCCGACCCGGCCTGTGTTCTTCGTCTCCTCGGTGATCCCCCACATCGACCAGATCAGCTCGGGCGTCCTCTACACGAGCACCGCGGTCGCCGCGATCGACATGCAACCTCCTTGGGGTCTGGTCTTCACCATGCGTGCGGGTTCCCGCTTCGTCGGTGGCGGCTTCGGGGTCGGCCCCATGGTCTTCGATTCCGTGCGCCGGCAGCTCTACCTCGGCGGCTGCTACTTTCGTTCGGCGAGCTTCGGCGCCGGCGAGCCCGGGAGCGCCCTCTGCAACGGCGTGACCAACAACTACCTTCGCATCCTCAACGTCGACGTCGGCAACGCGGCCGACCCTGTGCTGTTCGACCTTCGCACCGACCTGCTCAGCATCGACACGGTGCAGTTCTTGCTCGGCGATCCCGATCCCACTACGGGAGCGCCGACGACGCTCTGGGCGACGATGCGCAATCCCGACACGCTCGTCCGCATCGAGCTTCCGGCACAGCCCTCCGTTGCCCCGCGCGTGCGCAAGGTCATTCCCATGCCGGCGTCGCCCGCCGACATGGTCCGCATCGTGCGGACCGGGGCGTCGGATCTGATCGCGGTGG
The DNA here is from genome assembly GCA_036513415.1 of Myxococcales bacterium. Classification (GTDB taxonomy): domain Bacteria; phylum Myxococcota; class Myxococcia; order Myxococcales; family 40CM-4-68-19; genus 40CM-4-68-19. Next base: position 41,459 of record DATBZA010000059.1, on the reverse strand, counting down.
TGACCGAGAAGACGAACGGCGTCGCCATCATCGACACGGCGACCGGCGAGGTGGTCTCCCAGATCAGCCGCCTGGGCAACTCGCCGTTCATGATCAAGGAAGTCTCCTGCCCGCCCGAGATCACCGGCTCCGCGTGCCTGGCCACCAGCGTCTTCGCCGAGTGCCGGGTCGCGCTGATCGAAGTGCAGAAGAGCCAGCCCTCGCAAGCCAAGCTCCGCGCCTTGATCGGGAAGTGTCCATGAAGCAGGCCCTGCTCAGCGCGCTATTGGTCATGGCCGCATGCAACACGACCACGACTCCCACCGCCATCGGCGAGTTCACCTCTCCCACGGGGATGGCCGCCACGGGCGCGGGCGACCGCGACGTCCTCTTCATCGCCAATACCGGCCGCGACAGCTTGCGCGCGCTTCAGATCTGCAACGCTCCGCAGCCGACGGATGGCGGCGTCAACCCCACGGACACCTGTCCGGCGAAGGAAAATCTCCAGTTCGTTCCGGCGCCGATCCGCGTGTTTCCGGCCACCATCGAGACCGGCAGCCGGCCGCTCCGGGTGGCGGGTGTGAGGCTGGAGCGTGCAGACCGCAGCGCCGCTGGAGTGGCGCTGGTAGCGGGGGCCGACTCCACCGTGGCCGTGGTGGATGCGCGCACCCTGGTGGACGCGCAGCGCGTGCCGGGCGTCCAATCGGTGACGGTGCCGCCCCTGAACGTGGGAGGCCAGACCGTCGACGTGGTCGCGGCGAATCCGATGGTTGCAGGGCTCGACATCGAGACCGTGACGCCCGCAGGCGCGGCTGCCACGGCATTCGTCGCCACGGAGACGGACCTGGTAGTGCTCGACGTGAGCCTCGGCGCTTCCGGGCTGGCCCAAACCCCCTCGATCCGTGCCCGCTGCACCCTGTCTCCGGTGGTGCCCACCAAGCTGGCGGTCGTTCCCAGCGGCGATCAGGTGTTCGTGGCCGACGGCGCGGGCGATGGAGTCGTCGCCATCGCGACGAGCAGCATCGCCGGAGGGGCGTGCACCATGGACAGGATCGGCGCTGGGGGGCGAAGCGTGCGCTTCATCTCGCTCAGCCCGCACTGGTACGAAACCGTGCAGGTGGGGGGCGCTCCCCAACAGGTAGACCACCCGGCCGGTGAGCTCTTGATGATGGTGCTCAAGCCCCTGGATCAGACCACGCCGGGAATGGATCTCGACCCGGGCGGGGTGCTCTTCGCCGAGACCGGAAGATCCGGAGGCCCCAAGGGCATCGTCCCGGTACCGCCATTCGGGTTGCAGGAGACGGGTCAGGAGCCGATGCAGCCGCTCTCGCAGCCCGGCCCGGGACTGACGACCGAGGGCACGTTCCTCCGCGCCGTGCCACCCAGTGCCACTCCGGTCCAACCAGACTTGGTGACCTGCCCCCTGGCGCCCTGTACCCCGCTCTACGTCGGGCAGCCGACCACGTCCCCCACGCAGCTGTTCAACCTGCTGGCCGCGGTCACCGCGACCGACGGAGGCACCTATTTCATCGATGTTCCCAGGCGCCGGTTCGTGAACGGCAACGCCTACGTGGCCGCGGACGACAGCAGCCTCCTGCCGACCGTCGACCTTGTTCCTGCCTTCAGCCCCGCGACGGTGGGCGCGCCGGTCCTGACCATCACCTCGCCGCTCGAGCCCGGCGTGGCGCATGCGTCTTCCTGGGTCGCCGTCTGGCATGCGGCCATTCCGGGCCTCGAGCGCCGGGGCGGTACGGTGAGACAGGCCACCCCTGGCGGGCCGCTGACGTTCACGGTCAACGCGACCACCTTCAAGACGTGGCAGGACGACCCCGCGATCCGCTTCGGCGTCGGGGACGTCGTGTCCTTCGGCGCCTATGCATTGGCCGGAAACAGTTCCGACGGATGTCAGGCGGTGGTGAATGGGGAGACGCCCTACAGGTTCGAGCTGCCCATTACGAGCATCGGCCCGGATCCCACCGTTCCCGGGTCCACCGTCCCCGATACGCTGACCCTGGCGGTATTGCCCGACACGCCCGCGGCCATCGGCTTCCACCCCGACTGCCCGATCTTCGCCGCGGCCGCCGAGATCCGGACGGGGGGCGCACAGCCCTGGCTGGTGCTCCAAAGTCTCAACGTGAAGGGACGCGTGCAGCCGGACGGCACGTTCGCCGTGCACCAGCGCCGCTTCGATTACCCGCGCCAGGCGTACTCCCGGGACGCTCCGCCGCTCAAGGCCAACGACGTCGCCTTCACGTTCGCGATCACGGGAAACGCTCCCACGAGCCCGAAGTCAGGGTTCATCTGGACGATCGGGAGCGGTCAGTCCTTGATCTCGTATCGCGACACTCTCACTCTCGGGGGCTTCGCGACCACCGTCTATGCGTACAGTTCGCCGCGCTATCGGACCCTCCTCTTCAGCTCGATCACCGGGAGCAACGAGCTGCTGCAGGCGGACCCGGCGGTCCTGGGCTCCACCGCCACCGGAGTGGTGGCCTACCGGTAGGCCCGGCCCTTCACCGGGCGGGCCAGGTCCGTTAAGCTGCGTCGCCTGGGTGCACCATGAGCAATGATCGCGCTAAAACTCCCCGCACGTTCCTGATCGCCGACCACATCTGGGAGGCCTTCTCGACCATGGCGGTCGAGATGGGCAGCGAACGGGACGCGCTCATCAATCAGGCGCTGTACACCTTCGCGCGGCTCAACGGTTTTCTCCTGGCCGCCGATCTGCAGAACCTGGGCGTCGTTCCAAAGGCCGCGCTCACCGATTCCGGCCGGCTCCGGATCGCGCCCGCGTCGGGGCCAACCCTGGTCGCCGACCGGCCCGGCGCGGCCCGCGGGCAGGCGAATCCCGAGCGGGTGGCGGAGATGGCCCAACAGCTGGCCGCGGGCGGGATCCCGCGGAGGACAGTCGCGCCGCCTTCGGTCCCGGCGCGCGGCGAGGCCGAGGACACGCCTCCGGCGGAGGAGGCGGGCGCGGGCACCAGCCTGGACCTGCCCGCCGACGCATCGCCCGAGCCGGCGCTGGTGTTGCTGGCGGAGGGGCGCGAGCTGGACCGGGTCGCGAAGGATCGCTTCCTGATCGGCCGCGGCAAACACTGCGACCTGGTGATCAATTCCGGCAAGGTCAGCCGCGAGCACGCCGCCATCACGCGCGAAGGCCAGGCCTGGTTCATCGAGGACCTCGGCTCCTCCAACGGCACCTGGTTCGACGCGCACCGGATCACCCGCCGGCAGATCCACGACGGCGACGAGTACTTCATCAGCTCCGAGAAGCTGAGCTGCGCGTTCCGGTAATTCTTGGAACAGTGGGCGGGGGCGCCGGTCCAGACGAAGATCGCGCTGGCTGCGCTGGGCGTGTCGCTCGCGGTCAGCGCAGTCACCGACTTGCGGAGCAGGCGCGTCCTCAACGCGGTCACGTATCCTGCGCTGCTGCTCTCGACCGCCTGCGTCCTCTGGCTGGACGGGGTGGCGCTCCTTCTCGAGTGCGCTCTCGGCGCGCTGATCTGCGCCGGACCTCTCGGTCTTGCGATGTGGCGGGGGTGGATGGGGGCCGGAGACGTGAAGCTGATGGCGCTGGCCGGCCTGGTGGCGGCGGCGACCGGTGGCTGGGAGATGTCGTTGACCGTCCTGGTCGACGTGGCCGTGGCCGGAGGGCTCCAGGCGCTGCTCTGGATCGGAGCCGCCCGGATCCGCGGCCGCCCGTCACCCAGGACCATCCCGTACGCCCTCGCCATCGCCGCCGGCGTTACCTGGGCTTTTCTGTCCGGGATAGCGCTCTTCTGACCGATGGCCGCCCGCGGCGCGTTCTGCGAACGTGGTCGCCATCATGCTCTTCCTACTGGCTCTGGCGCTTGCCACGCCGCTGGCCCAGCCCGAGGGCGGCGTCATCAGCCTCGGCGTCGGGCAGCAGAAGGTCATCCAGCTGGGGAACGTGGCGCGCGTGGCCATCGGCGAGCCCGAGATCGCGGACGTGAAGCAGGTGGGCGGCGGCGGCGAGTTGCTGATCACCGGCCTGGGCGAGGGACGCACTTCGCTGCTGGTCTGGCGCAGCAACGACAGCCGGCTCAGCTACGTGGTCGTGGTCCGCAAGCAGGATCCGAAGGAGCTGGTCAGCGAGATCCGGGCGCTGCTGGGAGACCGCGAGGGCATCCAGGTCCGCGTGGTGGGCGACCGGGTCTTCCTCGACGGCGAGACCGTCACCACCGGCGACTACGAGCGGGTCATTCAGATCTTGCAGCTGTACCCCTCGGTCAAGTCGTTCGTGCGGGCGAGCGGGAACGCGAGAAAGCTCGCCGCCGAGGCCCTGAACAGGGCCCTGCAGAAGAACGGGCTCCGCGGCGTGTCGGCGGCGGCGCTGGGGGGCTCGCTGGTGCTCGAAGGCTCGGTGGAGTCGCCGGAGGACTTGAGGAAGCTCGATCTGCTGACCCGGGCCACGGGGGAAAAGGCGGAGAACCTGGTCACGGTGGGGGCCCGGAAGATGGTCCTGGTCGAGGTGGACTTCGTCGAGGTCAGCTCGGGCAGCAGCAAGCTGGTGGGAATCAAGCCTCCTTCGTCGCTGGTCTCCAGCGGCGATGGGGTGACGGCGAGCGTCAACATCGTTCATCCCCTCCGCGGTCTGGACAGCGGCCAGACGCAGAAGTCCGGCAGCGTGAGCGTGAACGCAGCCGCCGCCACCGACTTTTCCGCCGCCGCCCGTTTCGACGACGGCGCGGCGCGCGTCCTCAGCCGCCCCCGCCTGATCTGCGCCAGTGGCGAGAAGGCGGAATTCGCCGCCGGCGGCGAGGTCCCCATCTTGATGGCCACGCAAAACCAGTTCTCGGTCGAGTTCCGGAAGTTCGGGATCATCCTCCGGATCACCCCGACCGCCGACCGGACCGGGAACATCGCCACCGACATCTACGCCGAGATCAGCGACCTGGATCGCAGCATCTCCGTCCGCGCCAACGGATTCGAGGTGCCCGGCTTCCGCGTCCGCGACGTCAAGACCAGCGTCACCATCCAGGACGGCGAAACCATCGTCCTCTCCGGCCTGTTCAGCTACACCGACGAGAAGGAAGTCTCCAAGGTCCCGCTGCTCGGCCACATCCCCATCCTTGGTGAGCTCTTCAAGAGCCGCAGCTTCATCGAGCACAAGACCGAGCTGGCCATCTATGTCACGCCCCGGCTGATTTCACCCGCCAGCGACAAGGCCAAGGACCTCCTCGACGACGCGCGCCACCTGTACAAGGACTCAGCCGAATCGGTTTCGTTTTCCATCTTCGACTGACATGCACGTCGTGGTCGCACTGCCGGTCCCGTGGCCAGCTTTTCGTGAGCCGGTCATGCGGCCTGGGGGCTGGCCCGTCCCGCAGGAATTCGACGCGGCAGGATGGATAGGCGATCCGAAACTCGGCCCTGTGCGCCGCGACCAGTTCAACCAGGTGAGCTGAGCCCGACTGGCGCACTGAAGTCTCCGCCGACGCATGCCCTCAACTCGTTCCGGAACGAGTTCAGATTTGAACTTTTCGTCAGGACGTCCGCAGGGGGAAGTCGCCCACGCCCCGAGCTGTAGTGTCAGCGAGCGTCCCCGGAAGGTCTGCCCAAATCAATTGCCACGCCAGCGGACGTTCTCATTAGCTCTCATCCGGTTCCCAGCGTGCAGGAGGGACCGACACTCCCTGGCCGTCGCCGCTGCGAGGAGGTCTGCCCAAATCAGTTCCGGGAATGGGTCAGGCCTCAAGTGACTCCTTGCCGTGATGGAGCGTTGCTCGAGACAGACCTTTGTCCACTGCACCCTTCGTTCCGGATACTCCCCGAATCACCGCGGAGCGCGGAGGGGCTGGCGCACTGGAGTCTCCGCGCGCAGATAGCCGACGGGGTGCGTGGCCGTCGCGCCGCCGCATCAGAAAGCACATTGCGCGCAGTAAGCGCCGCCCCGTGTCTCTCGCCTCACGTGCCGTGCCTCGCCGGCGTGCTCGCTTTCTGCGTGGCGGCGCACGGCCATGCAGCCCGGCGGCGTCTCAGCGAACGATACTCAGGGCGCCTTTGCTCCTCAGAACCACTGCAAGGTACTCTGCGCTTCGGGGGGGCCCAGACAGATGTCATTCAGCATCATCCTGACGGAGAAGGGCGGCCCCACGCAGCGGCTCGACTTCGAGTGCGAAGAGATCACCATCGGCCGCGTCGACGAGAACGACATCTGCTTGCCGAAGGGCAACATCTCCAAGAAGCACACCCGGATCGTGGTCAAGGACGGCAAGATCATCGTCCTCGATCTCAAGTCCACCAACGGCACGTACGTGAACGGCAGGAAGCTGGCCGGGCCGCAGGTCATCTCGGCGGCGGACAAGGTCTACATCGGCGACTTCATCCTCAACGTCGAGCCTCCGGATCTGGAGCTTCCGCAAGACGGTGCCCCGGCGGACGTCGCGCCGATCGCCGAAGAGCCGACCATGACCCCGGCCATGCCCCACTCCGCCGCGGGGGAAGCGACGCGCCGGGAGCCTCATCCCCGGCCGGGGACTCCGACCCCTGCCCCGAGCCATGCTGCCCCGCCGGTCAACCATGGGCAGACGCTGCAGCTCGTGCACGGACGGTTGATCGAGGCGTTGGACTTGCGCCGGCTGGATCTCGATGCGCTGGGCTCCGACGAGCTGTGGCAGAAGGCCGAAGCCAGCGTCCGGCAGATCGTCAGCCGGATGGACCAGACCGGGGAGCTGGATCCGCACCTCGACCGGGAGGGGCTGATCGAGGACGTGCTCAACGAGGCCCTCGGGCTCGGTCCGCTGGAGACCTGGCTCGCCGACGACTCGGTCAGCGAGATCATGGTGAACAGCCCGACGCAGGTCTACGTGGAGCGGGAAGGCAGGCTGGAGCGCGTCGAAAAGGCGTTCAGCTCGGCGCAAGCGGTATTGGGAGTGATTGAACGGATCGTCGCGCCCCTGGGACGGCACATCGACGAGTCGTCGCCCTTCGTCGATGCGCGCCTCCCCGATGGCAGCCGCGTCAACGCCATCATTCCCCCTCTGGCGCTGAAGGGACCCTGCATCACCATCCGCAAGTTCAAGCGCGACCTGCTGGGCGCGGACAGCCTGATCGGATTCGGGACCCTGACGCCGCCGATGGCGCAGTTCCTCGAGACCTGCGTCAAGGTGCGGCGCAACGTCGTGATCTCGGGCGGCACGGGCTCGGGCAAGACCACCCTGCTCAACGTCCTGGCCGGCTACATTCCGGAGCAGGAGCGGATCGTCAGCATCGAGGACGCCGCGGAGCTGCAGCTGCCCCAGGAGCATTGGATCCAGCTCGAGTCCCGGCCGGCGAACATCGAGGGCAAGGGCCAGATCACCATCCGCGACCTGGTGCGGAATGCGCTGCGGATGCGGCCGGACCGGATCGTGGTCGGCGAGTGCCGGGGCGGCGAAGCGCTCGACATGCTGCAGGCCATGAACACCGGCCACGACGGGTCGCTCACCACTCTGCACGCCAACTCCACCCGCGACGCGCTCGCCCGCCTGGAGACCATGGTGCTGATGAGCGGCATGGAGCTGCCCGTGCGCGCCATCCGGGAGCAGATCGCCAGCGCGGTGAACGTGATCCTCCAGCAGACGCGCTTCGCCGACGGATCGCGGAAGGTCACGGCCATCAGCGAGGTCTCGGGCATGGAGCAGGACGCGATTACCCTGCAGGACATCTTCCGCTTCAAGCAGGAAGGCTTCGACGACCAGGGGGTCGTGGTGGGCCGCTTCGTCGCTACCGGGTTCGTCCCCAGGTTCTACGACGACCTGCAGCAGCGGGGCATCCCGGTGGACATGGATATTTTCCGCGAGGAAGGGTGAGCAGCAGTCCCTTTCCGATGTTAAAACCCGCGGCCGATGCCTTCGCTCTGGCTCGTGGACGGCTCGCACACCATCTTCCGCGCCTACCACGCCCTCCCCCACCTCTCGACGCGTCAGGGCGTGCCCACCAACGCCGTCTACGGTTTCACCACCATGCTCCTGCGCGCCATCCGCGAGGGAAGCCCGACCCACCTCGCGGTCGCCTTCGACGAGGAAGCCAAGGCGAAGCGCAGCGAGATCTACGACGGCTACAAGGCCACCCGCGGCGCTCCTCCCGACGATCTGATGCCGCAGTTCCCGCTGGTGCGTCAGGTGCTGGAGGCGATGCGGGTCCCGGCGATCGGGTTTCCCGGGTACGAGGCCGACGACGTCATCGCCACGCTGGCGAAGCGCGCCCGGGCGCAGGGCTGGGACGTGGTGATCGTCTCCGGCGACAAGGACATGATGCAGCTCGTGGTCGACGGCATCCGCTGCTACGACTCGATGTACGAGAAGTGGTACGGCCCCGCCGAGGTCGAGGAAAAATGGGGCGTTCCGCCCTCCCAGGTGGCCGACCTGCTCGCGCTCACCGGCGACAAGATCGACAACATCCCCGGGGTGCCCGGAGTGGGCGAGAAGACCGCGGCGGGGCTGCTCAAGGAGCACGGCACGCTGGAGAACGTGCTGGCCAACGCGACCCACGTGAAGAAGCCGAAGCTGCGCGAGAACCTCCTCGCCAACCTCGACAACGTGCGCCGGGGCCGGAAGCTCATCTCGCTCTACGACGACCTGCCCTTGCCCGTGCAGCTCGAGGACCTCGAGCGCAAGCCGATCGACGAGCCGCGCGCCCGGCAGCTCTTCACCCAGCTGGAGTTCGTCCGCCTGGTGAACGACCTGCCGCGCCCGCCGCCCACCCCGCCCAGCGGAGCGCGCTCGATTGCGACCACCGTCGAGGAGGTGCAGCGGGTCGTCGACAAGGCGCGGGCGAGGGGGCGGTTCGCCATCCTCACCTTGACCAGCGAGGACGAGCCCTTGCGCGACGAGCTGCTCGGGCTCGCGATCTCCCTTCCCGAGGAGTCCGTCTACATTCCGCTCGGCCACCGCCCAGCCGGAGCCGGCGGTTCCGGCGTCCTGTTCGCGCCGGCGGAGATCAACGCCAGGAAAGCGATCCCGCTGCTCAAGCCGCTGCTCGAGGACCCAGGCATCATCAAGGACGGGCACGATCTGAAGCGCGACGTCGATGCCTGGCGCCGCGTGGGCGTAAACCTAAAGGGCCTGGGCATCGACTCGCGCATCGTCTCGTACTTGATCGACCCGACGGGCCGCGATCACTCGCTGGTGCAGACCGCACGCGAGCGCATCTCCTGCGAGCTGCCGCTGCTGAAGGAGCTCTGCGAGCAGAGCGGGAAAGGAAAGAAGGCGACGCCGCTCGCGGAGCTGCCAGTGGACGTGACGGGTGCGGCGGCCGCCGCGCTGGTCGAAGGAGCGCGCCGCCTCTCCGAGGCATTGGGCGAGGACCTGCGCGGCGATCCCGAGCTGCTCGGCCTCTACACGGACATCGAGAAGCCGCTGATCGAGGTGCTGGCCGATCTGGAAGTGACCGGAATCCGCATCGACGTGCCCCGGCTGCAGCAGCTGGGGGAGGAGCTCGGCCGTCAGATCGACGCGCTCCTCCGGGAGATCTTCCAGCTCGCCGGCGGCGAGTTCCTTCCGGCGTCCACGCAGCAGCTCGCCGAAGTCCTCTACAAGAAGCTCAACCTCCCCGTCCTGAAGCGGGGCAAGACCGGACCTTCCACCGACCAGGAAGTGCTCGAGGAGCTGGCCCAGCAGCACCCGCTGCCCGCCAAGGTATTGGAACACCGGCAGCTGACGAAGTTGAAGAACACGTACCTCGACGCCCTGCCCGCCGTCCTGGGCAAGGACGGCCGGCTGCACACCACGTTTGACCAGGCCGTCGCGGCCACCGGCCGCCTGTCCAGCATCAACCCGAACCTCCAGAACATCCCCATCCGCACCCCGATCGGCGCGAAGATCCGCGAGGCGTTCATCCCCGAGCCGGGTTGGCTGCTGCTCAGCGCCGACTACTCGCAGATCGAGCTGCGCGTGCTGGCGCACATCTCGGGCGATCCGGTGCTGCGCGCGAGCTTCGAATCGGGCGAGGATCTGCACGCCCGCACCGCCGGCGAGACCTTCGGGGTGCCGCCCTCGGAGGTGACGCGGCAGCAGCGCGACATCGCCAAGATGATCAACTACGGCATCGCCTACGGCCTGTCCGCCTTCGGCCTGGCCCACCGGTTGGGGCTGGACAAGAGCGAGGCCGCGGACATCATCGAGCGCTATTTCGCCCGCTACGCCAAGGTGAAGCAGTGGCTCGACGACACCATCGCCTCTGCGCGCAGCACCGGGATGGTGAAGACGATGTTCGGGCGCCGCCGTTACCTGCCGGACATCAACAGCAAGAACCCCAGCGCACGGAGCGCGGCGGAGCGCACTGCGGTGAATACGCCCATCCAGGGAAGCGCGGCGGATCTGGTGAAGCGCGCCATGCTGCTGGTGGACGCCGCGCTGCGCGGAAAATACCAGGCGCGCATGCTCCTCCAGGTCCACGACGAGCTCGTATTGGAGGCGCCTCCGGCGGAAGTGGAGGCGGTGGCTCCGATCGTGAAGACGCAGATGAGCAGGGCCGCGGACCTGGCGGTGCCGCTGGTGGTCGAGCTGGGTTCGGGAAAGACCTGGGGCGCCGCGCACTGAGCCGGGAGCCAGCCCGGACCGCTCTACTGGACGGCGATCGCCGCCGTTCCCCGACCGTTCCCGCCCACCTCCGCGCCGGAGATGGCGCGCGCAACGCAGCCAGACACCTTCTCGTCGCGGACCGAATCCATGATGACTTGTGGATCTCGCACCCGTCCGCCCTGCACCGCGAAGGTGACCAGGAGCTTCCCGGCGCGCTGGGCGCCGGAAGCGCAACGGTCCAGCGCCCCCTGGGCCGCCGCGAGACGGGCCCTCCCATCGTTCTGCGGCGGAGCGTCGTCGGAGTCGATCGCCACCTTCTCGACCTGGACCTGCCTCGGGCCTCCGCCGATGGGTTCCCCCTCCTCGTTGGCGGCGGCAACCGCGCCTTGCGCGCCGGCCAGTTCCCACGAGCGCGCATGGCCAGCGAGCCTCCAGGATTCCGCCGCGGCGCTGCCCGCGCAGCGCTCACCGGCGGGCTTCCAGACCACCACCAGCTTCAGCGTCTTCGCCCTCTTCTCCTGGTTCCAGGCAGTGACCTGTTCCGGGCGGGCGTTGAAGGCGACGTCATCGGCGCCGTCCAGGTCGAGCGAGAGCGTGTCGTCGACGGCGCGCAGCGGCCGGTCTCCGTCCAGCTCGAGCTGCTGGTCCTGCGCCCGGTAACGGCCGAACGCGAAGCCCTTGGCCGGCACCTCCACCCTGTACCAGCGAGATGCGGCCTCGTCGCGGCGGGCCTGCGCGGCCTTGCGCGCGGCGGCCACCTGGGCCGGGTCGAGGTCCGACTCGGAGGGCTGGGCGCGAAGCGCGTCGCAGAGCTCCTTGACCTGCGACTTCTGCGTGAGCTGCACGACGTCCTGGCTCGATGCGGCGGCGAGAACGAGGATGGCGATGAGCGGCATGCCCCGAGCATAGTGCGGGGCGCCTGCGCCGCCAAACCGTCACCGGACGAGGAGCAGGGCACCGGGGTGCAGAGTGAACGTGGCCGGAAGACGCCCCAGACGCTCGCCGTCCACCTCGATGCCGGCGGGCCCAGGGCCCTTGGGCTCCAAGCGGACGGTGCGCGCCGTCCGCGTTCGCGTCCCCTTCAGATTCACGTGGGACCCGTCGTACATCGACCCACTCTTGAGCACGAAGTCCGAAAGCCGGTATCCGCTCCAGATGGTGACGTGGAACTGACCGTCGTCGAGCCGCGCTTCCGGAGCGACCATCATGCCGCCCCCGAAGTACTTGCCGTTCGCGATCGCCAGCGTGGTGATCGACAGTTCCTCCTCGGGACCGCCGTCGAACGAGGCGCCCACGCGCAGGTCGTGCCAGCCTGCCAGGGCGCGGAGCGAGGCGAGCATGAACGTCACCTTGCCGCCGAGCCGTTTGCTGGAGCGGTTGGCGATCTCCACCACCCGAACCCCCACTCCGACCTCGCCGACGTTGATGAAATAGCGGCTCGCGGCGAGGCCGTCGTCGTCGAGGTAGTCGACGCGGCCGACGTCCACCGCGGCGTGTTCTCCCTTGAGACGCGCGGCACAGCTCCGGAGGTCGCCGTCGAGCCCGAGGGTGCGCCGCAGATCTCCTCCTGTTCCCCGCGGCAGCAAGGCCAGGGCCGCGCCCGGCCGGATCGGCCTCGGCGGCTGCCCGGGACGGGCCGGTTGGAAGAACCCGTTGACCACCTCGTTGATGGTGCCGTCGCCTCCGACCGCGACGATGAGGTCATGGCCGGCGCGCAGCGCCTCGCGAGTCAGGTCGGCTGCGTGCAGGGCCCGCTCGGTGAATGCGTGCGTCACGTCCCCCACGGCGTCCCGCACCACCCGCGCGATCCCGTCGAAGTGGCGCGCGGTGACCCCGTTGGCCGACCGCGGATTGACCACCAGGAATGGTTTCAATTCGTCCCCTGCGCCAGCCAGCGCGCAAGGACGGAGACTATCGCAGTCGCGCCCAGGGCGGCTGCGCAAGCGGGGCTGGAAGTGGCGGCGGGCCCACCCAGCTCCGCCTTGCGCTCCTCGGCGATCCGGCGGGCGACGTCGGGCAGCGTGCCCGGAAGAAGGCCGGAGGCCCCGCAGCAGCTCGTCTCCACGCCGCACCGCACCGGATCGCGAAGCTCGCTGACGGCCGCCGCCAGCAGCGCCCGTGGCGCGATGGTCTCGCGCAGACCACGCGCGAGCGCGCAGGGATCGTGCAAGGTCAGGGCTTCCGGCAACGGCGGCGGCCGTTCGTCCTCGGGCATGGCCACCAGGAGACGGGCGAGATAGGTCGTGACGTGCTCGACCCGCGATCCCGCCGGCAGCTCCCAGCTCTTCAGGACGTCCTGGGCGCATCCTGGATCGAGGAACACCACGTGCACCGGTCCCCGCCCGGGCAGGAGCGCCGCGCGCACCCGGGTCCCGTGCGCCCGGTGCAACTCGGGATGGCCGCCCTCCAGCAGCTTGCGCCCGCAGCAGAGGGCGCCCGCTGGAGCCAACCGAAGCGGCACGCCCAGCTTCTCCGCCACGAAGAGCGCTTCGCGCACCTCCCCGCCACCCTGGGCCAGGGCCTCGCAGCCGGGGAACAGCATCGCTTCTCCTCGCGCTTCCGGCAGGCCCGCGCGCACGGCGGCGAGATCTCGGGTCTCGCCGTGCCCCTGGGTGGAGAAGCGCAGGGCCAGATCGGCCCAGGATCGCGGAGCGACGCCGGCGCGGACCGCGGTCGCGCGCGCCGCGAACAGCATCGCCGGAACGTCATTGGCGTGCGCGCAATGGTGCACGCAGCGATCGCACCCTGTGCAGCCGGCGAAGGCCAGCGTCGCGGAGGCATCGGGCTCGCGCCCGCAGAGGGCCGCGAGGGAGACCTTGGCCCAGGGAGTGAGCGCATCGCGCCCCGTCACCTCGCTCACCGGGCAGGCGAAGCGGCACATCTTGGGACAGTACTCGCAGAGCTCCTGCTCTTGCCGGAGGGCGATCACGCTTCGATTCCTAGAGCGCCGACGAGTCGCTCCCAGGCGGCGCCCGCGCCGGCTGCCTCCCAGCCCGGTCCGGCATCGCGCAGCCGCCGTGGCGCGATCACGCGCGCGCCGGCCGCGCGGGCTAGAGCGGCTCCCTGCTCCGCCCCGCCCGCTTCCGGCAACGAGAGCACGGCGAACGCGCCGCCGGCGTGCAAGCCGAAGAGGTGGAGATCGCCGTGCGACGACCAGGAGCGGAGGCTGGCCCATCGCGCGTCCACCTCCACCGGATGTCCTTGGGAGGGCTCGCGGACGAAGTTGGGCGGCACCTCCGGGGCTGGCAGGCAAGTCTCGCGCAGGATCCGCGCTGCCCGATCGCGCTCGATGGCCGCGCTCTGGAGACCTTCCCAGGCCATGCCGAGCGTGGCGCCGTCCGGCCCGGCCTGGATTCTGGCGCGCCCCGGAGCGAGGCGGTGCTCGCAGACGCGCTCGAGGGCCGCGATCGCGCCGGCCACGTCCGGGCAGCGCCAGGCGCTGGGCATGGCGAGCGCCGCCGGGTAGAGGCGGATCGAGGCCGCGGCGATGATGCAGAGCGAACCGCCGCCGCCGAGCGCGAGCTGATCGAGATCGGGACCCACCGACTTGGCCGGCGCGGGGCGCCCCTCCGCGATGCGCCCATCCGCCAGGACCGCTGCGACGGTGAGCGCGGCGGTCTGCCGGCGGGCGCCCGGGATGCCTCGCTGGCCGCGCGTCGGCCCGGCGAGCCAGGCGCCGACCGACCCGGCGCGCACGGACGGTGGCAGCGGGCCCAGCGTGCACCCGGAACGCCGAACCGCCGATTCCAGCGCCGCCACGCTGCAACCCGCCTCCACCCGCGCGAGCCCGTTGGCGGCATCCACCGATGCGATGCGGTCCAGCGAGGCCAGATCGAAGAGCACGCCGGAGGCAGGCGCGTTCGCGGGCGCGTCGCCGCTTCCCCGGATGCGCAGCGGAAGCCGGTAGCCTCGGGCCACGGCCACCGCCCGCGCCAGCGACACCGTGCTCGGCGGTGTCACGCGCACCCCCTCTCCATCGTCCACCAGCGCCACCCCGGTGGCGGCGAGATCGTCGCGCGCGATCACAGGAGCAGCTTCCCGGGATTGAGGATGCCGTGCGGATCGAATGCCTTCTTCAGCGCCCGGAGCTGGCGCATTCCCTCTCCCAGCTCGCGGCGGAGAAACGCCTGGCGCGCCGACCCGACCCCGGAGTGGTGCGAGATGGTCGCTCCTTCGTCTGCGACCGCCCCGAGCGCAGCGCTCCATGCAGCCTCTCGCGCCTGCTCCGCGCGCTCGAAGTCCGCCTCGGCGTCTTCCCTCGACCAGCCGGCGATCTCGCCTGCGGGCACCCCCGCGAGACCGAAGAGCGAAAGCTCGACCGCGCATCCTTCCTTGGCCGCGTTGGCGAAGTGGGCACGCACCAGCGAAAGGCCCTGAGCCGCCCGGCGGACGGCCTGGTACAGGGGTTCGGCGCGCTCCCAGGTGGTGGCCACGTCGAGCGTCTCCACGAACGCGCCCGCGGCGAAGAGCGGCGCCTGCCGCCACGACGGCCGGTGGATGGTGGCCAGCCACCGTTCCGCGGGCGCCGCGCCGAGATCGTCGCCCCGCGCGCTGCGGCAGATGGTCAGCGCCGCTTCACCTTCCTCCGCCGCGTCATCCTCGGAGTCGCCCTCGAAGCCGAGCACGACCACCGACGACGCCGGCAGCGCGTCGATCAGCCGGTTCAGCAGCAGCGGCGCGCGGAGCGCCAGCCGGAGGGCCTCCCCCTGCGCGCCTTCCGCCAGCCATTTCAGCGGTTGCGGCACGTGGATCGGATCGGCGGCGGCGAAGAGCGTGTCGAGCGGATCGAGGAGGCGGACGATCGGCGGCCGCAGTCCCACCCGGAGCACCTCGCGAACCGCGCCCAGCGCCTCCCGCAGCGTGGCAAAGCGCACCGCGCGCAGCCATTTCTCGCGGGGCCGCCGGCAGACGCGCAGGCGGGCCTCGGTGAAAATCGCCAGCGTGCCTTCGCTGCCCAGCAGGAGCTGGGCCAGGTCCGGTCCGGCGCTCGGACCCTCGAGCGTGCGCAAGATCTCGCCCGCGCCGTCCACGGCGGTCAGCGAAACCACCATGTCCGCCACCGACCCGTACCGGGTGGAGAGAAACCCGGCGCTTCGCGTGGCGAGCCATCCCCCCACCGTGGCCGTCCGCAGCGAGGCCGGAGCGTGCCCGAGCGTCATCTTCTCCTTCGAGAGCAACTCGTCGAGCCGCTTTCCGTTGAGACCGGCGCCGGCGTCCACCGTAAGTCGCGCGCCGTCGATGCTGAGCGGGCGGGTGAGGCGCTTGGTGTCGAGCACGATCCCGCCGCGCAACGGGACCGCGCCGCCGGAGGTTCCCGTGCCGCCCCCCAGCGCCACCAGCGGGACCTGCCGCCGGCCGGCGAGCCGCACCAGCGCCGCCACCTGCTCCACGTTCTCCGGCCAGGCGACCACGTCCGGCGGATGCGGCGTGAGTCGGGCCCGGGTCCAGAGGAGCGCGGTGGGCGAACAGTCGCGCGAGGCGGCCCAGAGGTCGGCCGTTTCGCATGAAGCCTCGATATCCAGCGCGGCGATCTCGCGCCGCAGCGCCTTCCCTCGAGCGCTGGCGCTCGGAAGCAGGGCGGTCACCGAAGCATGGTCGCCGATGACGCTGCGCGTCGCAAGGAAATCCGGCGCTTCGGATCAAACGCCGAGCACGCCGGGCACGCCGAGATCTTTTTTTGGTGAACCAGGAGGTGTCAGTACGATTGCAGGAGTGGCCACGCGGGTTGCAGTGGTGCTGGTTCTTGGGCTCTCGGCGTGGCTGTTCGTGGTCCGGCCCGCGACGAGAAGCGTCGCGCTCGCCGATCTGTACAACCGCGTGAACGAAGACCGCTGCTGCACGGATGGGCTGGTGCGCTCGCCCAACGCGTGCGCGCGTGCCCTCGACGAGCTGTCGCGCACGGCGCCCCGGGAACAGCTCGAGAAGTGCGCGGCGCTCCAGGAGCGGGGATCGCGGGATCCGGCGCGGCGGCTCTGCGGGTTCCTTGCATCGCAGGAGGACCGCGAAGCGGCCGCGGCTGAGCTGGCGCTCGCCAATCGGCTGGGGCAGGCCGCCGCGCAACCCGGATGCAACCGGATGGGAAAGATGGCGGCGCTCCGGGAAGCGATCAAAGGCGGTTGCGAGGCCGCGCTGCCCGTCGCGGATGCGCTGCCGGCGAACGATCCCCAGCGCGCGGCGATCCTGCGGCGCTGCAACCAGCGCGCGGACCCATGGCCTCGGCCCGAGCGCATCCAGGTGCCGCCTCTCCCCGTCCCGATGCAGCGGACGGATGCGCCGAGCGCGCTCGCCGCGTGCACGCGGCGGATCAGCGAGTGCACCTACGGCAAGCTGCGGACCTACGACGCGTGTGCGATCTCCATGCCCTCCTGCAAGACCGACCAGTGGTGGACCGAGGACGACGTCTGCTGTCCGCAGCAGTGCATGGACGCCTACGCGGCGGCCCGCGCCAGGGGCAGGAATGAGATCGCGGCGATGATGGACACCTACCGGACCGACGGGAGCTGCGGCGGTGGCGAGTAGGAGATGCCCCAGGTGCTGATCAGGGCCGCGCCGACCAGGAACGCCGCCGCAACCCAGCGCGGGAACGGCAGCATCGCCGCGAGCGCTACCCAGGCGGCGGCCAGGGCCTGTGCGCGCGGCCAACGCGGGTTTTGCGGGGCCTGGAAGAGACCGGCCACGGCGCCGGCGACGGGAGCGGCGACGATCGTCAAAGGCGCGTAGAAAGCATGCGCCGCTCCGACCGCGGCGCCCGCCAATACGGCAATCCGCACCCAGCGCCCGCGGGCGCTCCTGGAGGAGAGCGCCTGCAGCAGTCCGACCACCAACCCGCCAGTCGCGCCGGCGATGACGTCGCCCACCTGCGAGAGGAATGGCGCGGTGAGCCGCAGCGCATTCCAGAGCCGCGCGGTGACGTCCATGCCCAGCAGGGGCGCGCCTTGCGGGACCGCGAATGCCGCCACCACCATCGCCGCCGTCCAGACAAAGAGCCTCGGAGGCGTCACGCCGGAGGCTTGTCGGTGACGGCGATGTGCAGGTCGCGCAGCTGCTGCGGCTCCACTTCTCCGGGAGCGTCGGTCATGAGGTCCGTTCCCTTCTGCGTCTTGGGGAAGGGGATCACGTCGCGCAGCGATTCCGCGCCGGTGAGCAGGAAAGCGAGCCGGTCCATCCCCAGAGCGATTCCTCCGTGCGGCGGCGCGCCGAACCGCAGCGCCTGGAGGAGGAACCCGAACTTCTGCTTCGCTTCCTCGGGCGTGATGCCCATGGCGGCGAACACCTTCTCCTGCACCGCCGGATCGTGCAGCCGGATGGAGCCGCCGGCGACCTCGAACCCGTTGAGCACCAGGTCGTAGCGGTAGCAGAGCACCTTGCCCGGATCCTTCTCCAGATACTGAATGGATTCGTCGTGCGGACGGGTGAAGGCGTGGTGCGCGGCGACCCAGCGCTTGTGCTCCTCGTCGTACTCGAAGAGGGGGGGGTCGACGACCCAGAGGAATCTCCAGGAGTCGGGCTGCTTGGGATCCCGGGTGCCGTACTCGGGGATCAGGCCCAGGCGCTTGCCGAGGTACAGGCGCAGGTTGGCGAGCACGGTGTGCACCAGGCTCTCCTTGCCGAACTGGAAGAGCAGGATGTCCCCGGGCTGCGCCCCCGCGGCCGCGTTGATCGCCTCTCGCGCCTCTTTCGTGATCGACTTGGCCAGCGGGCTCTGCGTCCACTCGCCGTTCTCGCCCACCTTCGCCCGCGCCAGGCCGCGCGCTCCCATGCCCTTGGCGATCTCTTCCAGCTTGTCGACCTCCGTGCGGGAGAAGTTCGCGCTGGCCGGCACTTTCAGGGTCTTGACGATCTGGCCGGGCGCGACGGTGGCGAACGGCTGCCACATGGGCACCCCGCCGCCCTGGTGCTCCGCCACGAGCCGGGTCAGGTCTACGTGCTGCATGGCGAAGCGGAGGTCGGGCTTGTCGTTGCCGTACTCGCGCATCGACTGCTCGTACGTCATGCGCGGAAAGGGCCCGGGGATCGAAACGCCCAGGACTTCGCGCCAGAGCGCGGTGATCAGCTCCTCCACCGCGGCGAAGACGTCGTCCTGGGTGACGAACGACATCTCCAGATCGATCTGGGTGAACTCCGGCTGCCGATCGACGCGCAGGTCCTCATCCCGGAAGCACTTCACGATCTGGAAGTAGCGCTCGAACCCGGCGACCATGAAGAGCTGCTTGAACAGCTGGGGACTCTCCGCCAGCGCATAGAACTTTCCCGGGTTCAGGCGGGCAGGCACGAGAAAGTTCCGGGCGCCGCCCGGCGTGTACTTGACCAGATACGGCGTCTCCAGCTCCAGGAAGCCGAGCCGGTTCAGCGTCTGACGCGTGACCGCGTTCATCTGGCTGCGCTTGATCAGCGTCCGCTGCAACGGCGGCCGCCGCAGGTCGAGGTAGCGGTAGTGGAGCCGCTTTTCCTCGGCGGTGTCGATCTTGTCCTCGATCAGGAACGGCGGCGTCTCGCTGCGGTTGAAGATGGTGAGCTTGTCCGCGTGCACCTCGATCTCGCCGGTGACCAGCCGCGGGTTCAGGTTGTCTCCGCGGGAGACGACCTTTCCGCGCACGCCGATGCAGTACTCGTAGCGCAGCTCCTGGGCGAGGTCGTGCAGCTCCTTGCCGGCGTCCGCCTCGAACACCACCTGCGTGAGCCCGGCGCGGTCGCGCAGGTCGATGAACACCGCTCCGCCGTGATCGCGGCGGTTGTGCACCCAGCCGAAGAGGACCACTTCCTTGCCCACGTCCTTGGCGGTCAGCTCGCCGCAGGAATGCGTGCGCTTCAGATCGCGGATGAATTCGGCCACGTACTCGTTCCTCCCGGGGGCGCTCCGGTTAGCACGAATCCGGTGGGTGGGCGAGCCTGCAAGCAGGCGGGCGCACGTGCTTTTGCTGCGTTTTGGCCGTCGCGTTGCAGATTGTCACGCGCATGGGACGCTTCTTCCTCTCCGGGCAGACCACCTGCGCCCTGCTGCTGGGGGCGGGCCTGCTCCTGCGCGCGCAGGCCGCGCTCCGTCCTTCGGACGCCTCCAGCGCGGACGGCCGGACGCGGCCGGCGGAGATGACGGGCGAGCGTAGGGCGCGCCCATCGCGGGCGGCGGAAACGCCTGCTCCGGAGTGGTCCGTGGGCGCCCGGAGTGTGCAGAAGAATTCCCATGCGAGGAAGGGCTTCACGCACCGTGATGCGCGTCACCGCGTACGCAAGTGCGGCGTCGACCTTGCAACTCGCGGAATTCGTTGCGGTAGGCGGGGGGACGGCACGTGAACTCGGGCGACAGCAGGACCAAGGGACGGTCGTACGACCCCATCTGCGGAGTGCCGGTGGAGAGCAGCGACGGCACGCCGACCAGCGAATACAAGAAGCGCCGCTACTTCTTCTGTTCGCAGAAGTGCAAGCACGAATTCGAGCGAGCGGCGGAGCGGATCCGGATGCAGGAAGCGGCGCGCGCGGGCGCGCTCTTCACGCACGGCAAGGTGAAGTGGGGGCTGGCCTAGGGGGTGGCGGGCAGGGAAGCACGCCGGCGGCCAGCGCTGGCGGCTTCAATCTGAACGAGGTGAGGAGCGCGGTCCGCCCGGTTGCGGCCCGCGCTTCTTGCGCTAGCCCAGCGCCGCTCAGTCAAGCGATTGACGTGGTCGTCGTCGTTGACGTTGTCGTGTGCGTGGACGGCGACGGCGACGGCGACGTGGCGGTGGACGACCGGGCATGTCGGGTGTGCCTGGTACACAGCGGTGTCGATGATGGCGCCCACGGCCACGTCGACGTCGGCGTAACGTCGGCGTCGACGTATCAGGGCTACGCTTGAGCGAGGTCATTCGGCAGTTCCGGTTGTGACACGCGTTCTAGATCTTCAGATCTTTCACCTTCAGCTGCAGGCGTTCGCTTCCGTTCCAGCTGTCCACCGTGAGCTGGAAAGCGGCGTCCAGGCGGGTGCCCACCGCTAGAACGGTGCCGCCGAGGTTGAAGCCGATGGCCTCCAGCGCGATGGACTCTTCCTCGGAAACCCGGGGGCCGGCTTCGCCGAGACGCAGCTTCAGGTGTCCGGGGCCGGTTCCCTTCTTGTCGGGCAGGAGCCGCACTTCGTGCGCCGCCAGCTCGCGGCAGAAGAACACCGGCTCCGGGTTGCCCGCTCCGAACGGCGCCAGCCGGCGGAGCTGCGAGGCCAGCTCCATCCGCACCTCGCGTGGATGCAGCTCCGCGTCGATGCGCAGCCGCGCTGAGAGCTGGGCCGGGTCCAGCGCCTCCCTTCCCTCCGCTTCCAGCGCCTCGGCAAAGTCCGATATGCGGCCGGTGTCGAGCGTCACGCCGGCGGCGTGCTTGTGGCCGCCGAATTTCGTCAGATGGTGCGCGCAGCGGGCCAGCGCATCGTAGAGGTGGAAGCCCTCGACGCTCCGGCCAGAGCCCTTGGCGACACCGCCCTCTTCCGCGATCACCAACGCCGGCCGATGGAACCGCTCGACCAGCCGGGCCGCCACGATGCCCACGACGCCGACGTGCCACCCGGACGAGGACACTACCAGCGTGCGCCGCGCTTCGGGCGGTCCGAGCTTCTCGGCATGCGCGATGGCCTCGTTCGCGATGCGCACTTGAAGATCCTGCCGCTCAGCGTTGGCGCGGTCGAGCTGTTCGGCCAGCGCGCGCGCCTCGCGCGGGTCCTCCGACAGCAAGAGGCGCACCCCGACGGAAGCGTCATCGAGACGGCCGGCGGCGTTGATGCGCGGGCCGAGCTTGAAGCCGACGTCTCCGGCGGTGACCTCGCCCGCGAGCTGCGCCACGGACTTCAAGGCCAGCACCCCGACCCGCGCTCCTCGCGCCAGCTCCTTGAGCCCGAAATGGACCAGGACCCGGTTCGGTCCCGTCAGCGGCACCACGTCGGCGATGGTCCCCAGCGCCACCAGGTCGAGCACCTCGCGCAGGTTGGGCTCGGGCCGGCTGGCGAACCACCCTGCCTCGCGCAGGCGCTTGCGCAGCGCGAGCAGCAGATGGAAGGCGACTCCCACCGCGGCCAGCTCGCGGCCCGGGAAGGTGCAGCCCGGCTGGTGCGGATTGAGGATGGCGAGGGCCCTGGGCAGGTCCTGCGAGGCGGTGTGGTGATCGATCACCACCACGTCGAGCCCTAGCTTCGCGGCCGCGTCGATCTCGGTCACCGCCGTGACCCCGCAGTCGGCGCTCACCACCAGCCGGGTCCCGCGCGCGGCGAGCTTCTCCAGGGCCCGAACGTTCAGCCCGTACCCTTCCACCAGGCGGTGGGGAACGTAGAACTCCACGTTGCCGCCCAGCTTGCGCAGCACCGAGACCAGCAGCGCCGTGCTGGTGACGCCGTCGACATCGTAGTCGCCGTAGACGCAGACGCGTTCGCCCTGCGCGAGGGCGCGCTGCAGGCGCGAGACCGCCGCCTCGATCCCCTTCAGCTCGAATGGATTGGGCAGGTGCTCGAAGCGGGGCTCGAGGAAGCGCTCCGCCTGCGACGGCTCGCGATACCCCCTGGCCCAGAGCACGCGGCCGACGGGAGCTGGAATGCCGAGCACCGAAGCGAGCCGCGCGCCCTGCTGCACGGCGTCCCGCCCTGTCCCTTCCCCGAACTGCCAGCGCATTCGTGCTTGTTAGCACGAGCACCTGACTAGAACGCATCTCATAACGCGTGCTCGCGAGTCACCGCGCTCAGGCGTAGTCGCCAAGCCGCCTTTGGCGGCCGCGAGCAGGTGGTTCTTTATCGCGCTGCCGCGGCCGGGCGGCTGTCCGGCTTCTTGTCGTCTGACTTGTTGTCCGGCTTCCTCGCCTTCGGCTGGGCCGCGGCGATCGCCTTGCGCTGCTCGGCGTGCTCCTCGAGCCAGATGGTCATCGGGCTGGCGATGTACCAGGTCGAGTAGGTGCCGGAGATGATGCCGACCAGCATCGCGGCGGCGAAGTCCCAGATGGTGCCGACGCCGTAGAGCAGGAGTCCGACCAGCGAGAGGGCGGTGGCGCCCGAGGTGAGGATGGTGCGGCCGAGCATCTCGTTGATGGAGAGGTTGACGATGTCGCGCAGCGACCGGCCCTTGTGCTTCTTCGCGTTCTCGCGGATGCGGTCGTAGATGACGATGGTGTCGTTCACCGAGTAGCCGACCACGGTCAGGATCACCGTCACCGAGGTCAGGTTGAACTCGTGCCGGCTGACCACGAAGAAGCCCAGGGTGATGATGGCGTCGTGGACCAGCGCGATGACTACGCCGGGCGAGAAGCGGAAGTCGAACCGGAACCCGACGTACACCAGGATCATCCCGATCGCGTAGACCACCGCGAGGATGCCGTCGACGCGCAGCTGCTTGCCGACCTGCGGGCCGACGTAGTCGGTGCGGACCACCTCCGCCTGGTCCGGCCCGTATTTCTCGCGCAGGGCGGAGCCGATCTTGTCGGCGGTCCCCTGCGTGATGACGGTGTATTCCTGCTCCTGCCCCTCGCGCGCGATCAGCTTGCGCACTTCCTTCACCGGCGTGCCCAGCTTCTCCACCGCGGACTTCAGCGCGTTCTCGTCGACCGGCTGCTTGAAGTAAAAGTCGAGCTTGTCGCCCACCTCGGGGTCGAAGCGGAAGCTCTGCAGCCCCGGCAACGCCTGCTTGACGGAGTCTTCGATCTGCTTCGCTTTCTCCGGCGTGAGCAGCGCGATGCGCTCGACCCGGATGAGGAACTGGTTGTCGCTCTTGCTGCCGTAGGCCTGGACGGTGGGCTCGCCGAATCCCAGGTGGCTGATCAGGTCGCGGATCTCACCCGGGTCCACCGGATTCTTGAAGTGGACCTGCATCTCGGTGCCGCCGGCGAAGTCCACGCCGTAGTTGAGCCGCGGCCACACCAGAACGCCGAGCAGCACCAGCGTGTTCACGATCAGCGACACCACCACCGCGATGCGGCGGTACTTGACGAAGTCGTGGGTGGTGCCGGGCTTGATCAGGTCGAAATACTTCATTTGCATGACGCAGCTCCTAGAAGCTCACGGCCTTGTGGAGGCGGCCATGCGAGACGAACCATTCGACGATGGCGCGCGTCACCACGATGGAGGTGAACATGGAGGCGAGCAGGCCGATGATCAGCGTGGTGGCGAAGCCGCGCACCGGGCCTGAGCCGTAAGCGCGGATCACGAACCCGGCTACCAGCGCGGTGACGTGGCCGTCGAAGATGGTCCAGAACACCTTTTCGTAGCCGGTCTTGATGGCAGCGGAGATGTTCCTGCCGGTCTTCAGCTCCTCGCGGATGCGCTCGTTGATCAGCACGTTCGCGTCCACCGCCATGCCCAGGGTGAGCACGAACCCGGCGATCCCGGGCAGGGTGAGCGTGGAGTTGATCGCGGCCATGATGGCCAGCACCACCAGGCCGTTCAGCACCAGCGCGACGTCCGCGACCAGCCCGGAGAACCGGTAGTAGAAGGCCATGAACGCCAGCACGGCGAGCAACCCGATCACCGCCGCCGTCGACCCGCGCCGGATCAGCTCCGGTCCCAAAGAGGCCCCCACGCTGCGCTCCTCGAGGATGCGGACCGGCGCGGGCAGCGCGCCCGACTTCAGCACCACCACCAGGTCCTTCGCCTCCTCCAGGATCTCGTTCACCGGCTTCAGACCGCCGAGGTGGATCGAGCAGATGCCGCCGGGGATCTCGGTCTGGATGATGGGCGCCGAGTCCACCGTGTCGTCGAGCACGATGGCCATCCGCTTCTTGACGTTCTCCCGCGTCAGCTTGCCGAAGAGCTCCGCCCCCGTGCGGTTGAAGGTCACCTGCACATAGGGACGATTGCCCTCGCCAGGCGAGTTGTCGAACGCGACCCGCGCGTCGGTGATGTACTCGCCCGTCATTCCCTGCTTCTGATCGAGCAGCCAGGAACGGTACGTGGTCTCGCGCTTGATGCGGTCCTCGATCTTGCCGATGGCGAAGACATGCCCGGGCGGTGCCTTGTCCTTGAGGTACTCGGCAAGCAGCCTGCGGTCCTTGCTCTCGAGATAGGGTGAGGAGACCAGGGCATCGCCGGCGCCGGTGTAGCGGTCCCAGTTCAGCGTGATGCCCGGCGGCAGGTCGGTCAGCTTGGTGAGGCTGGTGTCGACGTCGTCGGCGATCTTGAACTGGAGCTGCGCGGTCCGACCAATCAGCTCCTTTGCCTTCTCCGGGTTCGAATAGCCCGGCAGCTGCACCAGGATCTGGGTGTCGCCGCGCTTGGCGATGGTGGGCTCGGAGACGCCCCACTGGTCCACGCGGTTGCGGATGGCCTTGATGGCCTGATCCACCGCGCTCTCCTTGAGCTGCTTGACCGCATCGTCCCGCATCGACAGCTCGACGGTGTTGCCCGAGGCGCGCCGGACGTACATGTCGCTGAACTCGCTCAGGAGATCCTTCGCCTTGCCGATGTCAGAGGCGGTCACGGTGACGATCCCCGTTTCCGGGTCGCCTTTCACGTCGACACCCTTGATGCCCTTGCGGTCCATCTCGGCGGCGATCTCCTCCGCCCGCCGGACCGCCTTCTCGCGCACCGCCCGGTCCACCTCCACGCCCATGACGAGGTGGATTCCGCCCTGCAGGTCGAGCCCGAGGTTCAGGTGCTTGGCCGGCGCCCACTTCGGCCGCGCCTTCTCGAACACGGTGGAGTCGTTGCGCTGATCGGGTGGCAGGCGGAAATAGGTGACGCTGGGCACCAGGGCCCAGATCGACAAGACGGCGACGGCCAGGATGAATCCGGCCTTCCAGTACCACGCGCGATCCATCCGCTCTCCTAGGGCGACTTCTTCGCAGGCTCTTCCGCCGGCTTCTCCTCCGCCGACTTGTAGGGCCCCGAGATCTGCGCCTTGAGCACGCGCAGCCTGACGTTGTTGGCGACCTCCACCAGCACCAGGTCGCCGGAGACGCGATCCACCTTCCCCACTACGCCGCCCGAGGTGATCACCTCGTCTCCCTTCCCCAGCTTGGCGAGGAAGTCCTTGTGGGCGTTCTGCTGGCGGGCCTGCGGGCGCATGACGATGAAGTAGAAGATCACGAAGAACAGCGCGGCCGGCACGAGCAATCCGAACGCCCCGAAAGGCGACTGCGGCTGTTCGGCGGCCTGGGCGAGCAATGCAAACACGGCGGCAAATCTCCTGTTTCGCAGGGGGACACCATCTGTATGGTGTCCCCGAAATGGGGCCGGACCTTCTAGCACCCGCGCCGGGCATCGGCAACCGGACGCGGGCTCTACTCCGGCGTGCGGGTCGCCTCGTCGAGCCGGCGCATGCCGTCGAGCAGCAGCTCGGTTGTAGACGCGCCCGCGCCTTCCGGCAGCAAGCCGTCGGGAACGCGCAAGAACGTGAACTCGCCGTGGTGGAGCCGGACCAGGCCGAACGCCACCTCGCGGACGTCGTGTTCTTCCAGGGCCGACGAAGCAGCCCAGGTCACCTGCCCCTTCACGACGCCGAGCGCCCGCTCGCTGCCATCCCGCCCCCGGACCAGGAGCAGGCCCGTGCGGCGCCCGTGAGACAGTACACTCAGTAGATCTGGCAGCGGCAGCCCGGACAGCTCTCCCCAGAGGACCGGGGCGGAGCCCTTGCCGTTGGCCAGGAGAGCCTGGACGGCGCCGAGATGGAACGTGCGGTGATCCACCGGGGTGCAACCTCCCAGGCGCTCGTCTTACTCCCCGGCCGCGAACCTTTCCAGCATGCCGGCGACGTACGCGCGCGTCCCGCCGCGCTCGATCGCCTCGCGCAGGCCGCGCATCAGATCCAGGTAGAAGGTGAGGTTGTGGATGCTGTTCAGCCGGAACGCGAGCAACTCCTGGGCCGCGAACAGGTGCCTGAGGTAGGCGCGGGAGAACGTCCGGCAGGTGTAGCAGGCGCATTCGGGATCGGCCGGCCGCGCATCCTTGGCGTAGCGGGCTGCCTTGATCTGCAGGCGCCCGCTGCGCGTGAACAAGAGCCCGTTCCGGGCCACCCGGGTGGGGAGGACGCAGTCGAACAGGTCGATGCCTGCCGCCGCGCAGCGGAGGAGGTCTTCCGGCGTTCCCACCCCCATCAGGTAGCGCGGCTTGTGCGCGGCGAGGATCGGGGCGGCGCGAGCCACGCCTTCCCACATCGCCTGCCGCTCCTCTCCCACCGAGAAGCCACCCAGGGCGGTCCCGGGCAGGTCCAGCTCGGCGATCTCGCCTGCATGGCGTTCGCGCAGATCCTCGAGAAGCCCGCCCTGCACGATGCCGAAGAGCGCGTGCCGGCGCTCCGGGTCGTGCCGCAGCCAGGTCTCCTTGCAGCGGCGCGCCCAGCGGGTGGTGCGCGCGAGCGACTCCTCATGGTAGGCGCGCGGGCTCTGCGAGGGAGGGCATTCGTCGAACGCCATCAGGACGTCGCTGCCGAGCTGGAGCTGGATCTCCGTCGCGCGCTCGGGCGTCAACTCCTGCCGGCTGCCGTCGAGGTGGCTGCGGAAGATCGCGCCCTCCTCACTGATCTTGCGCTGCTCCGCCAGCGAGTAGACCTGGAACCCGCCGGAGTCGGTGAGGATGTTCCGCTCCCAGGACATGAAGCGGTGCAGGCCTCCCAGCTCCGCCACCAGCCCAGGACCCGGGCGCAGGAGCAGGTGGTAGGTGTTCCCCAGCACGATCTGCACGCCGATGCGGTGCAGGTCGTCCGGCGCGATCGCCTTCACCGATGCCGCCGTGCCCACCGGCATGAACTGCGGCGTGTCCACCTCGCCGTGGGGCAGCACCAGCTTGCCGCGCCGGGCGGCGCCGTCGGTGTGCGTGACGGTGAAGTTCATGCGATCAGCATCGCGTCGCCGTAGGAGAAGAAGCGGTAGCGCCGCGCCACCGCCTCGCCGTACGCGGCCTTGGTCCGGTCGAGGCCGGCGAAGGCGGCCACCAGCATCAAGAGCGTGCTCCTGGGGAGATGGAAGTTGGTGAAGAGCCCGTGGACGGCGCGGAACCGGTATCCCGGGGTGATGAACAGATCGGTGGTGCCCGGGCCCGGCCGTCCCTGCGAGGCCTCCAGCGTGCGCAGCGCCGTGGTCCCCACCGCGATCACGCGCTCTGCTCGCGCGATGGCCCGAGCCGATTCCTCCGGCACGAAGTAGCGCTCGCGGTGCATGCGGTGGTCCTCGATCCGCTGCGCGCGGACGGGGAGGAAGGTCCCAGGTCCGACATGCAGGGTGATCGGCGCCAGCGCGATACCCCGGGCGCGAAGGGCCTCGATCAGCGCGGGCGTGAAGTGCAGGCCCGCGGTGGGCGCCGCGATCGCGCCCCGCTCGCGGGCGAAGATGGTCTGGTACCGGTCGCGATCGGCCGGCCCCGGCGCACGGCGGATGTACGGCGGGAGCGGCAGCTCCCCGGCCTCGTCGAGGAACCTCCAGAGCGCGTCGCCCTCCAGCGGGAGCCGCACCACGAGCTCCCCGCCTTCGCGCACCTGGACGATCTCGATCCGGCTGCCCAGCACCTCGACGCGGGCCCCTTCGCGCACCGGTTTCGACGCCTGCCCGAGCGCCAGCCAGTCCGCTCCCCCCAGCGGCTCGACCAGGAGCAGCTCCACCTTCCCTCCCGTGCCTTCCTTGCGCCCGTGCACCCGCGCCGGGATGACCCGCGTGTCGTTCACGACCATCACATCTCCCGGGGCCAGGAGCCCGGGCAGCTCGCGCACCAGCCGGTGGTCCATGGACCCGGAGCGGCGCGGCAACACCAGCAGCCGCGACGCGTCGCGCTCGGGCAGCGGGCCCTGCGCGATCAGGTCCTCGGGCAGCTCGTAGTCGAACTCGGCCAGATCCACGGGGGCGCTTCTATACCGGGCACCGCTCCCGCGCGAGGAAAGTCAGGCGTTGTCCACCTGGTCGGCGATCTCGTAGAGCCCCATCTGCGGCAGGCACATGCCCGCCTCCGCGGCGCTGGCGAGAACGCCGTCCTCGACCCATTGGAGCAGCCAGTCGCCGGCCACCGCCGGGTCGTGCTGCGGGAGCGCGGCGCCGCGATCGGTGGCCCAGCGCAGGTTGCACGCCTCATGCGCGCCCACCGCCGGCGCGGCGATGAAGGGAAGCCCCAGCGCGGCGAAAAACGTCAGCTCCGAGGGCTTGCTCCAGAGCACGTCGGCGCGCGCGAGCAGCTCGTTGAAGCGCCGGAAATAGGAGAAGACGTCGCGGTCGTAGAGGAGCTCCGCTCCCGCGTGCCCGACCAGCCCGTGGGCGGAGAGCGCCTTGCTGAGCGCGGAGGCGACGTCCGGCCGCCGGCCGGCCACCACCGCGAGCCGCAGCGAGCCGTCGAGGACCTTCTTCTTCATCCCCGCGATCACTGCCTTGGCCAGGGGCACCTGGGCGCCGGCGCCGCCCACCGCGAAGACGACCAGGGGCGTTTTCCCAGGCCGGCCGATCCTCTCCATCCGGGCGCGGAAGTTTCGCTTCAGCGCAGCCCGATCGTGGCCGACGAGCTCCCCCGGGAGCGGGTACCCGGTGACGCGGATGCGCGAGCGCGGGACGCCGTAGGACTCCATGCGCCGGCGCGCCGGGTCCGTCGGAGCGAAGTAGGTGATGCTCGTGCTCCGCGAATCGGGCGGGGCCCAGACGCGGTTCACCTCGCTGTCGGTGACCACGCAGTGAAGCCGCTCGGCGCCGTGCAGCTCGGCGAGGATGGGCGCGGCGTAGAAGGTGGCGAGCAGGGGAGCGGAAGTCTCCCGGAGGTGTTCGGCCAGCCTCCGCCCCACTCCGATCTTCGCTGCCTTCCGCATCCACCGGGTGCCCTGGCTCGGGCCCGACAGATCGCGGAAGGGCCAGAGCGGCGGGATCGCCGTGATGGTGTTCAGCAGCGTACGCAACGGGAGGCCGATCGCGGGCATCTGGGACAGCCGGGTGAGCGGCTCGTACAGGGTCCGGACCGGGTTCCAGAAGGCGCGATCCCGGGCATGGCCCAGGGGCGGCAGGTCCATCTGCAACACTTCGGTGCCGAGGTGGTCGGCCAGCGCTGCCGCGGGCCGGAGATGGCCGTACCCCATGTCGATGGCCGCGACGACAGTCTTGCGCATGGCGCGCTGTCGTCTGCGAAACGCTGGTCCATGTCAAGGACTCGCGGATGGGAATTGCGATGCACACTCTGCCAGGGCCATGTTCTCGACCGACATTCCGGTGCTGCACCTCGTGAACCGCTTCTGGATCGGGGGCGCCGAGCGCCAGTTCGTCGAGCGCCTGCGCCGGCATCCGGCGGGGTTCCGCGCGGTGGTGGGCTGCCTGGAAGCTTCGGGCCCGCTGCTCGGGGCGGTGCGCGCGCTCGGGCACGAGCCGGAGGTCTTTCCGCTGCACGGCTCGTTGATGCAGCCGAACACGGCCGTGCAGATCGCCCGCATGGCCGCGCTGATCCGGGCGGAAGGCATCCGCGTCGTCCACGCGACCGACTTCAACACCAACCTGCTCGGGCTAGCGGCCGCGCGGCTCGCTGGAGCGAAGGCGGTGATCAGCCGGGTGGACCTCGGACACTTGCGCGCCGGATTCGGAAGGTGGCACCGCCGGGCGGAAAAGCTCCATGCGCGGTTCGCGGACCTGGTGGTCGCGAACGCCGACGCCGTCCGCGACCTCTGCATCCGTAAGGAGGGGGTGAAGCCGGAGAACTGCGTGGTGGTGCGAAACGGCATCGACCTGGCGCATTTCGACGGGGCCGCGGCGAAGGGCCTGCAAGCACCGCTCCCCCTGCCCTCTGGTGCACCCGCGGTAGCGGTGATCGGCAACCTCTGGCCGGTGAAGGGTCACCGCACGCTGGTCGAAGCCGTGTCCCGGCTTCCCGCGGAGCTGCGGCACGTGCGCTTCCTCTGCGCCGGCGAAGGTCCGGAGCGCGAAGCTCTCACCGCCCGGATCGCGCAGCTCGGCCTGGCCGAGCGCGTGCTGCTGCTCGGACACCGGCTCGATGTGCCTGCCCTGCTCTCGCGCTCCCAGGCGGCCTGTCTCTGCTCCAGCGCGGAGGGGCTCTCGAACGGCCTGATGGAGGCGATGGCCGCGCGCCTGCCCGTCGTGGCCACGCGGGTGGGCGGAAACCCGGAGCTGATCCACGAGGGCGAGAACGGCTTTTTGGTGCCATACGGCGACGTGGACGCCCTGGCCGGAAAGCTCATCGCGCTTCTGTCGGCGCCGGAGCAGGCGCGCGAGATGGGAGCGCGCGGCCGCCGCCGGGTGGAGGCGGAGCTGTCGGCGGAGCGGATGGCGGACGGGCACGGCAGGCTGTACCGGCGCGCGCTCGGCTGCGCGCCGCTGGTCGCCGAGCCGCGGCTCCGGACCGCGTAGCCGTGATCGCGCAATCGCTCTCGCTGTATCGCAGGCACTTCGGCTGCCTGGTCTTCACCTGCGCGGTGGCCCTGCTCCCGGCGAACGTGCTCGCCACGGGCGCGGTGGTCTTCGGGCTCGCCGCCCTGAGCGCCGGGGGGCTGGCCGAACCGCGCACACAAAGCGAACAGGTGCAGGAGAAGCAGCACGACTTGCGCGAGAGCCCTCCCCCGACGGCCGAAGCCCGCGACGCCCGCGCGCGTCAGATCGGGCGCGAGGCGCTGGAGGGCGTCGCCGGCGACAAGTTCGACGCCCCTCTCCTCCGACAGCTGATCCCCGTCGCATACGCCACGGCGATCGCCGCCGGCCTGCTCCTCGCCGGGCTCTTTCTCGCCCACGCCGCGCTGGTGCCGCTGGTGCTCGAGCTGACCCAGGACAGGCCGGCGGGAGCAGCGCACGCCTGGGCCGCGGCGGGAGCGCGCATCGGCCCGCTGCTCGCGACGGGGCTCATGGCCGCGCTGCTCGTCGCGCTGGGAGCACTGCTCTTCGTCGTCCCCGGCCTGGTGCTCGCAGCGGGATTCTCGCTCGCCCCTCCCCTCGTCGTCCTGGAAGGCCTCTCCGGCCGCGCCGCCTTGGAACATTCCTGGCGCCGGCTGCGCGGGCACTGGCGCGAGACCCTCTCCCTGTGGGCGCTGATCGCGGTCTTCTCGGCGCTCGCGTGGGCGTTGGCCGCCCTGGTGCCGCTGGGCGTCTGGCGCCCGATCACGGCCGCGGTGGTGCGAGTGGTCCTCTACCCGCTTCCGCTCGTGGGCCTGGCGCTCCTCTACCGCAAGGTCAGCCTGGAACGCATCTCATGACCACTTGCTCGCGAGTCACCGCGCTCGCCAAGACGCCTGCGGCGGCCGGCCGTGTCTGACGCTCAAGCGTAGCCCCTGAGCCGCCTGCGGCGGCCGGGGCTAGTACATCCGGCGGATCTCCGCTCCCGGATAGTAGTGCGCGAGGATCTCCCGGTAGCTCGCTCCTCCGAGCGCCCTGCCCCGCGCGCCCCATTGGCAAAGCCCGACCCCGTGACCGCTGCCCTTGCCACGAAAGACGGCGAGCCCTTTCTCCAGGGTCACGTCGAAGCGGAGCGAGGGGAGCCGGGTGTAGCCGACGATCTGCCGCAGCTCCACCGCGAGCAGGGGCCTCTTGCCGGAGGACGTGGCGAGCTCCAGCATCTGCGCGCGGCCGCCTTGGGTGCGGGACTGGACGGCGATGCCCTGGATCTCCGCCTGCATGCGTCCGGCCTTGCGCAGCGAAGCCGTGATCTCGGCCAGCGGCAGCCGTACCGTCCAATCGCGGAGATCGCCGTCGTCCTCCCCGCCCCGGACGTAAGGCGTGGTTCCTGGCGCGAGATTGAACGCCGCCTCGGCGCTCTCGCTGGTTCCCCCGCAGCTCGCGGTGAAGTACGCAGCGATCGGCGCCGCGCCCCAGGTGAGCACTTCACCGGAGGTGGCGCGCGCGGCCTCGACCGCCGGCTGCGCCGGCCGCGCCGCGTTCTTGTAGACCTGGTCCAGCACCGAGGCGCCAAGATGCGCGCGCGCTCCCGGACCCTGCGCGATCTTCTGCGCGACCGCGAACGTTCGCGCCGCAACCGCTTGCGCCCGAAGGGCTTCCCGCGGCCAGCTCGGCGGAACTTCGCTCGCAACCACGGCCGCGACGTAGTGCTCCAGATCGACCGAGTTGACGGCCACCAGGGTCCCGCGATCCGCGAACACGTGAAGACGTCCCGGCAGCTCGCGCCCGTCGAGCCGCAGCGGCCCTTCGAACTCGGCGGAGGCCGTCGGCTTTCCGTCCACCGACAGTCCGGAAGCCCCCAGCGTGATCGCGTGGGACCGGCCGCGCGCGACGACCCGTGCGGCGCGGGCGCCTCGCGCGACCTCGATGCGGATCTCCTCGGCGCGGGCCGCCGCGCAGAGGACGAGGAGCGCTGCGGCCGCACGCCAAACGACCGCGCCGCTCGCGGCGCGGAACGGACTTCGCGGTCTGCCTGTAGCGTGCGCCCTCACGTACCCCTGAGCCGCCTGAAACCGGCCGGGCTAATGTACCGCGGCGCCCTCCTCTTTCACCTTCTGCACCGTCTCGCCGACCTCGCGCTCGTCCTCCACCCTGGCCA
Source organism: Myxococcales bacterium (assembly GCA_036513415.1). Lineage (GTDB taxonomy): Bacteria > Myxococcota > Myxococcia > Myxococcales > 40CM-4-68-19 > 40CM-4-68-19. The sequence goes on along the minus strand of DATBZA010000059.1, from coordinate 8,576 downwards.
GGTCCTGAAGGCTGATCACGCCGAGCGGTTTCTTCTGGTCGTCGCAGACCAGGATCCGCTGGACCTTGTGCTGCTGCATCAGCTCGCGGGCGCGCGAGACGTCGTCGTCCGGCCGCACGAAGATCACTTCGTTGCCTCCGAAGTCGCGCAGCTTCGCCGTCTTCGGGTCGAGCCCCTTCGCGATCACGCGGACCACGATGTCGCGGTCGGTCACCGTCCCGACGGCGCGACCCTGACCGTCTACGATCGGGACGAACCCGAAGTCCTTCTCCGCCATCACCCGGGCCACGTCCACGACGTTCGCATCCATCGAGATAGTGGCAGGATTCTTCGTCATCACTTCCTTGGCGCGCATGAGGCCTCCTTGAGAGATCCTGAATGTGGGTTCCAAACCCACAAGCAGCCAGTACAACGCAGAGGCGCTACAATCGTCCGGCTGTGCTCTCGCGCATCCGCCAGTCGCTCGCTCTCAAGCTGATTCTCGCGTCTGCCATTCCCTCGGCAGTCGTCCTGGTGACCGGACTGGGAGCCCTGGTGGCGCACAGCCACCGGCTCGCTGCGCGGGACCCGGCCCTCGCATTCGACGAGCTGCGCACCGGCATCATCCTCGGCACCCTGCTCGCGCTCACCTTCGCCGGGATGACCATCGCGCTCGCCGCCCGGCACTTCCTGATCAAGCCCATCCTGGGCCTGTCGCGCGTGATGGCCCGCGCGGAGCTGGGCGAGTTCCTGGTCCGCGCCCGCGTCCAGAGCGAGGACGAGCTCGGCAAGCTCGCCCGCAGCTTCAACACCATGCTGTCGCGCATCACCGACATGGCGGTTGCCGACATCGAGGCCAAGGAGTCGTTGGCCAAGCTGGCGCTGGATCTCTCGCTCCAAGAGGAGCTCAAGGCGATGAACGCGCGGCTCGAGGCCCACGTCGGCGAGATGGAGCTCCTGCTGGAGGTCTCCAAGGCCGTCTCCGGCACGCTGGACCTTCCCGAGCAGCTCGAGACGCTGGGCCGGCACGTCTGCGCCCGGTTCGGCATCAGCGAGTTCTCGGTCATGCTGTTCGACGACGTCACGCACCAGCTGGTGATCGAGGCGGTGGCGGGGACCGCGCCGCGAAACGCGCGGGGAATGCGTTTCCACCTGGGCGAGGGCGTTTCCGGTGAGGTCGCCGCGCGCGGGGAGACCTTCTACGTGCCGGACGTGGCGAAGGAGACGCGCTACCTCCACTACAAGGCCCAGGCGCGAACCGTCGGCTCCTTTCTCTCCGTCCCCCTGCGCAGCAAGGGCCGGATCCTGGGCGTGATGAACTTCAACCGGCCGCGCTTGGACTCCTTCAGCCCCCAGGAGATCCGGCTGGCGGAGGCCATCGCCGCGCAGGCGGCGCTGGCCATCGCCAACGCGCGCTTGTACCAGCAGACGCTGGAGCTCTCGTTCACCGATCCGCTCACCGGAGTGCCCAACCGGCGGCAGCTCTTCCTCCGCCTGGAGAACGAGCTGTCGCGCTCGCTCCGCTTCGGGGACCCGGTCTCGGTGCTGATGATCGACCTCGATCTGTTCAAGCGGATCAACGATGCGCATGGCCACACCGTCGGAGACGGCGTCCTGCGCGGCGTCGCGCTCGCATTGCGCCGGACCATCCGGAAGATCGACATCGTCGCCCGCTACGGCGGCGAGGAGTTCTGCGTCGTGCTGCCGCGCGTGGGAAAGCCGGAGGCCCTGGAGGTCGCGGAAAAGCTGCGGCGCGCCGTGGCGGCTGCTTCGATGCCGGGACCGGACCCGCGCGCGCCTTTGTCGGTCACCATTTCCCTGGGGGTTGCCACCCTCGGTATCGACGCCGAAGACGTGGGAAGCCTGATCGAGAAGGCGGACAGCGCCCTCTACGAGGCGAAGCGCCTCGGGCGGGACCGCGTCGCCATGGCCATCCCCCTCCAGCGCGCCAGCGCTTGACGCAGTGCGGCCCCTTGCGGGGCAGGCACGCGATGTGCACCCTCCGCCGGGAAGCAGGCCGGGACGCACAGGGCCTGCGGCGTTGGATAGTGGACGGGTCCTGGGGGGAGGGAAACCCGAATGCTTGCGGCACTTTTGCTTCTCAGCGCGGCGGCGAGCGCGGCATCGAAGGTCGGGCCGCCGCCCGATTCCAGCGTGGAATCGATGCTGAACGAGGAGTCGGCGGACGTCTTCCTCGCGAAGGCGACGCTGCAGCAGTACCTCTCGCGCGTGGTCCGCAGGGACTGGGACGCGGCGCGCCGGCTGACGCACCCGAAGACGATGGGCGTGATCGCGCAGATGAAGAGGCGCTCCGGCGTCGAGCGGCACAACCTCGCGCCCTGGGCGAACCGGGGCTCCGAGCTCAAGACGTTCCAATTCGCGGGGTCCCGCCAGGTCGCGCCGGGCGTGGTGTTGATCCAGGTCGGCGAAGACACCTACCGCTCCGAGGAGCAGGGCATGTCGGTGGACGATCCGGCGGTCTATCTGCTCTTCAAGTCGCGCGGCGGGTTCCTGGTGGCGGACAAGAAGGGCGGCCTCTCGCTCGCCGAAGTGACCGACCAGTCCGTTCGCATCGGGTATCCCGGCTACGTCGACCAGCAGATCCAGGCGCAGGCGCGGCGGGAGTCAGCGCTCTTCGACGGGCGGCACCGGTAGGGCGGCGACCGGCGCTCACCGGAGCTCGGCGCCCGCGATGTAGCCGAGGTGCTCCTTCGCCTTGGCGATGTCCGCCTCGTACTTGAGGATGATGGACAGCGTGTCGGCGACGAGCTGCGGCTCCAGCGTGGACGCGTTCAGCAGCGTGAGCGCGCGCATCCAGTCGAGCGTCTCGCTGATGGAGGGAGGCTTCTTCAGATCGAGCTTGCGGACCGCCTGGACGGCCGCCACCACCTTGCGCGCCAGCAGCTCGGAGACCCCCGGCACGCGCGAGCGCACGATCTCCAGCTCGCGCTGGGGCGTCGGGAAGTCGATGTAGAGGTGCAGGCACCTCCGCTTGAGCGCGTCGGACAGCTCGCGCGCGGCGTTCGAGGTCAGCACGACGCGAGGGGTGTGGATCGCCCGCACCGTCCCCAGCTCCGGCACGGTCACCGCGCTGTCCGCCAGCACCTCGAGCAGGAAGGCCTCGAACTCGGGGTCCGCCTTGTCGATCTCGTCCACCAGGAGCAGCGCGGGTTCCTTCGAGCGGATGGCGGCGAGGATGGGGCGCGGCAGGAGGAAGCGCTCGCTGAAGAAGAGATCCTCCGACCCGGCGATCCGCTCCGCCGCCTCGGAGAGCGTGCTGGCGCCGGCGATGGTCTCCGCGATCTTGTCCTTGAGCAGCTGCGTGTAGAGGAGCTGCTTGGCGTACTCCCATTCGTAGAGCGCCTTCGCCTCGTCGAGCCCTTCGTAGCACTGCAGCCGGAGGAGCGTGCGCCCGGTCGCCTGCGCGAGCGCCTTCGCCAGCTCGGTCTTGCCGACGCCGGCAGGGCCCTCGACGAGGATCGGCTTTTCCAGCCGATCGGCCAGGAACGCGCAGGAAGCGATCTCGGGCGAAGGCAGGTACCCTGCCGCCCGCAGCCGGTCTCCCGCGTCCTGGACGCTCTCGAGAGCGTGAGCCATGCGGCGCTGTGTAACACGCCGCGCACCGCGCAGGGAGTTTCGCACTGGCATCCCACATGCACATCCTGATGAGCGTGAACCGCAAACTCGCTCTCATCGTCGCGGCGATCGTCCTTCCCGGCGGGTTCGTGATCTTGCTCGGCGCCGTCCTGCTGAAAGCGTTCAAGCAGACCGCGCGTGGACGCAAGATGTGCGAGCTGGCACAGCGGCGCGTTTCCACCCTGCAGGCCCTGCGGGATTCGGTGTTCGGGCAGAGGCAGGCGGCGTAGGGAAAACGGTTCCCCAGGAAAGGCGCTTCCTATGCCTCCTCGGTCTGGGCGCCGACCTCGATCCGGATCGCGAGCGGGTCGCCTTGCATCTCGCGGACGGCGGCGAAGCAGCCGTCGCCGCTGCGCGTGAATTGCAGGGTCAGCAAGGTGTCGCCGATCCGCAGGCGCTCCAGCGTCAGGCGTTGCAGCATGCCGGGCAGATGCGGGTTGACGATCTTCAGGGTCTTGCGCGGCGCGTCCGGGTAGAGGCCCAGGCAGGCGCGCAGCATGAGGAAGAACGCGCCGGAGGCCCAGGCTTGCGGCGAGCAGGAGACGGGGTAGCTGACCACCAGGTCGCCCTCGTTGCGCCCCAATCCGCAGTACAGCTCGGGCAGCCGGAAATGCCGAAACTGGCGGCACGCGTCGTACTCACCCGACAACACCTGGGCGGCGAGCTTCTGCATCCCGTAGTTCGAGAATCCCATGGCGATGAGGGAGTTGTCGTGGGGCCAGACGGTCCCGTTGTGATAGCTGAGCGGATTGTACGGGCGCTGCCCCTTGGCGAGCGTACGGATGCCGAACCCCGAGAAGCTCTCCGGGGACATCAAGGTGCGCGCCACGCGGCGGGCGCGCTGCTCCGGAATGACGCGCGAGAACAGGAGGTGTCCGGGGTTGGAAGTGACTGTCTGCACCTGCCGCTTGTTGGCGTCGAGCGCCAACGCGTAGGTGCCCGCTTTCTCCATCCAGAACGCGTCGTCGAGCCTCCGGCTGAGCAGTTGCGCAGCCACCGTGCATCGGGCCGCGTCCTCGCGCCGGCCCAGCTGGCGGTAGAGCCTCGCCATGCGCCGGCGCGCATCGATGCAGTAGCCCTGGACCTCGACGAGAGCGATGGGCGGCTCCGCGGGAGTGCCGTCGAGGTGCGGGACGCCGTCCCAGGAATCCTTCCAACCCTGGTTGCGCAGGCCGCGCTCGCTCTTGCGCTGGTACTCGACGAAGCCGTCGCCGTCCTTGTCGCCCGACTGCTCGATCCAGCGGAGCGCGGACTCCGCCGCCGGCAGCAGCGCGACCCCGGAGGCCCGGTCGTTCGTCCACCGAAGATATTCGGTATACAGAATGAGGAACAGGGGGGTGGCGTCGATGCTGCCGTAGTACGGCGTGTGCGGCACCTCTCCGGTGCGCGCCAGCTCGCCGCGGCGGATCTCATGCAGGATCTTCCCAGGCTCTTCTTCCCGGAAGTCGTCCACCTTCCGGCCTTGGTGCGCGGCGAGGAACAAGAGAGCGTCGCGCGCGATGTCCGGATTGACGAGCAGCGCCTGGAACCCGGTGATCAGCGCGTCGCGCCCGAACGGCGATGCGAACCAGGGAACGCCGGCGGAGATGACGCGGCGATCCTCCCAGAAGATGGTGAGCGCCTTGAGATCCGCGACCGACTGCGCCAGCGCTCCGTTGAAGGCCTCCTCGTCGGTCTCCACGCACCCGCTCGCCTCCGCCCAGTGGTGGTAGTCGCCGCGGGCGCGCGCGATGCGCTCGTCGAATCGCCTGGGCGCGGGAGGATGGGAGGCCGGATGCGAGCCGGGGTACAGCCAGCCCGATTCGGGCTCTTCCGTCATGATCGGGGGGGAGCGGAAACCGGGTTGCCGGGCAGCATCTGCGGCCTCGCGCACTGATGTCCCGGAGAGAACCGCGTGCAAGGAGGGGAGCGCGTGCAGCTCCAGCGAGGCGGTCTCGTTGGGCCCGAGATGGAAGCTGAAGCGCGCGCGACCGCCGTCCATCTCGTCGGGCGCCCGGGCGGGGAAGAACACCTCGGCCCGGTAGAGGACGCCGTCGCGGCCCTGGTAGCAGAAGACGACCCGATCGTCGTGTACCAGCGGCCGGAAGTAAGTGCCCCGCTCGCGCCGCTTCGCGCCGCGCACCTCGAACTGATCGGCGAAGTCCGCCGCGAACTCGTACTCCAGCCAGTAGTCGATGTCGCGGACCAGGTAGTTCGTCAGGGTGAGCCGTTCGGCGAAGCAGTCGTCGATGATCTGCTCGCGACGGATGTGAAGGAAGTTCACCGGGTCCTGGAACAGGCCGCCGAACATCCTGTTGGTGACCGTGAGATCCACCTGCGAGGTGTATTCGGGCCGCGTCTGCGTCGAGAGCACCACCGGCGGCCCTCCCGCCACGGTCAGCTTCAGCTTGCTGAGGAAGCGCGTGTCCTCGAAGTAACCGCCCTGGTCGCGCGCTCCGGGCGGCCAGATGTCCCCCACCCGCCCCGCTACGGCGAAGAGGTTGCCGCGCTTCAGGACCAGCTTGTCGGTGCCGGTCGATTCGGGCAGCGAGGTGAGGTCTTCATACCCCAGCAACTCCGCAGCCGGGATGGAGACCAGGACGCGGCCCGCCACGCTATCCCTCCGCGGCGGTGTCTGCCTGGTCTTCCTCCGCCGCGCGCTCTTCGAGGTGCGCCGTACGGTACAGGCGCAGGTAGTCGTCCGCCATCCGCGCGGCGGACCACCGCTGCACCGCTTCCTTGCGGATCCGCTCGCGGTCGAACAACTTGTCCGCGATCCGGGCCGCGGCCACCATCTCGGTCGCGTCGTCGCAGATCACGCCGGTGATTCCGTCGTCCACCACCTCGGGAACGGCGCCCCGGGAGGTGCCCAGCACCGGCACACCGCTCAGCATTGCCTCGATCATCACCAGCCCGAACGGCTCCTCCCACTCGATGGGAAAGAGCAGCGCGCGGGCCCGCGCGATCAGCGCCGCCTTGCGGTCTCCACCGACGGGCCCCACCTCGAGCACTCCGTGCTTCGCGATCAGGGGCGCGACTTCTTCCTGGTAGTAGTCGCGCTCGTGGGGCGCACCCGCCATCACCAGCGGCACGCCCGCCCGCACCGCCACCTCGATGGCCTCGGTGACGCCCTTCACCCGATCGTAGCGGCCGAGGAAGAGCAGATAGCCCTGCTCCGGCAGGCAACGGAAGCGCGACGGGTCCAGGCCGTGGTGCACCACCGCCGACACCTTGGCGGGCTCGCGCCGCGCCTGGGACCGGCTGATGGCGATCAGCTTCACCTGGGGAACGCGCCGGTACAGGTCGGTCAGCTCGGGGTCGAAATCGTGGTGGAGCGTGCACAGCACCGGGCAGTGCGACAGCCGCGCCATTTCCACCGCGCAGGGAGCATGGACGTGGATCACGTCGAACCCGCGCGGGTCTCGCGCAGCATCCCGGAGCGACCAGGTGGCGTGCACCCGCTCGATGTCCCGGTCAGGCGGCCACTGAGCGGCCGGAAAGTAGGAACGGACCTCGATGCCGGGCAGGTCCGAGTCACCGGTGGCATACACGACCACCTCGATGCCTCGCGCAGTCAGCGCCTTGGCCAACTCCCCAACGACCAACTCGGTCCCTCCGTACCCCCTCGGGGGCACGGACACAAAGGGCGTTGATACGAGCGCCACCCGCAGGGTCATCCCTCCTCCGTCGAAAAATCGAACGCTGGAAGAATGTGCATCGCGTCACCGCCAGGCAGGGCAACCGCATGCCTGTCCGCCTTCCAGCCGCCCGCTTGCTGGGAAGGAGCCCGAGGTCCAGTTCATCGTGGGCGTGCCGGACGTGCCGGGCCCGACCGCTCTTGGCTGTCCGGATAGGGGGCGGGCGTCCGTGGGTCCGGTCCGACAGCTTGTCCCGGGCAAGTTGATGCAGGGCGGCGCGTGGAGCGTAGATCCGAGCGGCTCTGCCGAGCGCGAGCTGGTCTGGCTGTTCGTGGAACGGCGGGGGCGGCCCGTATGCTGGTCCCGAGGCAAGTCCCATTCCACCGCGTCCGTGTCATCGATGTCGCCGGTCCAAAGCGTCTACGAGCTGAGCAACCTGGTCTGGACCCCGCCGGCACTGGCAGACCCTCTGGCAATCTGTCCCCAATCAAATGGGACAGCTTGAACCTGAATTGCCGCCGTTCCGGAACGACTTCGAGCTGCGCAGCTGCGCTCCTCCGGCCTTCTACCTCGGCCGTGTCGGGCCCACCGCTCTTGGCTGTCCAGATAGGGGGGTGGTGCGTCCTTGGGAGCGGGTCCGGAGCTTGTCTCGGGACAAGTTGATGGAGGCCGCGGAACTCGTTCCGGAAATTTTGCAACGAGTTCTGCGGTGCGTGGTCCCTAGATCCGGGCGGCTCTGCCGAGCGCGAGCTGGTCTGGCTGTTCGTGGAACGGCGGGGGCGGCCCGTGTGCTGGTCCCGAGGCAAGTCCCATTCCACCGCGTCCGTGTCATCGATGTCGCCGGTCTGCAGTGTCAGCGATGTCCCCGGACTGCACCACCCAGGGTCAGACCCGGCAATCTGTCCCCAATCAAATGGGACAGCTTGAACCTGAATTGCCGCCGGTCCCGCGACGCGTTCGAGTTGCAAAGCTACCGCGTCTGGGCTGTTGCGCGTCTCTGGCGTAGTTCAACCGGTTGAACCACGTGTCAGGGGTAGAGACCCGGATCCAGTTCGTAGTGGGCGTGCCGGATGGGGTGCCGGTCCCCGGAGCTTGTTCCGGGACAAGTTGGTGTTCCCTCCCTCAGCAACCCAACGCGGGGCGCGGTGTGCGCGGAGTCGACTCGGTGTGACGCGCGCAGATAGCCGACGGGGTGCGTGGCCCTCGCGCCGACGCATCAGAAAGCACACGACGCGCAGAATGCGCCGCCCCGTGTCTCTCGCTTCACGTGAAGTGCCTCGCCGGCGGGCTCGCTTTCTGCGTGGCGGCGCAGGGCCATGCAGCCCGGCGGCGTCTCAGCGAACG
>DATBZA010000058.1:0-8152 GCA_036513415.1 Myxococcales bacterium | reverse complement strand
CGACGGCGAACCACTTCCCGTCCAGGTCGGCGGCCGAGAACTCCCGCTCTTCGATCCGGACGCCGGGCCGGCGGAGCGACTCGAGGATGCGCGGCGCCACCACGGTGACTCGCGCGCCCGCCGCGAGCAGGGCGTCGAGCTTGCCGGACGCGACCTTGCCGCCGCCGACGAGCAGCGCTTCGCGATCGTGCAGGTGCAGGAAAACGGGGTACAGATCCACGTGCAGCTCCTTGCCTGAAACGGACGACACCGACGGAGACGCCGGGCGGCAAAGAGCGATGAGGCGGGAGAACGAAAGTCGCCGTCAGGCTCGCGCGCGCGCCCGGCACGACATGCCGGAGCGGCGACAACAGGCGCAAGCCAGCTGGGAGCGAAGCGACATCGCCCGCCATCGATAGCGGGTTGCCCCCGGGAATGTCAAGTGCGGACGGAAGAGAACGCGAAAATGGCATTGGATCTACAGGGGATTTACGCAGACGTCCGGCGTACCCACGGCTCGTCCGCACCTCGAGCCTTCACCCGAGCAGCTCCTTCACGATGCGGCGCCGCATCGCTTCATCAGGCAGGCGGCCGAAGCCGGCGCGCACGTCGTCCGCCATGTGGGCGGGGTTCGAGGTGGCCGGGATGGGGCAGGTGACGGCGGGGTGCCCGAGGATGAACTTGAGGAAGATCTGCGCCCAGGTCGTGCAATCGATCTCCGCAGCCCAGCCCGGCAGCGGCCGCCTCCGCGCATCGGCGAAGAGCGAGCCGCCCTCGAAGGGCCGCATCACCAGCACGGCGACACCCTGGGACGCGCAGGCGGGAAGGAGTCGCTGCTCCGCCTCCCGGACGCCGACCGAGTAGGGGAGCTGGACGAAATCCGGCTTCTCCGCCCGCACGATGGTCTCCATCTCCGCGAACGCGGAGAGCGAGTAGTGGGTGATGCCCCAGTACCGGATCGCCCCCGTTTCCTTCCAGGAGCGCAGCGTTGTCAAATGCGTCCGCCAGTCGAGCAGGTTGTGGATCTGCATCAGATCGACGCGGCCCATGCGCCGGATGGACTCGCGCATCTGGGCGATGCCTTCCTCCCTACCGGTCGTCCACACCTTGCTGGCCAGGAACGCCCGCTTCCTTTCGCCGAGGTCTTCCAGCACCTCGCCGACCGTCGTTTCCGAGCGGCCATACATGGGGGAGGAGTCGATCACCCTTCCGCCGGCCTCGAACAGCGTTCGCACCACCTGCACCAGCGCTGCGCGCTCCGAGGTGTCGAAGGTCCGCCAGGTACCCATCCCGATCACCGGCAGCTCCTCGCTGCGGCGGGGGATGGGACGCGTGCGCATGCCAGCTGCCGACACCGGTCCTCCGACGGCGAGCGCCGCGGCGGAAACTCCGGCCTGCAGCAGCTCCCTGCGCGAGAGTATCATCGCAACCCTTCTCACCCCGGCGCGGGAATGGGGCTCGAACGTCCACCGGGCGGAAATGCGTCGGCGAAGCTCCGCGCGGTCGTCAGCTCGTCGAAGCGGTGCGCGAAGCCCGTCTCCCGGCGGAACAGCGAGGCGTCGACCACGATCGAATACTTGATATGGGCCAGCGCGCCGTGCGAGAGGCGCGGAAGCCCGGCCCGACCGACGAGCCGCGCCAGCAGCGTCTCCGGCAGCGGCAGCACCCGGCGCCCCGCCTCGTGGGCGATCACGCTCAGCGGCAGCGGTTGCGGCCCCGCCACGTTGAAGACGCCTCGCGCCCTGGCCGAGAGCGCCTTCACGATCGCGTCCGCCGCGTCGTCCTCGTGCATGACGTGGAACAGCGGGTCGAATCCCATCACCATCGGCACGAAGCGGGCCTTGAGGAAGCTTGCCAAGGTCCCGTGCCCGGCGGGCCCCAGCGTGTAGCAGATCCGCAGCACCGCGGTCTGCAGCTCCGGCAGGCGCCAGAGCGCGTTGGCCGCGTATAGATCGGCGGCCACCAGGTCCGCCAGCTCCGGATATGTGCCCAGCTCCTGTGGAGGCTCCACCTCCGTGTGGTACAGCGGCGCGTCCGGGCCCGCGCCGTAGTACGTGTGCCGACCCACGAACACGAGCTGGCGAACTCCGTAGCTCGCGCAGTGCTCGAAGACAGCGCGCGTGCTGCCCAGGTTGATGCGGTAGCGCTCCTCGGCGTCGACGACGAGCGCGGAGATGGTGGCCATGTGGATCACCGCCTCGGGCCGGTGGCGCCGGAAGACCTCCTCGGCGGCCCGTTTGCGGATGTCCACCGGGTGCAGCTCGATCTGCTCGGGAGCGCCGGGCCAGCCGCGCGGGTCGATCCCGATCACCTGGTGCCCTTCCGCCAGCAGCCGCTGGGCCACCTTGCGCGCGAGCAGCCCGGCGATCCCGGGGATCAGCACCTTCATGGGCGGCCTCGCTGCATCAAATCCGCGATGCGTCCCTTCACCTGGTCGACGTATCGCTGCATCGTCTCGTCGTCCTCGGTGCCCGTGCCTTCGAACCGGAGCGGCTCGCCGTACTGGATCGAGAGGGGAACCGGGCGCGGTAGAGGCAGGACCCAGGGCGTCACCGGCAAGTAAGGAACGCCGATCAACTTTCCCAGCTTGTACAGGTTGGTGACGGTCGGGACGGCGTCGCCTCCGCCGAGGAACCCGAAGGGGACGATCGGGCTCCTGGTGCGTAGCGCGAGCCGCAAAAAGCCGGTCCCGAAGTCGACCAGAGAGAGCCGGTCCTTCCAGAGCTTGGCCGTCCCCCGGGCGCCTTCAGGAAAGACCAGCAGGAGGCGATCCGACTCGAGCAGCCGCTGCGCGTGCTCCGGCAGTCCCGTGAGCTGGCCGCAGCGCGCCGCCCAGACCGACAGGAACGGGATCCGGTTGATGAACTTCTCCGCCATCCCTTGCGCAAGCCGCGGCGGCTCCAGCTCCAGGAAGCACGACGCGATCACCATCGCCGCGTCCAGCGCGATGCCGCCGCAGTGGTTGCCCACCAGCATCGCGCGCCCTCGCGGCGGGATGTGCTCCAGACCCGCGCAGCGGACCTGGAAGTAGCTCCGATAGAGGAAAGCGAGGGCGCGAAACGCGGCGGTCAGGTGCCATTTCGAGACGCCAAATTCGTCCACGCCGCGCGCGTCGAACGGCAGCTCGAGCCGGTCGACCCGCGCCGGGATTTCGTCGGGCATTGCGGGGCGGTAGTCTACAGGACCGCCATCGCTCCGCACAGGATACGTGCTGAACCCGTAGCTGCGCGGCGCGGGCGCTTCCCTCCAGGGGCGCCCGCGTGTTTGATGGGACGATGGCGCGTCGCAGGGTCTTCGTCGTCACTGGCGAGTACAGCGCGAGCCCGCGCGATCTGACTCCCGCACGCCGCCGCCGCGACTTCTTCGGAGGTCCGCATCCCGAGCTGCGTCCCGAGGAGGTCTCGCACCTCTTCTTCCGCTATCCCAACCGCGGCGATGACGGCCGCACGCGTCCGGAAGACTGGGAGAAGGCCTTCGGCATCCGCGAGCCGGTGGCGCTGCCCGACCTGCTGGCCTCTGCCGCGCACCGGGCCCTGACCACGCTGCACACGCTGACCGGTCGCGACTGGCGGCGCACCTGCGACGCGATCACCGACATGCTGGTCACCTCCATGCCGGGGCTCGACCCGAACGAGCGGGTGAACATCGGCCTCGTGCCGCAGAGCCTTCAAGTCCAGCTCGGTCTTTCCGCCCGGGCGCGGGCCCAATTCGTGGTCGGCACGTCGGACAGCGGCGCGCAGGCATTCGCCGAAGCGGTGCGGGCGGCGCGCAACGCCGAGCGGCCCGCGACCATCCTGGTGCTGGCGGGGCAGATCATTCCTGGCGGATACGTGTCGCAGTACCAGATCCGCACCGTGCTGGGCGAGGACGACCAGGCGCGTGGCCTCGACATGCTCGCTGTCGGCGATGTGGTGATGGACGTGATGCGGCGCAGCTTCGACGTGCCGCCGCGCGACCTGGAAGCTTTTCTCGCGCGCGTGGCGGCGCGCAAGGCGCAGGTGGGCACCAACTATCCCGCCGGGATCAACGCCGGAAGGCCGTTCCGCCGCGACAACCGGCGAACGCCGTGGTTCGATGCCAGCGACATCGCGGTGCCCTGCTGCGGCGCGGCCGCCACCATCGTCACCTCGGACGAGGCGCTGGTGGAGTCGATCGCGGCGTCGAAGAACCCGCGCTTCCGCACCGTGCCCTTGACCGAGGTGATCGGCATTGGCGACGGCTCCACCAATCCCGACCTGCTGCACCGCAAGGCGCCCCTGCTGTTCGCGCCGGCCGTGTACGGCGCGCTGGCGGCGTGCGCGGACGACGCGCTGGTGCCGGCGTCCACGTTCACCTCCTGCGCCTTCGGCGTGGTGCACGATGCGTTCCCCAGCATCGAGCTGTCCTTCCTGCTGGCGCTGGGACTCGGCTGGGAACGCAGCGCGGAGCGCATGGCCGAGGGTTGGTCGAATCCGGTGGGCGGGCTCCTCACCTTCGGGCACGCGCTGGGGGCGTCCGGGCTCGTCCAGGTGAGCAAGGCGCATCATCTCCTCTGCGTCGACCGGCGCTACCTGCTGGAAGCGGAGTCCCGCCAGGGTTTCCGCGAAGACGGCGCGCTGGCTTTCACCACCTCCGTGGGCGGCCCGCTTTCGCACATCGTCTGCTCGCTGTTCCGAGGTGGCCACCAGGATCGGCAGCTCCCCCGCCAGCGGCGGGCGCAGTCCGCGGGTGGAGCGCCGGTGACCGCGCTCTGGGAAGCAAAGGCGCGGCTGCTCTCGGTGCTCCTGCCCTCGCAGCTTCGCGCCATAGCCGATGCGTGGCTGGTCGAAGGCACCACCTCCGTCAGCATCCGGAGCTGCCTGCGCGCCCTCTCGCCGGAGGATGTGGCACAGCTGCGCTTCGAGGGCCTGGAAGAGCTGGTCGCGCCGCAGTTCCTGCCGGAGGTGCGCACCCGCCTGCGGACGGTAGTGCGGGTCGTGCAACAAGAGAGCGAGCGCCTCGGCTCGATGTTCGATGTCTTCCGCTTGCTCACGGACGAGGTGCGCGACATCGCAGCCGAGCTGCGCGCGCAAGGACGCCTGCACCCGGCGGCGGCAGGCTTCGATGAGAAGCGGCTGGCGGACCGGATCAAGGAAGCTCTCCGGGTGTCGCTCGCCATTCTCTCGCGGCCGACCGACGACGGGGCCCACCGCATGGTGCGCTTCATCGGACCGGGAGAGCTGCAGGACGTCGATTTCGTGGCGGCAGAAACGCTCCAGCCGATCCAGGTCGGACCCGAAGCCCTGCCGTTCTGGACGGTCCGCGCCGTCCGCTCCGAGCTGCCGCCGCCGCCCTCGCAGGCGACAGAGGCCGAACGGCTGAGCGAGATCGCCGCTCGTGGTCCACGGTCGGCGGCGGAGCTGCGCCTTCTGCGCACTTGGTTCTCCCTCGATCCGCCGCGCGCGCTGCTGGAGCGGGCCTTTCGCGATGCCGGTCTTCCCATCCCGGAGCGCCCCCCCGTGCGCGCCGTGTTCTACGCCGGTGAAGTGGCCCACCCGGGCCCGCAGCTGACGGTCCGGGAGGCACACGAGCTGCTCGGATTCGTGGCCCATCGGGCGCGCGCGTTCCTCGAGGCATACCAGTCGGCGGCCACACAGGTGGGTCCGGTGCTCTCGGTGGTGGCGTTCGAGCGACCGCCGGCGCGGGGCGGCCGCGATGCGGCGTTGCTCAGCGCGGCGCGCTTCGCCCAGGAGATCGCCCGAAGCGCTCTCGACCATGGCGTCGTGATCCGGGCAGCGGTCTGCGTCGGAGAAGGAGTGGAGTTCGAGGACGTGAACGGACGGGCGGCCGTAGCCTCTCCGGCTGCCCGCCGCGCCAGTGAGTTGCTCGCCAACGCCCGTGCAATCGCTCCTGATCGCGCGGCTTTCGCGCTCGAGGGCGCTTCCGCGCTGGTGGTCACGCTGCTCGGCCAGCGTCTGGCAGGATGGGAGCGGGCGGTGGACGGCCCCGAGGGTGCGGCGATCTGGCTAGGGCCACTTTCATAAGACCGAAGCCGCCCCCTGAGGGGAGGGTCGGCTTGACCTGTCCTCCGAAGCGGAGGTAGACGCGAGACGAGGTGGGCAGGAGAGGTGCACTTCGGTCCGCGCTGCGGACTCCTTGGTGTCGCGCGCTCGCGATCGCGGGCGTGTACGTCTTTACGCTCCACTCCATGCAGCTGCCGCTGCTCACGGCCGAGACGCCTGCCTCGTGCTGCTGCGCGCACCGCACCGGCGACGAGAAGTGCGCGTGCCCGATGTGCGCGCACCGGCGCGAGACGGAATCCGGCAAGCCATTCCTCAAGACGTGCGGTTCGGCCGCGGTGGCTGTCGGCATCGTGCCGCCGCAGATCGCGCTGCCCGCGATGGTGAGCCTCAGCATCGTTCGTCCCGCTCCGGTAGCCGTGCTGCCGCGGGTCACTTCACCACCGCCTGACCCCGCACTCGAAGTCCCGACTCCCCCACCGCTCGCGTTGGCCTGAAGCACCGAGCCAACGTTGCCGCGGCGCCTCGGGAGCTGCGGCGCCCAGTCATTCTTCTCGTAGTTGCGGGGAGTCCCCTATGCGCGCGTGCGCGCTTGTCATGCTGTCAGGTATCGTGATCTTCATCGCCTTCGCTGCGCGGCCGGCCCGTGCGCAGGACCAGCCGCCGGAGCGCGAGGACGCGCTCCCCGAGGTGGCGGGTGTCCGCTTCTCCGGTTTCTTCGTCGGCTCCGCGAACTACAACTCGCGCATCCAGATGGTACCCGAGTTCGCCGGGGGCGCGCCGGTGACCTCCGAACCGGGCCACATCGATTTCCGATTCGACCAGTTCACCATCGGAGCGTACAAGACCTTTGCGTCCTGGCTGTCCGCGGGAGCGAGCATCGAGATCGAGCGGCACGCGCATCGGCACAGCCATGGCTTCCTCTATCCGCCAATCCCCCCGCCCGGTGATCCGGGCTACGGCTGCCCGGACACCGACACCTGCGTCGAGCAGTTCGGCGGCGAACCGATCACCACGGAAGTCAGCCTCCACCGCTTCAACGTCACCGCCGTCGTCCCGGTCGGGAATGGCATCACCCTCTCGGTGGGCCGATTCGATACGCCCTTCGGGTATGAGCGCCACGACGCGGCGTTGAACCTGACCGCCACCACCTCGGAGCTACAGCGATTCGGGCGCCCGCAAAGCATGACGGGAGCCACGGTCGCGGTGCAGCCGACGCCGTGGCTCGACGCCACCGCCTGGCTGGTGAACCGATGGGAGAATGAGACCACCGAGGATCCGCCGGAGGACAACAATGCGGCGAAGAGCGTGGGCGGCCGTATCGGGTTCACCCCGATCCAGGGCACGAGCCTGCTGAATCTGGGCATCGGCGGGTTCTGGGGGCCCGAGCAGGACGACAAGAACGGGAATGCGCGCTGGCTCGTCGATGCCGACCTCACCTGGTCCCTCCCGCGCTGGATCCTCGCCGCCGAAGTGCTGCACGGCGGCGAGAGCGGCGTGTCGTTCCGGCGGCGAGGATTGCCGTTCGCGGCCCCTGCGGTCAATGACGCGACCGTCAGCTGGAGCGCCCTGTACCTCGTGGCGCATTACGAGCTGATCCACTGGCTGGGTGTGTCGGCGCGCTACGGGTGGTTCGACGACAACGACGGCGCGCGCACAGGCGTCGCCCAGGTCCTGCAGTCGTTCACCCTCGCACCGGTCGTGCACCTCTCCCGCCTGGTGCCGGGATTGCGTCCGATGGGCGTGGCGTACGCGCGCACGCGGCATCCAATCGACTGGGTCGATCTCCGCTTCGAGTATCGCCTGACCCGCTCCAACCAGACGGTCTTCGCGGACGTCGGCCCTGGAGTCCCTGTCCTCGCGGCGACGAACAAGGCCCACCAGTTCACGTTCCAGGTCATCGCGAACTTCTAGGAGACGATCCCATGCGAGAAATGCGGCTGTCGCAACTCCCGCCCAGCGGAAAGGTGTTCTGCACCCTGTTCCTGGCCGGAATCGGGTGCGGAGCGCTGGCTGCGTTCACGCAGGCGGCGACTGCGGTCGGGGTCTCGCCCGCCGCCGTCCGGGACAGCCTCGCTCCCGAAGCGCCGATGACGGACCTGCACCACGGGCAGATGAGCGCTGAGAAGGAGATCGATGTGTCCCAGATCTCCGACACCGCGAAGGTCTTCATCCGCACGCCGCTCCTGATCCAG
>DATBZA010000057.1:0-21887 GCA_036513415.1 Myxococcales bacterium | reverse complement strand
CCGGGCCCGCTCCGGGGGGGGGTCCGCCGATCGCCGCAATCCGTGAACCGCCCACGCCGACGGAGATCAGATGAGCTCACGCAAACACACGAGCCACATCCTCTGGCTCGTCGCAGCCAGCCTCGTCGCCCTGCAGTGGATCGTCCTGCGGCTTTCGGGGGTCCATCTCCCTCACCTGTGGGGCGCCATCCTCTCCGGCGTGGGCATCTTCGGAGCAGCGGTCCTCCTCTCCTGGGCGGCCGAGGCCGCGCAGGTGGACATTCCGCAGAGCCTCGCGCTCGCGTTCCTGGCCTTGATCGCCGTCCTCCCCGAGTACGCGGTCGACATGTATTTCGCCTGGCAGGCGGGGAAGGATCCCACCTACACGCAGTACGCCACCGCCAACATGACCGGCGCCAACCGGCTCCTGATCGGCTTCGGGTGGGCCGCCGTAGTGATCTGCTACTGGCTCAAGACGCGAAAGCCGGCGGTCGAGTTGGAACCCTCGCACTCGATGGAGATCTCCTATCTCACGATCGCGACCGTGTACTCGTTCCTCATTCCGCTCAAGGGCACCCTCTCCCTCGTCGATACGGTGGTCCTGCTCGCCATCTTCGGCTTCTACGTCGTCTCGGCCTCCCGCGCGGGAATGGCGGAGCCCGAGCTTGGCGGGCCGTCCGAGCTGATCGGCGAGCTCCCGACGATCCCGCGCCGGGCCGCCACCATCGCCCTGTTCCTCATCGCGGGCCTGACCATCTGCCTGGCCGCGGAACCGTTCGCCGAGAGCCTGCTCGCGACCGGTCGGGCCTACGGCGTGGAGGAGTTCATCCTCGTCCAATGGATCGCCCCTCTGGCGTCGGAATCCCCCGAATTCATCGTCGCGATCCTCTTCGCCCTCCGAGGCAACCCGGGAGCGGCGATCGGCACCTTGATCTCCTCGAAAGTGAACCAGTGGACGCTGCTGATCGGCATGCTTCCGCTGGCCTATTCCGCCTCGAACGGGCATGTCGCCGCGATGGTGCTCGACCGCCGCCAGGTGCAGGAGGTCCTCCTCACCGCGGCGCAGTCGTTCTTCGGCGTCGCGGTGATCGCCAACCTGCGCTTCTCCCTCCTCGAAGCCACGCTGGTCGCGGTCCTCTTCGGAAGCCAGCTTTTCTTCACCTCGCCGACCGTGCGCTACGTCTATGCGATCGTCTACATCGCGCTCACGGTCCTGCTGCTGGCCACGAACCGCGAGAACCGCCGCGGGTTCTTCGACATCCGGCGCCTCCGGCCCGGTGGCACCACGCTGAGCGCCCAGGGCGGGGTGGCGGCGCCCGGTGCGGATGGAGCGCGCCGGTCCTAGGTCAGAGCAAGAACGCCCAGGTCAAGGCGACGAAGAGCGGGATCAGGATCGCCGCGCTGTACGCCATGTACCCGAAGAAGCCCGGCATCCGGACGCCGGACCGCTCCGCGATGGCCTTCACCATGAAGTTCGGACCGTTCCCGATATAGGTGTTGGCGCCCATGAACACGGACCCCATGCAGATGGCGGCCAGGAGCGCCGCGCCGCGCGCCGTGCGCAGGAGCTGGCCCAGGTCCTCGGCGTTGGTTCCGACCGCGCCGCTCGCCGCGGACGCGAACGTGAGGTAGGTGGGCGCATTGTCGAGGAACGAGGAGAGCGCGCCGCTGGCCCAGAAATACTGCCATGGGTGCTGCAAGCCCAGCTCGCCGCCGTGGGCGTTCAGGATGGCGAGCGCCGGGATCATGGTGGCGAAGATCCCCGCGAACAGGGCCGCGACCTCGGCGATGGGATGCCAGGTGAACCCGTTCTCCACCCGCAGCGCCCTCGGCGTCGTCAGCCAGGACAAGACGATCATCAGGACGATCCCGCCGTCCTGCGCGATCCGCGGCAGATCGAGCGTTCCCCCCACGGCGAGCACGCCCATCACCCCTGCCAGGAAGAGGAAGTTGTGCTTTCCGGCGATGCTGATGGGCATCTGGTGCTCGACCGCGATCTGATCGAGATCGCCGGGGCGCGAGAGGTCCTCTCGCCGGAAGATGGTCGAATCGACGATGTAGAAGAGGATCAGCAGGGCACCGTTGGCGAAGAGCCACGCCGGCCACAACCGCAGCGTCCAGGTGAACGGGACGCCGCGGAGGTATCCGAGGAACAGGGGCGGGTCGCCCATCGGGGTGAGCAGCCCCCCTCCGTTGGCCACGATGAAGATGAAGAAGACGAAGACGTGCGCTTTCCGCATCCGGACCGAGTTCGCGCGCACCAGCGGCCGGACGAGGAGCATCGAGGCCCCGGTGGTCCCGATGATGGAGGCGAGCACGGCGCCGATTCCCAGAAGGATCGTATTCTCGCCGGGAGTTCCGGCCAACGTCCCGCGGATGACGATCCCTCCGGCGATGACGAACAAGGCCCCGAGCAAGAGGATGAACGCCAGGTACTCGCCGCCGGCGTGCACGACCGCAGCGGGGTCGAGTGTGGCCGTCCAGATCGCGACCGGTGCTCCGAGGAGGGCGCTGAGGATCGCCTTGTTGAGGTTGGGGTCCCAGTGCTTGCCCACCACCAGCGGCAGGATGGCGATGGCCAGCAGCATGACGACGAACGGAACGACGCTCCAGAGCGGGAACAGGTTTCCGAGCTGTGGAGCCGCCGCGGCGACGGCCATCGAGCCTTGCATCCGACCAACGTAGGGAACTCCTCTGCTCCGGTCAAAAGCTGCGCTTGGCCATACAATTTGGTCGATACTCCCGGTCGATGACTTCCCTTCTTCTCGCCGTCGCGCTCGCCGCCGCGCCGGCAAATCTGACGGCGCCTTCGCCTCCACCGGCGGCGGCGAGTGGCGCATCCGGATCCATCGATCCCGCGGCGGCGACCCGGGCGTACCTCGAACAGCTTCCCGCGGAGCAACGCGCCCGCTCGGACGCGTACTTCGAAGGAGGGTACTGGCTCTCGCTCTGGAGCTTCCTCTGGAGCGCCGGAATCTTCCTCCTCCTCCTCCAGACCGGCGTCTCGGCCCGGATGCGCGACCTGGCGGAGCGCGCCACCCAGGTGAAGGCGCTGCAGACGGGGCTCTACTGGACGCAATTCACGATCGCGGCCGCGGTGCTTTCCTTTCCGCTCTCGGTCTATCGCGACTACCTGCGCGAGCACCACTACGGCCTCTCGAACCTGAACTTTTGGTCCTGGCTCGGCGAGGAGCTGAAGGGTCTGGCGCTCTCCATCGTGCTGGGAGGCCTGGCGACGATGGCGCTCTACGCCGTGGTGCGAAAGCTCGCGCGCAGCTGGTGGATCTGGGGGTCGCTGGTGGCCATGGCTCTCATGGCGTTCTCCGCGCTGATCCAGCCGGTGCTGATCTCGCCGATCTTCAATCATCCGAAGAAGCTGGAGGACCCGCGCGTGGTCGCGCCCATCCTCTCGCTCGCGCGCGCCAACGGGATCGGGACCGGCGAGGTCTGGGAGATTGACGCATCAAAGCAGTCGAAGCGCATCAGCGCCAACGTGAGCGGCTTTCTGGGGACGGAGCGCATCACCCTCAACGACAACCTGTTGAACCGCGCTTCCCTCCCGGAGATCGAGGCCGTGATGGCCCATGAGATGGGCCACTACGTCCTCAACCACATCTACAAGGGCCTGATGGAGATCGGCCTGGTGATCGTGGCCGGCTTCGCAGTGGTCTCCTGGCTGTTCGAGCGGTTGCGCCGGCGCAACGAAGCGCGCTGGCGCGTGCGGGAGATCGGCGACGTCGCGGGCCTGCCGCTGGCCGCGCTGCTCTTCGTCGGATACCTGTTCGCGCTCACGCCGGTGCTGAATTCCATCATTCGCGTGCAGGAGGTCGAGGCGGACATGTTCGGGCTGAATGCGGCCCAGCAGCCCGACGGGTTCGCGCAGACCGCCCTCAAGCTGTCGGAGTACCGCAAGCTCGAGCCGGGCCCGCTGGAGGAGTTCGTGTTCTACGATCACCCCAGCGGCCGCGCCCGCATCTTCGCCGCGATGCGGTGGAAGGCCGAGCATCCTTCGACGTGGACCACGGCGGCTGCGAAGAGATAGCCCTCAGTAACGCCGCCTGCGGATCGCGGCGGCCAGCGCGAAAAGGCCCAGCGACTCCCACCCGCCGCCGCGGGACGAGCAGCCGCATCCGCCCTGGTTGGCCACCGTCACCGACACCGGCAGCGAGTCGCCGGTGCCCCCCTGCGTGTCGGTGGCGCGCACCACCAGGCGGTGCGTGCCGTCGGCCACCGTGCGCGTGTCCCAGGTGAGGACGGCTGGCGAGGCGTTGGCGGAAGCGCCGGGCATCTTCCTTCCGTCCACGAGCAGCTCGACGGCGACCAACGACGCGACGGGGCTGGTCACGGCGGTGGCCAGCACGTGGGCGTTCCCGCGCACCGCATCCGCCTGCCCTGGCCAGGTGATTTCCACCCGCGGGGACTCGACGGCGCGGGCGTGGACGATCGCCGTGTGCGAGGTGGAGGCTGCCTCGGCGATGACCGTCAGCGCCGCGCCGAACCGGAAAGGCCCGGTGACGCCGGCGAGGACGAGCGTCGCGCTCTCGCCGGCGACGATCCGCTGCGGCTCGAAGGTCGCGGCGATCCCGGGGCGGAGACCCGACACGGACAAGGAGACGGTCTCGGCCGGGCCGGACACGGCTGCGGTGCCGATGCGCACGCGGCTCTTGCCGCCTGCCGCCACGAAGACCTCGGCGCGGTCGAGTTGGAGCGAGAAGTCGGAATCGACCACGTCCAGCACGCCGGAGCCCGACGCCACGATGCCGTCAGGTCCGGTTGCGCTGACGGAGTACCCCTGGCCGCGGCCAGGCTCGGCGTCGGTCGCGGCGGTCAGGGTGAGGGTGGCCGGCTGCCCGGGCGAGACGACCGGAGGATCGATGCGCGCGGTGAGTCCCGGAGGAAGGCCGGCGACCGCCAGCGAGACCGCCTTCTCGGACGCGCCCGGCCGCAGCGCGGCGGTCTGGAGGCCGATGGTGGCGGTGGACCCGCGCCGTACCACCTGCTCGTGGACCTTTGGCCAGATCGCATGCTCCGGCGACGTGGCGCAGCCGGGGAGGCGAAAGGTGAAGATGCGCGTGCGCCAGTTGTAGACGCCGTCCGCCGGGATGTACTCGTTCGTGTACCAGAAGGTGCATTCGTCCTCGGGATCCACCGACATGTTGCTGTAGTCGCCCCAGCGGAGCGTCGCCGACTGGGAGCCGCCGCCGGCGAGGGCGATGGCCTCGCCCTGTCCCATCTCGCCGGGGGCGTCGGACGCGGCGTGGCCGGTGTACCCGATGGACGGGCGCATCGCGGCGCTGGAGATGCTGAAGCCCAGGCCGATGTTGCCGGCGCGGTCCATGGCGGCGCTGCCCATCCAGCGGAACGAATCGTCCGGGGCGTAGGTGCCCTGCTGGACGAGCACGGGCGTGCCGCCGGGCTGGCGGATCTCGTACCAGCGCACGCCGGTCACGTTGCCCACCATCACCGAATGGTTCACGACCAAGGCGTCATGTCCGCCCAGGTTGCGATACGCGGCGCGGAACATGATCCGGTCGCCGATCGAATCGAGCGCCGGCGCCTGCGTTCCGGGCTGCGGGATGCAGGCACCGCTCCGAGCGCTGAAGCAGGCCTCGGCGAAGGGCGCTACCGGCAGGGCCACCGGCTCGATGAAGCTGTCGAACGAGCCGCTCCAGTCGGCGCGGAAGCGGTAGAGCATGAGCGCGCCGCCCGTGAACCCGACCGCGGTGTTCGGTTCTCCGGCCGGAGGAGGCACCGATCCGTCGAGGTCGGCGGGAGTGATGCCGCTGACGTTGTCATGGATGACGATGCACTGCTGCACGGCGGGGGCGGCGGCGAGCATCTTCACCCGGTCGAGCGCGCAGTAGGCGATGCCGTTGAAGCTGTCGCCGCTGGTGGTGGCGAAGGTATTGTAGGTGACGTAGTACCCGTCCGGCCAGACGCCGAACTTCGGGTAGTCGTGGAAGTCCGCGTAGGCGTAGTCGTAGCGCGCCCATTGCCCGGTGGGGTCCGCGGTCCGCGAGACCGCGACGCACTCGTGATACGGACGGTCGGAGCCCCGGCCGATGGCGAACTGGGCGATCAGCCAGCGATCCGCCAGCGGGTCGTAGAGGGCGATCCCGTCGCCGTCATCGCGCGTCTCGCAGTCCCCGCCAAAGCCGGAGAACAGAGTGCGGGTCGGGACCGGGCCCAACAGCGCGCGTCCGTCCTTCCCGAACACCACGAAGCTCGCATTCACGATCTGCACGTAGTGAGCGGGGCCGACGTCTCCTTGCGGATCGGGCGGTACGCCCCAGACATCGAAGCCCCTCCCGTTCACACCCGCGAACCCGGCGCCGATCCCGTCGAAGCTGGTGGCGGTCCGCGGCAGCAGCAGCGGGGCGACCGAAGCCTGGAGCACGGGATCGCGCGCCGGCGCCATTTGCACCTCGTGCGGGACGCGGCGTGGCCCCTCTTCCTCGCGCTCGTCCTCGTCGCGGGCGGCGGCGGTCAGGAGCGTGAGCGGCGCGGAGACGTCGCTCCGCTCGGCGCGCAGCACCTGACGCCCCGCCGGCGCCGGCATCCCGACGGCGGCACCGGAGAGCAGGATCGCCAGCAGCCCGACCGCGCCTCGCATCCAGCTACCCTAGGTCTTGGGTGCCACCCCAGCCTGCTGCAAACGGGGTTCGCGTCGCCGAGTGCGAGCGATCGTCGCCAATCGGACGCCCGCTCTGTACGGTTCTGGACCGTTGGGACGATCGGAGGGGGACCGCCTCAGGCGCCGAGGAACGCCGCCTTCACCTGGTCGTTCGACAGCAGCTCCGAGCCGGTGCCGGAGAGCGCGACGCGCCCGGTCTCCAGCACGAATCCGCGCGCCGCGATGCGCAGCGACTGGTAGACGTTCTGCTCGACCAGCAGCACCGAAGTGCCCTGCGCGTTGATCTGGACGATGGTGTCGAAGATCGTCCGCACCAGCAGCGGCGAGAGCCCCAGCGAGGGCTCGTCGAGCACCAGGAGCCGCGGCTTGGCCATCAGCCCGCGCGCGATCGCCAGCATCTGCTGCTCGCCGCCGGAGAGGGTCCCCGCGAACTGGCCGATGCGCTCCTTGAGGCGGGGAAACAGAGTCAGGCCCCTCTCCAGATTTTTCTCCCGTTCCGCGCGCGCGGTCTTGATGTAGCTGCCCATCCTCAGGTTCTCGAGGACCGTCATCTCGGGGAAGACCCGGCGGCCCTCCGGCACCTGCACCACGCCCAGCTCGACCACCTGGTGCGACGCCAAGCGGGTGAGATCCTTGCCGTCGAAGACCAGGGTCCCCGCGCGGGGCCGCAAGAGGCGCGAGATGTTGCGCAGGGTGGTCGTCTTTCCGGCGCCGTTGCTCCCCACCAGCGTGACGATCTCGCCGGGGTTGACGTTCAGCGAAACGCCCCGCAGCACCTGCACGTCGCCGTACGCGAAGTCCAGATCGCGGACATCGAGCAGGGGCGTCATGCCTTGGCGCCTCCGCTGTCACCGAGGTAGGCGGTCATCACCCGCGGGTCATTGACGATCTCTTGCGGCGTGCCTTCGGCCAGCTTCTCGCCGGAGCTGAGCACCACGATCCGGTCGCAGGTCCGCACGATGGCCTTCATGTCGTGCTCGATCACCACCTGCGTGAGGCCCCGCTTCTTCACGTCTAGGATGAGCCGGATGATCTCCTCGCTCTCGCGCGCGTTCAGGCCGCCCATCACCTCGTCGAGCAGGATCATCCGCGGCTTGGTCGCTAGCACCCGCGCCAGCTCCAGCTTCTTGCGCTCGCCGATGGGCAGGCCGCCGGCCAGCACCTGCGCGCGCTTTTCCAGCCCCACTACCCGCAGGTGCTCGAGGGCGATGCCCTTCGCCTGGGAGACGGAGGCGGTGCGGCAGAGCGCGCCGACCACCACGTTCTCCAGCACCGTCAGCTTCGCCAGCGGCCGCACTTTCTGCCAGGTCCGCGCCATCCCCAGCTTGCACACCTTGTCCGGAGGGAAGCCATTGATCCGCTGGCCGTCGAAGAGGATCTCACCCCGCGAGGGGGGGTAGAACCCGGTGATGCAGTTGAACAGCGTGGTCTTCCCGGCGCCGTTCGGGCCGATCAGCCCGAGCACGATGCCCGGCTCCACCGAGAAGGTGACGTCCTCGTTCGCCTTCACGCCGCCGAAGTAGCGGCTGACGTTGCGCACCTCCAGCAGCGGTCTCATCGTCCCGCCGCCTTCTTGCGCAGGCGGTGCGCGATGAAGCCGACGAACCCGTCCGGCATCAAGAGGATCACCGCGATCACCAGCACGCCGTAGACGAGGAGGTGGGCCTGGGCGAGCGAGGCCCGCAGCCACTCGGAGAGCAGCACAAGCACCACCGCGCCGAGGAGCGGGCCGGTCACCGTCCCGATGCCACCGATGATGCAGGTGAGCACCATCTGGATGGAGACGTCGATCCCGAAGACGCCCTGCGGCTCGATGAAACCCACGTAGAACGCCGCAAAGCTCCCCGTCAGCGCGGTGCAGGCGGCGGAGATGCCCAGCGCCGTGTTCTTGTAGAACGTGAGCGGGATGCCCAGCGAATGCGCGGCGTCCTGGTCTTCGCGGATGGCCTGCAGGTAGTACCCGAGCTTGCTCCGCTTCACCACGAAGTTCACCGCGACACAGAACACCGCCATCAAGAGGCCCAGGTAGTAGTAGGGAATCTTGCTGTTCCAGTCGGTGATCACGGTGCCGCCGATCTGCAGGGGCGGCAGGTCCGAGCCCAGGATGCCCTCGGCGCCGTTGGTCACGATCTTCCAGTTGAGAGCGGCGAGGCGGATGATCTCCGCCACCGCGATGCTCGCCAGCACGAAGTAGGGGCCGCGCAGGCGGAAGGTGATCCAGCCCACGGCCAGGGCGATGATCACGGCCAGGGCCACGGCCGCCCAGACGCCGAACCAGGGCGGGATGCCCTTGCGCAGCAGCAGGATGAAGGCGCCGTAGGCGCCCAGCCCATACCAGGCGGCGTGGCCCACCGAGTACTGGCCGGCGAAGCCGCCGATCACGTTCCAGCTCTCGCCCAGGGCCACCGCGATGAAGAGCAGGATGAAGATGTGCAGCGCGTACGGGCTCTGGATCCAGAGCGGGACCAGGGCCAGCGCGAGCGCCGGGATCACCCAGAGAAGCAGCGCCCTCACGTGCGGCTCTTTCCGAGAAGGCCCGAAGGCTTGAGCAGCAGTACCAGGAGGAAGATGACGTAGACGCAAAGCTCCTTCATGCCAGAAGCGATGTAGAGGGCTGACAGGCTCTCGATCATGCCGATCAGCACGCCGCCGAGCGTGGCCCCGACGATGCTGCCCATCCCTCCGAGCACCACGACCACGAAGGCCTTGAGGGTGAAGGCACCGCCAACCTGCGGATAGATGTAGTAGATGGGCGCGATCAGGGCTCCCGCCGCGCCCGCCAGCGCCGAACCCAGGCCGAAGGCGAGCACTCCCATATGGCGGACGTTGACGCCCATGAGCTGCGCCGCGTCGCGGTCCTGGGCAGTGGCGCGAATGGCGTGTCCGGTGTCGGTCCTGGCCAGGAACCAGTACAGCGCCGCGGTGATCGCCCCGGTGATGAGGAAGGAATAGAGGAGCGGCGTGGAGAGCCGGATGCTGCCCAGCCCCACGCTGGAAGACGAATAGGTGGTGGAGAGGATGCGGTAGTCGCTGGTGAAGACCAGCATGGCGGTGTTGGAGAGCACGAGCCCGAGGCCGATGGTGAGCAGGATCTGGTTCTGCGGCAAGGCGTCGAGCACCCGGTTGATCAGCGAGCGCTGGAGGACGGCCCCGACCACGAACAGCGCCGGCATGGTCAGCACCACCGAGAGGAAGGGATCGATCCCAGCCAGCTTGAAGAGAAAGAAGGTGCAGTACATCCCGATCATCACCAGCTCGCCTTGCGCGAAGTTGATCACGCGCATGACGCCGAAGATGAGCGTCAGCCCGATGCCGATGAGCGCGTAGACGCCGCCGATCAGCACGCCGCTGAGGAGGGACTGCAGGAAGACTGCCATTCAGGGCTCCAGGCCGCAGGAGGTGGCTCTCACTTCCACTTGAACGGGTAGATCGGTTTCGCGACCGCGTTCTCCTTCGGGTACACGGTGACGACCTTGCCCTGCTGGACCTGCGTCACCAGCACCGGGTGCTTGTTCTGGTTCTGGAACCCGTCGTAGTCGACGAACTTCACAGGACCCATGATGCCGTCCCATTTCCCCTCGTGGAGACAGGCGCGGGTCTTGTCCCGGTCGTTGTTCGACTTCGCGGCGCACTCGGCCATGATGCGCAGCGACTCGTATGCGCAGGCGGAGTGATAGGGAGGGTCGACGTTGAAGCGCTTCTGGTACCGCTCCGCGAACTCCTTGGCGCCGGGCCAGCCGGAGTCCTTCGTCCAGTGCGTGGAAGCCAGGATGCCCTCCGAGATGTCCCGCTCGGCCACGAACTGAGGCTGCGAGAAACCCGCTCCGCCGCCGATGAACGCCCTGGGAGAGAGAGCGAGCTCGCGCGCCTGCCGCATGAGGAGGATGGCATCGGCCACGTAGCTGACCATGAAGACCACGTCCGGGTCGGCGCTCTTCACCTGGGTCAGCGTGCTGCGATAGTCGGGGGACCCCTTCGAGTACGCCTCGTCCGCCACGAGTTGTAGCCCGTGCGTCGCCGCGTACTCCTTGGCGGTCTTGGCCGTGGAGGTCCCGAAGTCGGTGTTCTCGTAGACGACGGCGAGCTTCTTCGCCGGCCCGAGACCGAGCGTCGCGTCGAGCCCGGCCGCGGCCAGCCCGTTCGCCGGCGAAGCGATGCGGAAGACGTACTTGTAGTTCATCCGCGTCAGCTCCTCCTTCGCCGCGGTGGGAATCAGGATGGGGACCTTGTTCTTCTCCGCCGCCTTGACCGTCGGGTTCGCCGAGGACGAGCTGTAGGGCCCGACGATGCCGGTCACGTTGTCGCGCGTTACCAGCTTCTCCAGCGCGGAGAGCGCGATCTGCGGCTTGCCGGTGTCGTCCTCCGAGACCACCTCCACTTCGATGCCGGCCTTCTTCAGATCTTCCAGGGCGAGCTTGTAGCCGTTGGACAGCGTCTCGCCGATCGGGGCCTCCGGGCCGGTCACCGAGTTGATGATCCCGATGCGGACCGAAGCTGCGAGTAGGAGTGCGAGGATCATTTGCCGCCTGTCGGGATGGGGTAGACGATCTTCTTCGAAGCGAACTCGGGAGGAAAGACGGTCGCGAACGTGCCGTCCAGGATCTGCTGCACGAGCATCGGGTGCCGGTTCTGGTTGGTATACCCGTCGTAGTCCTCGAACTTCACCGGGCCCATGATGCCGTTCCAGGAGCCGCTCTTCAAACCGGCGCGCGTCTTCTCGCGATCGCCTTCGGCCTTGGCAGCGGTCTCCGCCAGCACGCGCATCGACTCATAGGCGCAGGCCGCGTGGTAGGTGGGCGGCTTGCCGAACTTCGCCTTGTAGCGGTCGTAGAACTCCTTCGCGCCGGGCCAGCTCACGTCCTCCGTCCACTGCGTGCTGGTGAGGACGTGCTGGCTGATCCCCTTCTCGTTCGCGAACTGCACGGTGGTGAAGCCGGCGCCGCCTCCCAGGAGGGCCTTGGGGGTCAGGCCCAGCTCCCGCACCTGGCGCATCAGGAGGATCGCGTCCGCCACGTAGCTGACCATGAGGAGGAGGTCGGGGTTTGCCCCCTTGATGGTCGAGAGCGTCGAGCGGTAGTCCGGCGAACCCGAGGAGTACGCCTCGTCGCCCACGATCTTCAGGCCCATCTTCGTCGCGTAGTCCTTCGCTGTCTTGCTGGTCGAGTTGCCGAAGTCGGTGTTCTCGTAGAGGAAGGCGATGGTCTGCGGCTTTCCCACCGCGAGCACCGCGTCGATGAGCACCGACCCGTACGCCGACGCCGGCGCGTTCATGCGGAACACGTACTTGTATCCCTGCCGGGTGATTTCCTCCTTCGCGGCGGCGGGGATGATCTCCGGGACCTTGTAGCGCTCGGCGAGCTTCGACACCGCGTTCGACGCGGCGCTGGTGTACGGGCCGACCACTCCGACGACGTTCTCGCGGGTCGCAAGCTTCTCCATCGCGCTCAGCGACACCTGCGGCTTGCCGGTGTCGTCCTCCCAGACGAGCTCGACATCGACGCCCTTCTTCGCCAGGTCCTCCTGGGCGAGCTTGATCCCGTTGGTGAGGTTTTCGCCGATCGGGGCCTCGGGACCGGTCATGGAGTTGATGACGCCGAGCTTCACCGGCGCGGCGAAGAGCAGGGATGCGATGATCAACAGGGACATGATGTCCTCCGAAGAGATCAGAGCCGCGCGATCACCGCCTCGGCCTCGCGCAGGATCCGGGCCACGAGCTCGCGGGCTGGCTCGTCGCGCAGCAGCGGCGCGCCCTGGCCGGCCCAGAGCGAGAGCAGGCCGGAGTCGCCGGCCTTCGCGGCGGCCGCGCGGATCTCGCGCGTGAGCGCGTTCTGGACCGGGTAGGGTGCCAGCGACTCGCCGGACATCTCACGCGTGAACCGGTTCCCGAGTCCGCGGGCCGCGCGCCCGGAGAAGGCGCGCGTGATCACGGTGGAATCGTCGCGCGCCTCGCGCAATGCGGCCCGGTATGGGGCACTGGTTCCCGCCTCCGGACAGCGAAGGAAAGCGGTTCCCAAGGAGACGGCGCTGGCCCCGAGGGCCAGGGCCGCCGCGAAGCCGCGACCGTCCATCACTCCGCCGGCGGCGATCACCGGCACGTGCACGGCGTCGGCAACTTGTGGCACCAGCGCCAGGGTCCCGATCAGCGCCGGCTCGGCGTCGCGATCGAAGGTCCCACGGTGGCCGCCCGCTTCCGCGCCCTGGGCGCAGATGAAATCGACGCCGGCCTGCTCGAGCGCGCGCGCCTCGGTCACGGTGGTGGCGGTGCCCATGGTGAGGATTCCAGATTTCCGGCAGGCGTCCAGCATCTCGCGCGGAGGGATGCCGAACGTGAAGCTGAAGACGGGGACGCGCTCTTCGAGCAGCACCGGGAAGGCTTCCCGAAGACCGACGGAGGGCAAAGGCGTGCCGGGCGGAGGCAACCCCAGCTCGGCCCGGTACCTCGCGGTCGCTTCCTGCGCGGCGCGCAAGGCGCGCTCTTCCGCGGCCACGCCGTCGTCCGCGAACAAGTTCACCGCGAACGGCCGCGACGTTGCCGCTCGGATGGCGCGGATCTCCTCCCGCAGCTTTGCGGGGGCGACGTAAGCGCCGCCGTGCGAGCCCAGCCCTCCTGCCTCGCTGACCGCCGCGCAGAGGGCAGGCGTGGACGGACCGCCTGCCATCGGCGCGAGCACCAGCGGATGCTGGACGCCCATCCGCCCGGTGAAAGCAGTGGGGCGCATGCCTCACGCCTAGGCGAACGTCTCGTCCCTGATCTTCACGTGCTTCGGCTCGCGGACGAAGAGCGCGCCGATCACCACGGTCACGATCGAGACGATGATCGGGTACCAGAGGCCGGAGTAGATGTTCCCCGCCTTGGCCACGATGGCCGTCGCCAGAAGGGGCAGCATGCCGCCGAACCAACCGTTGCCGATGTGGTAGGGCAGGGACATCGACGTGTACCGGATCTGCGTCGGGAACAGCTCCACCAGGAACGCGGCGATGGGGCCGTACACCATGGTCACGTAGATGACCATGATGACGAGGATCAACTCGGCCATGAACCAGTTCACCTGTCCCAGGTCGGCCTTGGGCGGATAGCCCGTGGCGGTCAGCACGGCCTTGTACTTGGCCTCGTCCCAGCCGTGCAGCTCCGTGTTGCCGATCTTCATCACCACCGCCTCGCCGCCGATCGCTGGCAGCGACTGGAAGGAGAGGCCCGCCTTGCCGAGGAAATCCTTCGCCCTGTCGCAGGGCGTCTGCTTCGACCAGGGACCGATGAAGATGTGGAAGTTGCAGTCGCTGGCGTGGACCTCGATCGGCACCCTCTCCTGGTACGCTTCGAGCGCCGGGTTCACGTAGTGCGTGAGTCCCTTGAAGAGCGGGAAGTAAGTCACGGCCGCGATCGCGCAGCCGGCGAGGATGATCTTGAGACGCCCGATCTTGTCCGAGAGCGCGCCGAAGACGAGGAAGAAGGGCGTGCCGATGAGCAGCGAGAGCCCGACCAGCTGGTACGTCCTGAGGAAGTCGAGCTTCAGATAGATCAGCAGGAAGAACAGCGCGTAGAACTGGCCGGTGTACCAGACCACGCCCTGGCCGGCGGTCGCGCCGAACAGGGCCAGCGCGACGTACTTGTTGTTCGGATACCTGAAGAAGCTGTCGCTGATGGGGGACTTGGACCGCTTGCCCGAGCTCTTCATGCGCTGGAAGACCGGCGACTCCTGCAGCTTGAGCCGGATGTAGATCGAGATCAGCAAGAGCGGGATCGAGACCCAGAAGGCGATGCGCCAGCCCCAGTTCGAGAACGTGGGCGCCGCCATGATGGTCCGGCAGAGGCCGATCACGAACAGCGCGAGAAACATGCCCAGCGTGGCGGTGGTCTGGATCCACGCCGTGTTGTAGCCGCGCTTGTGATCCGGCGAGTGTTCCGCCACGTACGTGGCCGCGCCGCCGTACTCGCCGCCGAGCGCGAGTCCCTGGGCGAGGCGGAGACAGACCAGGATCAGCGGCGCCGCGAAGCCGATGGTGGCGTACGTCGGCAAGAAGCCGACCAACACGGTCGCCATGCCCATCACCACGATGGTGACGAGGAAGGTGTATTTGCGCCCGACCAGGTCGCCGATGCGCCCGAAGATCAGCGCGCCGAACGGGCGCACGAGGAAGCCGGCCGCGTACGCGCCGAACGCTCCGAGCAAGGCTGCGGTCTGGTTGCCGGGCGGGAAGAACAGCGCGGCAAAGAAAGGGGCAAGGATCGCGTAGAGATAGAAGTCGTACCATTCGAAAACAGTACCGACCGACGACGCGATGATGACCCGCCGTTCTGCCGCTGCATCGATGGGAGGGGCTACTCCGACGGGCATTGCTTCGGTGGCCGAGCTCATTCCGTCCTCCTCTGGGATTCAGCGCCGCAAACAGGGTCCGGGGGACCGAAAAAAAGGGGTTTGCTACTGCTGCAACCGGAAGGGTGAGCTTGCAAAATCGTGAGGGCTCTGTAGCACGAGGACGCAAAATTTTTCAAATGCAAGGGACTCAGGTCTGTTCGTCGCGTTCGTGCCGCCGCTGTTCCTCGCGGACGAGCTGCGTGATGGCCCGGAAAGCGGCGGAGAACTCGGGCGTCGCCTCGTCGCGCGGCCGGGGAAGCGCTACCGTCACGATTTTCTTCACTGTTCCGGGACGATACGTCATCACCACCACGCGGTCGGCGAGCAGCAGCGACTCTTCGATGCCGTGCGTCACGAACACGATGGTCTGCTGGAGCTCCGTCCAGATCCGGAGCAATTCGTCTTGCATCGAACGCCTGGTCAGCGCGTCCAGCGCGCCGAAGGGCTCGTCCATCAGCAGCATCGGGGCATCCAGGGCGAGGCAGCGGGCCAGCGCCACCCGCTGGCGCATCCCGCCGGACAGGTCCTTGGGGAACCGATCTCCGAATCCGCGCAGGGCCAGCTTGTCGAGCAGCGCGTCCGCCTTGGCGCGCGCTTCCCGGTCGCCTCGGATGCGCAGTCCGAATGCCACGTTCTCGCGGACGGTCATCCAAGGAAACAGCGCGTACTCCTGGAACACCATCGCGCGCTCCGGCTGCGGCTCCAGGACGCGCTTGCCGAAGGCGAGGATCTCGCCCGAGGTGGGCTGCGTGAACCCTGCGATGGCGTTCAGCAGCGTGGACTTGCCGCAGCCGGACGGCCCGAGCAGGCAGACGAATTCTCCCTTGGTGACGGCCAGGTCGATCCGGTCCAGGGCGACGATGCTGCCGAACCTCATGCCCACGCCGCGGATCTGGAGGGCGGGCTCAGGCATTTCCGAGCCCGCGGTGCCAGCGCAAGAGGCGCCCGTTGATGCGGGCCATCACGGTATCGATGGCCAGGCCGATCACGCCGATGGAGACCATGCCGGCGAGGATCTTGTCGCTCCAGAAGTACTCGCGCGCCTCGAGGATGCGGTATCCGAGCCCGCTGTTGACGGCGATCATCTCCGCCACGATCACCACGATGAACGCCACGCCGATGCCCACCCGGAGACCGGCGAGGATCGACGGCATCGCGCCGGGAAAGAGCACGCGCCAGAAGAGCGTCCCGGAGCGGGCGCCGAGGTTCTGCGCCGCCCGCACGTAGATCGCGTCCACGCTCCGGACCCCCGCGATGGTGTTCATCAGCACGGGGAAGAAGGCGCCCAGCGAGATGAGGAAGAAGGCGGGCGGGTTGCCCAGCCCGAACCAGAGGATGGCGAGAGGGATGTAGGCGATGGGCGGGATGGGGCGCAGGAGCTGGACGATCGGGTTGAACAGCTCGTAGATGCGGTCGCGCGCGCCCATCCAGAGGCCGAGGGGCAAGGCGAGCCCGGCCCCGATCACGAAACCCACCCCTACCCGCAGCAAGGTCGCCACCGCGTCGCGCGGCAGCTCCCCGGTAACCAGGTACTCCCACCACTTCCCCGCCACCTGCGAGGGCGGAGGAAGGATGGCGGGGCTCACGTGCCCGAGCCGGCACACCGCCTCCCAACAGAGGAGCGCGGCGGCGATGACCGCGGTGGATCGCAGCGCCTTCATTTCACGCCGAGGGCGCTTTTCGCTTCCTTGAGCAGGTCGAGCTTGACGAACTCCGACGCCTTGGGCGGCTTCGCCATCCGGCCCACGCCGTACTTCACCATTAGATCCGCGGTGGTCTGCACCTGCTCGGGCGTGATGTCGTAGGTGAACGCCGCGTTGGTCATCGCGTCCCGGTATTCCTCGGCGGTGAGCTGGCCCTTGAACATCTTCTCGCGCACGTACTTCTCCGCCTCGTCGGGCTTCTCGATGAACTCCTTGGTGGCGTCGGCGAAGCACTTCAGGGTGCGCAGGGCCAGGTCGCGGTTGCCGTAGAGTTTTTCGGTCATTACCAGCGCCCGCACCGGCTCGCCGATAGGCGTGTCGTAGGGCTTGACCAGCTCGACGCCGTAGCCGTGCCGGATGGCTTGCGTCGACTGCGGCTCGCTCTGGCTGATGGCTTCGAGCTGTCCGGACTGCAGGGCCTGGTTCAGGTCGGCGTAGGCGAGGAACAGGATGCGAACGTCCTTGCCCGACTGGTCGCTCCAAGAAAGGCCCACCTTGTCCAACTCGGCGTAGAGGAGCAGCTCCTGCGCACCTCCGCGCGCGGTGCCCACTTTCTTGCCCTTGAGGTCCGCCAGCTTCGTCACCCCCGAATCCTTCCGCGCCACGATGCGCGCGCCCCCTTTGGCGAAGCCGGCGACCACAAACACGGGCGCTCCGCTGGCGCGTCCGGCGATGGCCCCGTCCAGCGCGCTTGCGGCCAGATCGATCTCGCCGGCGAGGATTCCCGGCACGATGTCCAGGCCCTTGGCGAACATGCGCTCCTCGAGACGGACTCCGTATTTCGGGCAGACCTCCTTCATGTGCGAGACGGCGCCATAGTGGGCGAACTTGAGGTTGCCGAGGCGGACGAGGTCCTCGGCGCGGGCGGCCAGCGAGAAGGTGAGGGCGAGGAAGAGGGTGCGCATGGCGGCGCAATGTAACAGCGTCGGGGGCACCATGAAATGGTGTCCCCAAGACTGCTTGCGTACAGTGCGGGAACGCTGGTGGGACACCATTTGCATGGTGTCCCCAGGAGGGTACCTTGAACAATGCAAAAAGAAGTGGTTTTGCTATCGCGCCATGCGAACCCGAACCGTCGCCCTCGTCCTCTGCGCGCTCGCGATCGCAGCGTGCAAGAAGCCGTCCGACCAGCAGCAGCCCGGCCAGGGAGGCTCCACCCCCGCGGCGGCCGCGCCCGCTACCGGGGTCCTGATCGGCGCGACCTTGCCGCTCACCGGGGCGGAATCGAGAATCGGCGGGTTCTACAAAGAGGGATACGAGCTCGCCTTCGAGCAGGCGACACAGAGCGGCGGCATATCCGTCGGCGGCCAGAAGATGCCCGTGCGCCTGACGCTGCTCGACGACACCAGCACGCAGGCCACGGCGGCCTCGCTCGCGGATCGGCTGATCAACAGCGACAAGGTGCACTTCCTTCTCGGCACGTACGCCACGAATTTGGTGGAGGCGCAGAGCGTGGTCGCCGAGCAGAACAACATCCCCTACGTAAACGGGGGTGGCGCGGCCACGGCGATCTACAAGCGCGGGTACAAGTGGGTGTTCGGGCTGCTCGCGCCGGTCGAGCTCCTGGCCGAGTCGGTGATGAAGTGGGTCGATGCCGAGCAGCAGGCCGGCAAGTTGCCGAAGCCCGCGAGCATCGCGCTGCTCTGGGAGAACACCTCGCACGGCAAGGACTTCCGCAAGGGGATTACCGAATTCGCGGACAAGACCAAGGGATACAAGGTCACGGTGGACGAGTCGTTCGAGCTGAACGGCAAGGACTTCAGCGCGCTGCTCGGACAGGTGAAGGCGGCCCGCGCCGACCTGTTCCTCGCCGACGCGCACCTGCCCGACTACATCACCATGCAACGGCAGTACGTCACCGCCGGGCTCTGCCACAAGGTCATCAGCTACGGGGCGCGCGGAAGCGAGAAGCAGGCGGCTGAGGCGTTGGGCAAGAAGAACGTGGAGCACGTGATCAGCGCCGTCTGGTGGAGCCCGTTGCTCGCCGACAAGAATCCCGAGGCGAAGAAGTTCGTCGAGGCCTTCAAGGCGAAGTACGCGGGCCGTACACCCGAGTGGTACCAGGCGCTCGGCTTCGAGACCGCGCGCGCTCTCTTCACCGCCATCGAGCAGGCCGGGTCCATCGATCGGAAGGCCGTCCGGGAGAAGCTCGCGACGATGAAGATCCCCTCGCTCCTGCCGGGCGGCGAGCTGACCTTCCCGAAGGAGTTCGGCCAGCAGACGCACGCGCCGTTCGTGGTGCAGCAGAACATGCCCGACGGGACCGCGCCCATCGTCGCGCCCCCGGACTCGGCGACGGCGAAGGGAATTGCACCGAACCCCAACTGCGCAAAATAGCCGTGGAACGCTTCGCGGATCTCCTGATCGCCGCCGTGCTCCTGGCGGGGCTGTACTCCACCATGGCGTACGGCCTCGGCCTCATCTACGGCGTGCTGCGCATCGTCAACCTGAACCACGGCGGCATGATCATGGCCGGCGCCTACGCCGGCTGGTACCTGCACCACGCGCTTGGCGTCGATCCCTACGTTTCGCTCCTCCCGGTGGCGGCGGTTTCGTTCGGCGTGGGAATCCTGGTCTACCGCCTGCTGGTGCGCCGTCTGCCGCGCGGCGCGGCGGGCGGCGTCCAGTCGCTCCTCTTGCTCTTCGGAGTGTGGCTGATGGTGCGGAACGCGGCATATCTGATGTTCACCGGCAACGACCAGACCCTGCGCACTTCCTATGCGACGCGCGCCCTGTCGGTGGGCAGCGCGCTGATCTCGGTGAACCGGATCGCGGTCTTCGGCGTCGCCGTCGCAATCCTGATCGCGCTCCACCTGCTGCTCACGCGGACCTACGTGGGAAAGGCCATCCGGGCGGTGGCGCAGAACGCGGACAGCTGCACGCTGGTGGGCATCCCGGTGGAGCGCATCTACGCGCTGACCTTCGGGCTCGGCACGGCGCTGGCGGCGGTCGCCGGACTGCTGGGAGCGAGCCTCTTCCCCTTCAACCCGAGCTTCGGCGCGTCCGAGTTGCTCAAGTCCTTCGTCGTGGTCGTCCTCGGCGGGCTGGGCAGCGTCGCGGGCACGGCGGTCGCTGCCTTGATCCTGGCCCTGGTCGAGGTGTTCGCGATCCTCGTCATTCCCGCCTACCTGACCGCGGCGGTCGGGTTCGTCTTGCTGGTGCTGGTGCTGGTCGTCCGGCCCGGCGGCCTCTTTGGACAGCGTGTGTTGGGATGAAACTGAGAGTGGCGCCCTGGATCCGGCCCCGCCCGGCGATCGGGCTCCTGATCGCCTGCGCGCTCCTGGCCGTCGGCCCGCTCTTCCACGACGACGTCTACGTCCACAACCTCCTCACGCTCACCTTCGTCGGGATCGCCGCGGCACTGGCCTGGAACTGGCTCGGCGGCTATCTCGGGCAGGTCAGCTTCGGTCATGCGGCCATGTTCGGCATCGGCGGCTTCATCGCCGCCCGCGTCCAACTGTCCCTGGGAATGCCGATGCTGATTTCCTGGGCAGTCGGGGGCTTGGTAGCGGGCATCTTCGCGCTGATCTGGGGCCATCCCACGCTGCGGCTGCGCGGGCCCTACTTCTCCATCGCCACCATTGGCGTCGGCGAGGCGACCCGCCTCGTCTGCACCTACTGGGACTCGTTCACGGGCGGTTCGTCGGGCCTTTCGCTGCCCATGCAGAGCAACCTCAAGTACACGCTGTACTGGTACGGCCTGGTCCTGGCCGCGCTGGCGTTGTGCGCCTCGTATGCGCTTCGCCGGTCGCCGGTGGGCCTCTCCCTGCTGGCGATCAAGAGCGACGTCGACGCCGCCAGCGACGTCGGGGTTTCCTCCACGCGGCTCCAGGATCTCGTGCTCTTCCTCTCTGGCTCGACCATGGGGGTGTGCGGCGGCTTCTACGCCTCGTACTTCAGCTACATCGAGCCGGGCGACATGTTCGGGTTCGATCGATCGATCTCCTGGGTGCTGATGGGCGTGATCGGCGGGATCGGCACCATCGCCGGGCCGGCGCTGGGCGCGGTCATCTTCGTGCTGCTGCGGCAGTACCTGATCGCCTCGTATCCGCAGCTCTACCTCGGACTGTACGGCCTCCTGCTGGTGATGGTGATCCTGTTCGAGCCGCTCGGGTTGACCGGCCTGTTCCTGCGCGTCGTGCACCGCGCGCGGCCGGACCTCGCGGTCGGCGGCCCGGTCATCGAAGGGCCCGCGCCCGCCGGAGGCCCGCCGCCCCCGGCGGAGACCCGGGAGCTGAAATGACGTCGGTGCTGCGGGCGGAGGGGCTGTCGAAGCGGTTCGGCGGCCTCAAGGCCAACGACGACGTTTCCCTGGCGCTCGAGAAGGGTCGCATCCTCGGGCTGATCGGGCCCAACGGCGCGGGGAAGAGCACCTGCTTCGCGATGCTCGCAGGCTCGATTCCGCCCACTTCGGGGCGCATCTTCGTCGAGGAGCGGGAAGTCACCGGGCTCCCGGCCTTCCGGGTGGCGCGCATCGGAGTGGTCCGCACCCACCAGATCGTCCGCCCGTTCCTCAACCTCACGCTGTTCGAGAATTGCACGGTGGCGGCGGTCCAGTGCTCGGGTCGCGACCATGCCGGGTCCCGGGCGCTGGCGCGGGAGATGCTCCAGTTCGTGGGGCTCGACGGCCGGCGCGACGAGTACCCGTCCCGGCTCACGCTCGCCGGACGCAAGAAGCTGGAGATGGCGCGCGCTCTCTCCTGCGCTCCCAAGGCGCTCCTGCTAGACGAGGTGATCGCCGGGGTGAACCCGGTCGAGTCGCGCGACGTGGTCACGCTGATCCGGCGCATCCGCGACGAGCGCGGCGTCTCCATTCTCATGACCGAGCACGTGATGGCGGCGGTGATGAGCCTCTGCGAGCACGTAGTGGTGCTCGACGCGGGCAAGCTGATCGCGTCCGGCGCTCCCAAGGAAGTGGTGCAGGACCCGGCCGTGATCGAGGCGTACCTGGGGAAGAAGCATGCTTGAGGTGCGCGGGATCGACGCCGGCTACGGCGACGTGCAGGTGCTGTTCTCGCTCTCGCTCGACGTGTACGAGAAGGAGATCGTCACCCTGCTGGGGAGCAACGGGGCGGGCAAGACCACCACGCTGCGCTGCATCTCGGGCGTGGTCCCGCCGCGGAAGGGCGAGGTCCTGTTCAAGGGGAAGTCCCTCTCGCGCGCGCCGGCGGCGGAGCGCCCCGGGATGGGCATCGCGCTGGTTCCCGAGGGGCG
>DATBZA010000056.1:0-2332 GCA_036513415.1 Myxococcales bacterium | reverse complement strand
GAGGCCGCCTATTCGCTCATACCGGAACGGTTGCGCGCCGAGGCGCACCTGCGCGTCGGAAGGCTGCTCGCGGCGCATACCCCTTCGGAAAGACGCCAAGAGGCCATCTTCGACATCGTCAATCAGCTCAACCGCGGCGCCGCGTTGATCACCTCACAAGAGGAGCGTGAGCAGCTGGCCGAGCTCAACCTGCTCGCGGGCCAGCGCGCCAAGGCCTCCGCCGCCTACGCCTCGGCGCTCACCTATCTCATCGCCGGCGCGGCGCTGCTGGCGGAAGACTCGTGGGAGTGCCGGCACGAGCTCACCTTCGCGCTGGAGCTAAACCGGGCCGAATGCGAGTTCCTGACCGGCGCGCTGGCGGAAGCGGAGGAGCGCTCAACGGCGCTGTCAACGCGCGCCGCCCATACAGTCGAACAGGCGACCGTCGCGTGCTTCCGAGCGGAACTCTTCACGTTCTTGGACCGGAGCGACCGCAGCGTCGAGGTGGCCCTCGACTACCTGCGGCGCGTCGGCGTCGCGTGGTCGGCGCACCCGACGCAGGACGAGGTCCGGCGCGAGTACGAGCTGATGTGGCAGCAGATCGGGAGCCGCCCGATCGAGGCGCTGCTCGACCTCCCGCGGATGGCCGACCCGGTCTGGCACGCGACCATGGACGTCCTCACCGCGCTCGTGACGTCGGCCCTGTTCACCGACCGGAATCTGTACTGCGTCGTCATCGGCCGCATGGTGAATCTCAGCCTGGAGCATGGCAACAGCGACGCGTCGAGCTATGCCTTTGCTTTCCTCGGCACCGTGCTGGGAGGGCAGTTCGGCGACTACAAGGCAGCGTTCCGCTTTGGTCAGCTCGGCTTCAACCTCGCAGCGAAGCGTGGGCTGGATCGCTTTAAGGCCCGCGTCTACGTGATCTTCGGGCACCACGTCATGCCCTGGACGAAGCCCATCCGGACGAGCCGCAGCCTGCTGCGGCTCGCCCTCGACGCGGCGCAGGAGGCCGGCGATCTCACCTATGCAGCCTTTGGCCGCACCCACTTGGTTACGCACCTTCTCGCCAGCGGCGATCCGCTCGACGAGGTGCAGCGGGAGGCCGAGTCCGGGCTCGACTTCGCGCGCCAGGCGCGGTTCGGTCTCGTCGTCGACAGGATCACCGGGCAGCTCCAGCTGATCCGGACGCTGCGCGGCCTGACCCCGATCTTCGGCCACTTCGACGACGCCGGGTTCGACGAGGAGCGGTTCGAGCAGCATCTGGAGGCTGATCCGCGCCTCGCGCTCGCCGCCTGCTGGTACTGGATCCGCAAGCTGCAGGCGCGAGTCCTCGCCGACGACCACGCTGCCGCGATCGCGGCGGCGGCGCAGGCGGACTGCCTCCTCTGGACGTCGCCAGCCTTCTTCGAGCGGGCGGAGTACCATTTCTACGCCGCGCTGGCGCGGGCTGCGTTCTGCGACGCAGCCCGCGATGCGGAGCGGACCCGGCATGTCGAGGCTCTGGTCGCGCACCACCGACAGCTCAAGATCTGGGCGGCAAATTGCCCGGAGAATTTCGAGAACCGCGCCGCACTGGTCGGGGCGGAAATCTCCCGGATCGAAGGCCGCGCGCTCGATGCCATGGACCTTTACGAACAGGCCATCCGCTCGGCACGCGCAAACGGCTTTGTCCACAACGAGGCGCTCGCCTACGAACTGGCCGCGCGCTTCTACGCGGCGCGTGGCTTCGAAGGGTTTGCGCACATGTATCGGCGGAACGCGCGCGACGGCTATGTCGCTTGGGGCGCCGATGGCAAGGTGCGGCAACTCGACGAGATGTATCCACACCGCAGGGAGGAAGAGCGAGCGCCGGGTCCAACAGGCACGATCGCGGCACCGGTTGAGCACCTCGAGCTCGCGACCGTGATCAAGGTGTCGCAGGCCGTCTCAAGCGAGATCGTCCTGGAAATGCTGATCGACACACTGATGCGCACGGCCATTGAGCAGGCAGGTGCCGAGCGAGGTCTGTTGATTGTTCCCCGCGGGGCTGAGCCGCGGATCGAGGCGGAAGCCGCGACCGCCGGCGACACAGTCGTCGTCGAGTTGGGCGACCAGCCGGTGACCGCTGCGGTGCTGCCGGAGTCAGTGCTCCAGTATGTCCTCCGCACCCGCGAGAGCGTCATTCTCGACGATGCCGCCGCCCAGCCCCTGTTTGCCGCGGATCCCTACCTCCGTCAGCGCCAGGCGCGGTCCATTCTCTGCGTGCCGCTGGTGAAGCAGTCCAAGCTGATCGGGGTGCTCTATCTCGAGAACAATTTGGCATCGCACGTGTTCACGCCCGCCCGGATCTCGGTGCTGGAATTGCTGGCGT
>DATBZA010000055.1:0-7009 GCA_036513415.1 Myxococcales bacterium | reverse complement strand
GCCGCGCACTCCATCGCAGACCCGCGAGCGATTGGGTAGGTCCGCGCGGCATCGGCCTGACCGGTACGGCCAGCCGCTTCCGCGATGTGGAGGGAAATCGAACTCGCCGCGCGGCGCAACTGATCCAGCAACGTGGCGTTTCCCCTTGGAATCTGTTCGGAGCTTGCGCGGTCAGTGCCAGGAACTCGATGGCGCACCTGTACACGTCGAGTTTTTGAAAGCTGAGCATGAACGCTGTGCACCAGGCACACCCGACATGCCCGGTCGTCCACCGCCACGTCGCCGTCGCCGTCGCCGTCCACGCACACGACAACGTCAACGACGACGACCACGTCAACGACGACGACCACGTCAACGACGACGACCACGTCAACGACGACGACCACGTCAACGACGACGACCACGTCAATCGCTTAACTGAGCAGCATTGGGGCTAGCGCAAGAAGAGGTCGGCCTCATTGGCGAGGGCTCCGATCTTTTCGCGGGACGCCCACTCCGGAGTGAGCTGGAGCTTGGATCCCACCACCACCCCCCGGTCGCGGAACATCTGCACCGCATTCTCCAGGGTGGGTTTGGTGAGCGCCTCCACCCGGAGGATGCGCCCGGCGAGGTACGCCGCCCGGCCCCGATCCAGGGCCTTTTGCGTCCACTCCCGCGCGGGCATCGGGTTCGCGAGGAGGAACTCGAGCGAGTCCGCCGCCGCCCACACGGTCTCGCCGAACGGCCGCAGCAGCTCCGCCAGCAGAGACAGCATGCGCAACCCCGGCGCGACCGGCTGTACCGCATCGCCCACGCGCTCGACCAGCCCCCAGCGCAGGAGCAGGGCGAAGGTCTCGTCGACGGTGGACTCCAGGCTCTTTCCCGGCGGGAAGATGAACTCGTACTTGAGCAGGCGGGAAGCGTCGCGCGCGCGGCGCAGCAGCTCGGCGTGAGCCGCGGGCTGGCCGCGGAACGATCGCAGCGCGGCGGAGAGGATCGCCGGCGCGACCAGGAAATGGAGGATGCCGTTCTTGTGGTAGTCGAGCGCGATGCGCCGCTCCTCCGGGACCGCGTAGAAACGCTCCCCGCCGGCCTCGTGCCGCTTGACCGTGCCGTCGGCGCAGAGCGACTCCACGGCGTTCAGAACCAGCGGCCGGATCGGCTCCTCGCCGCCCTGCGCGCCGTTGTCCCGCGCGGCCATGTGCAGGAACCCGGCGCGATCGAGGATCTCCGTCTCGCTCAGCGCCCGCCGGTCGTGGCTGAGGAGCACGGCGGCCGCGAGGCCGGTGGGCGCGAGCGGGGCCGCCGCATTGATGCCCGCGGCGATCTTCCAGCCGAGGTGCTGCACGATCTTCTTCTTCTCCTCCGGCGTGCAGGTCTTCGGGTCGACCCCGCGCTCGCGGAACAGCTGCGCGAGCGAGATGGGCTCGCCGGCTCGGATGGTGATGCGACCGTACCTGCGGCGCAGGACCTTGGTGGCGGAGAGGAGCGCCTTCGCGTTCTCCTTCTGCTTCTCGCCTCCCAGGAGCTCGCGCTGGTAGCTGCGGGCCTCGACGATCTTCTCGTAGGAGAGGCTGACTGGCGCGAAGTACGCCTCGGGCTTGACGCCGGTCAGCCAGGCTTCGACCTCCAGCGTCAGCATGCCGAACTTCGGCGCAAGCAGCTTCCCCGTCCTGGAGCGCCCACCCTCGATGAAGAACTCCTGCGTGAACCCGTCCTGGAGGAGCCGCTTCACGTAGGCGCCCATGGTGGCCGAGTAGATCCGGTCGCCCTTGAAGCTGCGCCGGATGAAGAACGCCCCGCCGGCGCGCAGCAGTCTTCCCACCGGCCAGAAGTTGAGGTTGTCGCCCGCCGCCACGTGCGGCGGCTGCAGCCCGTAGTCGTCGCAGATCATCGAGAGGATCATGTAGTCGATGTGCGACTTGTGGCACGGGCAGAGGATGAGCGGACCCTTCTTGCTGGCCTCGACCAGGCGCTTCATCCCCGCCTCGTCCACGTCCACGCCGTCGTAGATGCGGTGGAAGACGAAGTTGAGCAGGCGCTTGAGGACGTCGACGACGAAGGGGTTGTAGCGGGCGGCGATCTCGCGCAGGTCCTTGCGCGCCTCTCTCTCCACGCTTACGTCCGGGCGGCCGCGCTCGCGGGCGATCTCCGCCAGCGTCCGCCGGAGCTGCAGGTCCCGCAGCGTCTCGTCGACGACCCGGTCCGCGGACTTGAGCGGCGGGCCGGTCACCACCCGGGTCTCGCGCGCGAGGTGCTGGTGCAGCCAGCCGCGCACGCGACGGGCAACCCGGGCCGGCTCCGCGCCGGCGTTCATGGCGTTCACGTCGGCCAGCGAAACGGCCTCGCCCACCTTCAGGTAGCTGCTCTTGCGGTTGAAGAGGTACCCGAGGAACGTCCGGATCGCCCCCGGCTCATCGGGATCGCCGAGGAACGCGTCGCGCCAGGAGCCGCCAAGCTTCTTCGGCCGCTTTCGCCAGAGGAAGGTGAGCGGCACCAGCGCGATGGGGCGCGCCTGCGCGCGCTGGAGCTCCACCAGCGCGGGAAAGGGGTCGGGCAGCGTGGTGACGGCGGACGGGAGCGTGCGGGGCGCGCGCAGGAACACCATCACGGCCTCGCCTCGCCGGACAGACTCGAGGACGTGAGCCACCTCGCCACCCTTGCGGGCGCGGATCTGGGACCCGCCCAGGTACCAGCGCGCGAACGGGCCGAAGATCCGGTAGCCCAGCCCGGTGGCCGCCCGCGCCAGCGGCAGGCGGAGCTTCCAGAACGTCCAATTGAAATAGATGAGATGGAGCAGCGAGCTGGAGCGCAGCACGTAGACCAGCGTCGCCTCCTGAGCCAGTTTCCGCAGCGGCGGGACAGCGTCCACCGGGAACTGCACCGCGTCGAACACCCTGCGGAACAGCCAGCGCGCGAACGGTCCGTACCGGCCGGTTCGCCGCGCGGGCAGGGTCTGCACGGTGGGGGCGAGTTGCGTGCCCGGCGCGGAGTCGGCCATGGCGGCACTCTAACCGAGTGCCGCCAGGCCCGTGTGCATGGCCCAGGTGGTCCTCCGATCCGCGCCCGTCCGGCGGTTCAGCGCCGCATCGCG
The DNA here is from genome assembly GCA_036513415.1 of Myxococcales bacterium. GTDB lineage: Bacteria > Myxococcota > Myxococcia > Myxococcales > 40CM-4-68-19 > 40CM-4-68-19. The sequence continues at coordinate 3,936 of DATBZA010000055.1, read as the reverse complement.
GACTGGCGGTGGGCCTCGCTGTTCTCGTCGTGGATCAGCCCCTCGACCTTCTTCGTCAGGTCGGGGGTCACCTTCATCTGGTGCGCGTTCTCGGCGTGCTTGGCCACTTGCTTCAGGATCTCGTCGTTGTTCTGTCCGCGGGCGACGAAATCGCAGCTGCCCCCGACGTCGCGACAGTGGAAGTCCTTCATCGGATTGCTCCTCGGCGCGCCTGCGCCGGGCCCTCCATAAAGCCTCGGCGCATCGATTGCCAGTCTCAACGCGTGGAGCAACCAGGCGAGCCCCCCAGGCTGGCGAGCTCGGCGACCGCTCTGCCGGGTTCCCCGGTCAGCGCACGGGCGAGCTGCGCAAGGCGGGCCGCTGCCCCCGGCGTCGCCCGGAGCCAGGCCACGCAGGAAGCTCCGCTGGAACGCTCCAGCTTCTCCGTCGCTCCGCGCGCCTCGCGCACTTCGCTCAGCCAGAGCTCGCCCGCGGCGCGCTCCAGCGAATCGAGCAGCCCGCGCCGTTCGGCGAGCTGCCCGGCGACGTCCAGCTCCGCTTCCTCCTCCGTCAAGCCGTCGCCCTGGGCCCTGGCGCAGAGCGCGTCGAAGAGGGAGAGGTCCTCCGCGAGCTCCGCGCGGACCCACGGGATCAGGAATGCGGGATCGACCTGGGCCGCCATCAGCGCGGATTGTACTGGACGTCGTGAACGGCTGTCCGGCCCGGCTGGATCTCGATCTCCGCGTCCCGCTCACCGAGCCGCTCGTGCCAGAACTTCACCTTGTGCTTGCCCGGGGGCAGGTCGGCTACCCGGTACGTACCTTCCGGGCCGGTAACTGCGTAGGCGGTGGTGGGCAGCACCAGGAGCCAGGCCCGCATCCATGGATGCACGTCGCAGTTCACCTTGAAGACGCCCTCCTTGGTCAGCTTCGTGGGGACGAAGTGGCCAGGGACGGGCATCGCGTAGTTCATCAGCCGGAAGTCGCCGGCCTGCGCCCTTACTTGGTGAAGCGCCTTGTCGCTGTTCACCACCTCGACCGTGGCGCCGAGGGGGGCGACCAGGACGTGCGGCACGAACGTGCACTGCTGCTGGTCCAGCTTTTCCTTGGCGGCCTTGGAATCGGGGGAAAGCGGCACGTCCGTCAGCCAGATCACCACGTTCTTCACTCCGCCGCCGGAGGAAACCTCGAGCGATTCGTCGGGCTTGGTGGTGCCGCAGACCTTCATGTCGCGCGTGACTGGCAGGTTGGCGAGCTTGGGAGCAAGCCCGCTCAGCGTGACCTTGCCGGCGAGCGCGCCCGGGTCGGCGGCGAGCAGCAGAGCGAGAAGGACCATGGCCGCGGTTGGTAGTCGAAGACCTCCCTTCTGACAAGGTCGCTCTTGACACGTCCGCGCGCCTGTCTACATTCCCGCCCCCTCACCCCATCGGAGGCCGATCCATGCCGGCGAAGGAGATCACGTTCCACCAGGCGGCTCGCGAGGAAATCCTGCGCGGAGTCAAGACGCTTTCCGACGCAGTTGCCGTCACCTTGGGCCCCAAGGGCCGAAACGTCGTGCTGGAGAAGTCGTTCGGTGCGCCCACCGTCACCAAGGACGGGGTGACGGTCGCCAAGGAGATCGAGCTTCCTGACCGCTTCCAGAACATGGGCGCGCAGATGGTGCGCGAGGTCGCCACCAAGACCAGCGACATCGCGGGCGACGGCACCACCACCGCCACGGTGCTCGCCAGCTCCATCTACTCCGAAGGCCTGCGTCTGGTGTCCGCGGGCCACAATCCGATGGAGCTGAAGCGCGGCATCGAAAAGGCCGTCAGCGCCATCGTGGAGGAGCTGAAGAAGCTCTCCACCAAGACGCAGGGAAAGAAGGAGATCGCCCAGGTCGGCGCCATCTCCGCCAACGGCGACGATACCATCGGGAACATCATCGCCGACGCGATGGAAAAGGTGGGCAAGGAAGGCGTCATCACGGTCGAGGAGGCCAAGGGGCTGGAGACGACGCTCAAGGTCGTCGAGGGCATGCAGTTCGACCGCGGCTACATCTCGCCGTACTTCGTCACCGACCCGGCCCGGATGGTGGCGGAGCTGGAAGATGCGTACATCCTGATCACCGAGAAGAAGATCAGCTCGATGGCCGACCTGATCCCCGTGCTCGAGCAGGTGGTCCGCAGCGGGAAGCCGATCCTGATCATCGCCGAGGAAGTCGAGGGTGAGGCGCTCGCGACCCTGGTGGTGAACAAGCTTCGCGGCACGCTCAAGGTCGCCGCGGTGAAGGCGCCCGGCTTCGGCGATCGGCGCAAGGAGATGCTCAAGGACGTCGCCGTGCTCACCGGCGGCCAGGTGATCGCGGAAGAGCTCGGCAAGAAGCTGGAGCAGGTCAGCTTGAACGATCTGGGCCGCGCCAAGCGCATCATCATCGACAAGGACAACACCACCCTCATCGACGGGGCGGGCTCCAAGCGCGAGATCGAGGGCCGCATCAAGCAGATCCGCGCGCAGATCGAGGAGACCACCTCCGACTACGACAAGGAGAAGCTCCAGGAGCGGCTGGCGAAGCTGGCCGGCGGCGTGGCGGTCGTGCAGGTCGGCGCGGCCACCGAGACGGAGATGAAGGAGAAGAAGGCCCGCGTCGAGGACGCGCTGCACGCGACGCGCGCGGCGGTGGAGGAGGGCATCGTTCCGGGCGGAGGCGTCGCGTTCATTCGCGCGCGAAAGGCGCTCGACAAGCTGCGGCTCCCTGGAGACGAAGCGGTGGGCGTGCAAATCGTCCGCCGCGCGTTGGAGGAGCCTCTGCGCCGGATCGTGGGCAACGCCGGCCTGGAGGGGAGCATCGTCCTGCAGAAGGTGGAGGAAGGTCAGGGCGGCTTCGGGTACAACGCGCGGACCGACCAGTACGAGGACCTGGTGGCAGCTGGCGTGATCGATCCCACCAAGGTCACCCGCACCGCGCTGCAAAACGCTGCGTCCGTCGCCAGCCTCCTGCTGACCACCGAGGCGATGGTCGCCGAAAAGCCCAAGAAAAAGGTGAAGGTCGGCGGTGGCGCCGGCGCCGGCATGGGCGGGATGGGTGGAATGGGCGGGATGGGTGGCATGGGCGGTATGGGCGGAATGGATTACGGGGGCGGCGACGATCTCGATTACTGACGCACTCGAGCCGCCCCCGGCTTTGCAACTGGCGCCCACCATTCTGGACCTCGCCGGTCGATTTGATCTGTAGGGAGGCCTGCCCCCCGGGGCAGGCCTCAAGCGTGTTGATACGGGAGCCTTTGCGCTAGGCCTCAAGCGTGTTGATACGAGCGCCTCAACCGTCTTGATAACGCGCGTAAAACCCCCCTTTCCACCCTCCTGCGAAAGCTTGCCTCCACCTCTGTAACCCTGTACTGCTTGCTCACCCGCGGTGGAGGCCGCGCGCATGCCCAAGAACCTTCTCCTCGCCGACGATTCCAAGACCATCCAGCAGGCGGTCGGAATGACGTTTGCGCGCGAGGACTTGAGCGTGGTGGTCGTGGACGACGGGGAGGCCGCGCTCCAGGCGGCAAAGCAGTCGAAACCTGACCTGATTCTCGCCGACGTCAGCATGCCCAGGCTGGGCGGATATGAGCTCTGCCAGCGCATCCGGGCGGATGCTGCGCTGAAGGACGTTCCGGTGCTTCTCCTGGGCGGTCCCACCCCGATCGATCCGGCGAAAGCGATGGCCGTGGGGGCGAACGGGCACATGCCCAAGCCCTTCGACAGCGCCAAGCTGATTGAGCACGTGAAGACCATCCTAGCGAATCCAAAGGCAAAACCAGCCATCGCCGCCGCCCCCGGTCCGGCCAGGCCCGGCGTGCCACCCGCGAGGCCGTCCGGTCCCCCGGCTGCGCCCAAGCCCGCCGTCTCGCCGGGAGCCGCCGGAACGACCATGGTGATGGCGCGCCCCCCGGTTCCCGCCGGCGCGGCGTCCAGGCCGATCTCGAACCCG
>DATBZA010000054.1:0-12576 GCA_036513415.1 Myxococcales bacterium | reverse complement strand
CCGGATTGGCTCAACCGCGACCCTCCTCCATCGCTGGAAGAGGTGGAGCAGCGTTATCTCGGACATCTGCTGGAGCGCGCCAACGGCAATCGCAGCCAGGTCGCCCGGTGGATGGGCGTGTCGTACCCCACGGTGGTGAAGAAGATCGCCGACTACGGCATCGACCTTTCACGGTGGAAAGGCTGACATCGTGTTCGCGAGCATCCTGCTCATTGCTGCAGCGTTACTGCCTGCCGAAGATGCAATTCCCGCGCGCCTCAGTCTCGCCGACGCGGAGCAGATTTTTCTGGCGCGCGGCCTCGACCTCCTGATTGCGCAGTTCGGAGCGGAAGGCGCGGAAGGAGACTTGCGCGCGGCCGGCGCGCACCCGAATCCGGGCCTCAACCTGGGAGTGTTGTACACGCGGGCAACGAACAGCGACCTGTTCTATTCGGGCATCGGACAGAACGCTCCAGCGTCTCTCTGGGGTTTCAGCATCGGAGTGTCCGACAACGCGGCCATCATGGACCAGCTCTCGGGCAAGCGATCGCTTCGCATCGAAGCCGTATCGAAAGCGGTTGCGGCAGCCCGGCTCACCATCGAAGAGGTCAAGCGCCTCGAGCTGACCCAGCTGCGGCAGGCATACGTGGCAGCGGTGCTGGCCCGGCTGAACGTCGATGCGGCGACGGAGTCGTTCCAGACATTCGACAAGCAGCTCGACCTCACCCAGAAGCGATACGACGAAGGCGCCATCAACGGCCTCGAGTTGTCCCGCATCAAGCAGGCGCAACTCGAGGCGCTGCAGGCGCTGGACCAGGTCAAGGCCGGCCAGAAGCAGGCGATGGCGTCGCTGCTCTTCATCCTCGGAGTTCGCAGCGGGATACCCGAGGTGGAGCTGACCAGCGGCATCGACTACGTGCCGCTCAAGCGACTCGAAGGTGCGAGCGTCCCGACGCTCCATGAGCTGGCATTGGGCAACCGTACGGATGTCAAGATCGCGCAGGCGAACCTCGAGCAGAGCCAGGTGCTCGTGCGCCAGGCTCGCCGCGCGCGCCTTCCGGACGTCTCGCTCTCCCTGGGCTACTCGGAGCAGTGCAGCGCGACGACCTGCTCGTCGGAGCCGGCCTTCAACGCCGGCCTTTCCGGGAACATCCCGGTCCTCTACCAGCAGCAAGGGGAGATCCGGCGCGCCGAGAGCAATGCGCTCTCGGCGCAGCGCACGCTCGCCAAAGCGAAGGCGCAGGTGCTCTCGGACCTGACGCAAAGCCTTGCCGCTTACGGCGCCGCCGCGAGCCAGGTGCAGCGGATGGAAAGCAAGCTCCTCCAGCAAGCCCGGCAGTCCCGCGATCTCGCGCAGTTGATGTACCAGAAAGGCGCCGCATCGCTGATCGACTTCCTCGACGCGCAGAGGTCGTACGTCGCCACCGAGCTCGAATATCACCAGAACCTGGCGAGCTACTGGAACGCCGTCTATCAGCTCGAGCAAGCCATCGCGACGCCGCTGCGCTGACTGGAAGGAGCGCTTGAAAAGAATTCTCGTTCTCTTGCTTCTTCTAGCTTGTGGTCGGTCCTCGGGGAATGAGGGGCGGCGTACGCCCGCGGGTGAAATCTGGCTGACGACGCAACAACTCGAAGGTCATCATGCCCGGATCGACAGCGTTGGAGTGGCAGTGTTCGCGACGCACCTCGATTTGCCGGGGCGGATCGCATTCGATGAGCTTCAGGTTGCCCACGTCTTTTCCCCGGTCTCGGGACGCATCGTGAACATCGACGCAACGCCCGGACAGAGGGTGAACAAGGGAGCGCCGCTGGTCGAGTTGGAATCCCCCGATGTGGGCGCTGCCGTCGCGGACGTGCGAAAGGCAAGGTCCGATCTCGCCGCCGCGCAACGGGAGCTGGAACGGCAGCGGAAGCTGGTGGCCCAACAGGCGAGCGCCCAGAAGGAGCTCGATCAGGCGGAGAATGCGTACGAGCGCGCACGCGCCGAGGTTGCTCGTGCCGAACAGCGGGCACTCCTGTTGCGAGGCAGAGGTGTCGACGTCGTGACTCAGCGGATCGTGCTCCGCGCGCCCATCGCTGGCGAGGTCATCTTCCGGGCCGCCAATCCTGGGACCGATATTGCCGGGCAATCCGCGGGCGGTCCTTCCCCGGAGCTGTTCACGATCGGTTCGCTCGACCCGATCTGGGCTCAGGCGGACATACCTGAGGCGCAGCTAGCGAAAATAAAGGTGGGTGCCAGAGTGCAAGTCAGGGTGGTCGCGTATGGCGACCGGACCTTCCCCGGAGAGGTCGAGTGGATTTCCGGGGCCCTCGATCCGGCGACTCGCATGGCGCGCCTGCGCTGCACGTTGCGTAATCCGAAGCACGAGCTGCTCCCGGAGATGTACGCGACCGTCGCGGTCGCAACTGCCGGTCATGAAGCGCTTGCCGTCCCGCGCAGCGCTGTGGTGCCCGTCGGTGACGAGCGCACCGTCTTCGCGCAAACCGGCACAACCGAAATGGGACAGATCAAGCTGCAGCGGCGCCGCGTGCTCATCGGCGAAGCCGAAGGCGACTTGCTTGCAGTTCGAAGTGGACTCTCCCGAGGCGACCGCATCGTCGTCGCAGGTGCCGCCGATATCAGTGAGTGACCGAGCAGAGCCCTCGACTCACACAGCCGCTGCCGCGGCGATCCGGGGCTCCTCGCCGCTCACCTTCTCCAGCACCGCAGAGAGCTCCGCGTCGGCCAGCGTCTCCTTGGCGAGGAGGGCCTTCGCACCCTCTTCCAGGATCGGCCGATTCCGGGTCAGGATGGCGCGGGCGCGCTCGAAAGCCGCGTCGACGATCTCGCGCACCGCGACGTCAATCTCGCGCGCGGTCTCCTCCGCGTACAGCCGCGTCGTCCCGGCCATCGGGCCCAGAAAGGCGTTCGGCTCGGACTCGTACGTGACCGGCCCGAGCGGCCGGCCCATGCCGAAGCGGGTGACCATGTTGCGGGCGATGTCGGTCGCCTTGGAGAGGTCGTCCGCAGCGCCGGTCGAGAGGTGCCCGAAGATCACGTGCTCGGCCGCGCGTCCGCCCAGGAGCACGGCCATCTTGTTCTCCAGCTCCTCCCTCGTCATGAGATACCGGTCCTCGGTAGGCCGCTGGATGGTGTAGCCCAGCGCGCCGATGCCGCGCGGAATGATCGAGATCTTGTGGACGGCGTCGGTGCCCGGCAGCGCGGACGCCACGACGGCGTGCCCCATCTCGTGGTGCGCCACGATCTCGCGTTCGCGCGGGTTGAGGAGCCGGTTCTTCTTCTCGAGCCCGGCGACGATCCGCTCGACGGCGACGTTGAAGTCGTCCATGCGGATCTCCTCGGCGCCGCGCCTCGTCGCCGCGAGCGCCGCCTCGTTCACGAGGTTGGCCAGGTCGGCGCCGCTGAAGCCGGGGGTGAGCGCCGCCACCTGGTCGAGCTTCAGCGCTGGCGCGAGCTTCACCTTGCGCGTGTGGACCTTCAGGATGGCTTCGCGGCCGCGCCGGTCGGGCCGGTCGACCAGCACCTGCCGGTCGAAGCGGCCGGCACGCAGCAGCGCGGGGTCGAGGACCTCGGGCCGGTTCGTCGCGCCCAACAGGACGATCCCGATCGAGGGGTCGAAACCGTCGAGCTCGGCCAGGAGCTGGTTCAGCGTCTGCTCCTTCTCGTCGTGGCCGCCTCCGAAACCCGAGAGCGAGGTGCGGGCGCGGCCGAGCGCGTCCAGCTCGTCGATGAAGATGATGGCCGGCGCCTTCGCGCGGGCCTGCTCGAACAGATCGCGCACGCGCGCCGCACCCACGCCAACGAACATCTCGACGAACTCGGAGCCGGAAATGAAGAAGAACGGCACGCCGGCCTCGCCGGCCACGGCCTTGGCGAGCAGCGTCTTGCCCGTGCCGGGCGGACCGACCAGGAGGACGCCCTTCGGCATCCGCGCGCCGAGCCGGCCGTACGCCTTCGGCTCGCGGAGGAATCGCACGATCTCGCGCAGTTCATCCTTCGCCTCGTCGACGCCGGCGACGTCCGCGAAGGTCACCTTGGTATCGGTCTCGACGTAGACCTTGGCCTTCGACTTGCCGATCGACAAGAGGCCGCCGGGACCGCCGAGCTGGCGCGCCATGCGCCGGCCGAGGAAGACCCAGAGGCCGTAGAAGAGCGCGATCGGCACGACCCAGGAGAAGATGAGCGGCAGGAGTCCGTGCTCGTAGCGGCCCGCGTACTCGACGCCGTGCTGGTCCAGCTCCGTCGCGACGTCGGAGGCGACCCGCGTGGTGGCGAAGCGCTTCTTCCCGTCGATGGGCTGTTTGTACTCGCCGGAGATCTGATCTCCAGCGACGAGGACCCTCTCGACTTTGTCCTCCCGCACCTGCTTCTGGAACTGGCTGTACGGGATGGTGGCGACGATCTGGGTGCGGAGCCACCAATCCTGGAGGAAGAGGACGCCGAGCACTGCAAGCGCCACGTAGGCGAGGTTGAAGCCGGTCTTCTTCACCTTCGGGTCGAGTTGCGGTCTGGGATCCACGGCCATTAAGTAACCGCGTGCAGCGCGTCCACAAGCAGGAAGCGCCCGGGCGGGTCCGGATGCCGGTCGCTTGTCCTGACCGAGGCAGGGATTTCGCCTGTTTGCCGGCGGGGAGCATGGACGTGGCCCTCTCCCTGTTGGACGGCTCCGCCTCTTCGGCCTCAGCGCTTGCGCTTTGACCCGGGCGGCAGCGGGCCGCCTTCGGCGATACATGTCGACGAGGCCGGCGTGGGGGCGATTCTCGGAGGGTGGACCTGAAGGGAGCCCGCCGACCCCCATCCTCGGGTGGCGGCCGACCAGATCTGCACCATCTGCTGCCTGCTTAGCCGAGCTGGGGAAGTTCGAGATCAGTGCTCCGCCCGCGCGGCGGCGAGCGCTTGAGGGCAGGAGCCTTCTGCGGCTTGGAGCCAGGAGCATGCTTCGCCGAGACCGCGGAGCTGCGCGGAGTCGATCCTGGGACGCCATGCGGGCGAGACGCTACATGGCGCGACGCCGCCAAAGCGGACGTCCCCTGCAGGAACAGCGCAAGCGCCATCAGGGCGGCGATTTTACGAGCAGTCATTTTGCTATCCCCCCTACCGAGACCCGCTGTGAGACGCCGGGCCGTCTGCTGCGGTAGCACTCGAATCCATTGCGCAGCAACGGAGGCAATCAGGGCGGTTGGCACCTAGGCTGTAGGTCGGAGCTTGTTGGCCAGCCGTTGTGGATCTTGCCGGGGGGAAGCCCGCGAAACGCGGGCGTTTGCCCAAGCTCCAATCTTGGCTACGCGGGCTTGTAGTAGACAGTCCAGCTCCCGGTTGGGTCCTTCCATGAAGCCGTCGAGCGACATCATCTGCTGCCAGAAGAGTTTTCTCATTGGGGGTCCCTCAGCTCGGCTTCCAGTATCGGTAGCCGTTGGTCCGGAACGGAACGCCGAGCTCGCCGCAGATCTCTGCGATGACGTCCGGCGTGAAGAAGTAATTGCGCCAGCGCGAGAGGCGATTCTCGGCGGTCGCGGTGTCGAGCATCAGCGCAGCGAGCCGATCGATGTCGCGCGCGTTGAGGGTACCGGAGAGCTCTTTGGTGGAGTCGCGGGATCTGTCGGTCATGATGGAGAGACGGCGGAGGGGACCCGAAGGATACTGGGCATTGAATATTTCAGTCGATGCGTGTTGCTCCGTCCACCACGAGCATCTCAATGCCGCCGGGACCGCTTTGTTCGATCAGGCACCGGAACCTCCAACCCTGTACGTCGAGCACCATCCCAGCCTCCTTCATCGAGGCCCACTCCGGGCTGTTCCTCGGAACCTCATCCAGTGCGCGCTTGAGGTCGCGCAACCGGGCGTCGACCTGCACCTGAACCTCGGTGGGAATGTCGACGCCAGCGTTGCGCAGGATGATCGCGAGCGATCCCATCAGACCTCCCGTCCGCGCCCGCGGCTTCACTCGGAGTTGCGCCTCAACCCCTTCGGCAGCGCGGGCTCCGCCGGCCTCTCCCCACGCCTGCACGGGCAGGACCTGGGGTGGGCATGCTCAACCGCGGAACTGCGGGCGGCCTCAGCCAGGGCGAGAAGCGCCGACAGCGCCGCGTGACCGCCGTGGGGCTGAACGAAGTGAAGCCCGGCTTCCTGCATGCGCACCCAAACGACCCGCCCTTTGCCCAGATCAGAGAGCGCGCGCCAGCCGCCCAGGATCTCGACCGACATCTCCTCGCCCACGTTCAGCAGGAAGGGGAGTCCGGACAGTCGCAAGCCACCGCCACTGACGTCCGAAATTCGGGACAGGGCTTTCGTTCCATCCGCGCGCTTGAGGCTGACCGTCACATCGACGGGGAGGCGCTCCTGCTCGCGCCGAGTCCCCTGGAGACTCTTCATCACCGCGGGAATGCCCCGGACCGGGAACTCGAGCCAACTCCCCGTGAAACGGGCGTTGGCCTGACTATACACACGCCCACGAAGCAGGCACGGTACCCCCGAGCCATCGACGCGAAACTCAGCGAAGATCCACTGGGCATCCCGCTGGGTGACAGCCGACGGATAGAAGAACAGGCTACGCTCGTCGAGCTCATGGAAATGCAGCCCGATGTTCGCCTCGGGATCGAAGCGGTATCGCACCAGCGGGACTGGCGGCAGCGTCATCTTTTCAGGCTTCCTCGGCACGGTGGCCTTCCTGGACATCGCGGTACGCAGACCAAGGAAGCGGGGCGCCCGACGGGGGGAAACCGGAGCGCCCCATGACCGCAGCCCTTGAAGAAAGAGCGGAATGCGGCCTTGACGATCACGACTACACCAGGCCATGAGCGGACGCCCCATACGGTTTGGTAATGCTCGAGACTCAGGAGCGGCCCGGCGCTGGAGCCGGGATGCGCTGGACGCTCGCCGCGTGCTTCTCGGCGAAATCCCCGAACGGTTCCGGGTGCATGCACGCGGCCATGATCTCCAGCGACTCCACGATCCTGGGGCCGGGGCGATTGAAGTAGGCGTTTCCGTCGGCGACGTAGAGGCGCGCCCGCCAGCTTCGCGGCAGCGCCTCGCATAGGACGTCGAGCTCTCCGAGCGTGCGGTCGAGTCCGAACCCGCAAGGCTTCACGATCACGACGTCCGGCTCGAGCTCGGCGAGACGGTCGCGCTGGAGCGTCGGCGCGTGCTCCCCGGGACGCGTCACCAGCGGCTCTCCCCCGGCCAGCATCACCAGCTCCGGCATCCACATGCCGCCGATCATCACCGGGTCGATCCATTCGATGGTCAGGACACGCGGCCTCTCCCGGACGTTCGCGGCGCGGCGGGCGATCTCGGCAACCCGCGCGCGGAGGCCAGCGACCACCTGCCGGCCTATGGCCGCACGTCCAATTGCCCCGGCCACGAGAATCAGGTCGTCCCAGATCTCGTCGAGCTTCGTCGGGTGGAGGCTGACGATGGCAACGTCCTGCTCTGCCAGACGGGCGACCGCGGCCCGGACGTCGTCGAGGGAAACTGCGCAGACGTTGCAGAGATCCTGCGTGACGATGACGTCGGGCCGGACCTCCCGCAGCCGGCCTACGTCGATCTGATAGATAGCGAGCGCATCCCGGAGAACGTCGCGGACGGCCCGGTCGATCGCCTGACTGGACGGCAGCGGCTGGATCCGCGCGGATGTGAGAACAGGGAGGTCCTCGATGCCCGCCGGGAAGTCGCACTCGTGCGATCGGCCCACCAGCTGCGCCCGCGAGCCGAGCGCGCAGAGGATCTCGGTCGCCGATGGAAGGAGTGAAGCGATGCGCACGGCCGCGAAGATACCCGATCGCATTTTCCTGCGCTCTGACCGCGCGCTGGGCGAAGATGTGTTCCTTCCACGACCACGGGAATGACTTGAAGACCCCACGCTTCGCACTGCTTGCGCTCTCCTATCTGGCGTTCATCTCGCTGGGCCTGCCGGATACCGTCATCGGCGTCGCTTGGCCGTCGATCCGCGACCGCTTCGGCGTCTCACAAGCAGGGCTCGGCTTCGTGCTCACGGTGGGCGTCGCCGGATACGTCATCTCGAGCGTGCTCGCCGGCCGCGCCGTCGTCGCGCTCGGAGTCGGACGCCTGCTGGCCGCGAGTTGCGCGCTGGTGGCGCTCGGGCTCACGGGCTACGCCCTGGCGCCGCGCTGGGCACTGTTCGTGCCGATGGCCGCGGTGATCGGCCTCGGGTCGGGCGCCATCGACGCGGCGCTGAACGGCTGGGCGGCGCGCCACATCCCCGTGCGGCAGGTCAATTGGCTGCATGCGTGCTGGGGCGTGGGCGCGACGGCGGGGCCAGCCATGATGACGGCGGTGCTCGCACACGGCTCCTCCTACCAACTCGGGTACGTCCTGCTCGCATGCGCTCTCGGCGCGATGGGGCTCGCCTTTGCGGCGACCCGGCGCGCCTGGGAAGATGACGCCGCGACCGGCGGCGGGATCTCGCTGCACGCAGGCGCCGGGGTGGCGCTCCGCAGCGATCGGGTGCGGCTGCAGATCGCCCTGTTCTTCATCTATACCGGGCTGGAGTCGGGGACCGGCCAGTGGTGCTTCACCGTGCTGCGCGAGGGCCGCGGTCTCGACATCGAGGCCGCGGGCGCCTGGACCACCGCGTACTGGGGCAGCATTCTCGCCGGCCGGGTGGTGCTGGGATTCGTCGTCGATCGGATCGGGCCGGACCGTCTCCTCCGCATCATGACCCTGACCGCTGTCGCGGGCGCAACGTTGTTCGCCTCTGCGGGCGGGCTCGCCGGGCGGCTCGGGCTGGTGGTGTTGGGCGCGAGCCTGGCCCCGATCTTCCCCACGCTGATGTCGCGCACGCCGGATCGGGTGGGGCACCATCTCGCACCGCACGCGGTCGGATTCCAGGTGGGCGCCGCAACGCTCGGATCCGCGGCTGTCCCCGCGCTCTTCGGTCTGCTCGGCGCGGCCGCCGGCCTCCGCACAATCGGGGTCGCCGTCGCCGGCGTCGCTCTCTTGCTCCTGGTCCTCCACGAGACGCTCATCGCGAGGACGCGCCCTGCCCCGGCGGCCGGTTGATCTAGAACGCATCTAACCGGAACTGCCGAATGACCGCGCTCAAGCGTAGCCCCTAAGCCACCTCCGGTGGCCGGGGCTAGCCGCTGGTGACCTCGCGCTCGAACGGAATCGACGTCTGCGCTCCAGGGCGGGTGACGCTGATGGCGGCGGCGGCCTGGGCGAACGCGATGGCCTCGGTCACGGAGCGTCCCGCGGCCAGAGCGGCACAAAAGCCGCCGATGAACGTGTCTCCCGCCGCGGTGGTATCCACGACCTGGACCGGTCTTGCTGCGAAATGCTGCGCACCCGCGGCCGTGACCGCCACCACGCCGCGCTCCCCGAGCGTGACGATCACGTTCGCCGCTCCCAGCGCGCGCAGTCGCCGGGCGGCTTCGGTCGCGCTCTGCACCGAGTCGACGGGCACACCCGTGAGCATCGCCGCCTCGATCTCATTGGGGACGAGGAAATCGGCGGAGGCGATGAGCCCCGGCGGCAGGAGCTGCGCCGGAGCGGGATTGAGGACCACGACCTTGCCTCGCGCCTTCGCCATGCGCGCCGCGTGCTCCACGGTGGCGAGCGGGACCTCCAGTTGCAAGGCGACGATCCGCGCGGCAGCGATCAACGAAGCGCTCCGGTCGACGTCCTCCGGCGCCAGCTGTCCGTTGGCGCCGGGCACGACGACGATGCCGTTGCGGCCGCTGTCGTCCACCACGATCAACGCCACGCCGGAAGACAGACCCGGGGCGGTACGCAGTCCACGGCAGTCGACCTGGTCGGCCATCAGGCCGTCGCGAAGCTGGCGGCCAAACGCATCGTCCCCAATGCACCCGATCATGGCGGTACGAGCGCCGAGGCGCGCCGCCGCCACGGCCTGATTCGCGCCCTTGCCGCCGGGCACCGTCGAGAAGGTGCGGCCGAGCAGCGTTTCGCCCGGCACCGGCAGGCGGGGAGCCCGCGTTACCAGATCCATGTTCAGGCTGCCGACGACGACGACCGCGACCTCGCTCATGAGGGACGGACTGTACAACCGGTGCTGGCGAGACGTCCTCTTCGAACGTCTGGTGACGTCCAGGGCGAAAGGTGCTTTCTTGCGCCGGCCAAGGAACCGCCCATGAAGCGAGGAACCCTCCTCCACCCCGAGCTGTCCCGCGTCATCGCCAGCTTGGGCCACGGCGACGCGCTGGTCATCGCCGACGCCGGTCTACCCATCCCGCCCGGTGTGCAGCGCATCGACCTCGCCTTTGCCCCGGGCAAGCCTGCGTTCATGGACGTGCTCGAGGCGGTCCTCACCGAGATGCAGGTGGAACGGGCCATGCTCGCGACGGAAGTGAAGGCCGCAGCCCCCGCCTTCCACCAGCGCCTGCAGGGCAAGCTCGCGTCGCTGCCCAAGGTCGGCGAGCGCGGCGTGGAGCTCGTCTCGCACGAGGAGCTCAAGCGCCTCTCGCAGAAGGCCGCCGCCGTGGTGCGCACGGGCGAGTTCACGCCGTACGCGAACGTCGTCCTCTACAGCGGAGTCGTGTTCTAGGAGAGTTCGTGGCCCTTCTGGAGATGCGCGGCATCGAGAAGCGCTTCGGTGGAGTGGAGGCCTTGAAGGGCGTCGACTTCACGCTGGAAGCCAGGGAGGTCCACGCGCTGGTCGGCGAGAACGGGGCCGGCAAGTCCACCCTGATGAAGGTGCTCTCCGGAGCGCTGATCCCGGACTCGGGCGCCATCTTGCTCGAAGGCCGCCCGCTGCGCCTCCACAGCGTCGCCGAGGCGCAGCGCCAAGGCATCGTGATGGTCTACCAGGAGCTGAACCTGGTCCCCGACCTCACCGTCGCGGAGAACCTCGCCCTCGGCCGGCTTCCTCCGCTGGTGAGTTATCAGAGGCTCCACGCCGAGGGGCGGGCGCTGCTCGCACAGATGGGTTTGCGGATCGCGCCCGAACGGCCCGTGCGATCGCTCAGCCCCGGAGAGCAGCAACTGGTCGCGGTGGCCAGGGCCTTCGCGCAGCGGGCAAAGGTGATGATCTTCGACGAGCCCACCGCCACGCTCGCGGCGAGCGAGGCGGAGCAGCTCTTCCAGCTCATCCGCCGGTTGCGCGGCGAGAACGTGGGCGTGGTCTACATCAGCCATCGCCTCGAGGAGATCTTCGCGCTCGCCGACCGGGTCACCGTTCTCCGCGACGGGATGCGCGTGGCCACGGCTCCACTCTCCGAGCTCACCGCGGAGCGCGTCGTGACGCTGATGGTCGGGCGCGAGGTGCGAACCTTCCAGCGCGCTCCCCACGGCCAGAGCGACGTGCTCGGCGAATTCGAGGTGGAGGCCCCGCGCCTGGCCCCCCTCAACGTGCGCCTCCGGCGGAGCGAAATCGTGGGCTTCGCCGGCGTAGTGGGCTCCGGCCGCAGCGAGGCGCTGGAAGCGATGTTCGGGCTCCGCGGGACCGCTCGCTGGAAGGGTCAGCTCGTCAGCGACCCGCGCGAGGCCCTGCACCGCCGCCTCTTCCTCGTTCCAGCCGACCGCAAGACGCAGGGCCTCGTCCTGGAGCTCACCGCTCGCGAGAACGTGGTGCTCTCGGTGCTTCGCCGGCTCCAGCGGCTCGGGGTCATCGAACGGCGGCGGGAACGGCGATTGGTGGCCGACTGGTTCCGGCGGCTCTCGGTGCGACCCCCCGACCCCGATCGTCCCGCCCGGACCTTCTCCGGCGGCAACCAGCAGAAGCTGGTGCTCGCGAAGGGACTCGCCACCACCCCCCTGGTCCTCCTCCTGGAGGAGCCGACGCGCGGCGTCGACGTCGCCACGCGATTCGAGCTCTACACGCTGCTCAGCGAGCTCGCAAAGGAAGGGCTCGGGATGGTGGTGTCGTCGAGCGACACCGAGGAGCTGGCGGGCCTTTGCGACCGGGTCCTGATCTTCAGAGGGGGGAAGGTGGTCGCCGAGCTCGAGGCTCCCGTCCAGCGAGAGGAGGTGGTCGCGCTTGTCACCGGCGCGCTACAGGCTGCGTGAATGGCTCTCTCGCTACGGCATCGCGCTGGCCCTGGTGGCCCTCGTGGTGGCGCTGTCGTTGCTGTCCCCGACCTTCCTCGCCACCACGAACCTGATCAACGTCCTGCGGCAGATCTCGGTCAATGCCCTGCTCGCCTTCGGGATGACTACCGTCATCCTGGCCGGGGGAATCGACCTTTCGGTGGGATCCGTGCTCGCTTTTAGCGGAGCGCTGGCCGCCGGGTTCTCGGTCGCCGAGTGGCCGCCGGCGCTCGCGATGATCGCCGCCCTGGTGGTGGGGGCCTTGCTCGGCGTGTTCAACGGGATGTTCGTCGGGTATGCCCGTCTCGCCCCGTTCATCGCCACCCTGGGCGGGCTCACCATCTTTCGCGGAGCGACGCTGGTCTACACCGACGGCCGGCCGATCACCGGCCTGCCCGACGCCTTTGACGTGCTCGGCAACGGCGTCGCGCTGGGGCTTCCCGTCCCGGTCTGGGTGATGCTCGCGTTCCTCGCCCTCACCTACTTCTTGCTGCGCTATACGGCCTTGGGACGGGCGATCTACGCAGTGGGTGGCAACGAGGAGGCCGCGCGACTGTCGGGAATCCCGATCGTCAGCGTCAAGCTGTTCACCT
>DATBZA010000053.1:0-22992 GCA_036513415.1 Myxococcales bacterium | reverse complement strand
CGACGGCGAGCCCGGGATCCAGGCCCTTGCGCACGAGCACCGCGGCCACCGCGACCGCTCCCGCCTCGTCGAGTCGAGCGGCAAAGGCCAGCAGGAGGAGCAGGGCCACCGCGGGCACCGGGGAGGTGGGAAACGAGCTCGTGCTGAACTCTACCCCCGCCGCGACCATCAACAGGGCCAGGATCACCGGGGCACGCTCGCGGATGGACGCGATCAGCTCGATGGCGGGCGCCCGAGCCCCCTGCCCGCGGAAGAAACTGGCGAAGGGGAGAACCAGGACGACAGCCAGGGTGGCCCATGCCACCGCGGCGCGGTTCCCGAGCAGGACCAGCGCGAGCAGGAATGCGTCCCAACGGAAGAACCGGGTCCGCGACGCCAGCAGGGCCGAGGCCACCGATCCGAACAGCAGAGCTGGAGCGCAGGCCAGGAAGATTCCGCAGAAGGCCCGGAGCAGCCCGACCACCGGGGCTGAAGCGGCGCCCTCCCGTACATGGACCACTGCGCCGATCCCCGCCACCAGCAGTCCCGCCCCGCATGCGAGAAGATCGAGGGCGCGCTCCATCCGGGAGGTGAACCGCTGCGCCCGGATCTCGTCCGCGACGACGTGCAGGAGGGCCCCGGCGGTGACCGCCGTGGCGGATTGCAGGAAACCTGCGTCCTCGAATCCCGGAAGCAGGCCGCTGATCAGCGCGCCCGCGATGCCGGCGGCGGCGACCAGCGCCGCCCGCACCGCGGCGGCCCGGGGACCGCCGAGGTCGAGGAAGGGAAGCACCACCGCCGCGGTCAAGGGGGCATGGTGCGCCACGATCGCGGCTTCCAGATCGAGCTCTCCGCGCGGCTGGGCGAGCGCAGCTACCAGCGTGAGTCCCTCCACCACCGAGTGGAAGAGGAGAGCGGCGAACCCGACCTCCGCCGCGACCCGCAGTCCCGACAGCCCGCGCCCGTGCAGCAGTCCGGGGCCGAGGGTCCGCGCGCCGGCCTCCAGGACCCAGGGGAGGGCGAAGCCCGCGGCCATCCAGAGCAGCGCCATCAGGCCCTGAGAGGAGAGGACCTCCGGAAGAAGGTGGAACGCCACCACGCCGGCCGCGGCCGCGAAGGCGAAGGTCCGGGTCAGTTCCAGGACGGAGGGACGCCGCTGCGCGACCAGCGCGATGGCGCCACCGAGGATCGCCGAGCAGCCCGCCAGCAAGGCCGCTCGGATCATCGTTGGCACCTCTCGCAGACGCCGCGCAGCTCGAGCACGTGTTCCCGGACGCGGTAATGCGTGGAGCGCCGGACCTCGCCCAGCGCGCGCTCGAGCGCGCCGGAGTGGAACTCCCGCGCGCTGCCGCACTCGGTGCAGACGATGGCGTGATGGCAGCGCTGCTCTTTCTCGGCGCAGGGGCGCACGGCGGTGGAACCCACCACGCGGTGCAGGAGGCCCAGCTCGAGCAACGCGGTGACGTTGCGGTAGACGGAGACGCGGTCCATGCGGACGCCCTCCGCGCCGAGCAGGGCCTGCAGCTCTCGCGGGCCGAGTGGGCGGGCCGACCGCTCGATCAGCTCGAGCAGCGCGCGGCGCGCGCGGGTGATGCGCCCGCCGTTCCGGCGCAGCGCCGCCTCCGCGCGGGTCGAGAATCGCATGCCGAGCGCTCTAGCACAGATGCAACGGTGTTGCATCAAGCCCGCAGCACGCGCGCCAGGACCTCCACGCCCCGGGCGAACTCGGCGGGCGGCGGAAGCAGCGAGACCACCAGATGCGCGCCGGAGGGAAAATCGAAGAAGTACCCGGGGTGCACCAGCACGCCGGCCTCGAGCAAGGCGAGCGCCCACTCCTCCTCGGTCCGCGAGCGCGGAATCGAGAGCACCTCGCTCCAGCCGCCTTCCGCGCGCAGGACGTCCCAGGGGTCGGCTCCTACCCGCGCGGCGGCGAGCGCGGCGCGGTTGGTGGCGAGGCGCGCCCGGACCGCCTGCTGGAACACGCCCCGGTTTGCGAGCAAGCCGGGCGCGGCGAGCTGCACGGGCGTGCTGACGGAGAGATAGGTGTCGGCGATCAGCTCCAGCCGGCCGACGGCATCGCCCGCCCCCGGCCCCGCCGCCGCCATCCAGCCGAGCTTGAGCTGCGGCAGTCCCGCCACCTTCGACAAGCCCGAGAGCGAGAACGCGAGCACGTCGTCGTACAGGGCCGCGCTGCGGGCGCGCCGGGCGTCCTCGAAGGCCGGAAAGTCGGCGAACACCTCGTCGGAGATCAGCGCGACTCCGCGCGCCCGACAGGCAGACGCGAGCGCCGCGCGCTCGTCCTGCTTGAGGTAGGCGCCCGTGGGGTTGCCGGGGCTCACCACCAGCACCGCGCGAGTCCGCTGCGAGAAGGGCAACTCCCCGGCGTCGAGGCGCCACTCGCCGTCCCAGCGGAGCGGATACGGCACCGCCCGCACGCACTCCAGCGCCGTGAGGTAGCCGAAGAGCGGGTAGCTCGGCTCCGGCACCAGCACCTCGTCCCCGGCCGCGCAGAGCAGCTTGAAGAGCCACGAGTAGGCCTCGCTGGTCGAGGCGGTCAGGATCACGCGGTCTGGCGAGACGCCCTGGTACGCGGCTACGGCGGCGCGCGCGCCGGGGAGCCCCAGCGGGTGTGGCTCGTAGACCGGGGCGGAAGGGAGCGCGACGGGCGCCACGGGAAGGCCTGCCGCCGCCGGATTCGACAGGGTCAGATCGACGTAGGGGGCCGATCGCGCCGCGAGCGCCCGCGCCAGGGCGTTTTCCCGCTGGCTGGTACCCAGCCTCACGCGTCCGGCGCGGACATCTCGGAGGTCCGCGGCAGCGGCAGCCGGTCGCGCTGCTTCTCGACGAACCGGAGCGCCGACCAGATCTCGTCCACGGCGATGACCTTGTTGTCCGTGAGCCCGGCAGCCAGCCCGACCGCCCGGACGAGCTGTTCGTCCAGGTCGGTGAAGAAGCCCGAGCTCTTGCGCGGCCAGGCCACCCAGAGCGCGCCGCGCGGGGCAAGCACGTGTTTCGCCTTCGGGAACAGCTCCCCGAGCACCGCCCGGGAGGAGGAGAACACCACGATCACATCGGCGAGGCTGACGATCTTGGTGGTGACCCCGACTCCCTCGGGCAACGGATCGAGCCGCCGCACGAATCCAGCCGGGGGGTCGAGCACCAGCACGCGCCGGCCCTCCTTGATCCCGAGCTTCTGGCACAGCGTGATCTCGCTCATCCGGGTACCCTTGTAGAGAAAGCAGGCGTCGGTCCGCAAGACGCTCGACGCAGGGTGTCGTAGACTCGCCTTCATGAGGCAGGTGCGCATCGGGCTGCTCGGCGTCGGCACGGTGGGCCAGGCCGTGGCGCGTGCGCTGATCGAGCGGCATGACGTCCTGTCGCGGGCCGCGGGCACGTCCCTTGTGCTACAGAGGGCGGCCGTCCGGGACCTGGCGCGTCCCCGGGCCCTTCCGGCGGACCGGCTCACGGCAGATCCGGCGGCCGTCGCCAGGGCGGACGACGTCGACCTGGTGATCGAGCTGGTGGGTGGAGAGGAACCGGCGCGCACGCTGATCGCCTCGGCGCTCGAGCGCGGCCGGCCGGTGGTCACCGCCAACAAGCGCGTTCTCGCCTGGCACGGGCCGCAGCTGGCCGAACTGGCCGCCCGCAACGGCGTCGAGCTGCGCTATGAGGCCGCGGTGGGCGGCGGGATTCCCCTGATCGCGCCGCTCACCGACGATCTGGCCGCCAACCGCGTCCTGGAGCTGCGCGCGATCATCAACGGCACCTGCAACTACGTGCTCACCCGCATGGCTTCGGGAGAATCGTTCGACGCCGCGCTCGCCCAGGCCCAGCAGGCCGGTTACGCGGAAGCCGACCCCCGCGATGACATCGACGCGGTGGATGCGGGGGACAAGCTCTGCGTGCTGCTGCGACTGGCCTTCAACGTGGCGTGCACGCCCGCGCAGATCCACCGGCAGGGAATCCGCGGGCTGGACGCGCGCGATCTCGCCTATGGGCGCGAGCTCGGTTACGTGCTGAAGCTGCTGGCGGTCGCGCGCAGCACGGACTCTGGAGTCGAGGCCCGCGTGCACCCCGCCTTCCTGCCCGCGGAGCATCCGCTGGCGCGGGTGGACGGCGCGTACAACGCGGTGCACGTCATCGGCGATCTCTGCGGCCCGGTGATGTTCAGCGGCCTGGGCGCTGGCGGCGACGCGACCGCGAGCGCCGTGCTGGCCGACGTGGTGCACGTAGCGCGGAGGATGGCGCTGGGCGACCCGGTGCCGCCGCCGCGCGAGAACGGTCCCGCCGCGCGGCTCTTGCCGATGGCAGAGGTGAAGACGCGCTGCTACTTCCGGCTTTCGGTCGACGATGAGCCCGGCGTCTTCGCTCAGATCACGCGGGTGCTGGCCGAGCACCGGATCGGGCTCGCCAGCGTCATCCAGCGCGAGCCGGGCCGGCAGGGCGCCGCGGAAGTCGTGCTGCTCACCTATGCCGCGCCGGAGGCCGCCCTGGCCGACGCCGAGCAGCAGCTGGCGAAGCTCTCCTCCACGCGGGCGGTCCAGGCCCGGATCCGCGTCGAGGCGCCCCAGTGAAGCGCGGCGTCCTGCTGCGCTGGGCGGCCCACCTGCCGCTCACGGAGAAGACGCCCCGCTTGAGCCTGGGCGAAGGCGACACGCCGCTGATCGCGGCCGCGTCGCTGGCGCGCGACGTGGGTTGCGCCGAGCTGTGGCTCAAGTTCGAAGGGCTGAACCCGACCGGGTCGTTCAAGGACCGCGGGATGGTGGTCGCGGTGGCGAAGGCAGTGGAGGCTGGCGCGCGCAGCGCGGTCTGTGCCTCGACCGGCAACACCTCCGCCAGCGCCGCGGCCTATTGCGCGGTCGCCGGAGTCGCCTGCAACGTGGTGGTTCCGGAGGGAAAGGTCGCCCTCGGGAAGCTGGCACAGGCTGTGGCGCACGGGGCGCGCATCGTCGTGCTGCAGGGAAATTTCGACGCGGCGCTGGCGCGCGTCCGGGAAGTCGCGGCCCGCCGCGGGATCGCGCTCCTGAACAGCGTGAACCCGCACCGCATCGAAGGACAGAAGACCGCCGCCTTCGAGATCGCGGAGGAGCTGGGCCGCGTGCCGGACGCGGTGGCCCTCCCAGTGGGCAACGCCGGCAACATCAGCGCGTACTGGCGTGGCTTCTGCGAGCTGGGTGGCCGGAGGCCGGTGATGCTCGGGTTCCAGGCGTCGGGCGCCGCGCCGCTCGTGTCGGGGGTGCCGGTCCCCCAGCCGGAGACGGTGGCCACCGCCATCCGCATCGGGAATCCTGCCTCCTGGAAGACGGCGCTGGCCGCGCAGCGCGAGTCGGGAGGCCTGTTCGCGGCCGTGAGCGACGCGGAGATCCTCTCCGCCTGGCGGCGGCTCTCCAGCGAGGCCGGCGTGTTCTGCGAGCCCGCCAGCGCGGCGCCGGTGGCGGGCCTCCTCCGACTCGCCCGCGAGAAGAAGGACTTCAGCGGCCGGGTCATCGTCGCCGTGCTCACCGGACACGGTCTCAAGGATCCGCAAGCTGCCATCGACGGCCAGGCCGAGCTAGGGCCGCCGGTGGCCGACGATCCGTCCGCGCTGGAGGCGGCGCTCCGATGAAGCCATTCACGGTGCTGGTCCCGTGCTCCACGTCGAATCTGGGGTCCGGCTTCGACGCGGTAGGCATCGCGCTCTCGGGGCCGGATCTGATGGTGCGCGTAGTCCCGGGCGGGGACGGGCTGCGCATCTCGGGCCTCTCCGGGGAAGGAGCGGACCGGCTTCCTCCGGACTCGACGAACCGGGTGATCGAGGCCGCGCACCGGGCTGCGCGGGACGCAGGCCGCGATCCCTCTTCCCTGAGCGCGGAGCTGTCGATCCACAGCTCCATTCCGCTCAAGCGCGGGCTGGGCTCGTCCGCGGCCGCGGCGCTCGCGGGGGCCCTGCTGGCCGACACGTTGCTCGAAGGGGCGATCGGGCGCGAGCGCCTGCTCCGGACGGCGGTGGAAATGGAGGGCCACCCGGACAACGTGGTCCCGGCCCTGCGCGGCGGAGCCCAAGTGTCGGTGCGCGACGCGCAGGGCGCCATCCTGTCCTGCCCCATCGAGATCCGCGCCCCGCTTCGCGCCGCGCTCTACATCCCCGATCAGGAGCTGGCCACCTCGGCGGCACGGGCCGTTCTGCCCAGGCAGGTCACGATGGCCGACGCAGTCCACAACCTCGGCCGCGCCGCCCTGCTGGTCGCGGCGCTCACCGAAGGACGGGTCGAGCTGCTCGCCGAGGCCATGGACGATCGCCTCCACCAGCCTGCTCGCGCCGGCCTGCTGCCCTGGCTTCCTTCGCTGCTCGCGGCGGCGCGCAAGGGAGGGGCGTGCGGAGCGGCGCTCTCGGGAGCGGGCACCACGGTGTGCGCATTGTGCACCACGGACAGGGCGCGGGAGGTGGCGCGGGCGATGATGGATGCCGCGGCCTCGCTGGGCGTGGGCGGCCGTTCAGAAGTCGTGGACGTGGCCGTGCCTGGCGCGCGCGTCGTGTGACGCCCCTGGCTACGCAGCCCGTTCGGTATCGAGAATGTGCGCGATCGCGGCGTCGATCCGCTGCCTGAACTGGTCGTCCGCGTCCACGAACTGCACGCCGACGCCGGCGAGCGTGCCGCGCTGCTCCGCCTCCTGCTTCGTGACCCGATGCACGATCATCCCGCGCGCCGGGACCGGGTCGGCGCCGCCGGGAAGCTCCATCTCCACCTGCACCACCGTCTTCAGCGGAGGGGGCTCCTCGGTGTGCACGAACACGCCGCCCGCGCTGATGTTCGCGGCGTACTCGAGCACGAAATCCTGCACGGTCGCGAAGCGGACGGCGAAGCGCACGTTGTAGCGGGGAAAAGCGCGCCGCGGGTCGTCGTGCGGATTGAGCGCCACGGCGCCGATCGGCTTCGCGTCGGCCGCGCGTTCGCGGCGCCCCAGCAACTCGCCGATCTGCGCCAGCTCCGCCTCACCGGCGCCGACGAACTCCGCCCAGAAGCCCGGCTCCTGATCCTGCTTCGCGTGCTCACGGACCACGCCAGCCAGATGCAGCGGGTCGCGCGCGCCGGGGAGATAGAGCTTCATCTCCAGGGCGGTGCCCGCGGGCGGCGCCGTCAGGCACCGGACCAGCACGCCGCGATCGCTCAACTCACGGGTGGTGGTCTGCACCGCCACGTTTCCAGTGGCGAAGCGGATGGGAAAGACGATCGAGGCGCGCTTCATGCGTGTTCCGAGTGTACCTGACGGTTCGGGGGCGCAAAGGCGCGACTGTGGTGCGCGGCGCGCCGGGGTAGGCAAGCGCCTCAGTCCCTGCGCGAGATCGACGGGCGCCGCGGCGAGGATCCTTTGGTCCACGCATCGCCCGCGCCGCGCTTGCGCGCGCCGGCCCCCGACGCTAGGTTCGCGACCCCTCTGGAGGACCCGTGGCCCTGCGCACTCCACTCTACGACGCCCACCTCGCCGCCTCCGCGCGGATGGTGGAGTTCGCGGGGTTCGACATGCCGGTCCAGTACCAGGGAGTGCTCGAGGAGCATGCGGCGGTGCGGAACGCGGTCGGGATGTTCGACGTCTCGCACATGGGTGAGATCGCGCTGGAAGGCCCGCGCGCCCTGGAGACCGCGCAGCGGCTGGTCACCAACGACCTCTCGAAGTGCAGCGACGGGCAGGCGCAGTACAGTGCCCTCTGCAACGAAAAGGGCGGCGTGATCGACGACATCATCGTCTACCGCTTTTCCCCGGAGCGGCTGTTCATCTGCGTGAATGCGAGCGGGCGGGGGAAGGACTTCGACTGGATGCGGGCGCACGCGGGGGAGGGCGTCGCGGTGTCGCAGCGTTCGGACGACTGGGCACAGATCGCGGTCCAGGGCCCGCAGGCGCCAAAGCTGGTCGATTCGCTCTGCGAGCCGCGCGTGCTCGACCTTGCGTACTATCACTTCCGCGAGGCGACGGTCGCGGGAGTCCGGGGGTGCATCGTCGCCCGGACCGGCTATACCGGCGAGGACGGCTTCGAGGTGTTCGTTCCGCCGTCCGGTGCGCGGCGGCTGTGGGACGCCCTGCTGGAAAAAGGGGTCGTTCCCTGCGGGCTCGGGGCCCGCGATTCGCTGCGGCTGGAGGTGGCGTACCGGCTGTACGGCAACGACATGGACGAGGAGCATACGCCGCTCGAGGCGGGGCTCGGTTGGATCGTGAAGCTGGACAAGCCGGGCGGGTTCATCGGGTCCGACGCGCTCGTCCGCCAGAAGCAGGAGGGCCTCAAGCGCAGGCTCGCCGGGTTCAAGCTGACCGGAAAGGGCATCGCGCGCCACGGGTACCCGGTGCTCAAGGAAGGCCAGCGGGCGGGCGAGGTCACCAGCGGAACGATGAGCCCGGTGCTGAAAGAGCCCATCGGCCTCGCTTACGTGCCCGCGGCGCTGGCGAAAGAGGGCTCGACGTTTGACGTGGAGATTCGCGGCAAGGCGGTGCCGGCAAAGGTGGCGAAGACGCCGTTCGTGGAGAAGATCAAGTCATGAGCGACGTGCTGCTCAACCACTTCTACGTCACGCCCGACCGGGCGACCTTCGAGGTGGCGGAACGCAGGGACTTCTTGCAGGGCTTCGGAGCGCTGGAGAAGCGGACGACCGTCCGCAAGGACACGACCTATACCGGCCTGTACCTGTACGGCGAGCACACCTATCTCGAGCTGCTGCACCCGGACTCGGCGTCCTTCGGCGCACCTTCGGGAATCGCATACGGCGTCGAGACGCCAGACGGCTTGTCCGAGGTGTGCCAGGCGATACGCGCCCCGAGGCTCGAAGAGGTCTCGCGCGGGGACGTTCCCTGGTTCAGGTCTTGCCGCCCGGAGCAGCTGCGCGGCCTGGCCGAGTGGGTGATGGAGTACGTCCCGGCGTTCTTCCGCGGCTTTCATCCCGAGCTGCCGCCATCCAGGCCCGGCATCGCGCGCTCCGACGCGCTCACCCGCTACGCGGCGAGCTGCGGCAAGCTGCGCGAGCGCGCCGAAGGCCTGTTCGAGGACGTGGTCGCCCTGGAGATCGCGCTGGGCAGGCGGGACGCGGAGATCTGGAGCGCGCGCCCGGTCCGCGTCGCCGACGCCGACATCCGGATCAGCCTGGCGCAGGATGGCTCCCCAGGCAGCATTCGCGCAGCGCACCTTCGCCTGCGGCGCGACGCGGGCAGCTCGGTCCAGCGGATCGGCAGCACCACCCTGTTCCTCGACGGCAGGAGCGCCGTCTGGCGTTTCCAGTGAGGCATTCATGGGCAACTATCCCGACAATCTCCGTTACACCAAAGAGCACGAGTGGACGCGCCTCTCGGGCAGCGCCGCCACCGTGGGCATCACCAGCTTCGCCAAGGATCAGCTCGGCGACGTGGTCTACCTCGAGCTCCCGGAGGTGGGCAGCACGGTGACCAAGGGGCAGCCCTTCGGCGTGGTGGAGAGCACCAAGGCGGTCAGCGAGCTGTTCGCGCCGCTCAGCGGCAGGGTGACCAAGGTCAACAAGGCCCTGGTGGAAGCGCCGGAGGGGATCAACGACGACCCGCACGAGAAGGGCTGGATGATCGAGATCGAGCTGAGCTCTCCGAACGAGGCTTCCGAGCTGCTCACGGCGAAGCAGTACGAGGACCTGGTCGCCAGCGAGCATTGATGGAGACGCTGGACCTGCGCGGCCTGCTCTGTCCTCTGACCTGGGCGCGAACGAAGTACGCGCTCTCGCGACTTTTGCCCGGGACGGAGCTGCGGGTGGTGGTGGATCACCGGCCCGCGGTGCCGGACATCAAGCGGAACGCGGAGGAGATTGGCCACGAGGTGATTTCCTCGGAGGAGACCGCCTCGGGCGTGTGGGAGATGGTGCTGCGGAAAGGCTAGCGCTCCAGTCGCTGCGCGACCAGATCGCGGGTCATGTGCGGGGATCCTTCGCCCTCGACGCCGCGCGCCCGCAGTGGGGCGCGGGCTTGCGCGCGGCCACCGCCATGATGGTGCCCCTGACGGTGGGCTGGACGGCCCGCAGGCCGGAGCTGATCTGGGCGGGGCTGGGCGGGTGGCTGGCGATGCTCGCGGATCCCGGCGGACCCTACCCGGCCCGGACCCGGGTCATGGGCGCCTTCGCGCTCGCGGGATCGATCGCGACCCTCGCCGGAAGCCTGGCCGGCCAATCGCCCTGGATGGCCGTTCCGGCGCTGTTCGTCTCCGCCCTGCTCTGCAGCCTGGTCCGGGTCCGGGGCGACACGGCCGCGGTCAGCGGCGTGCTCGTGCTGACGATGTTCTGCATCACCGAGGGCACTCCGGCGCGCGCAGCCGAGGGTCTGGTGCGCGCGGAGCTGTTCGCGGCCGGCGCGCTGTTCGCGCTCTTGCTCTCGGTGGCGGTCTGGCCCTTCCGCCCCTACTACCCGGTCCGCGAGGCCGTGGCGGCGTGCTGGACGGCGATCGGGGATCTTTCCGCGGCACTGGCGCGCATTGCATTGTCGCCACAAGATCCGGCCGCCTGGGAGGCGCTGGTTCCGCTGCGGAGGAAGGCGCGCGAAGCGCTGGAGGAAGCCCGCGCGGCGCTCGGTCTGGCGCGTGCGGGCCGGCAGGGCGAGACGAAGCGCGGGCTCCAGTTGCTGGTGCTGTACGAGATCGCGGAGCTTCTGCTCGGGGACATGGCCGCCGTCCTCGAGGCGCTGCGTTCGCGAACGGAGCACGGCGAGCCTCTGCCGGAGTCGGCCGCCGAGGCGGTGGAGGAGCTCAGCCGAGCACAGTACGCGGTCGCGCTGGCGGCGACCGAACAGGGGCCTGCGCCGGATTCACTCGCGCTCCCCGAGGTGGCCGCCACCGGCGAACTGGCCGCGCTCCTTGCGCGCGTGGTGGCGGAGACCCGGCAGGCGATCGAGTCCGTGCGGGCGCTGCAGCGCGGCGGAGAGGGCCCGCCTCCGCCGGGGGCGCGGGCGCCGCCCGACGAGTGGCCTTCGCTGCGGGACGCGCTCGCGCGCGGGTCGCTCGAGCTCCAGCATGCGCTGCGCGTCGCCATCGTCGCCACGGCGGCGGCGCTGCTGGCGGCGGCGCTCCACCTGGAACGGAGCTATTGGGCCACCGTCACAGTGATCCTCGTCCTCCAACCGCATGCGGTAGCCACCGTGCGCCGCGTGCTGCAGCGGGTCGCGGGCACCGTGATCGGCGGAATCGCGGCGGGGCTGATCGCGCGCAGGGTGCATCAGCCGCTCCTGCTCGGGCCTCTGCTCTTCCTGTTCGCCTTCGCGGGCGTCGCCGTGCGGCGCATCAATTACGCGGTGTTCGCCGCCCTGGTCACGCCGGTGTTCGTGATCCTCGCCGAGATGAACGCGGGCGGGCTTCACCTCACCGAGGCGCGCATCCTCGACACCCTTCTCGGGGGCGCCCTGGCGCTCGCGGGGGCCCTGATCCTCTGGCCCACCCGCGATCTCGAGCGGATGCCCGCGCTGATCGCGGAGGTACTGCGGGCAAACCGGTCGTATTTACAGTCCGTCCTGCGCGGAGACGGACCCGCGGCGGTCGTCGCTGCCCGGCGGCGGGTCGGGCTGGCGACGGCAAACGCCGAGGCCGCCTTGCAGCGGCTGATCGGCGAGGCTCCTCCTACCGGCCGCGTCGAGCCGTTGATGGCGCTCGTCGCCTACGCGCGAAGGCTCAGCGCGTCGATCACCGCGCTCAGCGCGGCGCCGCCGGACCCCGCGGTGGGTGCGCTGCTCGACCAATCGCTCGGGGCGCTGGCCGACGCGGCCGAGGGGGGAGCTCCGCCACCGCCGCTGCCTCCGCTCGAGGAAGCGGCCATGCCCGAGCCGGCCCAGCGCCTCGCGCGGCAGCTCCGCGTCGTCCATTCGGCGCTCGCCCGTCTGGCGTGAGGGCTTCCCAAAGGACCATGACCGGAATTCGCGTGGAGAGCTCGCTGGGCGCGGGGGCCAATTTTACGGTACAGCTGCCGCGCGGCAAGCAGTGCCGAAGCAGGTCGGGAGGCACGGCGGCGTGAAGACCAACAAGGGGGGGCCGCAGCCGCTCACCCGCGTGCCCACGGGAGTCGCACAGCTCGACTAACGGGCAAGACGATCCTCGGCAACCAGGCGTGCTTCAATCACGTGGCATCCGGCGGGAAGGCCCTGTACGTCACGCTGCTCGCCGAATCCCACGCGCGGATGCTCTCGCATCTGTCCACCATGACGTTTTTCGATCCCGCCACGGTGGGAGAAGGCATCCATTACATCAGCGGCTATGAGGCGCTCCGGAACGAAGGGCTGAAAGGGCTGATCTCGAGCCGCAAGCCGCGATGGGACGATTTCATCGCCAAGCCGTTCGCGTTCAGCGATCTCCTCCAAGCTGTGCGGCGCCTGCTTCCCGAGGCCAAGGAATAGCTTCACCGCCACAGCCGCGAGCGCGGTAGTGTCCGGCGCATGCGCACCGCCCTGCTGCTCGCGGCCGCCGCTTGCGCCTCCGCGCCGCGGCCGCGGCCCGAGCGATCCCGCCTGGAGCCCCTGCTGCTCGAGGCCATCCGCTTCCCCACCGTGGCCGGCAACGACCAGGCCCGGATCGGACAGCAGCAATGGCTCCTCCGCACCGCGGGGTCGCTCGGGCTCACCG
This sequence comes from Myxococcales bacterium, assembly GCA_036513415.1. Classification (GTDB taxonomy): domain Bacteria; phylum Myxococcota; class Myxococcia; order Myxococcales; family 40CM-4-68-19; genus 40CM-4-68-19. The sequence continues at coordinate 10,430 of DATBZA010000053.1, read as the reverse complement.
CGCGCGACGCGGGGCCGGTGACGGAGATCGAGCTGCCCGGCCCCGAAGGCGCTCCGATCCTGGGGCTGGTGGTCCATGGCGACGTCCAGCCGGTGGACGCCGCGCAGTGGACCGTGCCGCCGTTCGCCGGCGTCGCGCGGGATGGCGTGGTGTACGGGCGCGGCGCGGCCGACGACAAAGGGCCGCTGGTGCAGGCCCTGCTCGCGATGCACGCGATCCGCGACCTGCCGCGCACGCAGACCGTGCGGCTGCTGGTCGGGAGCGACGAGGAGAGCGGCTCCACGGACATGGGCATCTACCTCCGCTCCCATGCTGCGCCCACCTACAGCCTGGTCCTCGACTCCGAGTTTCCGGTGGTGGTCGGCGAGAAAGCGTGGGACGGCCTGGCGGTGCTTCCCGCGAATCTGGACCCGGGGAGCGACAAGCCCTGGCGGATCGAGGAGATCGACGCCGGGCTCGCCCCGAGCATCGTACCCGATCGCGCGCGCCTGACGCTGCGCTGGCGGGACGGGGCCGCAGGTTGGGAAGTGCTCGAGCAACGCCTGCAGGCCCGGACACCCGACCCTGGAACGACGCTGAAGCTCTCGCGGCGCGAAGGGCTGCTGGACGTGGTCGTGTACGGTCGATCCGCGCACGCCGGCGTCAACGTGGAAGGGGGACGCAATGCGCTCGTCTCGCTGGCCCGGATCGTCTCCGGAGAGCTGCCGGACTGCGCGCTCGCGGATCTGTTGGCATTCGCGGCCTTCGCCGGCGCCGACCGCCGGGGGGCGGCGATGGGCCTCGATGCCCTCGCGGCGCCAGGCTGGGGCGGGTGGACAGTCAACGTCGCGACGCTTCGAAAGGAACCGCGCCTGGAGGGAAAGCTCGCGCTGGTGATCAACCTGCGCCGCCCACCGCCTCTCAGCGCGGCGCAGTCGCGCGAGCTCCTCTTCGCCCAGGTGCGGAAGTTCTCGAACCGCCTCGAGCCCGCGGAAGTCTACCTGCGGGACGAGCCGCTGGTGTTCGACCACGACGCGAAGATCGTGCGGCGCCTGATGGACATCTATGCTCGAGCGACCGGCGAGCGGCCGCCGCCGGCGATCTCGGGTGGAGGCACGTACGCGAAGCGGCTGCCCGACGCGATCGCGTTCGGCATGTGGTTCCCGGGCAAGCCCTATCCAGGCCACGACGTCGACGAGCAGATCGCGGAGGCCGACCTGCAGCGCGGCCTCGACGTCCTCATCGAGGCCTTGCGCGACCTTGCAGGCGGACCGCCGATGCAGGACCCGTTCCGGCCGTAGTAGTCTCCCCGGCCTCATGCGCATCGCCAGACGCCTGCAGGACCTCGCACAATCGGACATCCGCCGCATGACCCGCGAATGCGAGCGCGTGTCGGGGATCAACCTGGGCCAAGGCATCTGCGATCTTCCCACGCCGCCCCTGGTCCGCGACGGCGCCATCGCCGCCATTCGCGAGAACCGCAGCACCTACTCGTTCGCCGAGGGGGCGCGGGAGCTCAGGGACGCGATCGCGAAGAAGCTCGCCCGCGACAACGGGCTCGGGGCGGATCCGGCTTCTGAGATCTGCGTCACGGTGGGCGCGAGCGGCGCGTACGCTTCTGCCATCAGCGCGCTGCTCGACCCGGGTGACGGCATCCTCCTCTTCGAGCCCTACTACGGATACCACCTGAACGCGGCCCTGGTGGCGGGGCTGACGCCGGAGTTCGCCACGCTCACGCCGCCCGACTTCACGGTCCGGGAAGAAACGCTGGAAGCAGCAATCACCGCGCGCACCCGTGCGATGGTGGTCTGCACGCCCTCCAACCCGAGCGGCAAGATGTTCTCGCGCGAGGAGCTGGCGATCGTCTCGCGGGTTGCGCAGAAGCGCGATCTGCTGGTGATCACCGACGAGATCTACGAGTACATCCGCTACGACGGCCGCCCGCACGTTTCCCCCGCGTCGATCCCGGGCCTGCGCGAGCGCACGGTCAGCATCATGGGCCTGTCGAAGACCTTCAGCATCACCGGCTGGCGGCTCGGATACGCCGTGGCGCCGGCGGAGATGACGCGGGCGATCACGCTGGTGAACGACCTGTACTTCGTCTGCGCCCCGACTCCCCTGCAGCTCGGCGCCGCCAAGGGATTCGACGCGCCGCGCAGCTACTTCGACGAGCTGCAGTCTGGATACCAACGCAAGCGCGACCTCATTTGCGCGGCCCTGCAGCGGGGCGGCCTGCCGCCCGTCGTTCCGGAAGGCGCCTACTACGTGCTCGCGGACTGCGCCCGGCTGGGCTTTCCCACCTCGCGCGCGGCGGCAATGCACCTCCTCGAGACCACGGGCGTCGCCTCCGTGCCGGGCAGCGCTTTCTACCGTGGAGCCGAAGGCGAGCGGCTGCTCCGGTTCTGCTTCGCCAAGGACGACGGCGTGCTCGAGGAGGCATGCAGGAGGCTCGCGGCGCTGCGATGAGGTCGCCGCTCCTGCCCATCTTCCTGGTGGTGCTGGTCGACGTGCTCGGCCTCACCATCCTGCTGCCGCTCCTGCCGTTCTACGCGGAGCATTTCGGCGCCAGCCCGACGGTGGTGGGCCTGCTCGTCAGCACCTACGCGCTCTGCCAGCTCGTGGCCGGACCCGTCCTCGGACAGATCTCCGACCAGGTGGGCAGGAAGCCCGTCCTGGCAGTCAGCCAGATCGGCACCCTCGCGGGCTTTCTCGTGCTGGCGTTCGCGCCCAACCTCTTCTTCGTTTTCCTCGCCCGGGTCATCGACGGGCTCACGGCTGGAAATCTCTCCATCGCGCAGGCCTACATCGCCGACGTGACCGCGCCCAAGGAGCGGGCCCGGGCGTTCGCGGTGATCGGGATCGCCTTCGGGATCGGCTTTCTCGTCGGCCCCGGCGCCTCCGGATACCTGAGCACGCACTACGGCTACCACGTGCCCATCCTCTGCGCGGCCGCGCTCTCCCTCCTGAGCATCCTCGGGACCGTGTTCCTCCTGCCCGCGGTGCCGCCGCACCCCGAGGGCCTCATGCCCGCCACCGCCGTCCAGGAACTGGAAGCGCCGGTGGCGCCCGGCGGGAAGCGGCTGCGGCTCTTCGACTGGGGAACGTATCTGCAGTACTTCCGCAGGCCGGTCCTCAGCGGCCTGTTGGCCGAGTTCTTTCTCTTCGCCTTTGCCTTCGCGACCTTCACGGCGGGCTTCGCGCTCTTCGCCGAGCGCAGGTTCACCTGGCATGGCGTCCCATTCGGCCCCAAGGAAGTCGGCTACGTGTTCATGTATTCGGGCCTCCTCGGCATCCTCGTTCAGGGCGCGATGCGCCAGGGCGTCCTCGTCCGCCGGCTCGGTGAAACGCGGCTGGTGACGCTCGGCCTGCTGTCCGGCGCCGCCGGATATGCGCTGCTCGGCTTCAGCTTCGGGATCGCCTCGCTGCTCCTGGCCGCGACCATCGCTTCCTTCGGCACCGGTGTCTTGCGCCCGGCGCTCACCAGTCTGATCACCCAGCAGGTCTCGCGATCCGAGCAGGGGGTCGTGCTGGGTCTGAACCAATCGCTACTCTCGGTCGCGCAGATCGTCGGCCCGGCCATGGCCGGCGCCCTGATCGATCGCGGCTACCTGACCTCCTGGGCGCTCTCCAGCGCGCTGGTGCTCGGAATCGCCTTGCTGCTCAACCTGCGCTCGCGGGGCCGGCGGGCAGAGGTTTCCGAGGCCGCCTAGCGGCCGGGGCTAAAGAGCCTCGGGTCCGGCGCCATCGCACGAGCGCCATTGGCCAGGAGCCTGAGCTCGCGCGCCCGCGTCATTGAAGCCGCAGCAGCGCACCGGAGCAGAGCGGCACCCCTGGCGCCTGCGGAATCGGGGCGCCGTAGCGGACGCGCTCGCCGAGGAAGCGAAACGCGGGCTTCGGAAGCCGCGCTAGCGCAGCGTCGGTCTCGTCGAACAGGCTCGCGTGCTGGTGCGGCCGCGTGATCGCGCGGCCTGCCAGCGCCGGGATCCACTGTGTCGCATCTCCATAGGCGCCGTCGATCACGTCGCCAGGGCCGGTCTCGCGCTCGACGCAGCGGATCGCAGCCAGGTCATTGGCGGTGGCGATGGGCTCGGCGCGCTGGTACCAGCGCACGTGCCCGGCGAACGCGACCACCAGCGCGATGGGAGCGAGCGTCCACATCCGCCGCGCGGCGGCCTGCGCCCAGAGCGGCGTCACGGCGACGAGGAGGAGCGGGGCGAACCGCGCCGGATACAGGCCGAGGCGCGGGAGCATTGCAAAGAACCCGAAGAGCGCGGCCACCGCGGCGCACGAGGCCACCACCGGACGAAACTGCCGCTTCCAGAGCAGGACCGCCCACGCGAGCGCGGTTGCGATGTTCGCCGGGTCGCCCAGCGCGCCGGTGGAAACGCGCTCCTGGCTGGCGGCGTAGTCGCGAATCCAGGCGGTCTCCCGGAGGGAGAGTTGCGGTCCCCAGATCGCCAGCGCTGCAAGCACGCCGCAGAGGGCGGCAGCACCCGCCACCGCTGCGCCAGACTTGCGCCAGCGTAGCAGGAGCGCGAGCGCGCCGGCGCAGGCGCCCATCGGATGGGTCGCCGCTGCTCCCGCAAAGCACAGCGCCGATACCCTTCCGCTCTCCTGCGCCGCCCCGAAGAGAGCGAGACCAAGCGCCATCACAGTAGGGTTTCCGCCCCAATCGAAGAAGATCTGTGGCGTCCGGGACAGCAGCACGGCAACCGCTGCTACCGTCCGGGCTGCGGGAGCGCGCAGCGGCCCTTGCAGCACGGCGGTCAAGCCGGCCCAGAACACCAGATACGATGCGGCGGCTGCGGCCAGCCCGGCGCGAGCTGGCCCGAGCGGCCAGAGCAGGGAGACCAGCGCCGAGAACCCGCGCGGGTACGCTCCGACCCGAACGCCAGGCCACGCCGGCGACAGCTCGCCCTCGATCAGGCCTCGGGCGAGGGCCGTATGCATGGCCATGTCCGCGCCCGGCGCGACGGCCATCGTGAACACGGGCACGAAGAACGCCGCCATCGCGAGCGACCAGGGCGAGAACCCCATTCGCCGCTCCGCGAATCGCCCGGCCACCGCGCCGCCGAGTAGCGCACCCAGCCCGGCGGCGAGCACGCCCGCCGAGCCGGGCAGGGCCGCCACAGCGGCGCCTGCGATCGCTCCCAGCGCGACGGCGCTGACGTTGGAAGGGGCCGGCTGCGTACCGCCTCAGGGTACCGCGACCGCAAGGAACGATCTCAAGGCAAGAAATCCGCAAGCGGGGCGCAGATTCCGGAACGTCACGGGCGCCCTCTCACCAGACGGAGCACCCGGTCGCGCAGCTCATCCTCTCCGTCGGCCAGCGCCTCGCGGACTTTGTCGATCGCTTGCATGCAGGGGGCCGACTGCGCCCCCGGCGGCACGACAGGGTCAATGAGCGATCCGGCACGATGCACTCGAGCTCTGCGGTGACGCCATGCCGGCGGTCGAACCGTGCGGCGACGCCGTGCCCGTGCACGATCCTGCGACGCAGCATTCGCCGATCGCGCAAACTGTACCGCACGCGCCGCAGTTCAAGGGATCGGTGCGCAGCTCTGTGCACATGCCCCCGCAGACCGAGCCGGAGCAGGCTCCGCACGAACCATTCACGCACGACTCGCTCGGCGCGCACTTCTTGCCGCAGGCGCCGCAGTTGAACGGGTCCCAGTTCATGTCGGGGCAGTAGCCGGCGCACTGATTGCCGGCGGGGCACGCCTTGCACGACGAATCCGTGCACATTTCAGTTGCCGTGCAACGGTTGCCGCACGCGCCGCAGTTGTTCCGGTCCCACTTGAAATTGGCGCACGAATCGGGGGCTCCGCCCACGCCTTGGCAGACCGTGTTGCCATTGGTGCAGCACGAACCACAGGCTCCGTCGACGCAGGTTTCCCCGGTTCGGCAGGCGTTGCCACACGCACCGCAGTTGCCCACGTTCGACTGCAGGTCGACGCAGGAGCCGCCGCAGATCGTCCCTTGGCAGGCGGCCGAGCACTTTCCGTTGTTGCAGGATTCACCCTTCGCGCAGGCCTTGCCGCACGCACCGCAGTTGGCCGAATCGGAGTTGGTGTCCGTGCAGGACGCTCCACACACCGTGCCTGTGCAGACGTTCTCGCAGCTGTTGGGCGAGATAGTGTTGCTATCCAACGTCACCGCCCCATTCCGCGCCAAGGCCCTGCCTTTCAGGCTGGCGCCGGTGTTCAAGGTAATGCTGGTGAGCGCGAGGATGTTTCCAGTGAAGTCGGTGGTCGTGTCGAGGGTCGCCGAGCTACCGACCTGCCAGAACACGTTGCACTGCCCAGCGCCGTTGACAATGTGGACAGACGAGTTGACCGCCGTCGTGAGCGCACTTTCAATCTTGAAGATGAAGAGCGCGTTGGGATCGCCCTTGGCGTCGAGGATGAGGCTTCCCGTCAGCTGGGCCGACGACGTGAAACAGTAGACGCCCTGCGTGAGCGTGTGTCCGCCCAAGTCGACGCCGGTGAAGTCGTTGGTGCACGGCCTGCCTGCCACGTCGTTGTATGCCGTAGTCAAATCGGTCTGGGCTTGAAGGGCGACCGCATCGGCTCCGTGGGTCGCCCCGGGGGGGGTCACGATCCCCGGAGGGAAGCCGGTGATCTTGCTCGCGGCACCAGGGTGGACTCCGAGATCTCCGTTGAGGATGCTGGGGCCAGTGTTGGTCACCGCCGAGCCGCCCAGGACCGCGAAGCTACTGGCCGTACCCAGCACTGGAATACCTGGGGGGACTGTCGCATTAGTATGAGACGAAGGGGATGCTGGACGCGTTCCGCTCCCGCACGCCGTGGACGCGAGCAGGGCGAGCGAAGCGGTGAGGACGCCCAAACACAGGAAAAGATCACGCGCTCTTCCGATCGGCCGACGCATGAGATCCTTCTTTCGCGGTTCGTCTGGGCGAGCCAGCCCGCCTGAACGAAGCCTCCAGCAGCGAGGCCGCTGCTCGACTGGAACGTCGGTAGGGAGACGCCCCCATGCAAGTGAACGGGCGGGCTGGCGAGCGCTCGACCACTACTAGAACGCGTTGGACGACAACGACTATCGGGTGACTTTGCTCAAGCGTAGCCGCTGAGCCGCGCAGACCCGCGGCTAACCCACCCAGCGCCAGATCTCCAGCAGCACCTCGAAGGCGATCAGCAGGAAGATCGCCAACTCCAGCAGCCACATGCGGCGATCGCGCGCCACGTCCAGCACCAGCTCCAGCGCCTCCTGGACCCCCTGCAGCTTCTGCGTCAGCGTGCCGTACCGATCGAGGAGATCGAACTCCGCCCGCAGATCGTCGTAGATGCGGTCGAGCGCCGGATCGTCCCAGGTCGCATCCGGCTTGTCGAGAAACGTCAGGACCACGATCACTTCCGAGCGGGTGGCGATCGCCTGCCCGATGAAGCGGTGCAATCCGCGGGTGCGCAGCGAGACCGTCCCGTAGCGCTCGAGCGGCTCGACCAGCGCGGTGGTGCGCGAAAACAGATCGGCGACGATGCGCTCGTAGTACTCCATCGCGGCGCTCTGGGCGACGATCAGCGCGACCACCGCCGCGCGGCTCGGCGTCAGCGAGTCCACCACCAGCATGCCGTCCACGATGTCCACCCGCGCCCCGGCTTCCTCCCGGACCGTGAAGCTCTCGCGCACCACCTTCGTGGTCAGCCCGGGCCGGGCGCGGTGCAAGCGGGCGAGCTCCACCTCCCGGCGCTCGAGCGGCACGTTGTGGAAGACGATGGCGCCGAACGGATAGAGGAACATCTCGCCGCCGTTGCAGGGGACGACCAGCTCGCGAACCCCGAGGCGCGCGCCGGGAAATGCAGGGGCCAGCTCCCGCAGCGAGAGGTTCTCCTCGAAAGCGATGGCCGCGAACTCGTGGGTCGTCCCCGCCATCAGATCGCCGGGCGCAGCCTAGAAGCCGCGCGATGCCGGCGAACCGGGAACGTAAGCGGGACCGACTTGAAGACGCATTCCGCCGGTGGCCGCGAGCAAGGTGAACGCGAACGGCAGGCTCACGGTTCCGCTCTCCTGGATCAGTCCGGGAGGCGGATTGGGGAACCGCTGCACCACCCGGAACGCATCCACGGCGACCTCGTCCAGATACTGGACTCCCGAGGAGGCGGCGACGTGGACGTCAGTGATCTCGCCCTGGCGGTCGAGCGTGAACTCGATCACCGTCCGGCGATCCTTGTACGAGTAGAGCTGCCCGGTCGGGTCGCGCTTGCCGCTGGCGTCGATCACCTTCTGGGTCCAGACGCGGCCGACGGTCTCCTTCACCCGGTTGAGGAAGCCGGCGAACTTGAAGCTGCGCGCGTTCAGGAACGTCCCCTCGCCTTCCTCGATGCCGCGGAGATCGTCCGGCATCGGGCCGCCAGACAGGGGACCCGAAAGGCCGATGGGCTGATCGAGCGTCAGCTTCAGCGGGCGCTGCTCGCCCGGGGCCCCCGGCGCCGCTCCCGGCGCGCCCGGCCCGACGCTGGAGCTCTTGCCCTCGCCGCCCGGGTCGGCGATCGCCACCTTCTTGCCGTTCCCCCGGAACGCGTCGTTCCCCTCCCGGTTCCGCAGGGTGCCATCGGGCGCCTCGGGCGTGCGCAGCGGATCGCGCCGGTCCTTGCTGGGCAGCTCCGCGGCCTGCTTCTGACGCTTCTGGGCCTGGCCGCCGCCATTCTTGCCGTTGTCGCCAGGGCGCTCGCTCATGGCCGGCGCCCCCGACTCGGCCTTGTCGTTGCGGCCCTCCTTCTGGATCTTGGACAAGGCGTTCTTGAAGAACGCGCTGGTCTCTCGCGCCCGCGTCTCCTTCTCCACGCGGCTGTCTTTCTCGGACAGGTACTTGGTCGCCTTGTCCGGCGCTTGCTCGTTGGTGGGCCCGAGCGAGACGATCTGCCCGCCGCGCAGCTTTTCCTCCTTCTCCGGAGGGGGCGGAACGATCGCCGGCGGAAGCTGCGGCACGCGCTGCTGCGGCCCGGCCGAGTTGGTGGACGGGCCGCGAGTGATCCCTTGCAGCTGCGAGCGGTTCGAGGTCACCAGCGAAACCACTTGCTGTGGCGGGTGCTTGGGCCCCTGGAACATCGCATCCCTCGCCACGCCGAGCAGCAGGAGGAAGTGGGCCGCGATCGAGATCGCGATCGCCAGTGTGACGCGCTGTCCGCGCCGGGCTGGCTGCTGGGGCAAGGGCATACCGCGGTCATTGTAATCCCGGGTGGGCCCCGGCGGCGACTTGGCGAACGTCCAATGCGGACGTTCGGACGCGCGGCTGTCGGGTTCCGGGAGCACCCGTTCCCAACATCCTGTGAGCGCTAGTAAATCCTCACGGGAGTGGCTCCCGAGTAGTACCACTCCAGTATTTCCCGGTAGCTTGCGCCACGCTCGGCGCGGCCGATGGCGCCTGTCTGGCACATCCCGCTGCCGTGTCCCCAGCCGCCTCCGGCGAAGGTCCAACCCCCGTTGTCGCGTTCGATGACGAACATGCCGCTGTTGAGGTTGCGGAAGAGCTTCCGGATGGGAAGCTCGCCGTACACCCTGGCAGTCGCCCGGCCGCCCGCGATCCGGAGAGCGCGCGCCCGCCCCGACACCCCCCGACCTTCCACGGTGAGCGAACGGACGCTGCCGACCCCGAGCGGCACGCAGATCTCGTCGACCTCGCGCTGCGCGAACGTCCGGCGCCACCGCACTTTTTCCGGGTTGGCGAACCCGGACTGCGCGCAGTAGCTGGGGACCGGATTGAGGTGGACGAAGCGGGAGACCAGTGCTTCTCCGATTCCGTCGCGAAATTCCGCCATCCCGCGCGTCCGGGGATCGAAGTCGGGCCGACCGCGCAGGGAGGGATCCGCCGGACCGCCCCAGACGGCGTCGTTGTCCTCCGTGTAGCCGCCGCAGACGGCCGAGTACACCGAGTCCACCAGCCGGCTCTTGCCGTTGCGTTCCGCGAACAGCGCCTCGCCGCGCGTCGCATCCACCGCCGCGCCCGGGCCCGGCTCCTCGGCGGTCAGGCCCTTGTAGACCTGGCAATGCTGCTCGGCGCAGAGCAGATACGGGTCCCCGAGATGGCGGGCGCCGATCTTCGCCAGCACCTCGCCCCGCGCGGTCACCGCCTGGGCTTTGAGCGCCTCGATGTGCGCCCTGGCGAAGATCTCGCTCGGGACCACTCCCTTGATCAGGCGCTCCATGCCGATGGCCGCCACCAGCGCCAGGGACCCCGATGCGTCCACCGCCGCGAACAGCCGCCCCGGATAGGTACGGTCCTCATAGCCGTGGAAGCTGTACCCCATGCCGTGCTCGACCTGCTCCACCGCGATGCCCGGGTCGGCCCGCAGCTCGATCGCGCTCTCCCCGACCGCGACGGAGCTGCCGTGCGGGTCCCGTAGCTCGATCCGGGCGCGCGGCCGCACCGCCGGCTCCCGGCGGATCTGCACGCGCACGCCGAACCGGAGCTGCAGCTCCTGGGCCTGCCGGCG
>DATBZA010000052.1:0-30210 GCA_036513415.1 Myxococcales bacterium | reverse complement strand
GTGGGCACGTGGTAGTCGGCCAGGTCGCGGCTCATGATCCGGCCCAGCTTCTCGTCGTAGACGGTGTGCTCGTGCAGGGCCATGCCGATGCCCCACACCATTCCGCCCATGAACTGGCTGCGCGCGGTGCGCGCGTTGAGGATGCGGCCCGCGGCGAAGGCGGCCACCAGCCGGGCCACGCGCACCTGCCCCAGCTCGGGGTCGACGTGGACCTCGGCGAACTGCGCGCCGAAGGACTGCAGCGCGTACTTCTTGCGCTCCTGGTCGGGCTGCGCATCGGCGCGCGCCTCTACCGGCCTGCCACCTGCGCGCGCGACGACGTCCGCGTAGGCGTCCGACGCTCCGCCCGCCGAAAGGCGGCCGTCCGCGACCTTCAGATTCGCGGCCGCGGCGCCCTTCAGCGGCGAGCGTGGATCGGCCACCGCCATGCCGATCAGCTTGTCGCGCAGGGCGCGGCAGGCCAGGAGCACCGCCGAGGAGACGCTGGCGGCCGTCTGCGAACCGCCCGACCGTGGCGCCTCGGGCATTTCGGTGTCCCCCAGGTCGAACTTGACCCGCTCCGGGGAAACGCCGAGCGCGTCCGCGGCCACCTGCGTCATCACGGTGTAAGTGCCGGTGCCGATGTCGACCGCGCCGCTTTGCACGACCGCGCTCCCGTCGGGCAAGAGCCGCGCCACCGCGGAGGCCTTGTTGAAGTTGGCCGGATACGAAGCGGTGGCCATTCCCATCCCCACGAGCCAGCCGTCGCGCCGCACCGCACGCGGGGAGGGGTTGCGGCGCTGCCAGCCGAAGCGGTCGGCGGCCATCCGATAGCAGGTTCGCAGCGACTTGCTCGAGAAGGGCTTGCCGTTGGACGGATCGACCTCGGCGTAGTTGCGCAGGCGCAGCTCCAGCGGATCCATCTTCAGCTCATGGGCCAGCTCGTCCATCGCCGACTCGAGCGCGAAGCTGCCGCTCGATTCACCGGGCGCGCGCATGTAGGTCGGCGTGCCGATGTCGAGTCGGACCAGCCGGTGGCGCGTTTCCAACGCCGCGCTCGCGTACATGTGGCGGCTGACAGACGCGGCGGGCTCTAGGAAGATGTCGAACCGGGAGGTGGTCGAGGTGCTCTGGTGGGACAGAGCAGTGAGCCGCCCGTCCTGTGTGGCGGCGGCCCGCAGGCGTTGGCGAATGCGAGGACGGCCGCCCACCATGCCGAACATCTGTTGCCGCGTGAGCACCAGCTTGACCGGCCGGCCTACCTGCTTCGCCGCGAGCGTCGAGAGCACCACGTGCGACCAGACCGAGCCCTTGCAACCGAATCCGCCTCCCACGAACTTGGTGAGCACCCGCACGTTCTCGGGCGGCAGGCCAAAGGCCTTGGCGAGCTTCTTGCGGACGCCGAAGACCCCCTGCGTGGCGTCGTAGACCGTGACCCGGTCGGGCCCGCTCCACACCGCAATGGTAGCGTGCGGCTCGATGGGGTTGTGCGTCTCGGGCGGCATTTCGTAGGTCTGGTCGATGCGGGCCGGGCCCCGGCTCAAGCCCCCCTCGATGTCGCCGTGCACCTCGTCGGCAGGAAACGTTCCCGCCGAGCTGAACGTCTGCTGCGGAAAGGCCCGGTCGATCTCGTCGTCGAGCCGCACGGTGAACTTCTCCGGCTCCTCCCGCGCGCGCACCAGCAGGGCCGCGTGCGTGGCGCGCTCGAGCGTGTCGGCAACCACCAGCGCGATGGGCTGGTTGCTGTAGAAGATGCGGTCGTCTTGCAGCACCTGCACCACGCGGTCGCTCGGATCGACCGCCCCCTCGCCGCCGGGAAGGCGCATCGCGTTCTGGTGGGTGAGCACCGCTAGCACGCCTGGCTCGCGCTCGGCCGAGGCGGTGTCGAAGGACGCAACGCGGCCGCGGGCGCTCCTGCTGGTGACCATCACCGCGTACGCCACGCCCGCCACCTGCACCTCCGCCGAGTACCTCGCCTGGCCGGTCACTTTGGCGCGCCCGTCGGCGCGCACCAGCGGCTTTCCCACCGAGTCCTTCATGTGGCCTCCGCCGCACGCCGGAGGGCCCGCACCGCCGTCCGTCTGGCCAGCTCCACCTTGAAGGCGTTGTCGGGCCGCGTGCGCGCCCCGCGCAGGGCGATCTCCGCCGCGCGCGCGAACGCCTCGGCCGAGGGCGCCTTGCCGATCAGTGCCGCCTCCGCCTCCGGGACGCGCCAGGGTTTGGTGCCCACGCCGCCCAGCGCCAGCCCTGCCGCGCGGATCCTGCCTCCCTCGACGTGCAGCGCGGCCGCGCAGGAGGCGAGCGCGAAGGCGTAGGAGGCGCGGTCGCGCACCTTGAGGTAGCGCGATCGGGCGGCCTGCGGCGTCACCGGCACGAACACCGAGATGATGAGCTCGCCTGGCGCGAGCGCGAACTCCCGTTCCGGGTGCTCGCCGGGAAGCAGGTGCAGCTCGGCGAAGGGGATGTCCCGTTCGCCCGCAGCTCCGCGCACGCGGACGGTGGCGTCCAGCGCGGCCAGCGCCACGCACATGTCCGAGGGGTGCGCGGCGATGCAGTGGTCGCTGGTGCCGAGCACGGCGTGCATGCGTGTCCAGCCCTGCAGCGCGTCGCAACCCCCGCCGGGGTTTCGCTTGTTGCAGGCGGTTGCGAGGTCGCGGTAGTAGGCGCAGCGCGTGCGTTGCAACAAGTTCCCGCCCACGGTGGCGGCATTGCGCAGCTGCGGCGAGGCGCCGGACAGCAGCGCCTCGCTGAGCGCCGGCAGCTTCTTCTTCACCTCGCCGTTCTGGGCCACGTCGGTGTTGGTGGCGAGCGCTCCGATGCGCAGCCCACCGCCTTCGCTGTCGATGCGCGTCAGCGCGAGGCGGCCCACGTCGACGACCCGCGCCGGGTGGAGCACCTCGAGCTTCATCAAGTCCACCAGCGAGGTGCCTCCGGCGAGGAAGGCAGTGTCCGGCACCGATCCGGCGCGGAGGGCTTCGTCGATGCCGGAGGCGCGCTGGAAGTGGATCAGGCGCATGGTCAACTCCTCCCAGCGACGCCGCGCACGGCGGCAACGATGTTTGGATAGGCGCCGCAACGGCACAGGTTGCCGCTCATGCCCTCGCGGATGGCGTCGTCGTCCAGCGCCTGCCCCTTGCGCTCCGCGAGCAGGGCCACGGCCGAGAGGATCTGGCCCGGCGTGCAGTAGCCGCACTGGAATGCGTCCTGCTCGAGGAACGCCGCTTGCACCGGGTGGAGATCCTCGCCGCGCGCGAGGCCCTCGATGGTCGTGATCTCGCGCCCCTCGTGCTGGACGGCGAGCGCGAGGCAGGAGTCGATGCGCTTGCCGTCCACCAGCACGGTGCAGGCGCCGCACTGGCCCATGTCGCAGCCCTTCTTGGTGCCGGTGAGGCCGAGCTGCTCGCGCAGCGCATCGAGCAGCGTCACCCGCGACTCGATGCGAAGCACGCGGCGCTCGCCGTTGATCACCAGCGCCACGTCGGTCAGGTCCGGGCCGCTGGAGGCCGTCTGCACCGGTCGCTGGTCAGCGCCCCGGGGCGCTCCCGCGCAGGCGTCGAGCACCGCTGCGGCCACCGCCGGCGCGAGCGCGCACACCAGGAGCTCGCGCCGGCCTACCCGGCGCGCGGGAGCGAGGGCGCGAGCAGCATCGCGCAGCGCGCGCAGCAGCATCCACTCCACGTCGGCGGAGGCGTCCAGCGTGCGGCACAAGCGCACTTGGCCTTCGTTGTCGAGGACCACCAGCGTTGCGCGGTCCGGAGGTGCCCCGTGCCGGGCCCAAAGCGCGGGCGTGGGGCCCAGCGGCTGGGGAGAATCCTCTGGGCGCAGCAAGGTTCCGCCGTCCGGCCGCAAGACTGCGAGGCTCGCTCCCAGCCCGCGCAGCTCCGCGAGCAGCGCCTCGCTCGGGCGCGGGCAGGTCGAGCCGGAAGGGCCTGGGCAGAAGGCGAGCACCCAGGGGCCACCGGAGATCGCGTTCGACGCGTCAGCCGGCTTGCAGAGTCCCTGGCGTTCCCTGCGTTCGCCATGCGACGCGTCGCCGTTCGGTGGCTTCAGTTGCGGGCCGTCTGCCATTCCGCATGCCTCCAGCCGGGCCTTCCGCAGTGCCAAACCTCGTTCGGGTCTCGACACAGCAACGATCGCGCCAGTTGTGAGCATGCCTCGCTGGAGCGCGCACTAGCCGCCGCGATGTTCATGGCTCAGACAATCTGTCTACGGATTGATCAGCAGCGGCCTTCCACTTGGACAGCGATGGGCGGGCATTTGACAGCACTGCCGCCGAATCGACGCGTGTTGCCAGAAGCCAGTGATGGTCCGGAAGTTGCTCAGGAGGTCCGAGCGCCAACGCGCAGGACCAGGAGGATCAGTGAACCGCGCCATTCTCGCCGCCGGACTCGTCTCGATCGTTTCCCCAATCGCTGCAGGCGCCGATGCGAAGCTCCTCGCCGTCGCCCGTTTGGAGAGAAGCGACGGCAAGAGCGCAGGCTCCGCCGTGCTCGAGCAGACGCCGCATGGAGTGTTGATCCGCGCGGCGTTCCAGAACCTGCCGCCCGGCGAGCACGCCTTCCATATCCACCAGACCGGCAAGTGCGAGGCGCCAACTTTTCAGAGCGCCGGAGGTCACTTCAACCCCGCTGGCCACAAGCACGGAATCAAGTCGCCCCAAGGGGAGCACGCGGGCGACATGCCCGACATCTTCATCCCGGCGAACAGCAAGCTGACGGTTGAAATGCTGGTGCCAGACGTGACGCTGGAAACCGGAAGACCCGACAGCCTGCTCGACGCCGACGGCTCGTCGCTGGTGGTTCATGCCAAGGCGGACGATGACGTCACCGATCCAGCGGGGAACTCCGGCGATCGCATCGCCTGCGGCGTCATCGTGAAGGGGTAGCGGCCACACTCATGCTGAAGGGCCTGGTCGCCGCCGTGCTCGCAGGTGCCGCCGCGAGTCTCGCCGTGCCGCAAACCGGCCCGGCCGGTGCAGCCGGAGCGCGCGAAGCCGCTGGAGAAGCGGCCAGCGCGCCGTCGCAGGTGCCCGGTCCGACTCAAGACGGCGGCCTGGGCGTGTGGATCCCGTCGGACGGCGGCCCGATCTATCTGGGCGAGCCGCCCGGCTCGATTCTGAGGCCTGAAGGAGAAGCTCCCGCCGGCGAAAGTGTGAATGCAGGTGGCGCCGAGTCACCAGACAGCGGACCGGCCGCGGACGGCATGGCGCAGCTGCGCAGCCGGATCGCAGCGCTCGAGCAGCAGGTGGTGCGGGCACGCGCGGATTCGCAGACCCAACAGCTGTGGCAACTCAACGGTCAGGTCGCCGCGCTCCGCGAGCAACTCGCGCAGGACCAGGCGCGCAGGGAGGTGGAGGCGGTGCGCACGCTGCAGGCGCGCCAGTTGACGCAGGAAGCGGTCACGGCGCTGTCGGACGCGCAGTACCAGCTCGCGCTCGGCAACTCCCAGGTGCTCTACACGCTGGAATCCGCGTCTCGGGTGCTGCCGTTTCCCGCGCAGGAGGCGGTTCACTACGCCCGCGAGGCGGTTGAGCGGGAGGACCTGGCCGAGGCGCGATACTGGCTCTCGGTCGCCATCTCCGAAGTGCAGCGGGCGCAGCTGAGCCACTGATGCAGACCTGTCCTGTCGGGTCGGTATACACGCGCTGCGCACTCGCTTGACATCGGTGCTTCGGAATCGAGCAAAGGCAGGCCCTTGTAGCCCGAAGCAAATTGGCCGGGAAATTGCCTAACCTCGCCACGGCCATGGGGACTGATTCGACAACGGTTGTCAGGTCGTTGCGCGGCGCAAGCCGCGAACGGCCCCCACCTCCGGGCGGCATGGGCCCCCTGATCACCGAACTGCTCCGACCCTACCGGGGGTGGCTTGCCATCGTCCTTCTGGCAACGGCGATCGAGACGGCCATGGGCCTGGCCGCGCCGTGGCCGCTGAAGATCGTGCTCGACAACGTGATCGGCGCGCACGAGCCACCCGCTTGGTTGCGCGACATCGCGAGCTGGATGCCGGGCCACGGTGCCATGCGGATCGCTGCGGCGGCTGCGCTCGGGGGCGTGATCATCGCCGTGCTCGGCGCGATCGCCTCGTACCTCGACAACTACTACACGGAGAGCGTCGGTCAGTGGGTGGCCAACGATCTGCGCGTGCGCGTCTATCGTCACCTCGACCGCCTGTCGCTCGCGTACTACGACACGCATCGGACCGGGACGCTGCTGAGCACCATCACCGACGACATCGCGACCATCCAGGGCTTCGCGTCGGCCACGACGCTCGGCATCGTCATCGATCTGCTGACGATCGCGGGGATGCTCGGCCTGATGTTCTGGCTCGAATGGGACTTCGCGCTCGTCGCCGCGGCGGTCGCGCCCTTTTTGCTGCTGTTCGTCACGCGGTTCAGGAAGGCAATCAAGGCAGCCACGCGCGAGCTGCGGCAGCGAGAGAGCGATCTGCTCAGCGTGGTGCAGCAGGGCCTGGAGTCGATCCGCGTCGTGAACGCATTCGGCCGGCAGGAGCTCGAGGAGAAGCACCTGGCGGCCGCGAGTCAGCAGGCCGTACAGGCCGCGCTGCAGGCGAGGCGGGTCAAATCGCTCCTGCCGCCTGTGGTGACCGTGATCGTGTCCCTCTGCACCGGCTTCGTCCTCTGGCGGGGCGCCTCGCTGGTGTCGGCTTCCGCAATGACGCTCGGATCGCTCACCGTCTTTCTTTCGTATCTCGGCAAGTTCTTCAAACCCGTGCAGGACGTCGCGAAGATGAGCGGCGCCATCGCCCAGGCAGCGGTCGGGGTGGAGCGCGTCCGCGCAATCCTCGACATCGACATGAGCATCCCCGAGCGTCCGGACGCGCGCGACCCGGGAAGGCTCAACGGGGCGATCCGCTTCGATCGCGTGTCGTTCGGCTACGATCCCGCGGTCCCGGTGCTGAGGGACCTGAGCTTCTCGATCGCGCCCGGCCAGTTCGTCGGGATTGCTGGCGCCACCGGAACAGGAAAATCCACGGTCGTCAGTTTGATCCCGCGATTCTACGATCCGACCGCGGGGCGGGTCCTGATCGACGGAGTAGACGTCCGCGACTACGTGCTCCAAGGCCTGCGCGCGCAGATCGGATTCGTATTGCAGGACACGATCCTGTTTCGCGCCACGGTGCGGGAGAACATCGCCTACGGGAGGCCCGACGCCAGCGATGAAGAGATTGTCGAGGCCGCGAAGCTCGCGAACGCGCACGGGTTCATCGTCCGGATGCCCAAGGGTTACGACACCCTGCTGGGCGAAAGAGGCCAGACGCTCTCCGGTGGCGAGCGGCAGCGCATCGGCATCGCGCGCGCGGTCATCCGCAACTCGCCCATCCTCATCCTCGACGAGCCCACCGCGGCGCTCGATTCAGAGTCGGAGAGGCTGGTGATGGAGGCACTCGAACGCCTCATGAAGGGGCGGACCGTCATCACCATTGCTCACCGCCTGAGCACCATCCGCGATGCCGACAAGATCATCGTCTTGAAAGGTGGCCGCGTCGCGGAGCAAGGCACCCACGACGAACTGCTCGCGGCCGGCGGCGCCTATGCCGACTTGAGCCGCATCCAGACCGGAGCGCTCGCTGTTGTGGACGGAAACGATCTTCAACGCAAAGTAGGAGCTTGAGAGTGTCATCTCGATCGCTGGTGGTTCTCCCTGACGATTCGGCCAAACCCCTTCTCGACGCCATCGCGGGGGCTTCGAAGTCGCTGCGGGTGAAGATGTTCGTCTTCTCCGACCCGGTGCTGCTCCAGGCCGTCGTCGGCGCCCGCCGCCGGGGCGTGAAGGTGTTGGTGATGCTGAACCCCGCCAGGCGCAGCGGCGAGGTGGAGAACGAGGCGACTCGCGAGAAGCTCATCCGCGCCGGGGTCGAGGTCACCAACGGGAACCCCGAGTTCAGCCTGACGCACGAGAAGTCGATGGTGGCGGACGACGCGATCGCATTCGTGAGCTCGCTGAACTGGGCGACGCACAACCTGAGCGCGACGCGCGACTATGCCATCGCCACGAGCCACGCGCGCGAAATCCGGGAGATCGTCGATTGCTTCGAGGCGGACTGGCACCGGCAACGTTTTCGCGGCCGCGAGGGAGGCCACCTCGTCTGGTGCCCCGGGGGCCGCGATCGGATCTGCCGCTTCATCGATCAGGCGAGGCATACCTTGCTCGTCCAGAACGAGCGCTACCAGGACGCCGTGGTGATCGAGCGCATCGTTCGCGCCGCCCAGCGCGGGGTGAAGGTGCGCGTAATGGCCCGGCCGCCGCACGCGCTCAAGAAGAAGCTGGTTGAAGGGACCGCCGGGCTGCGGATCCTGGATGACGTCGGGATCAAGATCCACAAGCTCAGGCATCTCAAGCTTCACGGCAAGATGCTGCTCGCCGACAGCGTCGCCGCGATCGTGGGCTCGATCAATCTCACTCGCGGCAGCCTCGATGACCGGCGCGAGCTGGCCATCGAGGTGCGCGACGACCACGTCGTCGAGCGGCTCGAGAAAGTGGCTCACCACGACTGGAAGCAGTCACACCCGCTAGACCTTTCGGACGAAGGACTCCTCGCCGACCTCGAAGACCGCGCCGGCGAGGCGAAGAAGCTCGTCCTGGTCGGCGGGACCCGTCGGTAACGCCAGGCAGAGCGCGGCGATCAACGCTGATCGGCTACGCGTGCGGGAACTTGTCGAGAACCGCTGTGATCGTCTTCCAAAGGTCCTGCTCGTACTGCGGCTCGTCATCCGAAACCCTGGCGACTCCCTGTCCGCGCCAGAGGAGCTCCTTGGTGCTGGGATTGATCACGTCGATGATGACGGTCCCCTGCGTGTATTTCGTGACCGTTGCGTCGTCGTCTGGACCCCAGCCGGGGCCCCACCAGCCAGGGTAGAATGGGTACCCATAATCCCAGTGCGTAACGTCCAGCTTGTTCTTCGCGCATGCATAGTAGGCGACCACGAAGTCCGGGTTACCGGAGACCGCGTAGCCACGGTTCTCGAATCCTTTGACGAGGTCGGCGCGCAAGGCGCGGTTCGTGATCGAGTTCACGAGCATCGGGTCGTCCGTCGACTGCGCGGCCGGTGATCGCCGCTTGGGATTCGGCATCACGTTGAACGTGTGCAGAGCCCCCAGATTCGCGTCGGGGCTCGTCGTCGTGTGCACGTCGACGGACGCGCAGGCGGTGAGGGCAAGAATGATGGCCGCGGGTGCGGCGAGGGAGCGGCGGGTCGTCATGGCATCCTCCAGCGATTGAGACCGCCGCAAGGCTGATGGCGGGCGACGCTGGTATGTGCACGCGATGTGCCACCGCCGATCTGCTGGGAGCGAACTGCTCGGGGCGTCGTGCGCTGATCGATTTCGCTACGGCTCCACGACACCGCTGTCAAATGATTGAACAGGGCATATCGCCGCGCGCGTGGATCGGGTCAGGCTCGCTGTTGGCGCGCCGGCTGCAAGGGTGGCATCGGAGGCCGCAGATGACTGGAATCGGGAGAACCTTCGCATTGCTGGCCCTCGCCGACCATGGCTCGCTTGCACCGACTGCTCCGTGAAGCCTGGGCCATGGCCGCCCCGTACTGGCGCTCGGAGGACCGCTGGGTCGCTCGAGGGCTGCTGGTCGTCGTCGTCGCGCTCAACCTCGGGATCGTGTACCTCAACGTACTGCTCAACCAGTGGAACAACGGCTTCTACAATGCGCTCCAGGACAAGAACTACGCCGTCTTCGTCCACCAGCTCGTGCGGTTCTCCTGGCTCGCGGGCCTGTACATCATCGTCGCCGTCTATCAGCTCTACCTCAACCAGATGCTCCAGATCCGCTGGCGGCGCTGGCTGACGGAGCGCTATCTCCAGGCCTGGCTCGCCGACGGCGCCTACTTCCGGATGCAGCTCGCGGCCGGCGAGACCGACAATCCCGATCAGCGCATCGCCGAGGACTTGCAGCTCTTCGTCTCCGGCACCCTCGCTCTCGCCATCGGTGGACTGCGGGCCGTGGTGACGCTGGTCTCTTTCGTGGCGATTCTCTGGGGGCTCTCCGGGTCCGTCACGATCCCGTTCGGCCGCTCCTCGGTAATCCTGCCAGGCTACATGGTCTGGACGGCTCTGGTGTACGCCATCATCGGAACCTGGCTCACGAGCCGGATCGGGCGTCCGCTCGTGCGACTCA
The DNA here is from genome assembly GCA_036513415.1 of Myxococcales bacterium. GTDB lineage: Bacteria > Myxococcota > Myxococcia > Myxococcales > 40CM-4-68-19 > 40CM-4-68-19. The sequence continues at coordinate 20,082 of DATBZA010000052.1, read as the reverse complement.
ACTTCGACCAGCAGCGGTACGAGGCCGATTTTCGCTTCGGCCTCGTCCGCTTCCGCGAGAACGCCGAGGGGGTGGCGCTCTACCACGGCGAGGCCGACGAGCTGCGGGGCTTTCGCGAGCGGTTCGGGGCGGTCGTGCGGAACTTCTGGGACATCATGCGCCGGCAGAAGCGGCTGACGTGGTTCACGGCCGGCTACGCGCAGGCGGCGGTCATCTTCCCCTTCATCGTCGCGGCCCCGCGCTACTTCCGGGACGTCATCCACCTGGGCGGGCTCATGCAGACGGCCACGGCCTTCGGCCAGGTGCAGGACTCGCTGAGCTTCATCGTTTCCTCGTACACGGACATCGCGGCGTGGCGCTCGGTGGTCGAGCGGCTCTTGGGCTTCGAGCGGGCCCTCGAGCACGTGCGCAGCGAGGCAGCGACCGGCGGCGGCATCGCATTTGCGGAAGGGGACGCCGCGCGTCTCGCCCTCGAGGACGTGGAGCTCGATCTCCCCGGTGGCCAACGGCTCATCGCAGGCGTGAACCTCGGGCTCGATCGTGGGGACACGGCTCTCCTGGCCGGACCTTCGGGCGTGGGCAAGAGCACGCTCATCCGCGCCATCGCGGGAATCTGGCCGTTCGGCCGGGGCGAGATCCGCGTGCCGCGCGGTGCCCGCGTCCTGGTTCTCCCCCAGAAACCGTATCTGCCGATCGGCAGCCTCCGGGACGTGGTGAGCTATCCGAGGCCGGCGGACGGCGTGGACGATGCGATGCTGCGCGATGCGCTCGAGGCGGTGGGGCTGCCCGGGCTGGCCGGTCGACTCGACGAGGACGGCCACTGGGCGCTGCAGCTGTCGCCTGGCGAGCAGCAACGCATCGCTTTCGCACGGGTCCTCGTCCAGAAGCCCGATTGGCTTTTCCTCGACGAGGCGACCTCCGCGGTGGACGAGGCGACCGAAGCGCGCCTCTACCACCTCGTGCGCGAGCGGCTCCCCGGCACGGCCCTGTTTAGCGTCGGCCACCGCGGAACGCTTCGCCCCCTCCACGGCCGCGAGCTCGTCGTGCGACCGGAGCAGAGCGGACCCGCCTCCATCGTGGAGGTCACCGGCCACCTCTCCCAGCGGAGCGGCTGATCGGATCGTAGCCCTGCCGCCACCGCCGCGGCGCTCGCTCCTCCCGATCGAAGTAGAGTGCGCGCCAATGTCGGCGACGATGATCTGCACGCGCGACTTCGAGTGGACCTCCAGCACCCAGGGCGATCCGGCCCGCCTCGCCAGCCTGCAGGAAGCGATGGACTCGTTCTACAGCCGGCCCGAAGCGCGGCAGGCGTACCAGGATTTCATCGACAAGCGCGAGGCCGAGTCCTTTGAACACCCCTTCGAGCGTCTCATCGCCGGGTATCTCACGAGCCTGAAACCCGAATCCGTGCTCGAGGCTGGCTGCGGCAGCGGCCGGCTCTTCCGCACCCTCCGCCGCGCGGGCTTCGCCGCCAGGTACGTCGGGATGGAGGTCGCCGACTGGATCGTCGCGGACTGCAGGCGGCGCCATCCGGATGCCGAGTGGATCCAGGGCAGCGCATACAACATTCCGGCTCCCAGCGGCGCTTTCGACGTCTGCTTCTCCTATGGCGTGATCGAGTCGCTGGTCTATCCCGAAACGGCGCTCGCCGAGATGGTCCGGGTGTTGCGCCCCGGTGGACGGCTGGTGCTGCTCTTTCCGGACTTCGTCGAATCGGGACACCTCGGGTCGCAGCTCACGGGCTTCTCGCCGGGGCGGCTGAACGCAAAGCTGAGACGCGGGAAATGGTTCGACGCCGCGGTAAGCTGGTACGATCAGAAGATACGCCTGCCACGCGCGCTGCGGCGCGCGCGGGAGCGCCTGGGCCCATTCCCCATCAATCTCGCGCCTGTCGCGCTCGCGCACCCGCGCGTCACGCTGCCGGACTACGACGCCGTCTACGTGAGCTCGAAAGCCGACATCGAGGCGTGGGCCGCAGCCCGCCGGCTGGCAGTCGAGTATCCGCATGGCCGCCAGCTGGCCAAAGCCTACCGCGCGCGCAGCTGGGTATTTGCAGTAGTTACGGCTACTTAGGCCTTCGCTAAACTTTTGGGTCTCTTGGTCTACTGACAGGTGTCGTCTTGCGATGACACATTCAGCAACAATGCGAAACATTCCGTTCAACCGGCCAGTCCACACCGCCCAGGACATTCCGCGAATCGCGGAGGCACTGGCAGGCACGACTTGCGGAACGGGGCGTTTCGGACGGCGCTGCGAGGAGCTGTTGCGCGGCGTGCTCGGGTGTCCCGCGCTCCTGGTCAGCTCCGCGACGCACGCGTTGGAGATGGCTGCGCTGCTCTTGGACATTGGTCCCGGCAATGAGGTGATCGTACCGGCGTTCACCCTGTCGGCGACCGTGAACGCGTTCCTGCTGCGCGGGGCGAAGCCGATCTTCGCCGACGTGGATCCGTCGGGCAATCTCGACTTGGCCGACGTCACCCGCCAGCTGTCGCCGCGAACGCGGGCAGTGGTCCCCGTCCATTACGCCGGCAATTCCTGCGATCTCGATGAGCTGCGTGCGGCGATCGGAACCGTACCGATCGTGGAGGACGCTGCGCAGGCGATCGGCGCCTCGTTTCGAGGAAAGCCGCTGGGAACCTTCGGCGGCTGCGCGGCCATCAGCTTTCACGAGAGCAAGAACGTAGGCTGCGGAGAGGGAGGAACGATCGTCTTGCGCGACACCTCGCTGGTCGAGCGTGCCGAGATCCTGCGCGACAAGGGCACGAACCGGCGGCGCTTCGAGCAGGGCTTGGTCGATCTGTACACATGGGCGGACGTGGGCTCGAGCTACACCTTGAGCGAGCTGAATGCGGCGTGGCTCAGCGCGCAGCTGGAAGAGCTGCCTCGCATCCAGGCGCGGCGGCAGCAGATCTGGGACCGCTACCTGGCCGGGCTCGAGACTTCCGTTCAGCGCGTCGGGGCGAGCGTGTTGCGCGGGCGGACCGACTGTTCGGGCAACGCCCATCTCTTCGCCATCGTCTTCCGCAGCGGCGAGCAACGCTCGAGCTACATCGCGCACATGAAGGAGAACGGAATCGATTGCCGCTTTCACTTTGTCGCACTGCACACCTCCCCGATGGGGCGGAAGCTGCACGACGGTCGGGCGTTGCCTGGGTGCGAGAGGCTCTCCAAGTGCCTCGTCCGCCTTCCGCTCTACTTCGAGCTGACGGATGTGGAGTCGGATCGGGTGATCGACACGACGGTCGAGTTCCTCCGGAAGCTCTGAGCGTGCTCACCCGCCTCTCGATCGTGAGCTTCGGGGACCGCGACGAGTGGTATGCCCAGGCGCATCTCGCCATCCTCACGGCGCTGGCGCGGATTCCGCCGCCGTGCGAAGTGGTGGTGACCACCGATCGCCCGGAGTGGTACCGCTGGTTCGGCGATCGGATCGAGCGGGTCGTCCTCACACCGGACCAGATCCGCGCCTGGGCCGGCCCGCAGATGTTCATCTGGCGGGTAGTCCTGCAAGCGATGGTGGAGAGTGCCCGGCGGCAGCCCCGAGCGAATTTCCTCTACCTCGACGTCGACACTCTCGTTCGAGAGCCGCTCGACGAACTCATCGCGGCGTTGCGGGACGGCGACGTCTTTCTCGACGCGAACGAATCCCCCTTGCACAGGCGTTCCGGCGCCCACCGGGATCTCTGGAGCCAGGTGCGCGGGCAGACTTTTGCTGGAATTCGCATCGACGAACGTACGGAGATGTGGAACTCCGGGGTCGTTGCGCTCGGGGTGCAGAACCTGCACCTCGTCGAGGATGCGCTGAGGCTCTGCGACGCGATGACCGCGACGGGGGTGGACAACCGGCTCGTCGAGCAGCTCTCCCAGAGCGTGGCGCTGCAAGTGAGCGGGCGTCTTCGCGAGGCCCGGCCGTGGATCGATCACTACTGGGGGAACAAGCCTGGCTACAACGCGAGCGTGCATGAGCAGCTCGCGACCATCCTGATCCGCGCCATGGACGTGGACGAGGCCATCGCGTACGTGCGCGAGCACCCCATCCGCAGGCGCTTGCGGGTCAAGCCGCGCTGGTGGCAGGCGCACTTCCGCCGGCTGGCGGGCGTGGAGCGCTGACGGCATCCGTGCGCGGCTGGCGGAGATCTTCGGCGCCATGCATCCGCAAGGGGGAATTTCCGGCGCTCGCCGCCTGGCCAGCGCACCTCTCCCGGTCTCGCCGCCCGGCAGCCTGACCGCTTCAGATCGCCGCCCGCCGACGGGCCTTGGGGGCGAGCGCGCGGGGTGCTACGGTGCCGATCCGTGGAGAGAACCCGTGCGCGGTCGCCCACTGGTCTTGCTCGCGATCCTCGTCGGTGCCGGTGCGCAGGCCGCCGAGATCGAGGGCGACGACCCATCTGCGCGTCTGCGCGCCACGCGCGAATGGTACGGGGACGATGCCGCCGGCCGGGAGCGCATTCTCGAGGCCGCACGCAGGGAGCGCGATCGGTACGCGATTGGCCAGAACCGTGCGGGCCAGGGGAGCCGTGCGCTCGCGCGGGTCCCGGACAGCGGGTTCATCAACGTCGGTCCGACGCGCGCTGATTTCGCGGTGAATGGCGACAGGTACGTCGAGATAGACTCCGGGCGCACGCGCCAGATCCTGCCGCATCCGATGGATCCCGACGTGCTCTACCTCGCGACTTCCGGCGGAGGCGTCTGGAAGACGTACAACGCCCGGGCTCCGAAGGTCCGATGGGACCCGCTCACGGATGCGCTCGGCACCACTTCCGTCGGCACGCTGGCGATGGACCCCTCGAACCCCGACATCCTCTTCCTCGGGTTCGGCGACCCGTTCGACGTGCGGCAGCCAGGCATCACCCGCAGCAGCGACGGAGGGGGCACCTGGTCCGCACCGATCCGCCTCAAAGCGACCTACCTGCTCGGCACGGAGACGCGGGAGATGACCGCCGCGAGCGTGACGGACATCAAGGTCGATCCTCGCAACAGCCTCGTCGTGCTTGCGGCGACCGACGCGGGTCTCTTCCGCAGCAGCAACGGCGGCGCTACCTGGAAGCACTTGCCGCTCGCGTCGGACGCCCCGCGCTATTTCTACATGTGGAGCCTGGCATACGCGGGAAACGACACCTGGCTCGCCGCCGGCCAGACCGCGGACATCGCGGCGCCACCGGATCCCGCCGCCAGCGGCACGCTCGCACTCTGGCGCTCCACCGATGATGGCGCCACCTGGACCTACGCCATAGCCGCGATACCGGGTGGCGAGAGCACCGCCCAGCATGCCGGACGCGCCACACTGGCCACGGCGCCGAGCACCCTGGATGATCCCGTCAGCACCCGGATCTACCTGCTTACCGCCCGGAGCGACGGCAGGGGCCAGTTCGACCTGTTCCGCACCGACGACGCGGGATTGAGCTTCCAGTCGTTGCAGGTCGACGGCTATCACCGCCCGATCAATCCGAACCCGGACCAGTCGTCACTCGACGTCCTTGCTGGCCAGGCCTGGTACAACCAGGCGCTGCTCGTCGACCCGGCGAATCCGGACACCGTCTTCATCGGGGGCCAGCTCGCGATGGTCCGCTCGCTGGACGCCGGCCGCAGCTGGTCCGTGCTCTCCGACTGGTTGCCGCACAACTCCGAGAACTACGACATCGACCGTCCATACGTGCACGCCGACATCCACGCCTTCGCCGTCGGCGCCGACGGGACGTTCTACGCCGGGTCGGACGGCGGCCTCTTCGTCTCCGAGAATGCGCTCTCGGCCGCCGCGAAGGATGTCACCTTCACCAGCGCGGCCAACGAGGGCCTGGTCACGCACCTCGTCTACACCGTCGCGTGTGCCCCCGAATCCTGGCCCGCGAGCGCGCAGACGTTCATCGCGGGAGGCCTGCAGGACAACGGGACCCGGCTCCGCGTGCGCGACACCACCACTTTCAACCAGGTGCTTGGCGGAGACGGCATCGGCGTCGCCGTGAGCACGTTGACGCATGTCGATCCCACGCTGCAGACGGACGTGCCCGACGTGTTTCTCGCCTCGGCTCCGGGGTTCTTGTACAGGAGTACGGACGGCGGGCAGACATTCCAGCGCTTCACGACGGGCCTTGCGCCGCTTCCGTTCTTCGTCCGCATCGGGCGGGACGCGACACCGGGAGACGCGTTCGTCACTTTCAGTGTCAGGCCCGCGGGCTTCTACCGCTGGCAGAAAGGCGAATTGGCCTGGAGGAATGTCTCCGGCACGCTGCACTGGCAAGACTCAAACCGGAGCACGGTGGGATTCACCACCGTGGAGGGCACAGTCATCGGGTTGCGCAACCTCGCCACGCACCCACGGCGGGCCGGGGCCTGGGCTGCGGTCTCCAACCGGTACACGTACATGACAACCGACGGCGGCGCGAACTGGCTCGTGGGCCTGCAGCCGCGGCCGGCCGGAGCGACCGGCGGAACCTACCTGTTCTCCAGCATCGAGTTCGACCCGACCGACGATTCGGGGAAGACCTATTACGTCACCAGCCTCGCCACCGTCCTGATCGATGCGCAGAACAACTTCTATCCTTACCCGCCCGACTTCGGGCACGTGTTCCGCACCCACAACGGCGGACTCACCTGGGAGTCGGTGGGCGCGCAGGACGTCGCCAGCGGCGGACTGCCTAACGTGGGCGCGGCCGTGATCAAGGTGGACCCGAACGATCCGGCCACGCTCTACGTCGGGATGGACGTCGGGCTGTACCGGTCGACGAATTCCGGCGCGACCTGGTCGCGGTTCGGCGCGGAGACGCTGCCCCTCGTCGAGGTGCGCGATCTCTGCATCGCTCCTGCGAGCCAGCGCCTCACAGTCGCGACCTACGGCCGCGGGTTCTGGCAGATCGACACCACTGCCGCCGGCTCCGCCGCCGGCGTCCGCGGTCTCGGCGATACCAACTTCGACAGCCGCATCGACGGCGAGGACCTGATCGACCTGGCCGACGGCTTCGGCGCGACGCAGTCGAGCCCGGTCTATCGCTGGCAGGCAGATTTGATCGGCACCAGCAACGGCATCGATCAGGCCGACCTGGCCGCTCTCCTGGCCAAGTTCGGGGGCCGGCCATGAGAAGGGCGCTGCTCATTTCGCTGGCCGTGGCGACGTTCTCCTGCGCGCCTCGCCCCGTGATCGACAGCTTCACCGTGGACGAGCCGAACCCTGACTCCCTGGCGCCTGTGCAGTTCTCGTACTCCGTCCGGGGCGCGACGGGCGGCGTGCGCATCGATCCGATTCCCGGCATCGTCCATGAGAGCCCGGTCACCGTCGTCCCGCTCGACTCGGGCACGTTCACGCTTCGCGCCTTCAATTCGGATGGCGTGGAGGCTTCGCGCCATCTCCCGATCACCGTCCGGGCGCCATTCCTCATCCAGTCAGCCGATGCCTCCCCGGGCCAGGTCGCTCCCGGCGCGGCCGTCACGCTTTCCTGGCTCACCAGCAGCGCGGAGCGCGCCACTCTCACGGACGGCGCGACGGGCCAGGTCTCAGAAGTGGAACCGAACGGCTTCGTGGTTGTACGGCCGTTGACGAGGACCGTCTACACGCTCACCGCGTACAACAAGCCAGGCCGCATGCCGGAGTCGCGGACTGCGAAGATCACGGCGCGGGTCACTGTGCCACCGACCGTCAGCGACTTCATGGCGACTCCCTCCTCCATCATGCAGGGCGACGCCGCGACGTTGAGCTGGAGCGGAGACGCCGTCAGCTACTCCGTCACCGACGGGACGTCGACGTTCAGCATGGGCGCCAGGCGCTCGCTCGTCGTCCGCCCGACGGCGACGACCACCTACGCGCTCCACGCGGCAGGTCCCGGCGGCATACTCCCGAATCCTCCCACGGTGAGGGTGACCGTGAGCCCATACCTCGCGACGGGTCTGGTCTACAGCGCCCCTCCGGGCGCCGCGTTGCAGCTCGTTGCCGACGACTGTAGCGGTTCCTGCGCCGCGGTGACGCTGCGGATTAAGGCCACGGCGAGCGTGCAGCTTCGTGGCGCCGCGCTGGACCTTCCGCTCGACGCGACGAAGGTGAGCTTCGTACCCGCGAGCTTCGCCGCTGGGCTGCCGGGGGCGGTCGCGCAGGCGACGATGGGAAGCGGGCTGCTGCAGGACGTCCTGGTCGTCGGAATCGCGCTCAAGGGATCGGGGACGGCGCCGGCGCCGGACCTGACGCTGAACCCTGGCGCCGAGCTGGCCAGCTTCAGGCTTGCGCTTCTGCCGGCCGGCGGGCGCGGCACCGTCTTCGACGGGGCGGCTCCCTCGCCGGCGTACAAGGCAAGCATCCAGGCTGCTTCGGGACGGGCCGCCAACGCGATTGCGGTGGGCAAGCTCGTTGCGCAATAACGACGCGATGGCAGCGACCACCGGCGCGCAGCTCGTGGTCGAGTTCCGCGACGCTGTTCGACGCCTTCTCGGGAGGGCGGTACAGCACGGACACCTCCATCAGCGCGGCAGTGCCGCAGCGGGCTGCTCACCGCCGGGTCGCGCGTTCTTCTCCGACGAGGCGATGAGGGCCTGGTACTTGTGGCGAAGATGCTCCTGCAAGAGGCCCCGCAAGCGAACACCGTCGCGGCGCGAGAGCGCCTCGAGGATCTCGCCGTGCTCGCGCACCGCCTGGTCCCATCTCTCGCGCGTGACGTTGGCCATGAATCGCGCCGGCCGAATCCGCCCGCGCAAGCTCTCATACATCACCGTGAGCACGCTGTTGTCGGCTGCGGCGATGATCGCTTCGTGGATGGCCTGGTTCGCAGCGAAATATGCGGTGCGATCGCCGCGCGTGTAGTGCGCCAGCATTTCGTGGTGGCGCGCCCGGATCTCGTTGACCGCTTCGTCGGCGATCTTGGCGCAGGCCAACTCGCCTGCGAGTCCCTCCAGCGCTCCCATCAACTGAAAGACATCGGCCATGTCTTTTCCGGTCAGCTGGGCGACGCGCGCTCCGCGGTTGGGGAACAGGACGATGAGGCCTTCGGTGGCCAGCACCTTGAGCGCCTCCCGCAGCGGAGTGCGCGAGATGCCGAACACTTCGCAGAGATCCTTCTCAGACACTTTGCTGCCCGGCTCGAGTCGGCCTTCGATGATCATGTCGCGGATGCGCGCCACCGCTTCGTGGTGGAGCGACGCCTTCACGATCTTCATCATCGCTTCCGCCCCCTTCCGTGCGTGCCGAGCCAATGTAACATTCCGATTCTAAATTCAAAAAGCAAATTCAGATGACCGATGCCGCGCTGTGTCTTGAAATGGGGCTGAATGTATGCTGAATTCAGTATGCAGCCAGTCGAACCCTCCCAAGCGCCCATGCAACCCAAGAGCGGACGTCACTTCCTCCAGATCCCCGGACCTACCAATGTCCCCGATCGAATCCTGCGGGCGATGGATCGGCCGACGATCGATCACCGCAGCCCGCAGTTCGCGCGCCTGGTGGCGGAGATCGCCGAGGGTCTCGGGCCTGTCTTCGGCACGAAGGGGCCGGTGATCGTCTTCCCCTCTTCCGGCACCGGAGCGTGGGAGGCGGCCATCGTCAACACGCTCGAGCCGGGCGACAAGGTGCTCATGTTCGAGACGGGTCACTTCGCCACGCTGTGGAAGAAGATGGCCGAGCGCTTCGGCTTGTCCGTCGATTTCGTCCCAGGTGACTGGCGGCGCGGCGTCGATCCCGGCGTGGTCGAAACGAAGCTGCGCGAGGATCGCCTGGGCGCGGTGAAGGCCGTGATGGTCGTCCACAACGAGACCTCGACCGGCGTGGCGAGCCGCATCCCGCTCATCCGCCAGGCCATCGATCGCGCGCGCCACGGCGCAATGTTGATGGTCGACACCATCTCGTCGCTCGCCTCGATGGACTACTGCCACGCCGAGTGGGGCGTCGACATCACCGTGTGCTGCTCCCAGAAAGGTCTCATGCTTCCGCCGGGGCTGGGCTTCAATGCCGTCAGCGACAAGGCGCTCGCAGCGGCGAAGCAGGGCGGCATGCCGCGCTCGTACTGGGACTGGGAGGACATGCTGAAGAACAACGCGAGCGGCTTCTTCCCCTACACGCCCGCGACGAACCTTCTCTATGGATTGCGCGAGGCACTCGCCATGCTGCGCGAGGAAGGGCTTCAGAACGTCCTTGCCCGGCACGCGCGCCACGCCGAGGCGACCCGGCGCGCGGTGCTCGCGTGGGACCTCGAGATCCTCTGCGTCCAGCCGGCCGAGTACTCCAACGTCCTCACCGCGGTGATGATGCCGAAGGGCCACGACGCCGACGCCTTTCGCGCCGCTGTGCTGGAGCGCTTCGACATGTCCCTCGGCACGGGCCTTGCGAAGCTCGCTGGCAGGGTGTTTCGCATCGGCCACCTCGGCGACTTGAACGATCTGACGCTGTTGGGGACGCTCGCCGGAGTGGAAATGGGACTCGCCGTGGCAGGAGTCCCGCACCGCGCCGGCGGTACACAGGAAGCGATGAAGTATCTCGTGAGCAACGCAGAATCCTGAGATGACCCGCCCATGAAGATCCGGAAACCGACCGCCCCTGGCATCGTTCTGTTCCTGCTCTGTCTCATGTACTTCCTCACGTACATCGACCGGGTGAACGTCTCCACGGCCGCGGGCAGCATCAAGAAGGAGTTCGGCTTCTCGAACACGCAGCTCGGGCTCATCTTCTCGGGCTTCGCGTATCCGTATGCGCTGTTCCAGGTGATCGGCGGATGGGTCGGCGATCGGCTTGGCCCGCGCAAGACGCTGCTCATCTGCGGCGCCATCTGGGCCGTGGCCACCGCCTTGACCGGGCTCGCGACCGGTCTCGTCTCGCTGATGTTCTTCCGGATCGCGCTCGGCTTCGGCGAGGGCGCCACCTTCCCCACGGCAACGCGAGCGATGCAGAGCTGGACGCCCGCGGGCAAGCGCGGCTTCGCCCAGGGCGTGACGCATTCCTTCGCGCGGCTCGGCAACGCAGTGACGCCGCCCATCGTGGCGGCGCTGATGATCTGGCTGAGCTGGCGCGGCGCGTTCGTGGTGCTGGGCGTGGTGAGCTTCGTCTGGGTCATCGTCTGGTGGCTGTACTACCGCGACGATCCCCGCGAGCACCCGGCCATCACTTCCGAGGACCTCGCGCGCCTTCCTCCGCCCGCCGCGGCGAAGAGCGCGGCCAGTCGCGTCCCGTGGCGGAGGCTCATCCTGCGCATCCTGCCGGTGACGCTCACCTACTTCTGCTACGGCTGGTCGCTGTGGCTGTTCCTCAACTGGCTGCCGTCGTTCTTCCTCCAGGGCTACAACCTCGACATCAAGAAATCCGCGCTCTACGCGAGCGGCGTATTCTTCGCCGGCGTGGTGGGCGACGCGCTGGGCGGCATCATCAGCGACTACCTCCTGCACAAGACCGGCAACGTCACGCTGTCGCGCCTCTCGGTGATCCTCACGGGCATGCTCGGCGCCACGGCATGCCTCATTCCGGTCCTCTTCTCGCGCGACGTCTTCACGCTGGCGCTCTGCCTTTCGGGGGGATTCTTCTTCCTCGAGCTGGTCATCGGGCCCATCTGGTCGGTGCCGATGGACATCGCGCCGCAGTACTCCGGCACGGCCAGCGGGTTGATGAATACCGGCTCGGCGGTCGCGGCCATCGTCTCGCCGCTCGCCTTCGGCTACATCGTCGACGTCACCGGCAACTGGCACCTGCCCTTCATCGGATCGGTAGTGCTGCTGCTGCTCGGGTCCGCGCTCGCGTTCACCATGCATCCGGACCGCAAGTTCGTCGAAAAGCCGGTGGCGGAGGGCGCCGTCACGCTGAGGTCGGCCGGGTGACCGCGAAGCCTGCATCGCGTCCTCGCCTGAACGCGTCTTGACGGGCTCGACGAACAGCCGGATGCTCTCCCGCGCGCTGGAATTCCTGGCGGCGCATGAGATCGGGTCATGAGCCGGGTTGCTGCGGCGGCCATCATCGAAGCCTTTGGGGCGGCGGGCCGCAAGTGACGCTGGCGCGGCACAGAGTCGGCGATCACGCGCTGGCGTCGCGGCTGCGCCAGGTGATGCGCGGCGAAGTACTCTTCGACGCATTCACGCGCGGCCGCTATGCGACTGACGCTTCGATCTACCAAATCGAACCCATCGGCGTGGCGCTGCCACAGGGAACCGAGGACGTCGCAGCGGCCATTGCGCTCGCGCGCGAAGAAGGATTCCCCATCATTCCCCGCGGCGGTGGCAGCTCGCAGAATGGCCAACCGCTCGGTGAAGCGGTGGTGATGGATACGAGCCGCCACATGAACCGCGTCCTGGAAGTCGATACGGCGGCGGGTACGGCCGTCGTGCAGCCCGGCATCGTTCTCGACGAATTGAACCGGCAGCTCAAGGAGAGCGGATGGCATTTTCCCGTCGACGTCTCCACTTCGGCCCACGCCACCATCGGCGGGATGACCGGCAACAACTCGGCGGGAACCCGATCGATCAAGTACGGCATCATGGTGCACAACGTGCTCGAGGTGGAGGCCGTGCTGGCCGACGCGTCGCGCATCGTGTTCGGCGAGTTGCCTGACGACTTGAGCGGCTCGCCCTGGCGGCTCGTGGAGCTGGCGCAGGCCATGCGCGCGCTCCATGCGAACAATGCCGAGGAAATCGCGCTGCGAGTGCCAAAGCTATTGCGCAGGGTCGGCGGCTACAACATCGACGCGCTCGGCGAGCCGCGCCAGAACCTGGCGAAGCTGTTGGTCGGCTCGGAAGGAACGCTCGGCTTCTTCACGCGTATCAAGCTCAAGCTGAGCCGCATTCCCCGTTACAGGCTCGGCGCCGTCTGCCATTTCAATCGCTTCTACGATTCCATGGACATGACGCGCTTCATCGTCGAGCTGGGGCCGACGGCGGTCGAAGTGGTGGACCGCACGATGATGGACCTGGCGCGACGCTTGCCCGTTTTCCGCGCGACGCTCGAGCGCCAGGTCAAAGGCGCGCCCGAGGCGATTCTGCTGGTCGAATTCGCGGGCGACGAGGAGGCCCCGCTGCTGGAATCATTGAAGCGCCTCGAGCAGCTGCTCGCCGATCACGGCCATCCCGAGTCGGTCGTGCGGCTCTCCGACGCGAAATCGCAGGCGGACATGACCGCGGTGCGCAAGGCGGGTCTCAACATCATGATGTCGATGAAGGGCGACGGAAAGCCCGTCTCCTTCATCGAGGACTGCGCCGTGCCGCTGAACGATCTGGCGGAATTCACCGACCGGCTGACGAAGGTCTTCCGCAAGCACGGGACCGAGGGGACCTGGTATGCGCATGCCTCGGTCGGCTGCCTCCACGTCCGTCCCATCCTCAACATGAAGGACGAATCGGGCGCGCGAAAGATGCGCGCCATCGCGGAGGAAGCGTTCTCCATCGTCAAGGAATACAAAGGATCGCATTCCGGCGAGCACGGCGACGGCCTCAGCCGCTCGGAATTCCACCAGATGATGTTCGGCGAGCGCATGGTGCGCGCATTCGAGTCGGTGAAGGACGCCTTCGACCCGGAGGGGTTGCTCAATCCCGGGAAGATCGTTCGCGCGCCCAGGATGGATGACCGCAGGCTGTTTCGGTACAAGCCCGGTTACTCCGGTTTGAAGATTGAAACCGCGCTCGACTGGGGGGAGTCGGGCGGCCTCCTTGCCGCCACCGAGATGTGCAACAACAACGGGAGCTGCCGCAAGTTCGATGCGGTGATGTGCCCCAGCTATCAGGCGACGGGCGACGAGAAGGACGTCACGCGCGGGCGCGCCAACAGTCTGCGGCTGGCATTGACGGGGCAGCTGGGGCCGGACGCGCTCGTTTCGGAAGCCATGAAGGAGACGATGGACCTTTGCGTCGGCTGCAAGGCGTGCCGCCGCGAGTGTCCGACGGGCGTGGACATGGCGCGGATGAAGATCGAGTTCCTCCACTCCTGGCACGCGCGGCACGGCATCTCGACCCGGACGAAGCTCACCGCATATCTCCCTCGCTATGCGGCGTCCGCCCGGCGGTTGGCGCCTCTGATCAATTTGCGCAACCGCGTGCCCCTGCTGGCAGTCCTCGCCGAGAAGCTCACCGGCATGAGCAGAAAGCGCAAACTACCGGCGTGGCGCAACGATATCTACTTGACCGCGCCGCCCAGGAGGGCAGGAAAAGAGGTTCTGTTATTCGTCGATTGTTTCTCGCGATACTTCGAGCCGGAGAACGCGCGCGCCACGCGAAAGGTGCTGGAGGCGGGTGGATATACGGTCCTCGAAGACACCTCGTCCCGCCCGCTCTGCTGCGGGCGCACGTTCCTCAGCGCGGGGTTGGTGGACGAGGCACGGGTGGAGCTGTGGCGGCTGGTGACTGCGCTGGGGGCCCATGCGCGCCGTGGTGTGGCCATCGTCGGCATCGAGCCCTCTTGCCTGCTGACCCTGCGCGACGAGCTGCCGGTGGTGGTCAAGGACGAGGCGGTCCCCGCGATCACGAAGCAATCAGTCCTGCTCGAGGAGCTCCTCGCGGGCGAGTCGCGCCGCGGAAGTCTGAAGCTTCCATTCCGCGAGAACGGAAAGCGAGAGGCATTTCTCCACGGCCATTGCCATCAGAAAGCGCTGGGGACCATGCCGGACGTGGTTGCCGCGCTGCAGCTCGTCCCCGGGCTGTCGGTCAAGGTCATCGAATCGAGCTGCTGCGGCATGGCCGGCGCCTTCGGATACGAGAGGGATCATTACGACGTCTCCATGCGCATGGCGGGTCGCAATCTGCTTCCAGCGGTGCGCAGCGCTCCGCCCGAGGCGCTGATCGTCGCCGACGGCACGAGCTGCCGGCACCAGATCGAAGACGGTGCCGGCCGTCCCGCGGTCCACGTTGCGCGCGTCCTGGAATCGGCGCTCGCGCCTGGCCGAGGCACCGGGCCACAGGAGTAAGCCGCTGCTGGTGCTCGGCGACTCGCATCAGCCTTCGGGACCGCGGCGGAGGGCGTCCCGCCACTCCTCCGGACCGTAGCGCGCTGGCGCGGTGGTGGCGAGGAAGTCGCGGATGATCGAAAGGAAGCGGGCGCCGTCGGTGAGGTGAGGGAAGTGGCCGGCGCGCTCGAACACCTCGAGCCGGCTGCCCGGCATCGCGAGGTGGGCAATGCGCGCCTGACGGGAAGGGATCACCGCATCGCGCGCGCCCCACACGAGCAGCGTGGGAATGGAGCGTGCCAGGTAGCAGCGATCGAGCATGGTGATGGCTTGTCCGCGCCAGTCGACGGCCGAGCGCAGCGCTCGCAGGAAGGCGCGGCGGGTGCGCGCATCCGGCAGAGCGTCGAACATGGCCAGCAGATGATCGGCGTCGAGCCCGGTGTCGGTTCCCAGGAGCTCGAGCAGCTTGAACATGCAGCGACCGGCCGCACGTGCGCCGGGGAATTGCAACAGAGGAAGGATCAGGTCGGCGTTGGGGGCCGATGCCAGACGCAAGACTGGATGGATCTCGGCGTTCACGCCGCCGGTGCTGACGAGCACCAGGCGTTCACAGCGCTCGGGGTACTGATAGGCGAACTGCATTGCCACGCCCCCGCCGAACGAGTGCCCGATCACGGTGGCGCGGTCCACGCCGATGACGCTCAAGAGGTCGCGCATGGCGTTGGCGTAGGCGGCCACCGAATAATCCGCGCGCGGCTTGTCCGACCGGCCGTGGCCGAGCAGGTCGGGCGCGATGACCGTGTGGTCGTGGGCGAGTTGCGGGATCAGCTCACGCCAGGTGTCCGAGCAGTCGCCGATGCCGTGGATGAACAGCAACGTCGGACCCTGACCGGCGTGGATGAATGCCCGCCGATAGCCGTGGATGGTCCGGTACTGCACCTCGTGATCCATTGGGGCTGGTCGCCGGGATTCGCGAGCTTGAGGCAAGTCGTTCACGCCAGCAATCTCCACTCACGACTCCGCGGCCCCTGGGCGACAAAACTGTCGCCTGCGCCGATGCCGTACCTGGAGCCTAGCAGAGCGGAGGACGGACTCGCTCATTCAAGCCGGCGGCATGCTCCGCACCGGTACGCGCCGGGTGCCTCGCAGAACGGTCCGCGGCCGTGCGATGTACCGGCCGCACAGGAGCGTTTCCAGCGCATCAGCGCGCCCCGTAGAAATCGTAGTTCGCCGAATAATCCACGCGTGCTTCGGCGCCTGCATGTGCCGCGTCGCAGCCCGCGGAGGGCGCAACGCCGCCGACAGTGTCGACACGCTGGATGTACTTCACGCCCGCAAACGTGCCGGCGCCTTCGTTCGACTTCGCGCGCAAGAGCAGCCACGGTATTGCGCCCTGCGCCGCCGAGCGCTGGATCACCTCGCCGACGACGCGGCTGCCGTCGGCGCTCTCCCAAGTGGGGCCGGCGTAGTGTCGGCCGATCCTGGCTCCGCTCTGATCGAACAACTCCGCGTCGGGCGCCTTGAGCACCCACTCGAATGCCGCCGGCTCCGCGGTGTTCCCCTTGCACGTGTAGATCTGCGCGCCGCGCGCGGCCGCGCGGAGGAGCAGCGGCTGGCCGTCCGGCACTCGGAGAGTTTCCGGAACCGCCGCCGGCTGCGGCCGCGGAGTGGACGCGCAAGCGGCGATCATGAGCGCGCAGACAAGCCTGAACAGGGACATCTTCACTCCTTGGTTCGCGTGGGCTGGGGAGCCTACTCCAGCACCGCCAATAAATCGCCGGCCTGCACCGTTGCCCTCAACCCCGGCACCACCTCCTTCACGGTCCCTGCCTTCCCCGACCTCACTACCGTTTCCATCTTCATCGCCTCGAGCGTCATCAACGGCGTCCCGGCCTCCACCTTCTGCCCCGCCTTTGCGTGCAGCGCGATCACCAGCCCGGGCATGATCGCGCCGATCTGATTCGCGTCGGCCTTGTCGGCCTTGCGCCTCTCCGCCGTAGCGGACGCGCGCGACCGGTCGCGCACGGCTACCTGCCGGCCGTGGCCATTGACCTCGAAGTACACCGTTCGCCATCCGTCCTCGTTGGCGTCGCCGACCGCGGAGAGCGAGATGACCAGCGTCTTGCCCGGCTCGAGATCGACCCAGACTTCCTGTCCCGGATCCAGGCCATAAAAATACGTGGGGCTGTCGAGGATGGAAACGTCCTCATATCGGCTCAAGTGGACCCAATAATCGTCCAGCACGCGCGGGTAGAGGGCAGCGCTGATCGCTTCGTGCCGCGCGATCCGCCGCCCGTGCTTCTTCGACAGATCGGAGGCCAGCTTCTCGAGATCCACAGCCGGAAGCCCGTCGCTGGGCCGGCCCGTCAAGACCGGCTGGCCCTTCAAGATTGCCGCGCGAAGGTCCTCGGGGAACCCACCGGGCGGCTGGCCGAGATGCCCTTGGAAATAACCGGTGACGCTGGAGGGGAAGTCGAGCGACTGCGCCTGTGCCAGCAACTTCGCGCGCGTGGCAGCGACGGTCTCGTCGAACGTGTCGCGCAGTTCGAGAAGCCCGTTCTTCACCAGGAAGACGGCGAAGTCACCGACCATCTTGCTCGACGGTGTCACCTTGGGGATGTCGCCGACGAGCTGGTTGACGGCGGCAAACGCGGTCTTCACGTCGTTCCAACGGTTGAGCAGCCCCATCTCGGCGACCTGCGGCCGTAGATTCGAGTATTGGCCGCCGGGGATCTCGTGGAAATAGACCTCGGTCGTGGAGCTCTTCAAACCCGCCTCGAAGGGGGCGTAGATCTCGCGCACGTCCTCCCAATAGTCGACGAGCGGCTGCACGTCCTTGTTGGCCAGGCGCGTGTCGCGCCGGTGCTCGCGCAGCGCCGCCACCAGCGAGTTCCAGGAGGGCTGGCTGGTGAGCCCGGACATCGACGCCAGCGCGACGTCGACGATGTGGACGCCGCACTCGATGGCCGAGATCAGCGCCGCGATGCCGTTGCCGCTGGTGTCGTGCATGTGCAGGTGGATGGGCACGCGGACGGTGTGCAGCAGCCGGTCGATGAGCAGCGAGGCGGCGCGCGGCCGCAGCAGCCCGGCCATGTCCTTGATGCAGAGAAGATGAGTGCCCATGTCCTCGGCGCGCTTCGCCAGATCGGCGTAGTAATCGAGGCTGTACTTGGTGCGCTTTGGATTGGCGACGTCCCCGGTGTAGCAGATGGCGAGCTCGGCCACCTTGCCGGTCTTCCGCACGCGATCCATCGAGACCTTCATCGAATCGAGATCATTCAATGAGTCGAAGATGCGGAAGACGTCCACGCCGGCTTCCGCGGCCTCGTCGATGAACGCCTCGACGACGTTGTCGGGGTAGCTCGTATACCCGACCGCGTTCGCCCCCCTCAGCAGCATCTGCTGCAGGATGTTCGGTACGGCCTGCTTGATCTGGCGCAAGCGCTGCCAGGGATCCTCGTTCAAGAAGCGATACGCGGTATCGAACGTGGCCCCGCCCCACGACTCCAGCGAGAACAGCTCGGGCGCCAGCCGCGCCGTCGCCGGCGCAACCGCCAGGATGTCGTGCGTTCGCATGCGCGTCGCCAGCAAGCTCTGGTGCGCATCGCGCCAGGTGGTGTCGGTGAGCAGCGGCCGGCCCTGCTGCAGGACCCACCGGGCCAGGCCCTCGGGACCGCTCTGTTGAAGAATCTGGACGGTGCCCGGCGGCGCTGGCGCGGGCGAGGGCGCGGGTACGCGCGGCGCCCGCAGGCCCGACGGCTTCAGCCGCTGGTCCTTTTTGATGGTCGGATGGCCGTTGACGATCACTTCGGCGAGGTAACGGAGCACCTTGGTGGCGCGGTCGCGCCGCGCCGGGAGCCGGAAGAGCTCCGGAGTCTCGTCGATGAACCGCGTCCAGGTGAGGCCCGCCTCGAACTTGGGGTGCGAGAGCACGTTCTCCAGGAAGGGAATATTCGTCTTCACCCCGCGGATGCGGAACTCGCGCAGCGCCCGCAGCATCTTGCGGACTGCGAGCGGGAAGGTGTCGGCGTAGGAGATGACCTTGAAGAGCAACGAGTCATAGAACGGCGATACACGGGCGCCCGTATAGCAATTGCCGGCGTCCAGACGGATTCCGAATCCGGTGCCGGCGCGCCAGGTGTTGATGCGGCCGGCATCGGGCAGGAAGTTGTTGCTGGGGTCTTCGGTGGTGACGCGGCATTGCACGGCGAACCCACGGGGCCGCACCATCTCTTGCGAGCGGATGCCGATCTCCGGCGAGGACAGCTCGTATCCTTCGCAGATGCGCAGTTGCGACTGGACCAGGTCGATGCCGGTGACTTGCTCGGTGACGGTGTGCTCGACCTGCAGGCGAGCATTCACTTCGATGAAGTAATGGCGCGGTCCGTCGACGAGGAATTCCACCGTCCCGGCGCTCGAATATCGAGAGGCTTCCGCCAGCTTCAACGAGTCGGCGCAGATCCGTTCGCGCAATTCACCGTCGATGTTCGGCGCGGGCGCGATCTCGATGACTTTTTGATGGCGCCGTTGCACGGAGCAATCGCGCTCGAAGAGGTGGATCACGTTGCCGTGCTGGTCGCCCAGGATCTGCACCTCGATGTGCCGCACCTTGGGCAGCCATTTCTCGACGAAGACGACCTCGCTGCCGAAGGCGAGCTTCGATTCGCTACGGGCGCGTTCGAGCGCTTCCTCGAGCTCGGCGGGCTCCTGGACGACGCGCATGCCGCGGCCGCCGCCGCCGTGGGCAGCCTTCACCAGGGTGGCGCCGTGCTCGGACATGAAGCTGCGCGCCGCGTCGATCTGTTCCTCGGCCGAGCCGCGAAGCTCGACGCCCGGAACCACGGGGACCCTGGCCTTCACTGCCAGGCCCTTCGCCTGCACCTTGTCGCCCATCAGCGCGACCACCTCGGACCGGGGCCCGATGAAGCGCACGCCGCGCTGCTCGCAGGCGCGCGCGAACGCCGGGTTCTCGGAGAGGAAGCCATAGCCCGGATGGATGGCGTCGGCGCCGCACTGCTTGGCCAGGTCCAGGATCTCCTCGATGCCCAGGTAGGCGTCGATGGGCCGCTTGCCGCGCCCGACCAGGTACGCCTCGTCGGCCTTGTGACGATGCTCGGAGACGCGGTCCTCCTCGCTGTAGATGCCGACGGTGCGGATGCCGAGCTCGTTGCATGCGCGGAAGATGCGGATCGCGATCTCGCCGCGGTTCGCGCACAGCACCTTGCGAAGGGGTACGATGGCCATGCGCGTCATGCTAGATCAG
>DATBZA010000051.1:0-11434 GCA_036513415.1 Myxococcales bacterium | reverse complement strand
CCGAGGGTGGGTAGCCATTCGAGCCGCGCCCCCAAGGGCGCAAGCGCCTTCGCCACCTGGGCCACGTGCGTCGGGAGCGCGCCGAAGCGGACGCTCGCGCCAGCCGGGGCTGGCTCGGGCCAGGCGGATTCCTCGAGGTCCCGCAGCTTGTCGCGCTGGGCCCGCACCCCGGCCGCGAAACCTTCGAAGCGGAGATACACGTCCCAGCCCTTCTCCTGGCTGATCGCGAGCATCGCGGCGGGTTCGAGCTGCTGGGCGCGCACGCGCCGCACCAGCTCCAGCGGATCGCCGCCGCGGGCGCACAAAGTCACGGCTTCTTCCGGAAGCGGATGCACGCGGAAGGTGACCGTGGCGATGAAGGCCAGGGTGCCCCAGGAGCCACACATCAGCTTGGGCAGATCGAACCCCGCGACCGTCTTCACCACCTTGCCGCCGCCCTTGGCGCGCGTGCCGTCCGCCCGCACCACGCTCACGCCGATGATCAGATCCCGTACTGATCCGAAGCGGGTCCGGAGCGGACCGAACGAGTTCGCCGCGACGATCCCGCCCAGCGTGGCCTTGTCCGGCTGCGGCGGATCGAGGGCCAGCCGCTGCCCGTGCTTCGCCAGCTCGCGCTGGAGCCCGGCCAGCGTCACGCCGCACTCGACGATCACCACCTGATCGGCGGGCTCGTACTCGATCACCCGGTCGAGCTTTTCCGAGGAGATCTCCAGATCGACGGGCGGGCCCGGAGGCAGCGCCGTCCCTCCGCCGACGAAGAGCAGCCGCCGCCCCCCTTCGGCGAGCAGCGCCTGCGCTTCCTCGATCGATCCTGGCGTCACGCGCGCCACGCTTCTCCCGACACCTCGCTGGGGTGCGGCCGGTACAGCCCCGGCTTGTCGCCGCAGAGCCGCGGCGTGGGGAACATCTTTCCCGGATTGAAGGTGCCGGCAGGATCGAACGCGCAGCGCAAGAGCTGCATCGTGTCGAGGTCCTGCGGGCTGAACATCTCCGGCATGTACGCCGCCTTGTCGGCTCCGACGCCGTGCTCGCCGGTGATCGACCCTCCGTGCCGCAGGCAGATGCGGAGGATCTCGCCGGACATCTCCTCGGCTTTCCGCTCCTCCTCCGGGTCGCGGCCGTCGAAGAGCACCAGGGGATGAAGGTTCCCGTCGCCCGCGTGGAACACGTTGGCCACCCGCAGCCCGTAGCGCTGCCCGAGGCCCGCGATTTCTTGAAGCACCTGGGCGATCTTGCTGCGCGGGATCACCCCGTCCTGCACCAGGTAGTTGCGGGCGATCCGTCCCACGGCCGCGAACGCGCTCTTGCGGCCCTTCCACATCAGCTCGCGCTCGGCCACGTCGCGCGGCACCCGGACCTCCAGCGCCCCGGCCTTGCGCGCCAGCTCGACCGCCACGGCGGAAGTGTGCTCGCACTCCTGGGCCACTCCGTCCACGTCCATCAGGAGCGCGGCCCCCACCTCGGGCCAGTCGACCCCGGTCGCCGCTTTCGCCGCCACGATGGCCAGGGTGTCCATCATCTCGATGGCTGCCGGGACGATTCCGGAGGCGATGATCGCGCTCACCGCGTTTCCCGCCTCGGTGGTGGAGGGGAAGGTGGCGAAGAACGTGCGCGTCGCCTCGGGCTTGCGGAGGATGCGAAGCACCACCTCGGTGACGATCCCCAGGAGACCCTCGCTGCCCACCACCACGCCCGCGAGATCGTATCCCGGCGTATCGGCGACGGCGCCGCCGAGATCGACCACGCTCCCGTCGTGGAGCACCACCCGGACGCCCAGCGTGTGATTGACGGTGAAGCCGTACTTGAGGCAGTGCGCGCCGCCCGAGTTCTCGGCCACGTTGCCGCCGATGGTGCAGACGCTCTGCGAGGACGGGTCCGGCGCGTAGTACCAGCCTTGCGGCCCGATGTGCTTGGAGACGTCGAGGTTGATCACGCCCGGCTGTACGCGCATGAACGCGTTGTCGTAGTCGACCTCCAGGATCTTCCGCATCCGCGAGAGACCGATCAGCACGCAGCCGGGGATCGGCAGCGCTCCGCCGGAGAGGCCCGTCCCGGAGCCGCGCGCGACGATGGGCAGTCCGGCTTCGCGCGCGAGCTTCACGCAGGCAACCACCTCCTCGGTGCTCTGCGGCAGTACCACCACTCCTGGGGTGGCGCGGAAGCTGGCCAGGCCGTCGGACTCGTAGGTCCGGAGCTGCTCGGGCCTGGAGTAGCAGTACCCCGCCCCCACCGCCGCCGCGAAGCGCGCGATCAGCGGATCCGGCAGCGGCTGGCCCTGCTGCTTCAGCTCCAGATGCGTCGCGCCGGGGGTCTCCTGCTTCATTCGAGCAGCTCGTAAGCGGGCAGGGTGAGGAACTCCAAGAATTCGCCCAGGACCAGGTCGTCGAGGATGCGCCGCGCTTTCTGCAATTGCGGGCTGGCAGGGAGCTTCGCCAGCTCCTCGTCGCGGAGCTTCTCGTACAGGGCCCGATCGATCGGGCGGCCGTCGGCGAGCTTCGCGCCGTTCTGGACCCACTGCCAGAGCTGCGCCCGCGAGATCTCCGCCGTGGCCGCGTCCTCCATCAGGTTGAAGATGGCGACCGCCCCGTTCCCTCCCAGCCACGCGCTCAGGTACTGCAGCGCCACCGAGATGTTGTTGCGGACCCCGCCTTCGGTGATGGTGCCGCCGGGGACCTTCGTGTCCTGCAGCTCGCGCGCCTCGACGCGCACCTCCTCCCGCAGTCTTTCCTTTTGATGCGGCTTGCCCAGCTTCTGGTCGAAGACTTCCTTGGCGATCGGAACGAGATCGGGGTGCGCGACCCAGGTGCCGTCGAAGCCGTCCTTCACCTCGCGCTCCTTGTCGGCGCGCGTCTGCGCGAGCGCCTTCTCGTTGATCTCCGGGTTCTTGCGCGTGGGGATGAAGGGCGCCATCCCGCCCATCGCGTGCGCCCCGCGCCGGTGGCAAGTCTTGACCAGCAGCTCGGTATACGCGCGCATGAACGGCACCGTCATCGTGATCTGCTGCCGATCGGGGAGGATCAGGTCGCGGCGGGCCCGCAGCTTCTTGATCAGGGAGAAGATGTAGTCCCAGCGCCCCGCGTTGAGGCCGCTCGAGTGGTCCCGAAGCTCGTAGAGGATCTCGTCCATCTCGAACGCGGCGGGCAGGGTCTCGATCAGCACCGTCGCGCGTACGCTGCCGCGCGGGATTCCCAGCTTCTCCTGCGCGAGCACGAACACATCGTTCCACAGCCTCGCTTCGAGGTGCGACTCCATCTTGGGCAGGTAGAAGTAGGGCCCGGTGCCCCGGTCCAGCGTCTCGCGCGCGTTGTGGAAGAAGAAGAGCCCGAAATCGGCGAGCGCGCCGGAGACCGGCTTGCCGTTGACTTGAAGATGTTTCTCCGGCAGGTGCCAGCCGCGTGGCCGGACCAGCAGCGTGGCGATCTTCTGGTTGAGCTTGTAGGACTTCCCTTCCGGCGAGGTGAAGGTGAGCTTGCGCCGGACAGCGTCCTTGAGGTTGGCGTGCCCCTGGACGACGGCGCTCCAGGTGGGCGAGAGCGAGTCCTCGAAGTCCGACATGAACACGTCGGCGCCCGAGTTCAGCGCGTTGATCATCATCTTCCGTTCGACCGGGCCGGTGATCTCGACGTGGCGCTTCTCCAAGTCGGCCGGCGTGGGGGCGACCTTCCAGTCGCCGGCCCGCACGCTGGCCGTCTCCGGGAGGAAGTCGAACGCCGCGCCGGCCGCGAGCCTTCGATAGCGCTCGAGGCGCTTTTGCAAGAGCTCCTGGCGCCGGGACTCGAAGGCGCGGTGAAGCTCCTCGACGAACGCAAGGGCTGGCTTTGACAACACTTCCGGGGACGCGGATCCGGTCACTTCGATCATGCCTGGGGATCGACCACAAACACGTCACTTGTTCAAGTGGGGGTGACCAGCACCGTGCAGGAGCGCGCCCCGTGGGCCCCGATCACCAGCGCCTGCTCGATGTCCGCCGTCTTGGAGGGGCCCGACAGCCACATGGCGAAACCCGGGGAAGGAACGGTCACGCGCGCGTAGGCTTCGTGCAGGTTGTGCACCAGCGCATCGGCCCGGACCACCACCGCCAGGTGCTGGGTGAGGAAGGCCCCCGACCGGTTCGGACCGCCATGTTGCACGATCCAGCAGGCGCCGTTCTCGGCCACTCCCAGCTCTGCCGGCAGGACGCAGAAATCGACGTCCTGCAGGTCGTGCGGGTCGGACACCGACGCCAGGTCCACGTTGGCCTTCCCGACTCCCGGCACGAGCGAAACGACCTTGCGCGCGGCCGCGTACTCCGGGATCGCGCGGAGCGCGTCCTCCAGCGGGCCGTCCACCAGCACGCAGCGCCCGCCGACTTCGACCACGCTCTTCGCGAACCGCTCGCGCAGGTCGGGGTACTGCACCGCCTTGAGGCGCGCCAGGTCGGGCAGCGGCGCGGGAGCAGGCGCCGCCGCGCGCAGCGCTCTCAGGATCTCATCGCGGGCGGACACGCTTCCTCCACTGCGCGCGGAAGCTCTCGCGCGGCATGGGCGGCAGCTCGCGCTGGCGAGTCCAGGGATTGGGGATGCGCGGCGCGAGGACGCGCAGGAGCTTTCCGAAGATGCGATAGGCCCAGGTCCGCGCCAGCACCCAGGCGCCCACCTTGGAGACGACGCGCTTGTGGAGCGGCACCAGCCCTCGGGCTGCCAATTCGCCGCGCCAGGCGAGGAGCTGGTGGTGCAGGTCGATCCGCACCGGGCAGACGTCGTCGCAGGATCCGCACAGGGTGGAGGCAAAGGGCAGGCCGGCGTGCTTCTTCGGATCGATGTGGGGGGCGAGCACGGAACCGATGGGCCCGGCGACCGTCACCCCGTAGCTGTGGCCGCCGCTGCGCCGGTACACGGGGCAGGTGTTCATGCAAGCGGCGCAACGGATGCACTTGAGCGAATTCCGGTACTCCTCGCGGGCGAGGATGCGGCTGCGCCCGTTGTCCACGATCACGATGTGCATTTCCGCCCCGGGGCGTGGACCCTGGAAATGCGACGTGTACGTCGTGATCGGCTGTCCGGTGGCGCTGCGCGCCAGCAGCCGGAGGAACACGGCCAGCGCCTCCGGCGAGGGCACCATCTTTTCCACTCCCATGCAGGCGATGTGGATGGCCGGCAGCGACGTGCCCAGGTCCGCGTTGCCTTCGTTGGTGCACACCACCACTCCGCCGGTGGAGGCGACGGCGAAGTTCACCCCGGTGAGCCCCGCCTGCGCGGCGAGGAACTTCTCGCGCATGTGCCCCCGGGCGGCCTCGGTGAGCTGCGTCGGATCCGAAAGACCGGCAGGGGTGCCGAGCTTCTCGTGGAAGAGCTCCCCGATCTCCTCCTTCTTGAGGTGGATGGCGGGCATGACGATGTGCGAGGGCGGCTCGCGACGGAATTGCACGATCCGCTCCCCGAGGTCGGTGTCCACCACCTCGACGCCATGCTCCTCGAGGTGCTCGTTGAGGTGGCACTCCTCGGTGAGCATGGACTTGCTCTTCACCAGCCTGGTCACTCCGCGCTCGCGCAGGAGCCCGTGCACGATGCGGTTGTGCTCGGCGGCGTCGCGCGCCCAGTGCACCCGCGCCCCCGCGGCTGCAGCGTTCCTCTCGAACTCCTCCAGGTAGTCGGGCAGCCGCGAGAGGGTGTGCGCCTTGATCTGCGAGGCCAGGCTGCGCAACTCCTCCCATTCGGGCACGAAGCTGCGCGCGATGTCGCGCTTGTTGCGGACGAACCAGACCGCCTGGTCGTGCCAGTGCATGCGCGGCTGGTCCGCGACGAACGCTCCGGCGCGCTCGGAATGCTCGGTCATCGGGTCGCCTCCTCCAGCAGCTCGGCTACGTGCAGGACGCGAAGCTTCTTGCCGTCGCGCCGGATCAGGCCGTCCAGGTGCATGAGGCAGGAGCTGTCCGCGCCCGTGATCACCTCGGCGCCCGCCCGCTCATGGTCGGCCACCCGGTCGCGTCCCATGGCGCAGGAGACCGCCTCTTCGCTGACGGCGAAGGTGCCGCCGAATCCGCAGCACTCGTCCGCTCGCGACAGCTCGGCGAGCTGCAGGCCTTCGATCCCTTCCAAGAGCGCCCGCGTCTTCGAATACGGCGGGACCAGCCTCTCGCTGCCGCTTCCCATCCGCAGCTCGCGCAAGCCATGGCAGCTCTGGTGCAGCCCCACCCGGGCGTCGAAGCGGCCGCGCGGGCGGACCTGAAGGACGTCGTGCAGGAACTCGCACAGCTCGCGCGTCTTCGCCCGCAGCGCGGCGACCCTGGGGTCACCCGGCAACAGCTCCGGGTAGTGGTTGCGCACCATGCTCGTGCAGCTGCCGGACGGGCAGACCACGTGCTCGTAGGGCGAGAACACGTCGAGCATCTTGCGCGCGAGCTGCCGGGCGTCGTCCAAGAAGCCGGAGTTCGCCATCGGTTGGCCACAACAAGTTTGCGCCTCGGGAAAGTGCACCTGGACGCCCTGCCGCTCCAGCAGCTCCGCGGTGGCGAGGCCAACCCGGGGGTACAGCTGGTCGATGTAGCAGGGCACGAAGAGCGCGACGTCCATCGGGCCGCTGATTGTAGTCGATGGCGGCGCAAGCGGCTCAGGCGGTCCTGTCGCGGGGAGCCGGGGCACGGCGCCGGCCATCGCTGAAATCTGTGAGCTCCGGGAGTAAGGTGCAGCATGCGCGACGTGGTCGTGGTCGGCGCCGGCGTTAGGCGCGAGCGTGGCCTGGCACCTGGCCCGGCAGGGCCTCCGCGCCCTGGTGCTCGAGCGCGAGGCTTCGCCGGGGCAAGGCAGCACCGGCCGCGCCACCGGCGGCTTTCGCGCCCAGTACGGGACCGCCATCAACGTCCGGCTCTCGCTCCTCGCGCGGGAGAAGCTGCGCCGGTTCGAGGCGGAGACCGGCGTCGATCCCGGGGCGGTGCTCGGCCGCGCCCCGGAATGCGAGAACTTGTTCCTCTGTAACGGCAGCTCCGGGCACGGAGTCATGCACGCGCCGGCCCTCGGACAGCTGCTGGCGGAGATCATCGTGCACGGCAAGGCCCGCTCGCTCGACGTACACGAGCTGCGCCCCTCGCGGTTCGCGGAAGGGGAGCCGAACCCCGCGCCCCGTCTGCTCTGACTTCAGGGAGTAAGCCGCGCGGCGGCCTCCGCGCCCGATCGCGCGACGTCGGGCACGCTCACTCCGTCGTACTCCGCCCCGGCCACCTCGATGGGTGGCAGTCCAGCGAGCAGCTCCCGGAGCATCTTCACGCGGTCGCGGTGCCCGGGCGCATACTGTGGAATGGCCTCGCGCCAGCGCACCACCCGCACATAGTCGGGTTGCTGCCGCAGGCCCCAGACGGCACGCAGATCGGACATCAAGCCCGCGACCAGCTCCCCGTCCGGCAGCGCGGCCCGCTCCGGATGCCGTGCGCCCCCGCAGATGCAGGTCACCAGCGTGCGTCCGGCGGGCGCGCGGCCGGGGAGCATGCTGCCTGGCAGGAGGGTGCCGATGCCGTGCAGCGTACCGTCGGCGTCGATCATCCCGAACCCGCGCGGCAGCCCGTCCGGCACAAGGCCGAGGTGCACGATGGTCACCGGCGCGCTGCGCAGCCCGCGGAGGCCGTCGGCGAATCCGGGCGCGAATGCGCGGGCGACCTCGGCCGCGGCCCGGGCCGGGATCGCCAGCACGATCCCATCGAACCTTTCGCCCTCCACGTCCCACCCTCCGCGCGAGGGGGCCAGGCGCGCGACCGGCGCGCTCAGCCGCAATCGGTCGCCGAGCGCGCGGGCGGCGGCCCCGGCGAGGCTTCCGAGACCGCGACGCAGCGTCCAGATTCCGCGCCCCGGTTCCTTCTTTCTCCGCAGCCCCTGGACGATGAGCGAGCCCTTCTCGGCCAGCGCTCCGAGCGTGGGAAACGCGTCCCGCGCGGAGAGCAAATCCGGATCGCCCGCATACACGCCGGCGCTCATCACCTCCGCGGCGAGACCGCCGGCGCGCCGCCCCAGCCGCTGCTGGAGGAACGCCCGGAGGGGGAGGTCGTCGCGCAGGGGCCTGGCGAACAGCGGTTCGAGCAGGGCCCGTCCGACCCCGGCGCGCGCCAGCAGCGAGAAGCTGGGCGCCTTCAGGACCCGGCCCTCCATGCGGACCCAGCGCGTGGTGGGCGGCCGT
This sequence comes from Myxococcales bacterium, assembly GCA_036513415.1. Lineage (GTDB taxonomy): Bacteria > Myxococcota > Myxococcia > Myxococcales > 40CM-4-68-19 > 40CM-4-68-19. Next base: position 3,292 of record DATBZA010000051.1, on the reverse strand, counting down.
GGCCGGATCACCTCGCCGCGCAACCTGCCGGCGTCGAGCAGAGCGTCGAGCGGCCGGGCGATGAAGTTCGGCCCGTCCTCGGTGAGGTAACCCTGCTCGGCGTGAGTGCCTACCTTGCCACCCGGCCGTGCTTCCGCTTCGAAGACGACGGCCTGCGCGCCGCGGCGGATCAGCTCGTGCGCCGCCGAGAGGCCGGCGATCCCGCCGCCGATCACCGCCACCCGCATCGCCAACTCCTCATGCGCGGCGGGCTCACATCATCAGATGGCCGGGGATGGCGATGTTGTCACCGGCCATCACGGGACCGACCGGCACGAAGGGAGGAGCGAACGTCGGGATCGGGCCCTTTCCGAGCACCAGCATCACTTGCTGGGAAGGAAGCCACATGAGGAAGGCGAGTGCGAGCACGGTGGCGATGGCGTCGTGAAGCGGATGGTATTGCTTCTCGGGGTCCTTGTTCTTGAGACCCCCGTCGAGCGCGTCGTCCATCTCCTTGGTCATCGTGTCGGGCAGGATGATGTCCGTCATCTTTGCCGAGATGCAGCAGATCAGCGGCATGGGGATGTTGGGCATCGGCGGCGCCATCGGTCCGGGAAACGCCGCGAACGCCGGATACCAGGGGAGCCCCGGCACGGTGACCTGGTCCTGCCAGTTCTTGAACGCCTTCGATACGCCTTTGGCCACCGCATCGCGGTGCTTCGCCATGTTGCCGGTGAAGGCGGCGCAGGACGGCGCCTGCTTGATCGAGCTCTCCAGCTCGGGTCCGTCGAGGCAGCCGGGCGTGCCGATGGCCGCGACCATGACCTTCAGGTTCTGGAACTTGGCCTGCAGCTTCCACATCTGGTGCGCGAACTGCACCGCGTCGATCATCGCGTCATGGAAGTCCTTGAAGGCCTTGCCCACCTCGTCGCAGCTCTTCTGGTGGTGCTTGTAGCCGGGCTTCTGCGGGAAGAACCAGGGCGGGATCACCCGGGGCGCGCCGGTCATCTCGCCCGATTCTTGATCCCGGTCCCGGAAGTACTTCTCGCCCCAGGCCTTCGCGTCTCCTGACGCCTTCTGGGTGGGGAGCTTCAGGTTGTTCGACATGAATTTGACGTTGCCGAGGATCTTGATGGGGCTCAGGCCGGGCATGCTCCTCTCCTATCCGTTCCCCGGGAATCCGAGCGTCGGGTCGCGCCGCAACTGAGCGATGGTCTCGGCGAGCTCGGGCACGTCCAGCTTCTCCAGCTCGCGGACGATCTTCTCCACCTGCGCGCGCGTTTCGGCCCGCAGGCGTGACGCCGCGGCTTCCCTGGCGGCCATCGCCTCGACCTGGCGCGGTTCGACCGCCGGCATCTGCCTCGACCAGGCGCGCTCCGGGCTGTCACGCAGCAGGACCGTCTCGATGCCCGCCCCGGTCTGCTCGGCGATTCGCTGCCTCTGCTCCGCAGTCAACACGACGCGCGCCTCGCCGCCCGCCGCGCGTTCGGGCGTCGCCGCTGCTTCCAGCGCCCGGGCCATCCGGCCCAGCTCGGCGCATCGCGCCTGCAGCTGCTCCGCCATCTGCTGAAGCCGCTGCGGATCCTTCTCCTCGGCCATTCCGGCCGCGAAGCGGGCAGCATCCGCATGCTTGCTCTGCAGCTCCGCGAGGTCCGCCATGGGCCTTCCATCATACAGGAACCGCGACGCCCCGGCGGGGAACGCCCGGCGTGCGCCGGGGAAAACCGCTGCATCCCGATGGGCATCCCCGTTCCGCCGAAGTCGCCTCGCGAACGGGACTTCACTCTAGAGCGACGTGATTTCCGACACCTAGGGAATGGCGGGCGGCTTGCTATACCGCTGTCTGGGGAGGTGGGCGATGGCATTGCGCCTTCGTTACCAGATCGACAGCCCGCGCCGTTTGCGCGAGCACGTCCATCTCGTGGACGGGACCGGGTATTTCTTTTTCCCAGGCGCGATCGCGCCGAAGGGCGCGGTAGCCTCGCTCGAGGTGGACTTCTCCTCGAGCACCCAGGTCGCCCTCCTGCGCGGCTGGGTCTGGGCGCGCGCTTCCGGCGGCGGCCTCTGGCTCGAGCTGGCCGGCGCACAGCGTTGCCTCGACAAGATGGAGGGTGCCTCCAAGCGCTCGGAGGTACGCCTCGCCAGCGATCAGCTCGTCTTGGCCGAGCCCGACGGGCTGGCGGCTCTGCTCTGCCGCCTCCGCGACGTCAGCCGGCACGGGGCGCGCCTCGTCGCGGTGCCGGCGGACACCGGGATCCCCGGACAGCACATCCGTGTGGCCTTGCCCGAGGCGGGTCCGGGCGGCGTTCAGCTCGAGGCGTTCGGCCGGGTGGTCTGGACCGCCCAGGGCGAGGTCGGCATGCAGTGGAGTGCCACCGACCTCCTCTCGGGCATGGCCGTCCAGAGGCTCGTCCAGACCGCGCAGCAGGAGTGGGACGAGGCTCAGGTCGGGATGCATCCGCGGACGTGCCGCTGTACGGGCGGGCCCGCGCCCGAAGTGCTGCTGCTCGGGTAGCCCCGGGTACTGTTCAGCGACGAACGGGTACCAAGAGGCCCGGATAGTGGATCGAGCGCGCCCTCCGGATCTTGTGCTCATGGCACTGGAAGCTGGAAAACAGGCGCCGGACTTCTCGCTCAACTCCACGCCCGACCAGAAGGTCTCGCTCAGCGAGCTCAGGGGCAGGCGGGTGATCCTGGCTTTCTACCCGGCCGATTGGAGCCCTGTGTGCAGCGACCAGCTCCCCATCTACAGCGAGCTGCTTCCCGAGTTCCGCCGGTACGGCGCCGACATCATGGGCATCTCCGTCGACGGAGTGTGGTGCCACGCGGCGTTCGCCAAGGATCGCAAGCTGCGCTTCCCCCTGCTCGCGGATTTCGAGCCCAAGGGAGAGGTCGCGCGCGCCTACGACGTCTATCGCAAGAAGGACGGCTTCAGCGAGCGGGCGCTGTTCGTCATCGACCGCGAGGGCATCATCCGCTGGAGCTACGTTTCGCCGATCGGCATCAATCCCGGCGCCGACGGGATCCTCGAGGCGCTCGAGAGCATGGAAGGGAAGAAGTCATGAGCTTGAAGCCGCCGGTCGGACCCCAGGATCACGTGCAAGGCAACCCGGATGCGCCCATCGAGCTGGTCGAGTATGGCGACTTCGAATGCCCGTTCTGCGGACAGGCCTACTACTCCGTGAAGGCGGTCCAGGCAGCGCTGGGCGACGATTTGCGCTTCGTCTTCCGCAACTTCCCGCTCGCCCAGGCACACCCGCACGCGCTGCTGGCCGCGCAGGCCGCCGAGGCAGCGGGGCTGCAGGGCCGCTTC
>DATBZA010000050.1:0-51137 GCA_036513415.1 Myxococcales bacterium | reverse complement strand
CCGGTGGCTACATCGGAGGGGCCCCACCCGTTCCCATCCCGAACACGGCAGTTAAGCCCTCCAGAGCCGATGGTACTGCACGGTTTCCGTGTGGGAGAGTAGGTCGCTGCCGGAATTTTTCCCCTGACGCCCCGCCGCGCCCTCACGCGCCGCGGGGCGTCCTTTTTTTGGGCGTAGCGCCACGGGCGCCTACACTGGTAACGCCGTCACGGATGTCCGTGCACCAAGGTGTCAGTCATTTATCTTGTCTGCAGCGATCGTGAGCAACCAACGACCCCCGGTCGGAACGAGGTGTGCAACCGGAGACTTCGCTGACGGCATGTCGGAACCCCTCTGGCAATCTGTCCCCAATCAAATCTGCGCTTCAGATCAGCCCCCGGGAACCGACGCTCTCCCCACCAACAGCCAAATTGGGCTCGCATCGGCAGAGCGCTCGGATTCACGCCCTGCGCCACTTCGCTCCCGCCCTCGGTGCGGACGACGTCGGCGTGCTCGCTCGAGAGCAACGGCATGGAGAGTCATTGGTGAGGACGATGAGCCGCGACTACGTGTCCCTGGGCCATCTTGACGACGCCGAGAGCATGAGCTGCCCGGCTGGTTCGAGGACTATAACGAAGCGCACCCACACCGCCCTGCTAGCCGAGGCGCCAACGATGCCAAACAAGCGAAACTCTCCTGACGCTGTGTGTGCCCGCTACGCGGAGAAGAGAACGTCCCTCCGGCTCCGCATGCTCGACGCGGAGACCGTCCTCCTGCAGGCCAACGAGGCCGGTTTCCGAATGCTTGCGGAGCTGTGTGCATCGATGGCCTCGTTTTCGGATCCAGGTTTCCAAATGGGACCAAGGAGCGCTGGGAGTCGGCTATTCGCGAAGACGTCTGCCTTTGGTATCTATCTGCATCGTGTGGAGCCGAAGGTGGCCGCGAGACCACCCCAGCGGCGCGCTCCCCGGCCACGAACCGCCAAGCAGGGCTCGCGTCGGTAGAGCGGTTCGGATTCACGGACTGCAGGCCTGCCTCTCCCGTTCTCTGCAAATGTGAATCGGTGCAAATGTGCAACCGTCAGATCGTCTGAAAAGTTGAACTTATGCAAATTTGCGCTACCTGAGTTCTTTCATCCGTTCTCTGACTTCCTGCTGCACGACATGGGCTCGCTCGGCGACGGCATCACCCAGAACGGTGCCACCGGCCAGCGGATGCGAACACAACCGCTCTGGGGCCTGCGCACGCAGGCGCGGATGCTGCACGACGGACGCGCGACCACTCTCCGGCAGGCGATCCTGGCCCACGACGGGCAGGGGGCCGCGCCGAGGGAAGCCTTCCGGTCGCTGGGCTTTCTCGAGCGGACCGCCCTGATCGCCTTCCTGCAATCCCTTTAGAACGCGGAACTGCCGAATGACCTCGCTCGAGAGATCGAGCAGCAGCCCCTGGGGTCTACCTCGATCTCTCGAGCAGCTCGGCAAGGTGGTCCTTCCAAGCCGCGGCGTTCGTGTGCGTGCCGTGCCCGCGGGTCCGGGGGCCGATGGGCAGGATCACCGCCTTCCCCCGCTTCACGCGCTTGATCTCCCGCTCCAGGATGCCCAGCTCGGGCGGGTTCACTTCGTCATCGGCGGAGTTGATCGCCGTCACCGCCGTCTCGACCCTCCCCAGATCCGCCGACGGGTCGTAATCGCGCGACGCGTCGAAGGCATACAGGAAATCGTTCGCATCCGTCGCCGCCAACCGTTTCGCCATCCACTCCTCGGCGAGCTTGTCGGCTGCCTCGCGCGTGGGCAGCTGCGCCTGCAACGGCAGCGCCGCACTGCCCATGAAGAAGAGCACCTCCAGCGCGCCGCGCAACCCGGCCAGCGGCGGCGACTTGTACTCGCCGCCGTTCCACGCCGGGTCGGACCGGATGGAGTCCATCGCCAGCTTGCGCACTACCCGGTTGCGGCCCGCGATCTGCACGGGCAGGCATGCCAGCGCGAGGTTGGCGTCCATGAACTTCGGCTGCGCCTCTGCCCAGACCCAGGAGTGCATGCAGCCCATCGAGGTGCCCACGATCAGGCGCAGATGCTTCACCGCGAGCTTCTCCGCCAGCAGCCGGCGCTGCGCCTCCACCATGTCGGCATAACCATAGTGCGGAAACCGCGCGTGCAGCCCGTCGCTCGGCTTCGACGAGCCGCCGTGCCCGATGCCGTCGGGCAGGACGATGAAGTACTTAGTCGCGTCGAGCAGCTGTCCGGGGCCGAAGAGCTCGCCGGCGAACGACTCTCCCAGGAACTGCGCTCCGCTGCCGGTGGTGCCGTGGAGCACCAGGACGGCAGGCGAGCCGGGAGTTCCGAGCGTCCGGTAATGCAGCCGCAGCTCAGGCAGGGTCTCTCCGGAAGCAAAGCGGAAGTTCCGCAAGACGAAGTCGCCTTCGCTCACCGCAAGCGCCGCCAGCAGGAAAGCAATCATGGGCGCACCCTGCCATGCCCTGCTACTCTGCGCACCCGTGGCCCGCATCCACCTGCTCGACGCGACGCTCGCCAACCAGATCGCCGCCGGCGAGGTCATCGAGCGTCCCGCTGCCGTGGTCAAGGAGCTGGTCGAGAACGCGCTGGACGCCGGCGCGAAACGCGTCGAGGTCGACCTGCAGGACGGGGGCCGCCGCCTCGTCCGGATCCGCGACGACGGGTCCGGCATGGGTCGCGAGGATGCGGAGCTGAGCGTGAAACGGCACGCCACCAGCAAGCTCCGGAGCAAGGACGACCTCTTCGCCATCGGCAGCTACGGCTTTCGCGGCGAGGCGCTTCCCAGCATGGCGGCCGTGAGCCGGTTCACGCTCTTGACCTGCGAGCCTGGTGCGCTGAAGGGCACGCGCATCGAGGTTGAAGGCGGAGCCGCCAGCCGCGTCGCCGACGCCGGCGCGCCGCCCGGAACGACGGTCGAGGTGCGCGACCTGTTCTGGAACGTCCCCGCGCGCCGCAAGTTCCTCAAGAGGGCGCAAGCCGAGCAGGCCCAGTGCGTCGACGCGGTCCTGCGGCTCGCGCTGCCGCGGCCGGACGTCACCTTCACCGTGCGCGACGGAGATCGCGCGCTGGCGCAGCTTCAGGCTGGCCCGGATGTGCTGGCGGCGCGCGCGGAAGAGGCGCTCGGACGAGAGGTCCGTGCCCGGCTCGTCCCGTTCGCAGGCGAATCCCGATCCGTCCGGGCGCACGGGCTCGCGGTGTCGCCTTCGATCGAGTACGGCAGCGCCCGCAACGTCTGGCTCTTCGTGAATGGCCGCGCCATTCGCGACCGCTCCCTGACCCATGCCGTCCTCCGCGCCTACGGGGAGCTGATGCCGCACGGCCGGTATCCCGGCGCGATCGTCTTCCTCGAGGTCCCGCCGTCCGAGCTGGACGTGAACGTCCATCCTACCAAGGCGGAGGTGCGGCTCGCGGACGCCCGGGCGGCGTGGGACGCCATCCACGCGGGGCTCACCCGGGTGCTTGCGCGCGGCGAATGGATGGAGCAGCGCCGCGGCTCCGGCGCGGTCGAACCGGCGCGCGCATATGCCCTGGGCAACCCCACCGACCGTGTCGCGGAGGCCATCGAGCGATACGGGAGCCGGATGCCGGCGACGTGGTGGATGCCGCCTTCGCGCGCGTTCGCGCCGCGAGCGCAAGCCGACCCGCAACCCGAGCTGGTGCCCCGCGCCGCCTGGTTCCGCGGCCTGCGCTACCTGGGCCAGCTGCACCGGACCTACCTGGTCTGCGAGGGCCCTCAGGGGTTGGTTCTCATCGACCAGCATGCGGCCCACGAGCGCATCAACTACCAACGGCTGCGCGCGCGGAGCGGAGCCGCAGGGGTGCAACCGCTCCTGGTGCCGCAGGTCGTGCAGCTTCCCGCCGCCGCCGCCGCGCGGGTGGCGGAAGCGGCGGAGATGCTGGGGTCCATCGGCGTCGAGCTGGAGTCCTTCGGCGGGACCTCGGCGGCGGTGAAGGCCCTCCCGGCGCCGCTGGCGCGGCTCGACGAGAGCGGGCTGGGGGCGCTCTTGACGGACCTGGCCGACGAGCTCGGTAGCCACGGCCGGGGGGACTCGCTCGACCGGCTTCGGGACGCCCTGCTGGCCCGCGCCGCCTGCCACGGGAGCGTCCGCGCGCACGACGCCCTCAGCGCGCCGGAGGCGCAGGCGCTGCTCGACGCGCTGGACGAGACCGACTACGGCGCGCGCTGTGCCCACGGCCGGCCGGTGGTCGCCGAATGGAACGAGGCCGAGATCGAGCGCCGCTTCGGGCGCGACTACGTGTCACACGCGCACGCGGCCCCACCCGAAGCGCTGTAGATGACGGGCGCGGAAATCCCGCGCCTGCGGCGGTTTCCCGGCATTATGATGGGGAGAGGAGGGACGCGCATGCACGTCGCGGTGGAACGAATCGTCGAGACGCTGCGGGGGGTTCCCCCTGCCCACTTCCAGCCCGGGGAAGTATGCGCGCGCCTGCGCGGCACCTTGCTGGACGGCGGCACCCTCTCGCCCTATCTGCACTTCGCTCCCCACCGGTACACGCGCAACCTCATCTACCGGGACGAGATCTTCGAGCTGGTGGCGCTCTGCTGGGAGCCGCAGACCCAGAGCCCCATCCACAACCACTCGGGGCAACTCTGCTGGCTCTCCATCCAGCGGGGCGTGCTCCGGCTGGAAAACTTCGTCAGCCTCGATGGGCCCGGCCCCGGAGACGGCATCCGCCTGGTGCAGAACGGAGGCATTCCCCGGGCGGCCGAGGGAGCTTTGGACCTGCAGCAAGGTGAAAACGGCATCCACCGCGTCTCCAACCCTTTCAACGAACGCGCCGTCAGCTTGCACGTGTACTCGCGCCCGTACGACGTCTGCCTCGCTTACGACCCCGACGCTCGCACCGCGCGCGAGATGCGGCTGCAGTACCATTCCGTCGGAGGCAAGCTCGTCGACGGCCGCGCGGAGCAACTGCAGTGAAGCATGCCGCCTGGCTGCTGATCGCGCTGTTCGCCTGCGCCCATGGGTCGCCGAAGAAGGCCTCGGCACCGCCCGGGCTCGAAGTGCAGGACGCCGTGCACGGAGTCCGGTACTCGCTCCCGTCCGGCGCCGACACCTGGCAGGTGAGCCGCGAAGGCAACGCGCGCTCGGTCTCGGGCGTGGAGACCGAAGTCAGCTCCTTCGCCCTGGCGAAGCCCAGCACGCCGCAACAGTGCCGGGACCACGCGCGCTCCCGCCTCTCGGCGAGGAAGGAAGCGCCGGCGGCCAATACCGTGTCCACCGAGGCTCCGCGCGATCAGAGCACGTCCGATTCGCCGGCGGCGACCTGGAGCTTCACCAGCGGCGCAACCTCCGCGCCCGTCCGCAACCGATGGGCCTTCTTCGCCCGCAACGCCGATTGCCTGGTCCTGAACGTCACCGGGCCGAAGGAAGATGGCTTCGCCGAGCAGACCTTCGACACGGCCGCCCGCAGCTTCCAGGTGCTTCCCCTGCCTCCGGATCGCCAGCGTGAAGTGGACCTGCTCGCGGGCATGGGCTTTTTGGAACGTCGCGATCCCGGGGCGGCGATGGATCGGTTCGAGGCCCTGACCGTCCGCGAGCCCGACAACGCGAAAGCGCACTTCGGAGCGCTGATGGCGGGCTTCGAGCTGGGCCCGGACGGGTATGGGCGTGCGCTGCCGCACGGGAAGGTCGCTCTTGGCTCCGAGCACGACCTGACACCGGAGCAGCGCCAGCTGGCGCTGCGCGCGGTGGGAGTGATGCTGCTGGCCCAGAACCAGATCAAGGATGCCGCGGAGACGCTGGCCGAGCTGGTGATCCGCGCTCCGGACCTGGCGGAAGGGCAGTACAACTACGCCTGCGCCCTCGCCCGGATGGGCGACGCGAAGGGCGCCCTCGATCATCTGCGCGCCGCGGTCCAATTGGACGGCGAGCTCGCCGCGCACGCGCGTCAGGACGACGACTTCCAGTCGCTGCGCGGCAGCGCCGGGTTCGAGCAGATCACGGCTTCCGGGAAGTAGCGCGCTCGAAGTCCAGATCGAGCTCGAGCTCCAGAGTTTCCGGATCGACCCCCGGCCACCGCGTCGCCGCCTCCAGCCGCGCCAGGGGAAGGGGCATCTCCACCGGGTCGCCGATGTACGCCCAGGCTTCCTCCGACGGGAAGGCCGAACCCTCCAGCACCAGCGCCAGCCGCTCGGCGATGGGCTCGAAGTAGAAGCCGGTTTCGGGTGCGCGGGCCATGGCGGAACGAAAATGGAGGTGCAGCGGAACTTCTGTATCCTACCGCGAATGCGCCTTGCGCTCGCACTCCTGCTCGCCGCTTCCTCCGCCGCCGCCGCCGTTCCCGAGAAGGGCGAAGGCACGATCACGCTGCTGGGCGGCACGCGCGCGCTCTTTCCCGGCAACGGCGATTACCTGACCGAGCAGGGGGCCTCGCACCAGGTCCTGCAGCCGGGGGGACTGGTCTCCTTCGGGTACCAGTACGACGACGACCTCCATTTCAAGATCGAGATCGGATACCTGATCGATCGCTACCGGATCGCGGGCGGCGACCTCCAGGTGAAGACAATTCCCATCATGCTCGCCCTGGATACGTTGCTGGTGCGCGGACAGTCGGTCACCTTCTATGGAGCAGGAGGGATCGGGTACTCGCTGAACACCGGCACCCGGCAGGGCATCTCCAACGAGGCCAACTCGACCGCGGCCTACCTCGGGCTGGGCATCCGTTTCCAGGTGGCAGGACCCGTCGCGATCGTGCTCGAGGACCGGTACACCCTGTCCAGCGCCCAGGTCGACGCGCAGAGCCAGCGGAAGTTGACGGTGGGCGGGAACCTGCTTTCCTTGGGGCTGATGTTCCATTTCCTGGAGCCGGACGACAAGGGGAAGCCGACCGGCCGGTAGGTCGCCTGCTCCGCGACAAGATAGGTGCACGAAAGTCTGCTCCGTGGGATGCTCCCGACCAACCCAAGCGTTCACCGAGGCATATGAGGATGAGCGACGAGACCAGTTCCCCCCGCAGCGTGTCCCACCCTGAGCCGGCGGGCCAGGACGGGGACATCTCCGCGCTGCGCAAGGAGGTGATCGAGGCCCGCAACCTCGTCATCAAGACCGACAACCTGCTCAAGAACCTGCATGCCGAGCTCAAGCAGATGGGCCGCAAGCATGAGGAGCAGGAGAAACGGCACTGGATGACGAGCGTGACCGCGTATATCGGCTTTGCGGTGATCGCCGGCGTAGGCGCCATCGCCTTCGCGAACGCCGAGGTCCGCACCGCGCGCACCGACGCGCAGGCGAACGAGACCCGCGCGGCGACGCTCCAGAAGGATGCGGAGAAGATCAAGACGACGGACCAGACGCGCCGCGACACTTCCGAGAAGGCGCTCCGGGTCTACGATCTGCTCGGCACGGAGAAAGAGGGGCCGGGACTCAACCAGGCGATGACCCAGGCGATGCACCTCGACCGCGGGCAGATGTCCGCCCTGGAAGCCAAGGCGATCGACGACCGCGCCGCCGGGATGAAACGCCAGCTCGCCGAGGCGGCCCGCAGCGCCGGCGAATCCGCTTTCCGCCGACAGGACTGGAAAGCGGCCTCACAGGATCTCGGACGCTACGTCGAGCTGGAGCCGAAGGTCAGCGACAGCATGATCTGGTTCCACCTGGGCAGCGCGCGGATCCAGACCCGGGAGTTCCAGGGCGCCATCCAGCCGTTCGAGACCTTCCTCAAGAGCACCGGCGGCACCAAGACGGCCCAGTACGCTGGCCTCTTGCTCGGCCAGGCCTACGAGGAGGTCGGGAATGCGACCCGCGCGCGCGAGGTCTACGAGCGCGCCGTGACCCTCTATCCCGGCAGCGATTTCGCGCCGCAGCTCCGCAACCGGCTGCGCAAGCTCGCGGCAGTCTCGACGCCGCTCGGCACCGCACCCGCGACGGCCTCTGCCCCGAAGCCACAGTAACGCTCGCCGACGACTGACGCTCAAGCATAGTCGCCAAGCCGCCTTCGGCGGCCGCGACTACCGGACCTTCAGCTCGCGGCGCGCCTGCGCCAGGGCCTCCTTGACCCGCCGCGCCTCCTCCGCGGCTTCGGCGCCGGACTGGAAGAGCCGCCGGCGCAGCTCTTCGATGCCGTCCAGCGCCTCCCCCAGCGCCCGCGACCCAGGCTCCGTCCCGGAGCCCAGCCGGCAACGCTGGCTGACGCGGTCGACCTCATCCTCCCAGCGGCGCGACCACGCGTCCCACTCGCGCGCGAGCGCGCCGCCCTCCAGCCCGCCCGGGGCCGGCTGCACGGCCCGGGCGGAGATCTGCCCGTAGAGCCGTTCGATGTCTTCCAGGCAGGCCGTCGGGCTCTGCTGCGTAGCCGTTTCCAGCCGGCGGCCGTACAGGTCCCCGACCACGCTGCGCAAGATCTGCGCGAAGAGGAACGCGCACGCGACTCCGTAAGCGCAGTACATCGCGATGCGGTACGGTCTCAGCGCAGGGTCGCGCGGCACCCGCAGGGTCTAGCGTGGGATGCGCGGGCGTTCAAGGGCCGATCCCGGGCTGCGCCACGTCCGGCAGGATGGCCGCGTAGCGTCCCTTCGCATCAGTGAGCCCGCTGCCCAGGAACAAGCTGTGCCCACTGACGTCGAGCGAGAAGAAGCTCACCATCGCGCCCCCGATCCCCACGGGTTGAGCGGGGGGAGCGGAACCCATGACCGTACCCACCACCTCGAGGGGCGGCGAGATCCGGATGGCCGGCAGCGCCGACGGGCCCGGATCGGTGGCGACGAGTTCCACCTGGACGATCTTGCGGGGCAGACTGACGCCGGCCGGCGGCACCACGGTGATGCGCCAGCGGCCCGGGTCCCCCACCAAGGAGAAGATCCCGTTGGGGTCCGTCGCAGTGGGGGGAGCGGCACGGGTCGTCACCAGGCCGTCGGGGACCCGCATGGCCAGGATCTGGAAATTCGCGCCGACGAACCGGCCATCCGCGGTCAGCACCTGACCCAGCCGAACGACCTTGGGCGGGCAGGTGAGGTTCAGTGGCCCTGTGGCGGGAAGCGTGACCGGCTGTTGTGCGGAGAGAGCGGGAGAATTGGCGTCCGTCGAGGGGGCTGCCTGCACGATGTACTCGCTGGCCCGGAGCGTCATCGCGTACGCGCCCGCCCCGTCCGTGACCACCGAGCGCGCCAGCGTCCAGGGCTTGTTCACGTTGCGCACGTACACGCGGGCAGCGGGCACGGGGGCGCCTTGGGAGTCGAGCACCGTGCCGTTGAGCGAGGCCGTCGCGGGCAGGTCGATCGCGATGCTGGGCTGGTACGTAACGGGCGGGTACGTCGGGAACGGATCCAGGGCCGCTGCGGCCGTTCCGGCGTCGGCGTCCTGCGGCCCGATCTGGACCGAAGGCGGTGCCAGCGAGGGCGGCAGGTAGAGGGTGTAGCCGCCGTCGGCCTCGGAGACGGAGGGCGCCGAAATCGCGGTGCCCAGCGCGTCGACGGCGGTCACGCTCGCACCCGCCAGACCGCCGCCGTCGGCGAGGAGCACGCCGTCGAGCCGCTGGAGCGCGCTCGTTCTGGGGAGGACGAAGTTCAGGACCGGGGCCGCCGTGTCGAATGGCCCCGTCCGAAGCGGCGGAAGAGGCGCCGGCGGCTGCACCAGCACCTGCCACGAACCCTGCGAAATCCGCGCGCCACCGTACCCGCCATCGGAATCCGTCACCGCCGTCACTTGCTCCACCCGGTCCGGGATCACCGGCGCATAATCCGTCCAGGTCAGGATGGCCCCCGGGACCGGCGCCGTACCGCCGTCGTCCAGCTCCTGGGTCACCGATCCGTCGGCAACGAGCGCAACTGCGAGCGTGACGTCGTTGAGCACGCTCCGGCTCAGGTCGAGTTGCTGCCCCTTCACACCGAACTGCGAGCCGGCGGGCGGCCGGACCTCCATCTGTACGACCGAGAGATTCGCTGCGGGCGGCCGGCATTCTCCCAGGAAGCAGATGTCGTGTCGCCCGCACTGTCCATTGCTCGTGCATGAGGCCGCGCTGACGCGCGGATCCCGCAGCGAGCACGCGGCAAGCGAAACGAGCAGCGGCAGCGCGCGCCTCATGGGCAGGACACCCTCACCGACGGCGGGCTCTGCGCCGGCGGCTGATTGCATTGCCCTGTGACCTGCTCGACCCGGACGTTCACGGGAAAGCGCCACACCGCCGGCGTATAGCCGGCCTTCATCGCGCGATTGGGCTGCGTCGTGGAGCTGGGATCGAAGCCGGCCGTCTCGCCGATCACCACCTCCACCAGGTGCACGCCGCTGGTGACGATTCCCACCGCATCGGCGTCGAATTGGAAGGTGCGCACCGGACGGACGATCGCGGTCGCGTTGTCGAAGGTGCCGGGGATGAGATCGGCGGCCCAAGGGCGCGTGGAGGAGGGATTGGTGACGTCGTAGTCGACGAACCATTTCGCCTGCAGCGTGATCGTCGGATCGTCCTCGTGGACGACGAGCCCGTCGAACCAGAGCTGGCAATGACAAGCTTGCGCCATCGCCGCGTCGCCGGCGCCCTGGCGGATGAGGGTGAGCTGGGGTGCGAGAAGGTAGCTGGGGATCGTCTCCACCACGATGTAGGGCGCCGGATGCGGGGCCTGGAGGATCGGCTCCACCGTCTGCGGAATCAGGCAGTAAACCTGCGCGCACACCAGCACGCCCAGGATCGACGCAAGCGCTGCGCCACGAAAAAACCGCTGGAAAAGCAAACGATTCGTGCCTTGTGGACGGTGCGAGAAAGGCGCCTTCCGCGACATTTCTGTCACTGCTCGTCCAGGGATTCATCGGGAGGAAGCGTCTCGCCTCGCTTCTCGGCCTCCAGCCGCTCGAGATGACGGAAGATCGTGCGCGGGTCCACGCCCAGGTCCTTGGCGGTCTTGGTGCGGTTCCCGCTGTTCCGCTCCAGCACCTCGTTGATGTAGCGTTTCTGCCACTCGTCGCGCGCCTGCGCGAGCGGAAGGATGGGTTCCAGCTGCTCGGGCCGCAGCTCCAGATCGTCCGGAGTGATCAGCGGCCGTTCGGCCAGCACCACCGCCTTCTTGATGCGGTTCTCCAGCTGGCGGATGTTGCCCGGCCAGCGAAAGCGCTTGATGGCGACCAGCGCCTGCGGCGAGAAGCCCTTCACCTTGCTCCCGAGCTCACGCACGGACCGGCCCAGGAACCACTTTGCCAGCATCACGGCATCCTCGCCGCGGTCGCGCAGCGCCGGCAGATGCAGGTGGATCACGTTGATGCGGTAGTACAGGTCCTCGCGGAACCGGCCCGCCTTCATCTCCTCGTCAACGTCCTTGTTGGTGGCTGCGACCACCCGGATGTCCACGGGTTCCGGCTTGTTCTCGCCCACGCGGGTCACCGCGTGGTCCTGCAGCGCGCGCAACAGCTTCACTTGCAGACCGACGGGCATCTCTCCGATCTCGTCCAGGAACAGCGTTCCGCCGCTCGCCGCCTGGAATCGCCCGGGCCGTGCGGCGACGGCCCCGGTGAACGCGCCCTTGGCGTGGCCGAAGAGCTCGCTCTCGAGCAGGTTCTCGGGGATGGCGCCGCAGTTGATGGCTACGAAGGGGCCGTTGTGCCGTGGGCTCCGGCGGTGGATCTCTCGCGCGATCAGCTCCTTGCCGGTGCCGGTTTCGCCCGTGACCAGCACGCTGATGTCGGTTCCGGCCACCTTGTCGATCTTGTGGAAGATGTCCCGGATCGCGTCGCAGGCGCCGATGATGTCCCCGTAGGCCTGTGCCTCGAGGCGGTCCTGCAGCGCCTTCTTGTCGGCGCGCAGCTCGTCGAGTTGCCGCGCCAGCTCGATGAGGAGGGCGGCGGTGCTGCAGAAGCTGGTCGCCACCTCCAGCTCGCGCTCGGTGAAGAGGTTCGTCAGCTTGTCGTTGCCGAGATAGATGGCTCCCACCAGCTCTCCCCGCATCACCAGCGGCAGGCACATCACCGACGCCAGCTTCAGATTGACCACGCTCTCGCTGGCGTTGAACTGCGCGTCGTGCAGGGCGTCCTCGATGCGCAGCGGCAGCCGCGTCTGCAGCACGCGCTGGACGATGGTGTCCGAGAGGCCTTCGACAGCGTCGGCCACGTTCTCCCGCTGGAAATTGCGCGCCTTGAGGATGTGCGGCGAGCCGTCGGTCACTTCCAGCACGAACCCCTTGTCGGCGGACACCACCTCGATCAGCGCGTCGAGGAGGCGGGTGAGCGCCCCATCGAGGCCGGGCTCCCTCGCGAGCTGCCCCGCGAACTCGGCGAGGCGCGTGGTGGCGAGCGATTCGGGGGCCGCCGACCCAGGGCGCTGGATCTGGGCAGGCACGGCGACCCGTTCGCCGCTCTGGAAGACGAGCTGGGTGGTGCCGAGCTGGATCGTGTCTCCGTTCGTCAAGGTGTGCTGCCCGCGCTTCCGTCCGTTTACGACCAGCTGCGCGCCTTCGAGCGCCGTGGCGATGAAGGACTGCCCGTCGAACTGGATGGCCACTACGCCGCGCAGATCGGGCACCCGCACGTCGCTGTCGGCCGCCGCCGCCAGCGTGGTCAGCGGCTTGACCAGCGGCACGAAGGAGGGCGCCGCGCCCAGGGTGTGGACCACCAGCGTCGCCATCAGCGGCCCTGCCCGGGCTGGAGGAGCCGATCGGGAAGCTGCTCCTCCGGTTTGAAGTTGATGGCCGCCTGGATGGCGCCGCCCACCCAGAGCCCGTAGAACAGGGCGGCGCCGACCCACTTCACCACGTTGAGCCTCTGCGCCGACTTGTAGGGCGTGGCCCCGGGCCCGTTGTCGTCGAATTTGCCGGTGGCGTTGTCGCGAAGCTGCTCGATCAGCAGCGCGCTGCCGGCGCTGGCGGCCCCGGTGATCAGCTGCGCGGTGGCCAGGAAGATGCCCAGCTTCCGGTCGCCGTTCTGGAGCTGCCCGATGCCGAACGGCATCATCGTCACCCAGAACTCGTGCTGGACGACGCGCCGTTCGATGGAGGGCGAGATCTCCTGGAGCCGCCGCCGTTCCGCCTCCAGCTCGCGCTGCTTCCTGCGCTCCGCTTCCTCGGCCGCGGCCCTCTTCTGCGCGTCCTGCTGGACCTGCTTCTGCGCGCGCAGCGGCTGAAGCCGCGACTCGGCTTCCTTCTTCACCTTCTCGAAGAAGGAGACGGCCGCAGGCGGGACGTAGAAGGGATCCAGCTCGGCATCCGGGTCGATGTAGAGGTACTCGAGGAACGCGCTGTACGCTTCGCCCTTGCGCCCCTGGTAGAACAAGGAGAGCCCGAGCAGCCGGTACGCCTCCGCCCGCGTCTGCAAGGAATCGAACCGGCCCGCTTCCACCAGCGCGGAGAGGAGCTTGGAAGCCTGGGCATAGTCGCCGTATTCGAACGTCACGCGGGCGCGCGCCATCGCGTCCGCCGCGGCGCGAGACTGCTCTTGCGCGGGCTGCCCCTGCGCGAGCTGCATCACGATGGCCAGGGTGGCGATCATGGCGTGGCCTTGGCCTTGTCGTAATCCAGCTTGTTGACGAAGCCGGCCTTGAGGATGACGGAGAGGTTGCGGTCGCCGATGGTGACCTTCGCGTCCTGGACCGGCTTGGTCATGGCATAGGGGCGGGGATCGGACGCCGTGCCCACCAGCACTCCGTCCACCAGGACGCGGGCGTCAGCGGGCGCGTTGACCACCTCGAACCGCGCCGGGTAGGGCAAACCGTAGTCGAGCTTGTGGATCGGCTGGCTCTTCGTCACCGTCACCACCTGGTTGGCATCGGCGCAGCAGGGGTGACGCACCGTCACGCGGTGCGGCCCGGGCGAAAGCTTCAGCTCGAATATGCTCTCGTTGCCGAGATCGCGCCCGTCGACCGTGACCTGCGCGCCGTAGCGCGGGTGCAGCTTGACGTCGAGGAGCTCCGGCGGCTTGGGCGGCGGCGGCGGAGGGCGCCTGGCCGGGGGTGCGGTGGCCAGAGGCGGCGGAGAGCTGGTCGCGACCTGCTCGGTGGGGGGAGGTGTCACGGGCTTCGCGCCCGATCGCGCTGCCGCGTTTTCGCGCGCGCTCTTCTCCAGGGCGAGCCTTTCCTGAGCGACGCGCTCCGCCTCCGCCCTTGCGTACTCGCGCTGCGTAGCGCGGTAGAGCTCCCAACCCGCCGCGACCAGGACCGCGACGGAGACCAGCCCGACGATCGTACCGCGGGCCAGCTTGAGCAGGCGATCGCGCCTGCGGATCCGGTCCACCCGGCCCTTGGCCTGCGCGTTCTGCGGCTCGAGCGCGAGCGCCCGCCCGAACGCCGCCAGCGCCGCGCTGGTCCGCTTGTGGGCGAGGTGCTCCTCTCCAGCGCAGAGGCTGCGCGAGACGACCCGCGCGCGCACGTTGGCCGCATGGGCTTCGGGCGCCCGGACGAAGGCCGCCAGCTCGCGGACGGGTTCGTCGATCCCCGCATCGCGCAGGAGCTGCTCCAGCTCGAGCTTCACCTCGGCGGCGCTCTGGTATCGCCGGGCCGGGTCGTTCTCCAGGCAGCGGGAGATGATCTTGGCCTGCGCGTCGCCGATGGACGGCCTCACCGTCCGCGGATCGAGGCGCGTCCCCTCCAGGATGCTGCGCAGCAGCGCGGCAGGCGACGCCCCCTGGTACGGCAGCTTCCCGCACGAGAGCCAGTAGAGGATGGTCCCGAACGAGAACAGGTCGGCGCGCGGGTCGACCGGCTTGCCTTCGATCGTCTCCGGGGCCAGGTGCGCGGGCGAGCCCAGGATGCTGCCCGTGACCGTGAACTTCTCGTCCGGGTCGAGGAGCGCGGCGATCCCGAAGTCGGTCAGCTTCACCACTCCGTCGTCGCGCACCATGATGTTCTCGGGCTTGAGGTCGCGGTGCACGACCCCTGCTGCGTGCGCGTGCTGGAGGGCCTCGGCGATGGGCAGCAGGCATGCCGCCGCGAGCTCCGGCGGATCGAAGGGATGCTCTTCCGCGAACACGCGCAGCGTGTGGCCGCGGATGAACTCGGTGACCAGGTAGCTCGGCTGCGCCTGCGGCCCCGAGAAATCGTACACGTCGAGGATGTACGGGTGATGCAGCCTGGCGACGGCGTGGGCTTCCCGATCGAAGCGCCTGCGGATGTCCTCGCGCGCGTGCAAGTGGGCATGCAAGATCTTTACGGCCACGGTACGCCGGAGCTGGGTGTCCCAGCCACGCCAGACCACCGCCATTCCGCCTTGCCCGACCTGCTCCTCGAGCCGGTACCGGCCCAGCTCCACCGAACCTCCGCCGAAACCCCTGACGCGCGTGTCGCGTTTCTACAGCGAAATTGCCAACGGCGCCATTCCGCAGAAGCGAGACATCCGCGTCAGCGCCGGCCGGTCCGCACCCGCTGCAGCAGCTCCTCCAGGAGCGCTTTCGCGTCGCGCGGCAGGGTGCGCGACGGCACCGCGTGGATGGGCGCGAAAGACGCCGCGTGCGCCTTCTCGGACCGCGTTCCCGCCGGGGGCGAGCCGTTGGCCGGGGCCCCGGGCGGCTCGTCGAGCTTCTCGGCGGCATCGAGATCGGCCCTGCCGGCCGGGCTGGCCAAAGCGCGCAGTTCCTCGAGTCGTTCCCGGAGGAGCTGGTTCTCCGGGTTCGCGGCCACCGCGCGCTCGTAGGCTTGAGCTGCTTCGTGGAAGCGGGCGGAGCTGGCGTAGACCTCTCCCCGCTCGGCATCGCTGATCGGCGCCGACGATGCACCGGGCTCCGCCGGATCGACGCGCCGGCGGCTCACCAGCTCGCTGGGCTGCAGCAGCGCGCGCACCGCCTCCATCCGGGTGCGGACGCGGTCGTCGTCCGGTTGCTGGGCGAGATGGGCCTCGAAGAGCTCGAGCGCGGCGAGCAGCTCCCCGCGCCGCACGGCCCTCTCGGCTCTCTGTTCCAGCTCGTCGTCGCTCATCCGGGCGAATTGTACCGAATGCGCGATCAGGGCGCGAGGGCTGCCTGCGCCGCGGGAAGCAATCCGCGCGTGCGGCTCTGGAGCGCCAGCTGCTGCAGCCCGTCAACCGCGCTGGGAAACCGAGGCGCGAAGCCGAGCGCGCGCAGGCGCTGCGTGTCGTACCAGCGGTCCGCCGAGAGCTGCTCGAGCAGATCAGGCTCGAGGCGCGGCGGCGCGATCGGCGGCTGCCCGTCGAAAGCCAGCCGCCAGCCGCGCGCGATCCGCCGGTTGAGTGGACCCCACAGGACCCAATCGGGCAGGCGCTTCGCGAACCAGAGCCCGACCCGCGCCGGGCGGGGGGAATACGGGAGCCTGCCCGCCTCGCGTGCCCCGGTCGCTTGCCGCACGGCGCGCGCGAGCTCCTCCAGCGGGAGCGGCACGTCGTCGGCGACGTTGAACGCCCGCCCGTCCAGGGCTTCCGCCTCCGCGCCCACCAGCACCGCGGCCTGGGCGACGTCCTGCGCATGCACGGTGTGCACCACGGGCCCGCGGCGGGGGACCCACAAGGCCCGGCCTGCCTGCGCGGCCAGTGCCGCGACCGCGAGCACCACTGCCAGCCCACGCCTCTGCCGCGGGCCGTAGGTGAGGGCCGGACGGAGGACCACCAGCTTGAGCCCGCGCGTGCGCCGCCAGAGGAACGCTTCCCGCTCCACCGCCCAGCGGGTTTCCCCGTGCTTGTCCACGGGGAGCTTCATCTCGCCCTCCTCGCAGGGGAGGTTTCGGGGCCGCCCGTAGACGGTCGCGCTGGAGAGCAGCAGGAACGGCGCACCCGCCTGCAGCGCGGCCGCCATCGCCCCGCGCACCGTCGCCAGGGCCTCCTCCCGGTCGTTGGCTCCCGGGAAGGCCGCATGCGCCACCAGCTTGGTCCCCTTGGCCAGCCGCGCGGCGGCGAGCGCGCCCTCGGGCTGCGCCAGCTCCACGTCGCTGACCGTCGCGCCGGCCGCCCGGGCGGCGGTGCAGTCGCTCCCGGGACGATCGAGTGCGCGCACCTCCCACCCATCCTCTGCGAAGGCCTCGCAAAGGTGAGATCCCACCAGGCCGCCTGCTCCGGTCACCAGCACCGCGCGCACAGTCCCCCGATCTGTCATGCCGCGCCCGCTGCCGCAACCCGTGGAGCCGCGGGGCAAATCCGCCCCTACAGTGTAGGTTCAGGACACGCAATTCGTACACTTTCGCGGACACGAGGCGCCCCGTATGCTTCCAGCTCAACCGCGGGGGGGCGCCGCAACGTGCAAGGTCTCGACGCACTCCTGATCGAGCGGTCGCCGGACTTCCTCGTGATCCTCGACGCCGAGCTCCGCGTCGTCAAAGCGAGCGCCGGCCTCCGCTCCTCGGTCCCCCTGGTCGCTTCCGGCGAGAGCTTCGTTCGCTCCCTCGACGAACCTTCGCAGGAGCGCCTGCGGCAGGCGCTCACCATGCACCAGGACGGCACCTTCTCGCTCTCCCTCGAGCTGGTGCACCGCGGCCGCGAGAGGCTGATCAGCACGGCATACCGGTTCTACGGCGTCGAGCGGCCGTACTTCGCGGGAGTGGGTCGCGAGTCGGCCACTTCGTCCGAGCTGGTGGACCAGGTCGACGTGCTGCGGCGCCGGTATCACGAGTCCGTCTCGCAGCTCGCTTCACTCACCGGCAGGCTCCGCGAGCTGGCGATGATCGACTCGCTGACCGGCGTGCTGAACCGGCGCGCCTTCCTGGACCACGCGGACGGAGAGTGGGTCCGGCACCGCCGGCATGGCCACGCTCTCGCCTGCGCGATGATGGACGTGGACGGCTTCAAGAAGATCAACGACACCTTCGGCCATGCCGCGGGGGACGCCGTCCTGCAGCACATCGGCGCCCTGGTGCGGGCGACGTTGCGGGCCAGCGATCTCCCCGCGCGGCTCGGCGGGGATGAGTTCGTTGCGCTGATGCCGGAGACGAACCTGGAGGGTGCGATGGCGACCGCGGAGCGCCTGCTCGGCCGCGTTGCGGCGCGGCCGCTCACGGTGCTCGACCAGAACTTTGCGACAACGTTGTCGATTGGGGTGGCCGGTGCGGAAGGCTGCGCCAGCCTGGAGGAGCTGATGGCACGGGCGGACGCGGCGCTGTATCGCGCGAAGAAGGAAGGGCGGGCGCGGGTGTGCAGGGCGGCGTGAGACTGAACGCGACCCTTCAGGCTATCAGACTGAACGCGACCTCCGGAACATTCAGACTGAACGAGGCCCCTTGCCCGACAAGCGAGACCCCTACATTGCATAGGGGTCCGCCAAATCTCGCGGGTTCCGCGGCCTGAAGGCCGCGGGCGTTAGGGCCGCGGGCGTTAGGGCCCGCGGGCGTTAGGCGTGCGCCTGAGGCTCCGGCTGCTTCTGTTCCCCCTGCGCCTGTTCCGCCGGAGGCGGGTTCTTCTCCGCCTTGATGAACGGATCCTCCTCCAGCGCGGAGCGGAGTACGTCGTCCATCGAGTGGGCGAAGATGAACTCCATCTCCTTCTTTGCCTGCTCCGGCACGTCGACCAGGTCCTTCTTGTTCCGCTCGGGCAGGATGATCCGCTTGATGCCCGCCCGGTGCGCGGCCAGCACCTTCTCCTTGATGCCGCCCACCGGCAGCACCAGCCCACGCAGCGTGGCCTCGCCGGTCATCGCCACGTCGCCGCGGACGCGGATGCCGGTGAGCAGGCTGGTCAGCGCGGTGAAGATGGTCACGCCCGCCGAAGGGCCGTCCTTGGGGATGGCGCCCGCCGGGAAGTGGATGTGGATGTCGTTCTTCTCCAGGAAGCGCGGATCGATGCCCAGCTTCTGCGCCCTGTTGCGGGTGTAGCTGAGCGCCGCCTGGCAGGACTCCTTCATCACGTCCCCGAGCTGCCCGGTGAGCGTGATGCCACCCTTGCCCTGCATGCGGGTCGCCTCGATGAAGAGCAGGTCGCCGCCCGCGGCGGTCCAGGCGAGGCCGGTGGCCACTCCCGGAAGCTCGGTGCGCTCCGCGGTCTCCGAGTAGTGCTTTTCGGGCCCGAGGATGATTTCAAGATCCTCGGGAGTGATGGTGCGCTTCGCCGAGTCGCCCTTCGCCACGTCCACCGCCACCGCGCGGCAGACGTCGGCGATGGTCCGCTCGAGGTTGCGGACGCCCGCCTCGCGCGTGTAGCCGCCGATGATCCTCGCCAGCGCGCCGTCGGTGATCTCGATGTTCTCCAGCGAGAGGCCGTGCTCCCGCACCTGCTTGGGGATCAGGTGGTTCCGGGCGATGTGCACCTTCTCGTCGAAGGTGTACCCGGGCAGCTCGATGACCTCCATGCGGTCGCGGAGGGGCGGCGGGATCGGCTCCAGCTGGTTGGCGGTGGCGATGAACATGATCTTGGAGAGGTCGTAGGGCACGTCGAGGTAGTGGTCGGAGAAGGAGTTGTTCTGCTCCGGATCCAGGACCTCGAGCAGCGCCGCGCTCGGGTCGCCGCGAAAATCGGCGCCCAGCTTGTCGATCTCGTCGAGCATCATGACCGGGTTGACGGTCGCGGCCTTCTTCATCGATTGGATCACGCGGCCGGGCAGCGCGCCCACGTAGGTGCGCCGGTGCCCGCGGATCTCCGCCTCGTCGCGCACGCCGCCCAATGACAGGCGCACGAACTTGCGGTTCGTGGCCCGCGCGATGGACTGGCCGAGCGTCGTCTTGCCCACGCCGGGAGGCCCGACCAGGCAGAGGATGGGCCCCTTCATGTCGTTCTTCAGCTTGCGGACCGCCAGGTACTCGAGGATGCGCTTCTTCACCTTCTCCAGGCTGTAGTGGTCCTTGTGCAGGACGCCCTTGGCGTTCTCGACGTCGAGGTTGTCCTCGGTCTTCTTGCTCCAGGGCAGATCGGCGATCCACTCCAGATAGGTGCGCGCCACCGTGTACTCGGAGGAGGCCGTCGGAATGCTCTTCAGCCGGTTCAGCTCCTTGTTGGCGACCTTCTCGACCTCCGGCGGCAGACCGATCTTCTTCAGCCGCTCGCCGAGCTCGTCGAGCTCCTCCTCTTCCTCGCCCAGCTCGCCCAGCTCCTCCTTGATGGCCTTGAGCTGCTGGCGCAGGTAGTACTCGCGCTGGGTCTTGGACATCTCGCCCTTGACCTGGGAGTCGATCTTCGAGCTCAGCTTGAGGATCTCGCGCTTGCGGTTGAGCAGCTCGAGGACCAGCTTCATCCGCTCCTTGAGGTCCACGGTCTCCAGGACTTGCTGCTTCTCCTCGATGGGCACGTCCACGTTGGCCGCGATCAGGTCGGCGAGGTGGCCCGGCTGGGTGATCGACTCCACCAGCTCGGTGGCGGCGGCCGGCAGCTCCGGCATCATCTCGATGACTTCGCGGGCCAGCTTCTTGAGGTTGATGCCCAGCGCCTCGATCTCGACCTCGTCGACGGGCGTCTTGTCGTCGACCGGCTCGATCCGCGCCTTGAGGTAGGGGTGCTCCTGCACCAGCTCGGAGACGCGGAAGCGCGCGAGGCCCTGCACCACGAGCGAGTAGTTGTCCTCGCCCATCTTGAGCAGTTTGACGATCCGGGCGACGGTCCCCATCTTGTGGAGGTCGTCGGCGCCGGGGTCTTCCTCCTCGGCCTTGCGCTGGGTCACGACGCCGATCACCTGGTCGTCGCGGACCGCATCCTTGATCAGCGCGATGGTCTTCTGCCGTCCGACCGCCAGAGGCAGCACGCCCCCCGGAAAGAAGACGCTGTTGCGCAGCGGCAGGATGGGGAGGACGGGCGGAATGTCCTCCTTGTTGATCAGGCCCGGAGCTGCCGGGGTGACGACTTTGCCTTTCTCGGACATTCGCTTGTTCTCCCCGTCCTCTTGAGAAACTTGGTTCCCCGTGTCTAACGGCGAGTTCGCAATGTAGCCACAGCAGAGGACCTGACAATAGCCCAGAGTTGGCGGGGTGGCATGCGAGTTGCCGCAGCCTTGACGGCACGGTGCGGCGTCCAAACCTTGCCCGCCAACCGGAACACCTTGGACCGGATCCGCATGCGCGTCATCCTTTCAGCCACGCTGCTCGCCTCCCTCGGCGCCTGCCAGAGCTACGTCGCGGTGCCTGTGCAGCCGGTGACACTCGTGGCGGTTTCGCAGCGGAACAAGGTGCGGGTGTTCACCAAGGCCGACGTGCTGCTGGTCGTGGACGACAGCTTCTCCATGTCCGGCAAGCAGCAAAGGCTGGCCGCGGCCCTGCAGAACTTCACCGCCGAGCTCGATGCCCTCACCCCTCCAGTGGACTATCAGGCGGCGGTCACGACCACCACTGTGTCCGAACGGCTGGGCGCCTGTGGGCCCGCTGGGGACTCCAACGCCGCCGCCCGGTGCAACAGCGAGTGGGAGGCCAGCGGTTTCTCCTGCGATTCCGGGTTGGCCTGCTTCCGATCCTTTCCGGCCGCGGGGACGTTCCACCAGGACCCTTCGGCGCCGGCGCCCGTGCTGCGCAGGAGCGACTACACGGCAGCCCAGTTCGCGCAGTACCTGGCGGCCACCGTGCGGGTGGGCGTGAACGGCTCGCGGCAGCCGCAAGGGATGGAAGCGATGAAGCTCGCCCTGCAGCAGCGGGGCTTCCTGCGCGATGGCGCGAAGATCGTGGTGGCGTTCTTCACCGACGCCGAGGACTGCTCCGACCCGGCGCACCGGGTCGCCATGCTGTCGAAGGACCCGGCGACCGGGAACATCGTCGACCAGTGCGCGATCATGGCTCGGGGGGGAGCGCCCTCGGGGCTGGA
The DNA here is from genome assembly GCA_036513415.1 of Myxococcales bacterium. Taxonomy (GTDB): domain Bacteria; phylum Myxococcota; class Myxococcia; order Myxococcales; family 40CM-4-68-19; genus 40CM-4-68-19. The sequence continues at coordinate 29,564 of DATBZA010000050.1, read as the reverse complement.
GCCGGTGGCCAACTACGCCAACTACTTGCGAAGCCTGCACGACTCGGATGGCTCGCCCAAGGAGGTGGAGATCGGCGCCGTGGTGTCGCTCCGGGACGGGACTCAGGACCCGGGCCTGTGCGCCAACCCCGCCTGCGACGCGGCATGCGACGCTCCGGCCGCCGTTTCCGCCTGCGACGCGCGCTGCAAGAGCTCGCCCACGTATCAGATCTGCATGGCGGACTGCGCCTCGGAGTGCCACACCTTCTGCGGCGGCCAGGTTCCCGGCCGGCGCTACCTGGACCTCGCCTACGCGTTCTCCGGCGTGGCCGCGAACGTCTGCAGCGACGACGCGAGCCCCGCGCTCTCCCGGCTCTCCGCCGTGGTGGGCATCCCGCGGCAGGTGGTGCTCCGAGCGCCACCCTCTCCTCCGGACGTGCTGGTGGTGCGGGTCGAGCGAGGTGCCCAGACGCAGGAATGCCGCGCGGGAGTGGGGTACGACCTGGTGAGCACTCCCGACGGTCCGGCGGTCCAGTTCACCGGAACCTGCGCCCTGCAGCCGGACGACGTCTGGGACCTGCGCTACCTCACCAGCCGTTGAGGGCGGCCATCAGATCCGGAATCCGAGCCGAAGCCCCAGCTGGGTCCGGTCCGGGCTGAGGAAGCCGAACTCCGCTCCAAATTCCAGGTCCTGGGCGAGCATTCCGAAGCCGACGGCGGCGTGCCCGCGGAGCGCGTCTCCGGTGAAGAAGATCCACGGGCCGCCCACTCCCTCGAGGTAGACGCGTCCCAGCCGCAAGCGGAGGAACACGTCCAACGGGATGCCGCCGCTCGTCGGCGAGGTGGTGAGCAAGCCGCCGAAGCGGCCGCCGACCGAGACCTTCCTGCTCAGCAGGCTTTCGACCCCGAGCCCCACCGAGAAGACGCCCGGGCCACCGTTGAACAGGATGTCGCCGCCGAGCCTCAGCGAAATGGGTGTGGAGGCGCGCACGGGAAGCGCAACCACCAAGGTGAGGCAGACGGCGACCAGGAGCATTCGACGCATCGGATCCCTCCTCGCCGATGAGTCTGCCATGCCCCGCGCCCGCGGCCGATTTCCTTGTCATCCCGAGGGCGCTGCGGGTTGCCCGTCGCATGCGGGGGTGGTACGCCTTCCGCTCCCATGCGCCTTCTCGCATTGGTCCTGCTCATCGCGCAGCCTCAGCCGCCGGGCCCGCCGCCGCCGGCGCCGGGCCTGGGCCCGGCCGAGGGGCCTGCGGGCTGGCGCGAGCGTTTCGACGAGCTGTGGAAGGTTCGCGACCAGCCCGGAGCAGAGAAGGAGATGGAGCAGGTGCTCTCGCAGCACCTGGCGGTCGAGCCCCGCTCCTTCGAGGCCAACTGGCGCCTCTCCACGCTCTACAACTGGATCGCGGACTCCAAGGAAGCCGACGAGAAGGCCGCGCTGGGAAAGAAGGCGTGGGATGCGGCGGACAAGGCGATCGCGGCGAATGCCGGCGACGTCCACGGGCATTACAACGGCGGCGTGGGCATCGGGCTGTACTCGGAAGGCGTGGGGATCATCACTGCGCTCTCGCAAGGCTTGGAAGGAAAGTTCCGCGACCGCATCCTGACGGCGCTGCGGCTGGACAAGGATTACCTGGACGGTGCGCCGCAGGTCGTGTGGGGACGCTACTTCTTCAAGCTTCCCTGGCCCAAGCGCAACGTCGGCGAGGCCACCAAGGTGCTGACCGAAGCCGTGCGCACCCACCCGACCAATCTGCGCGCGAAGCTGTACCTCGCGGACTGCTACGCCGACGCGGACCGGATCGAGGAAGGCATGAAGCTCGTGCGGCAGGTCCTCGACGCGCCGGCCGGCCAGGATCAGCCGGAGGAACGGCGCCTGAAGAAGAAAGCCCGGAACTGGATCGAAGCGCACGGACCGCCGAACACCGCCCAATAGGGGAACACCACTATGGCAACCGCAGAGAGCCACGTCAGCGCGATGCAGAAGCAGCGCAGCGAGCTCGCCAACATCCAGTCCGTGGCGCAGCTCTTCCGCCAGCGCGCCGGCACCGACGCGCAACGCACTGCCGCGCGCCGGAAGGTCTCCGGCAGCTGGCAGGACGTGAGCTGGGCGCAGCTGGCGAAGGCGAGCGAAGAGGCGGGCTGGGGATTCCTCTCGCTGGGAGTGAAGAAGGGCGAGATGGTCTCCGTCATCGCCGGCACCCGCCTCGAATGGACGGTGGCGGACTTCGGCATCGCGCTCTGCGGCGCCATCGCCGTGCCCGTCTACGCGTCCAACACGCCGGAGGAGTGCCGGTACATCCTGGACAACGCCGGCGTGGTGGTGGTGGTGGTGGACGACCACAAGCAGCTGGCCAAGGTCCGGCAGGAGCGCGGCCGCCTGCCGAAGATCCACCACGTGGTGCTGCTCGAAGGAGAAGGCGACGGCGACTGGGTGCTCTCGTTCGAGCAGCTCCAGCAGCGCGGCCGGGAGCACAAGAGCCGGGTGCCCGGAGATCTCGAGCAGCGGCTGCAGTCGCAGCAGCGCAGCGACCTCGCCACCATCCTCTACACCAGCGGCACGACCGGCGTGCCGAAGGGCGTGATGATCACCAACGACAACATGCTCTTCGCCGCCGAGGTGGCGGTGGGGACGGGTCTGCTCACGCGCGAGGACAGCCACCTCTTGTTCCTGCCCTTCGCGCACTCGTTCGCGCAGATCATCAAGGCGTCCTGGCTCGGCAGCGGGCTGACGATGATCTACGCCGAGTCGGTGGACAAGCTGGTGGACAACGCCGGCGAGACGGGTCCCACCATCCTCTCCGCGGTCCCGCGCGTCTACGAGAAGGCGTTCAACACCGTGGTGGCCGGCGGGATGGCGAACCCGGGGCTGCAGGGCGCGCTCTTCCGGATGGCGATGCGGGAGTTCGAGCTGTACGCGAAGGCCAAGGCGAAGGGCGAGTCCTACAGCTCGTTCGCCTTCACGCTGGCGAAGAAGCTCGTGTTCCCGAAGGTGAAGGACAAGCTTTCGAAGCGGTTTGGCGGCCGGATCACCAAGTTCGTCTCCGGCGGGGCGCCATTGGCGAAGAAGATCGCCTACTTCTTCGACCTGCTCGGGTTCCACATCCTCGAGGGCTACGGGTTGACCGAGACCATCGCGGTCACCAGCGTGAACCTGCCGGGGCAGAACAAGCTCGGCACCGTGGGGCGGCCCTTCCCGGGGGTGGAGGTGAAGGTTGCGCAGGACGGCGAAATCCTCATGCGCGGCCGGAACATCATGCGCGGGTATTTTGGCATGCCCGAAGCGACCGCCGAGGTGATCGGCGAGGACCAGTACTTCCACACCGGCGACATCGGCGAGCTGGACCCGGACGGGTACCTCAAGATCACCGACCGCAAGAAGGACCTGATCAAGACCTCGGGCGGCAAGTACATCGCGCCCCAGGCCATCGAGGGCGCGCTCAAGACCAGCAGCGAGCTGATCAGCCAGGTGGTGGTGATCGGCGACAGGCGCAAGTACGTCTCGGTGCTCGTCACCGTAGTGGAGGCGGAGGCGAAGAAGTTGAGCGGCGCGGCGAGCTACGCGGAAGCGACGCGGCATCCCCTGGTCAGGCAGAAGATCCAGGAAGCGATCGACAAGGTCAACGCGACGCTGCCCTCCTACGAGACGATCAAGCGGTTCACGGTGCTGGACCACGACTTCGCGCAGGAGACGGGCGAGCTGACGCCGACGATGAAAGTCAAGCGGAAGGCGTGCACGCAGAAGTACAAGAAAGAGATCGACTCCATGTACGACGGCGAGTCCGTCGACTGATCGGATCGACCGGCATGAGCTTCCTCCAGCGGGTCGCGAGACGGCTCGGGAACGACCGCTTCCTCAAGTTCCTGCGCTTCTACCCGCCGTACCTCGGCGCTGGCGTCTCCGTGACCCGGGTCGCGAAGGACCTGAGCGTCCTCGAGGTGGAGATGAAGCTCGCCCACTGGAATCGCAACTTCGTCGGGACGCAGTTCGGAGGCTCGCTCTACTCGATGTGCGATCCGTTCTTCATGCTCATGCTCATGATGCAGCTCGGAGACGGGTACGTGGTCTGGGACAAGAGCGCATCGATCGAGTTCCTCAAGCCGGGGCGGGGGAAGGTGAATGCTCGGTTCGAGCTGCCGCGCGCTCGCGTCGACGAGCTGCGCGCCGAGGCCGACCTGAAGGGAAAGATCAACCCCCTTTTCGAGGTAACGGTCGTGGACGGGCAGGGCGAGCCCGTCGCGCGCGTCCGGAAGGTGCTCAGCGTGCGCCGCAAGGACCCCTCGCGCGCGGTGGCTTGACTCGCGCGCCCCTCGGGGACTCCGGAACGAGTCGGAGCGAAGCGGCGCAGGGCGTGAATCCGAGCGCTCTGCCGACGTGAGCTGCATTTGGCTGTTCGTGGAGGGGGCGGAGCGGTGTGCTGGTCCCGCGGCAACTCGTTCCGAGTTGGCGCACCGGCCACGAGCGGTTGCCATGACGAGCACGTGTCAGCACATCAATTGATTTGGGCAGACCTTCCGAGGATCCGTCGCCACCGCACCCGCAAGGCTCCGTGGTCAAGCCCGGGACCAACAAACGGGCCCACCCTCGCCCCCCCATGAAAGCAGCCACCAGGCACGACGCCGCACCGGCACGACGATCGGCTGGAAACCGCAGAGGAGCCCGCGACGTTTTAGCCGCAGCTGAGCGCCTGGGCGCGTCCGTCGTGAACGATGGCGCCGGCGTGCACCACGAGCTGCGCGTGCTCGACGCCCGCATGGTAGGGCAGGTGGGCCGGATCCTTCGTCGCGAACAACGCCAGGTCGCCTCGCGCGCCCGTCTTGATGACCCCGCGGTCGTCCAGGCGCAGCGCTCGAGCTCCGCCGGCCGTGCACGCCCAGAGGGCCTGGGCCGGCGTCAATCCCGCAATCAGGCACCCGGCAGCCAACAGCATCGACACGCTCTCGATCCGCTGGCTTCCCGGATTGATGTTGCTGCCGAGCGCGACGGTGACGCCGGCGTCGAGCAAGGGTTTCGCCTGCGCGGGCCGCGGATCCCGCAAGAACCAGGCGGCGAGGGGCAGCAGCACGGCCGCGGTCCCCGCGCGGGCCAGCGCCTCGATGCCACCCTGCGTGATCCGCTCGAGATGATCGGCGCTCGCGCACTCCAGCTCCGCGGCGAGTTGGGCCCCGCCCGATGCACTGAGCTGATCGGCGTGCAGGTGCGGAACGAGCCCGGCGTGCGCGCCCGCCTCCAGCGCCGCCCGGCATTCATGCGCGTCGAAGGCCCCTTTCTCGAGGAATGCATCGCATCCGCGAGCGCCCTGGCGAGCGGCCTCCGGGGTCAGCTCCTGGACCACCTGCCGGACCCACTCGAAGCGGTCCAACTCGGGCGGAGCCGCATGGAGCCCGAGCAGCGTCGCCGACACCTCGCAGCCCGCCCGCCGACCCGCCTCGCGCACGATGCGCAAGAGCCGCAGCTCCTGCTCGACCGACAATCCGTACCCCGTCTTCACCTCTACGGTGGTCACGCCACCCCGCACCAGGCGCGCCAGGCGCTCGCGCGCTCCCGCCAGGAGCTGCTCGTCGGAAGCAGCCCGTGTGGCCCGCACCGTGCTGAGGATCCCGCCGCCTGCCTGGGCGATCTCCAGATAGGTGGCGCCGGCGAGCCGCAGGGCGTGTTCGTGGGCGCGATCGCCCGCGAAGACCAGGTGCGTGTGTGGATCGACGAACCCCGGAGTCAACAGGGCGCCTTGCGCATCGATGCGCTGGTCGCCCTCCGGCGCGCCGCGAACACCGCCCACGTAGGCGATGCGATCGCCGTCGCACGCCACCGCGCCGTGCTCGATGATCGCGAGCGGAACTTCGCCTGCCGCGGCCTGCTGACCGGTCATCGTCGCCACCCGCGCGTTGGTCAGCACCAGCATCAGCGTGTCAGTCCAGGAATCTGCACGCCGCGCTCGCGCGCGACCTGGATGGCCTGCTCGTACCCGGCATCGGCGTGGCGCAGGATGCCCATCGCCGGATCGCTGGTGAGCACCCGCTCCAGCCGCTTGGCCGCCGCGGGCGTGCCGTCCGCGACGATCACTTGCCCGGCGTGGAGCGAATAGCCGATCCCGACTCCGCCGCCGTGATGGAAGGAGACCCAGGACGCGCCGTTCACCGCATTCACCAGGGCATTGAGGATCGGCCAATCGGCGATGGCGTCGGAACCATCCTTCATCGCTTCGGTCTCGCGGTTCGGGCTCGCCACGCTGCCGCAGTCGAGGTGGTCGCGCCCGATCACGATCGGCGCCTTCACCTGGCCGCTCGCCACCAGCTCGTTGAAGATGAGCCCCGCCTTCGCCCGCTCGCCGTACCCGAGCCAGCAAATGCGCGCCGGCAGCCCCTGGAACTTCACTCGCTTCTGCGCCAGCGTCAGCCAGCGGCGCAGGTGCGCCTTCTCCGGGAACGCGTCCAGGATCGCGCGATCGGTGACCAGGATGTCCTGCGGATCGCCCGAGAGCGCCACCCAACGGAAGGGTCCTTGCCCCTCGCAGAAGAGCGGCCGGATGTAAGCCGGCACGAACCCCGGATAAGCGAACGCGTCGCGCACGCCGCCCTCCTGCGCGAACGCGCGCAAGTTGTTGCCGTAATCGAAGACGTGGCTCCCCCGCCGGCGCAGCTCCAGCATCGCTTCCACGTGCCGGGCCATGCTCTGCAGGCTGCGTTTCTGGTACTCCACCGGGTCCCGCGCGCGGAGCTCCGCGGCGGCCTCCACGGACAGGCGCGCCGGGATGTATCCATTCAGTGGATCGTGCGCCGAGGTCTGGTCGGTGACCAGGTCTGGTTTGATTCCGCGCCGCACCAGCTCCGGCAGCACCTCCGCCGCGTTGCCGACCACTCCGATGGAGCGCCCTTCGCCGCGCTCCATCGACCGCTGCGCCTCGCGCAGCGCCTCGTCTAGCGAGGGCGCGAGCAGGTCCAGGTAACCCTGCTCGACACGGCGCTTCGCCCGCGCCGGATCCACTTCGATTCCGATGAAGGTCGCGCCGCACATCGCCGCCGCGAGCGGCTGCGCTCCGCCCATTCCGCCCAGGCCCGCGCTGACCACCAGGCGCCCGGCGAGGTCGTCGGACCCGAAGTGCTGCCTCCCCGCCGCCGCGAACGTCTCGTACGTGCCCTGCAGGATCCCCTGGGTGCCGATGTAGATCCACGACCCGGCGGTCATCTGGCCGTACATGATCAGCCCGGCCCGCTCCAGCTCGCGGAACTTCTCCCAGGTGGCCCACTTCGGCACCAGGTTGGAGTTGGCGATGAGGACGCGCGGGGCGTCCGGATGCGTGCGCAGAACGCCGACGGGCTTCCCGCTCTGCACCAGCAGCGTCTCCTCGTCGCCGAGCGCGCGAAGCGAGGCGCAGATCCGCTCGAAGCTGGGCCAGTCGCGCGCAGCCTTCCCGCTTCCCCCGTAGACCACCAGCTCTTCCGGCTTCTCCGCCACCTCGGGGTCGAGGTTGTTCTGCAGCATCCGGAGCGCAGCCTCCTGCACCCAGCCCCGGCAAGAGAGCGCGGTGCCGCGCGCGGCACGGATCGCGTGGGCCATGCGCGCTTCTATGACACAGTTGATAGAATCCGGGGATGGAAGACTGGCGCCGCAACCTGATCGAGGACGATGAGCAGCGGCTGCTCGACCTGCTCCGGGCGGCGCGCCGCGTGGCGGTGCTGGGGATCAAGACGGAAGCGGCCCGCGGCCAGCCGGCGTTCTACGTCCCCCAGGCCCTGCAGGAGATGGGACTCGAGATCATCCCGGTGCCGGTTTATTACCCGGAGGCGATGCAGATTCTCGGCCAGAAGGTCTATCGCCGGGTGACGGACGTACCCGGCGAGATCGACATCGTGGACGTCTTCCGGCGCTCCCCGGACGTCGCCGCACACCTCCCCGATCTGCTGGCCAAGAAGCCCCGCGCCGTGTGGCTGCAGAGCGGCATCCGCGACGACCGCACGGCGGAAGCGCTGGCGCGCGCCGGCATCCTGGTGGTGCAGGATCGCTGCCTGATGGTCGACTACCGGCCGGTCGCGCGCAGCCGCTGAAGCGCTCGCAGGTGCCCGGCGGTGGTTCCGCAGCAGCCGCCGCGAAGACCACCCACGCCCGCGAGGTCCGCGATCCGGCGCGCCCACTCGTCGGGCGCAAGACCCGCTGCGTCCGGTTTCAGCAGGCCGCCAGGCGCACTCGCCGGCCAGGGGGAGCAGTTGTAGCCCGCGGCCTCCGCGCCCGCCTGCCGGAGCTCGTCGAGCGGGGCGTGCGGCATCGCGCAGGTGATGACGATGGGCAGCGAAGTCACGGCTTTCGCCAGCCGGGCTGCGCGAAGCGCCTGCTCTGCGCTGGTCGCGGATTCAATCCAGATCCCGTCCGCGCTCGCGAGCTGCGCGATCTGCCGTTCCAGGTCGTCCAGTCCTGCCCAGAGGGAGCCGGCGACGAACTCCGCGCCGCTCTCGCGCGCGAGTCTCAAGCCGGCTTCGGCCTCAGCAGGGGACGCCCCGACGAAGGAGTTGGTAAGGACCATCTCCGCGCCCGCTTCGACGTGCGAGCGGTGCACCTCCAGGACTGCATCCGGATGGCTCAAGTTCCATTCGGGCGCGCGGCCGCGCAGACCGCGCGCGATCAGCGCCGTCCCCATCGCGGCGTCGAGCAGCAGCGACCCGCTCAGGGCCTCCGCCAGGCGCCTCACAGCTGCACCTGTGCACCCGGCTGCGGCGCTTCGACCCGCCACCCTTTCGCGGCGAGCCGGACGCGCTGCGCCTCCAGCGCCAGAGGCTCGCCGTGGACGAGGAAGACGCGGCCGGGAGGAGCGGGCGCGCGCGAGAGCCAGCGCTCCTCCTCCGTCCAGTCCGCATGCGCCGAGAAGCCGGACATCTGCGCGATCTTTGCCCGGACCGGCACGGTAATGCCGCGGAGCTTCAGCTCGGTGGCGCCCTCGAGGAGCCTGCGCCCTCGCGTCTCTTCCGCCTGGTACCCGACCAGGAGCACGGTCGTCTCCGGGTGCGGCAGGTGCTCCTGGAGGTGCGAAAGGATGCGGCCACCCGTCACCATGCCGCTCGCCGCGATGACCGCGAAGAATCCATCGCGCTCGAGCAGCCTGGCCGAGTCGGCGGCTCCGCGGACGAACTGGAGGCGGGAAGGGTGGAGCGGCCGGACGTGCCGCGCCAGGAGCGAACGCACTTCCGCGGATTGGTCCTCGGGATGCTTGAGGTACAGCGGCGTCGCGTCGGTGGCCATCGGGCTGTCCACGAACAGCGGTAGCTTGGGGATGCGCCCTTCGTGCTCCAGCCTTCGCCAGAGGAAGAGGATCTCCTGCGTGCGCCCGATGGCGAAGGCGGGGATCAGGAGCGGCCCCCCGCGCCGCACGGCCTGGTGGATCGCGTCGGCCAGCTCGTCTGCCGCGGGCGCGGGCGGGTGCGTGCGGTCTCCATAGGTGCACTCCAGCAAGAGCGCGTCCGCCTGGACCGGATCGTCGGGATCCGCCAAGAGCGGCGTCCCGTATCGGCCCAGGTCGCCTGAACAGAGGATGCGCTTGCCGTCCGCACGCAGGTCGAGGAAGGCGCTGCCCAGGATGTGTCCCGCCTGGTGGAACGTCACCTGGACTCCGTCGACCACGTCGGCAGGCAGGTCGTAGGGAAACGACTCCAGCCGCTCGACGGCCGCTTCGGCCTGCCGCGCGGTGTAGAGCGGAAGGGCCGGGTGGTGCTTGCTGTAGCCGCGCCGGTTGGCGTACCGCGCGTCCTCTTCCTGCAAGTGACCGCTGTCGGGCAGGAGCAGCGCCGAAAGCTCGCGCGTGCCCGTGGTGCAGAGCACGCGTCCGACCAGCCCCTGGGCGCAGAGCCTCGGAAGATACCCGGTGTGATCGATGTGCGCGTGGGTGAGGATCACCGCATCCAGCCTGCCGCCGGTCCAGGGCGCCCAGTTCCGCTCGCGCAGCTCCTTCCGCCCCTGGAAGAGCCCGGCATCGATCAAGATCCGCTTCCCGGAAGCCGTGGTGAGCAGGTGCCGCGACCCGGTGACGGTCTGCGCGGCCCCGAGGAAGGTGAGCGACGCCATCTAGAAGCCGCGGCCGCGGAGCTCGCGCAGGAGGTCCTCGTATAGGGAAGCCGCGTCGAATCCGCGCGACCACCACCCGATCTGCGCCCAGTGGTCCGCTTCGATCTCGTGCAGGACCTCGCCCCAGGCCTGCGAGTTGGCGGGGACCACGCCGTCGTTCGGTCCCGAGCGCTCGGCCAGGTACAGGTGCGAAGGCCAGAGCAAAGGGTTGGTCCGCAGCCGCCCGCTCTTGCCCACCACGCTGGCGTAGGCCACGCCGGGATCGTCGCGAACGGCCGCGTTGAACCGGGCCATTCCCAGCGTGGCCAGGTCTCCAAAGGCGGTGAGATCGATGATCCGTCGCAACAGCCGCGTGATCCGCCCGAACAGGGCGTGGCCGGCGTCGGCCAACGGCGTCCCCAGGTGCGGGGTCCCGATGGTGATGAGGGAGGCAACCCGGCCGCCGAGGCCGAGCCGCGAGATCGCGTAGCGCGCGTCGAGACCGCCCATGCTGTGGGCGACGATGTTCACGCGCGGCTCGGGCAACGCGCGGATCAGGTCGGCGAGGCGCTGCGCGCGGGCGGAGATGGAGGAGGCGGGAGGCACGCGCGGGCTGTACACGTGCGCCCCCAACTTTTCGAGGTGGGTGCCGATCCCGCGGAAGTAGAGGTGCTTGCTCCTGCCCAGCTCGATCTCGTCGAACCCGAGGAAACCGTGCGCGAGCACCACGGGCAGCCGGGGTTGCGCGGGCTTGCGCGGGGGGCGGGGTCGGGACTGCTTCCACTGCTGGAGCGCGAGCGCGAGAAGGACCGCGATCGCCACTCCGATCAGCAGCCAGTCGAGCATGCCCCAGCCTAGAACAGATTTGAGGACTGCGGCCAACAGATGTCACTGCCCGCTTCCGGCAACCTCCGCGGTGGCCGGCGTGGGTGCCGGTGTGGCGAGCTGCGCCCGCGCCGCGCCAAAGTTGGCTCGGTCCGCCTCGAACGAGCAGATATTCAGTAGCTCCTTCTGCTCGGCCGTCCGCTTGCGCAGGCGCTGCCGCGCTGCTTGCGCTTCGGCGAACGCGTCGGCGCTCAGCTTTCCCTTGGAAAGGCGCGCGCGATAGTCCGCGACGCCGAGCACCTGGCGCCAGAGCGACTCGTACAGCTTCTCGAAGTGCTCGCGGACCTCACCCTCCAGAGCCTGCGCGGGCGCTTCCACCGGCTGACCGTCGACCGACACCGCCACCAAATCGAGCGTGCCGAATCCGTTTTGCCCCCGGTCGACGAGCGCCATCGACTCCTGCGTCGTGAGCGGATAGTCGTCGTCCAGGATCGAGAATCGCATCAGCTGCGGGTCGACGAGCGCCACTACCACCGACCGGCCGCCGAACGGGAACGTCACGCTGTGGGTGGTCTCGGCGAAGAGCTGCTTGACCAGCTTGTCGCGGTCCTGGGCGGTGATCTCCCCGTGCAGCGCCGAAGAGTCCCGCTTCGGGACCTTGAGAGTATCCAGCTCGTCGCGGAGCTGATCGATCGCCACCACCGCGTTCAACGCCGCGGCATCGGTATATCCGGCGTGGTAGATGCCCACCAGCTCCGGCTCGGCGGTACGGCAGGAGACCGCGAACACCGGGCTGCCGCTGTTTCCGGACGCGAGCAGCGCATCGATCATGAAGTCGACGTGGTTCCAGCCCCGCTCCGTGTCGTGCGTCAGCGGGTTCAGCACCTTGCCCGTGTTCACCGCAGCGAAGGCGCCCAGCGGGAAGCCGCGCACCTGGACCAGGTTTCCCGGACGTAGAGCGGCAGATCTGCCGAGCCTGTATGGCATCACCGGGAGCTGCTTGCGCGTCTTGAGGACGGCGATGTCCGCCTGGGTGTCGGACAGGAGCTTGGCGAGCGGGACGTGTCCCGGCTCGTAATCGTCGGTCTCGTCCCGCACGATCTTGAGCTGCTCGCGCACCTTCTTCGACCCGGTGGGGACGCCCTCCACCCCGTGCTCGTCGTCCGTCACGTCGGGCTGGCTGGCGACGTGCTCGTTGGTCACCAGCTGCGTCTCGCCGTTCACGACCCGGTACGCGAATGCGGTCCCGTGCACCACTGAGCGCAGATAGGCGCGCCGCAACTTTCCGTCGCGGCCGTAGTAGACGTGCTCGTAGGTGGCGGTGTTGCGGATGGCGAAGACGAACGGCTGCTTGACCGCGTCGAGGATCGAGGCCGCCTTCTCCGCCGGAAGAGCGTCCGCGTAGTCGCCGGAGCAGAGCGGAGGAGGGGGGCTGGGCGGCTGGGGCGCCGCAGGCTTTGCGGGCTTCGCGGGCGGCTTCGCCTTGCTTTTCGCCGCGGCCGGGAGGGCCTGTGCGAGCACCAGGGCGATGACCAGTGCACGCATGCGTGCCTCCAGGACCAAGGTTAAGCGAGGGTTTCTTGCGTGCAACTAAGCTTCCGCACGCCTTGCCGCCTGCCCGGCGGGGGTCTATCGTCGGTTGTCATGCCACATCGCATCCGCGTCGTCGCTGCCATGATCGATCGGGATGGCAAGTACCTCATCACCCAGCGCCGTCCCACGGCAACGCTGCCGCTGCTCTGGGAATTCCCTGGCGGACGGGTGGAGGAAGGGGAGTCCGACGAGGCGGCGCTCGCGCGCGAGCTGAAGGAGGAGATGGAGATCGAGGTGGACGTCGGGGACCGGGTGGTCCACGTCCAGCACAGCTACCCCCACTACGACATCGACTTCCGCGTCTACCGGTGCAAGCTGACCGGCGGGGAGATCAACCACAAGAAAGTGCACGATCACCGCTGGGTCTCGCCCCAGGAGATGGACCAGTACGAGTTCCCGGCAGCGGACGAGAAGACGGTCGCTCAGTTGCTCGATCTGACCCACTGACGCAAGCTGCCGAATCCACCCGCCATCGTTAAGCTTTCCCGAGGGGGAGTTGCGACCACTCGGGGGAGGGGGCCGTTCGATGGCGATCGGGAAGCCGAATCCGCGCGGCAAGAAGCTCGACAAGCAGCCCGGATCCGGTCCGCGGTTTGGTTCGCCGCTGGTCTACGTCCTGCTACTTCTGGTCGGCTTCCTGCTCCTGCGCTCGTTGTTCCAGGATGCCGGATTCCAGCGGGTGTCGTATAGCCGTTTGCTGGAGCGCATTCAGAGCGACGGCTGCCAGAAGGTGGTCCTGAGCAACGACTGGGTGAAATGCTACCCCCGGGGGCTCGAGGGGTCGAAGGCCGACTTGCCCTGGTTCGCGGTGCGCGTCCCCGGCGACAGCACCCTGGTCAAGACCCTCCAGGACAAGCACATCGAGTACGAGGCCGTCTCCGAGAGCGGCATGAGCGAGATGATCTGGATGCTGGTCGTGCCCATCGGCATCGGACTCCTCTTCGTCTCCTGGCTGACGCGGCGGATGTCCGGCGGCATGCCGGGCGGGCCGCCAGGCGTGATGTCCTTCGGCAAGACCAAGGCCCGCGTCTACATGGAGTCGAATACCGGCGTCACCTTCAAGGACGTCGCCGGCGTGGACGAAGCGGCCGAGGAGCTGAAGGAGATCGTCGAGTTCCTCAAGACGCCTTCCAAGTTCCGGCGGCTGGGCGGGCGCATCCCCAAAGGCGCGCTGCTGGTCGGTCCCCCGGGAACGGGCAAGACGCTGCTCGCCCGCGCGGTGGCGGGAGAGGCGGGCGTGCCGTTCTTCAGTCTCTCCGGCTCCGAGTTCGTGGAGATGTTCGTCGGCGTCGGGGCGGCCCGGGTGCGCGACCTGTTCCAACAGGCCGCGGCGAAGGCCCCGGCGATCATCTTCATCGACGAGCTCGACGCCATCGGAAAGAGCCGCAACGCGGGCATGTTCGGCGGCCATGACGAGCGCGAGCAGACGCTGAACCAGATGCTGGCGGAGATGGACGGCTTCGACTCGCGCACGGCGTTGATCGTGCTCGCGGCCACCAACCGGCCCGAAATCCTCGACCCTGCCCTGATGAGACCGGGCCGATTCGACCGGCAGGTGCTCGTCGATCGCCCCGACCGGAGGGGTCGGGAGGAGATCCTCCGCATCCATTCCCGCGAGGTGAAGCTGGGCGCGGACGTGGATCTCAAGCTGATCGCCGCCCGCACGCCGGGCTTCGCGGGCGCGGACCTGGCGAACGTGGTCAACGAGGCGGCGCTGCTTGCCGCGCGCAAGGACCGCGACAAGGTGGTGATGGCGGACTTCATGGAGGCCATCGAGCGGGTGGTGGCGGGCCTGGAGAAGAAGAACCGCCGCATGAACGAGAAGGAGAAGGAGATCGTGGCCTACCACGAGTCGGGCCACGCCCTGGTCTCCAGCCTCTGCGTCCACTCCGAGCCCGTGCACAAGATCTCCATCATCCCGCGCGGCCTGGCCGCGCTCGGGTACACGCTCCAACTCCCGCTCGAGGACCGCTATCTGATGTCGCGCGAGGAGCTGCTGGACAAGATGGCGGGGTTGATGGGCGGCCGCGCGGCGGAGGAGATCGTGGTCGGCAGCATCTCCACCGGCGCCTCGAACGACTTCAAGCAGGCGACCGAGATCGCGCGCCTCATGGTCACGGAATACGGAATGAGCGAGGCCCTGGGCCCCATCTCCTATTCCGATCGGGGCCGTTCGCCCTTTCTCCGGGGCGCGGAGGGGATGGCGGGGCTGACGGACAAGGCGTACAGCGAGCGCACGCAGCGCCGCATCGACGAGGAAGTCTCTCGACTGGTGGAGGAGGCGATGCAGCGGGCGCGGGACATCGTCTCGCACCACCGCGAGGCGTTGGGACGGGTGGCCGCCCGCCTGCTCCAAAACGAAGTGATCGAGGGCGAAGAGCTGCGGAGGATCCTCACCGAGTCCGGCGCCTTGACAGCAGAGAAGAAAGGGCCTGCTGCCGAGGCAGAGCGCGAGCGGCGTGAAAGCGCCTAGATCGTTACCTTGCGGGGGGAAGCCGGAATGTCCTCGCTAAAGATCGGACGATCGCACAAGGCCCGCAAGGCACTCTTTACGCGGGGGATCCGGCGCGGGTTTCTCACCGTGGAAGAGATCGACGAAGCGCTCCCTCCGGGCAGCCTCACCGACGCGGAGCGCTGGCTCCTCTACTATTCGTTGCACGCTTCGCGGATCGAGGTGCTCGATCGGCGCGGCAGGCGCGTGGAGCTCGAGGACCTGCGGTCCTCGCGGGACGAGCTGCAGGGAACCCCCGAATCGCACTGAAACCACTTCGAAATCAAAGCAGCTTGACGACCCCGCTGCGGGCGTTAGGTTGCTGTCCAGACATTTTTGGGCGCGCGAAACGTGTTTTTGCGGGCCTGTCAGCGAAATGCACGGGCGGCAGCGCTGTTCACACGGGCGGCCGCCCCTTTGGAGGGTTTCATGCATCGCCGCTTTACCCTGATCACCGCATTGTTCACCGGCGCGCTCGCCGCGGCGGTTGCCCTGCCGCTGGTGTCCGCTGGCCGGCGCCTCACGTCGGATTCCTCCTTCTTTGCCGCCGATGCCCAGGCAGCGGCCATCGCGGCCCCCCCGCCCACCGCGGAAAGCGTCAAGCAGCAGCAGGTCGGCCAGATGCCGTCGCTGGCGCCGCTGGTGAAGCAGCTCCGACCCGTGGTGGTCAACATCAACTCGAAGATCAAGCCTCGCGGGGGAGGGCGCGTTGCGCAGCGGCTCCCGCAGGGTCACCCACGCCTGCGCCAGCAGCCGCAGCAGGACGAGGACAACTCGGACGAGGACTCGCCGCAGGATCCGATGGAACGCTTCTTCCGCTACTTCGGGCAGCCTTCGCCCGGCGATCAGCAGGAGCGCCACGGGCTGGGCTCGGGCTTCTTGATCGGCGATGGCCTGGTGCTCACCAACAACCACGTCGTCGAGGTGCAGGACGAGTCGCGTCCCGGCCGCTTCCGGCCGATGGACGAGATCAAGGTGATCACCGACGAGACCGCCCCCGGCGGCGCGCGTGAATTCTCCGCCAAGGTGATCGGCAACGATCCCAAGACGGACATCGCGGTGCTCAAGATCGAGGGCAAGGACGTCGACAAACTGAAGTACGCCACCCTGGGCGACTCCGACGTCGCCGAGGTGGGCGACTACGTGCTGGCCATCGGCGAGCCGTTCGGTCTCCAGGCGACGGTCACCTCCGGCATCATCAGCGCGAAGGAGCGGACCCAGTTCGGCGGGCCGTACTCCGACTATCTCCAGACCGACGCTTCCATCAACCCGGGCAACTCCGGCGGGCCGCTCTTCAACATGAAGGGCGAAGTGGTGGGCGTGAACGCCGCCATCATCAGCGGCGCGAACACCATCGGGTTCGCCATCCCGATCAACGTCGTGAAGCAGATCCTGCCGCAGCTGAAGCAGACGGGTCACGTGGCCCGCGGGTTCCTGGGCGTGTCGCCGCAGGCGATCACTTCCGACATGGCTGACAGCCTGGGGTTGAAGTCGACGAAGGGCGCGCTGATCGCGGACGTGGTCAAGGACAGCCCGGCCGAGAAGGGCGGCCTCAAGCCCGGCGACGTGGTGGTGGCGCTGAACGGAAAGCCGGTGAGCGACAACAGCCAGCTGACCCGCGACGTGGGAGTGATCCCGCCGGGCACCACGGTGAAGCTGGACGTCGTTCGCGAAGGCAAGCAGCGCACCATCGAAGTGAAGCTGGCCGAGCGGCCCGACGAGAAGGAGCAGGGCGGGCGCACCCCCAGCAAAGGCGGGCAGGAGAAGGAGCAGGGAGACCTGCTCGGCCTCTCCGTCCAGGACGTGACGCCGCAGCTCGCGCGCCAGTCCCAGGTGGATCCGGCGACGAAGGGAGCGGTCGTGGTGGACGTGGCCCCGGATTCGCCGGCGGCGGACGCCGGGCTGGAGCCGGGCGACGTCGTTCTCGAGGTGAACCGGCGGGCCGTCGCCTCGGCGGCCGAATACAAGAGCGCGGTCAAGGGCGTGAAGAAAGGCGACACCGCGCTGGTTCGCGTCAGGCGGGGACAGGCAACGCAGTACGTTCCTGTCCGCGTGAAGGCTTAGCTGGCTTCTTTCGGATCGCTGGAGCGCGCAGCAGGCCCGGGTCTCCCCCCGGATCCCTGCGCGCTCTGCGTTTGAGGCGCTTCGCCCAGATCTACGCGGCAGCCTTGCGAACGGGTTGCGGGCCGAGACGCGGAGGAGCACCGCGGTACTGGGGAGGCGGCGGCGTGCGGTGCTCGTCCTGCTGCCGCTGGGGAGGCGTCCACCCCTCCGGACCTTCCGGAGCGGCGGGCTTGTCCTTCTGGGCTTTGTCGGGCGCCGGCGTCCAGGGAATCGCGGATCGCCCGCCCGGGGCTGAATAGCGGTTCGTCGGTCCAGTGCGCGCGGCGGTTGCCGGTTGGTGCTTGGGCGCAGCGTGCGCGACGACGGCGGCCTGGAGGAGGGCAAGGGCCAGCGCCACGGCTGTGAGTCCCGAGGTCAGCACTGCGCCCAGATGGCCCTTCATGTGTTTCAATCTAAGCTGCCGCGTAGCGCCGCGCGACCAGCCGCCGCCCGCTTTCTTGACGGCGAGCGGGCGCCCACCTACCGTGCAGCCTTCCAGCCAAGCCGGAGAGCTGCCGGGCAATGTCCAGCCGTACTGACAAAGTACAGCCTGAGTTCAAGCCATCCGCCGTGGGCCGGATGGACAAGGCTTTCCCCGTGTTCCTCGAAGGCGACCGTGGCGTGGCCAGTGGAGTGGGTAGAAACATCACGGATACCGGGATGTTCGTCGAGACGCGCGAGCCCTTTCCCCTGGGCACGCGCGTGAAGATCACGTTCTGTTCGCCCCATGGCGGGGCCGAGATCACCCTCGAG
Organism: Myxococcales bacterium; assembly: GCA_036513415.1. Taxonomy (GTDB): domain Bacteria; phylum Myxococcota; class Myxococcia; order Myxococcales; family 40CM-4-68-19; genus 40CM-4-68-19. The sequence goes on along the minus strand of DATBZA010000050.1, from coordinate 11,787 downwards.
GGCGAAGTCCGCTACCAGTGCTACATCAACTTCGCGCGGGCGGACTCCAGCCGGGCCGGCATGCGCGGCATCGGGCTCAAGTTCGTTTCTCCACAGTCGCCCCAGAAGGGCGCTCGCGGCTCCATCCATTGAGTAGATCCGGCCCGGATCACGGTCGCTCCTGCGGCTCTTTTTCGTAGAGCGCCCACCGTCCTTCACGCGCGCGAAGCGTCCAGCGCGGCCCCGGTTGAGGGCGCGCGAAGGGATCCACCCAGCCGTGCACCAGCACGTAGTCGTAGTAGTACCCGTCCACGTCGTTGCGGAAAGAGTTCGCGTGCCACTCCCAGCCAACCGGGTGCGGCGGCGGCGCGTTCTCGGGGCGGTAGCGGAGTGGGGACTGCGGCAGCTCGGCGAATGAGAACGATGCGACGCCGCCCATCCGCGCCCGGTAGTACGCGTGGAAATGCAGGAACGCGCTGAACTTCGCGTACCGCGAGTTCTGCTCGAAGATCATTCCGATCATGCGGCGGCCTGGCTGCGCGCGCTCCAGCACGCTGTCGAACGGTCCCACCTCGCGTTCGAAGGCCCGGATGTTGGAAGCCGAATTCGCCGCCGCGAAGAGACCGGTCGCGGCCGCCAGCAAAAGCGGCGCGGCTCCACGCAGGCCGCGCGCGGGCCGCAGCAGCGCCGGGGCGAGCAGCGCGAAGAGCAGGACATAGCGCTCGTTGAGCTGCCACATCCAACCGATCGAGATGGGAAACGCCAGGTAGAGCGTAGCGGCCAGCGCGAGCCAGACCCCGACGAGCCCGCGGCGCCAGGGGTGTTCTTCCGGTTCGCGGCGCTGCGGCCAGGCGAGCAGCGCGGCGGCGGCGAGCAGCGCCAGCAGGCACCACTCATCCTGGGGGCCACGCCAGATGTCGAGCAGCGCGTCGTTGACGTTGCGCAGGGCCGTCGCGGGCTCCTCCCAGGAGACTGCCATCGGCTGCCGCCAGCCGACGGACTGCGGATGCACCACGGGGCTGTAAGCGAGCCAGAGCAGGCAAAGCACCGCGACCGGAGCAGCCCAGAGCAGCTTGCGGGGCCACTCGCGCAGCGGCGCCAGCCGGGGGATGCCCACCGAGACCAGCGCAGCCGCGGGGGCGAAAAAGACGAAAGCGGAGAGGTGCAGGTAGAACAGCGCGGTCGCGGCGAGCGCGAGCGTCCAGAGCGTGCGCCGCGAGGGGGTCTCGGTCTGCCGCAGCGTGAGCGCGAGCGCCCAGAGAGTCAGCGGCATGGCCGCGAGGTAGTTGAAGAACCCGATCAGGAGCGACTGGCTCCAGAAGAGCGTGCAGCCGAACAGCGCAAGGCGGGTGTCGGCGCGGAGGGCGCGCAGCAGCGCGCGCAGCGAGCAGGGAAAAGCGACGGCGATGAGGGAGAGCAGGACCAGGTTCGCCCGCTCCGCGGTACCAAATGGAAACGCGAACGCCGCGCCAACCAGGTAGTAGAGCAGGTACTGCGTCTGGCCGAAGGCGAGCGTGAAGTACTCTTGGGACTTCCAGGAGGGGTCCCACCAGTGCCGCAGGGTCCCGATGGCCGAAACGTGCTGCGGGAGGTCGGTGAAGGGCAGGTGGGCCGCGGACCAGAGCGGCACCACAGTCGCCGCGGCGCACGCGCCCAGGAGCCAGGTCCAGAGCGGGTGGTCTTCGTCGGTCCAGTGCAAGGCTGGTGACTTTAGTCTACTTTCGCCGCGTGAAGCTCCACCTCGTCTCCGTGGCGCTCGCAGTCGCGGCTTGCAGCGGTCCCCGGCGGGAGCCGTTCGCGTGGCCGCGCAACATCGAGGACGCGCGGGCGCGGTTGCTGGTCTACATTCCCGAAGGCCGCGAGATCTCCGGCGCGCGGCAGTGGATGGGCGAGCACGGATTCGCCTGCGAAGAGCCGTTGCCCAGCGCCACCGATGCGCGCGCTCACCTCTGCCGCGCCGACGCGAGCGCGCCTGCGGATGCGGGTTGGCGCCGGTGGACCGTGGTGCTGTACGAGCGGCGCGGGCGGCTGGCGGACGTCTCGACCCGGCAGTAGCTACTGCGAGAAGCCCTCGAGCTGGTAGTGCGCCTCGATGCGCTTGAGCGCGAGCACCATCGCCGCCGTGCGCATGTCGATCTCCTTCGCGATCGTGTACCGCGAGCTGTTGTGGGTCGCGGTCCTTCGCGGCGTGTTGCGGGCGATGTCGCGGATGATGCGGTAGTTCGACTTGATGGCCTGCTCCAGTCGGCCGTTCACCTCCGTCTCGCTCCAGTGCTCCATACGCTTGTTCTGGATCCACTCGTAGTAGCTGACCGTCACGCCGCCGGCGTTGCCGATGATGTCGGGGATCAGCTCGATGCCGCGCTTGGCCAGGACACGATCGCCTTCCGGCGTGGTGGGGCCGTTCGCTCCCTCCGCGACCACCTTGCACTTGAGGCGCTCCGCCACCGGCCCCGTGATCTCCCCGCCCAGCGCGGCAGGGATGCAGATGTCGGCGTCGACGTCCCAAAGGTCCGCCTTGGAGATCTGCTGCGCCTTCGGATAGCCCCCCACGGTGCGGCGGAGGTTGCGCGGGTTCTCGTACACGTACGAGATCAAGTCCTTCACGTCGATGCCGGCCGGATTGAAGATGGTCCCACCCGCGTCGTTCACCGCCAGGAACTTCGATCCCAGGGCGCAGAGGATCTCGGCCGCGTTCGCGCCCACGTTGCCGAAGCCCTGCAGGATGAACGTGCTCCCGGCCGGCGTGCCGCCGCGCTCCGCGAACCACTCCTGGATACAGTAGGCGAGGCCCTGCCCGGTGGCCTTCACGCGGCCTTCCGAGCCCCCGATGCGCGTGTCCTTGCCGGTGACCACGCCGCGCAGCTTGTGACGCTCGCGCTCGCCGTCGGTGTATTGCCGGAGCAGGAGTCCCATGATGGCGCCGTCGGTGCCGACGTCTGGGGCCGGGATGTCGAGGTCGGGGCCGATCAGCGGCTTGAGCCGGTACATGTAGCGCAGCGTCAGCGCCTCCAACTCCTCGGAGCTGAGGCTCCGCGGGTCCACCTTGATGCCGCCCTTGCCGCCGCCGAAGGGCACGTCGGCGATGGCCGTCTTCCAGGTCATTTCCGCCGCAAGCACCTTGAAGAGGTCGAGCGAGACGTCCTGGTGGAAGCGGGTGCCGCCTTTGTACGGACCGCGCGCCTGGTTGTGCTGGACGCGGTAGGCCTTGAAGCGCTCGGGCCGCCCCGGGATCACCTTGTAGAGGCCCTTGCCCTTGAGCCGGACCACGCCGTCGCGCATCGCGAGATTCGCGCCGATCAGCGCCCGGCGCTTGAAGACGAAGCTGTTGTCGAGCAGCGGCTCGAGGCCGTCCGGCAGCAGCTCGCTGTCGGGCAGGTCCTTGAACTTCTCCGCATCCTGGGTCAGTGGCGCGAGACGGGTGTGCAGCTTCACCGTGACGTAGAAGATGTGCTCGTAATCCGGCTCCTCCAGCTCCATCCGGACGCGGCGGTCGAGCCCGATCAGGTCGGCCGCGCGATGGAAGACCTCCATCGCCTCCGTGTAGACCGTGGTGCGAGGCTCACCCGTAACGACTTTCGCAGCCAATCTTCCTCCGATCCGGGACGCGCACGGATCAGTGCGTCATCGCCGAGGGCGCGCGTTTCTAGGAAGGTTTCCGGCCCATGTCAATAGCCGCGGCCGCCGTAGGCGGCTTAGCGGCTACGCCTGAGCGCGGTCACTCGCCAGTCCGATCATGAGACGCGTTCCAGTCTCAGCGCGCGCTCCACTTCGTCGCGAAGCGCGTCGCGCGCGTGCGATGGGGCGGCGATCTCCGCCTCGCCCGCGAGAGAGAGCGCGAGCTGCACGGCGTATCCCGACCCGGCGCTCTCGATGAACACGTCGACGCGACCGTCGGGGAGCTGCCGGGCGCGCGACCCGTAGCGCTGGAGGGCCCAGGCAGCGGCCGCCGGCGAGAAGCGCACCGCGACGGCCTGCTCGCGCCCGCTGGGAAAGTAGAGCTGCTCGCGCTGGAACCGGATCGGATCGAGCGTGCCCGGGTCGGGAAAGCTCCGTCCGGTCTCGCGCACGGCGAGGATGCGGTCGACGCGAAAGGTGCGCTCCGCATCGCGGCCGAGGTCGTGGCCGATGGTGTACCAGACGCCTCCGTGATCGATCACGCCCTGCGGACGGAACACGCGCTCGCCCGCGGCGCCCCGGCCTTCCTTGTCGTAGTCGAGCGCGACTTCACGGTGGCCCTGCGCCGCGGCGCGGAGCTGCGCCAGGACTTTCTCCGCTCCCCTGGGCGCAGGGGTGGAAGCCACGACCCTCTGCGCCAACCTGCCGTAGAGCTGGCGCGCCGTGGGCGTGAGCTGCCCGGTGAGCTTGGCGAGCGCCGACGTGACGGCGGGATCCGCCGGCGCCACCTCCTGGGCGGCGGCGGCGAGCGCCAGCGCTTCCAGCGGAGTCAGCTGCGGCGGCCGCGAGAAGCTCTGGTCCAGCGCGACGGTCACGCGGTCGCGCTCGTCCACGCTGATGTCGATCAAGTCGTCGGGAGAGAAGGGCGGACGTCCGACCAGCGCGAGCAGGTCGATGTCCTCGCGCAGCTCCTCCGCCTCGAGACCCAGCTCGCGGGCGAGATCGGCGAGCTGGACGCCGGGCCTTCGCCGGGCGGCGGGGACGATGAGGAGCAGGCGCCGGAGCCGCTCCCGCTTGCCGTCTTGCTCGTCGGCGCGACCGGGTTCCGCGCGGGCGTGGATCGCGGGCGGCGGGGGCGGCTCCGGTGCGGGGTCGGCGGGCGCCTGCAGCTTCTGCTGGATCCGCTGCAGCGCCCCGCGGACCTTCTCTCTCGCGGCCGGAGGCGACTCGATCCAGACCCGGTCGCCCAGCGAGAGGACCTGCGGCAGGAGCCCTTCCAGGTAGGTGACGCTCAGCTTCCCGTTCGGCGCGTCGAAGATGCGCTCCGCGATCGCCTCGCTCCCGGTCGCGAACCGGAGCGTCACTTCCTGCGGCGGATGGTGGGCCCATTGCCAGGGCTTGCTGGAGCGGACCGCCGCGTCCGCCGCGTCGAACCCTTCGGGCGCCTCGAAGTCGGGCGTGTGCGGTTTCTGCGCGTTCGTCTCGACGGCGCCGATCCGGTCGACCAGGAAGACGCGCTGGTCCCGACTCGCGTGGCACCAGCCGACGAGCCTCCATGCACGCCCGCGAAACGCCAGGCCCCAGGGATCGACGTCGCGCTCGCTGCGTTTGCCGGGCCTTCCCTCCAGTCCCGGAGGGGACTCGTAATGGATATGGACGCGCTTGCGCCGCGCCACCGCGTCGCCCAGCGTCCGGAGCTTGCCGGCCCGCAGCGGGTCGCCGGGGCGGACGACGAGGAGCCGCCGGGCTGCCGCGCCGCCGACCGCGTGCGTGTCGCCGGCGAGAGAGATCTTGCGGAGCGCGTGCTGCAGGTCTTGCGCGAAGGGGAAATCGCATGTGGCGAGAGCTGCCGCGCCCGCCGCGTAGAGCGCGGCCGACTCTTCGGGGAGCAGCCTGGGATCGGGCAGGAAGAACGACTTCCGGTCGATGCGGTAGCCGCCCAGCTCGCGTTCGTCGAGCTGCTGCGGTTCGACGTACTCGATGGGCACCCCCAGCTCCAGCAGCTCCGCTTTGTCGCGCTCCAGCTTCCGCTCCGCCGCCCCGCGCGACCCTCCATACTCTTCCGGGAACAGCTCGCGCAGCTCCGCAAACGAGACAGGCTCCCGCGCGTCGAGCAGGAGCGCGACCAGGTCCAGCAGCCGCTCCGTCTTGTCCATCAGCTCGTCTTGATCGCGGGTTCGTCCAACGTCCACTGGATGGCGGCGACGTTGTCGCCGGGGATCTCGACCTTCTTTCCCGCCAACGGCCCGTCCTCGGTCCCGACCACGAAGTAGCTGTCGCCTTCCTTGTCGATCCGCTGGATGCCCGGGCCGATCTGGATCACCGTGATGTTCGGGTGGACCGGGAAGCGGAGGTAGAGGATCTCGATCGACGCGGCCAAGCGGAGCCTCCCGTTCCCAGAGGTCCGGGTGTCGTACCCTTGAGAGGAGGGGCGGTCAAGCCAGAGGGCGGAGGGTCGCAACACGGCCAGGCCGCGAAGCGCGTGCGCGGACGGCGCCATTCGCGCCGTCCGCGGAGTCCCAGGGGAAAGTCAGTTCAGCCGCGCGTCTGGCGCTCGAGCGCCTTCTGGGCCGCGCGACGGCTGCTGCAGGAGAAGACTCCCGGGCTGCGGGACTCGTCCTTGAACCGCGACCGCGCCAGCTTCTTCAGCGCCGCGGTGGCCTTCTTGCTCCGCATGGTGCCGAGCGCGTCGGCCGCCTCGGAGCGTGCCTCGCACTTGGGAGCGTGGGTCATCGCCACCAGCTTCTTCAGCCCCCGTGCGTCGCCCTTCCGCGCGGCGACCAGGTAGCTCTCAGCGGCCGACTTGTACTCCCCGTGCTTCTCCTCTGCCTTGCCCACCGCGTAGCTCCGCTGGGCGGCGCGCGCCGGCGACCGGGGCGCCTCGCTCTGCACGTCGCTCAGATTGCTGGCCCTCAAGCTTGGGCCGTCCGCGATGCGCTCCGATCTCGGCGACTTGCCACCGCGGAGAGCCAGGCCGAGCCCGAGCACCGCCACAGCGACTCCGGCAACGGCGATCTTCTTCTTGGTGGCGGCTGGCAGCGCCCGCATCTTGACCAGCGTGGGCTGCACGCCGCCCTGGATGGCAGTGAGACGATCCCGTGCGCCAGACGCAGCGTCTTTCACCATGTGCTTCAAGTCGTCCGTGAACGTCGACGGCATGTGAGCCTCCTTTCGCGATCCTCGCGAGCCAAAGGCTGACTCTCGCACTGCGGAGAGGTGCGCCCACAAGGGCCGCGGGTGGGGTCAAGACGCCCTCCCGGCGAGCAGGTGCGCAACGAGGAGTGGAGCGACCGCCGGCGGGCTTTCCAAGAATGGCAGATGGCCGGCGCCGCGGATCACCTCCAGCCTCGCGCCCGGAACGGAGCTCGCAATCCTTTCCATCTCGGTCCGCGGCATGAGCTGGTCCTGCTCGCCGGCGATCACCAGCGTAGGCGCCTTCCACCTGGGCAGGTCCGCGGTGGAGTCTGGCCGCTGCGCCATGCCGCGGAGCGCGTCGGCGATTCCCTGGGCGGTGGCCCGGGAGGCCAGCTCCTCGACCCGGCGCCGGACGGGGGGGGGCGCCTCGGGCGCCACCAGCTTCGGGGCGAATTCAGCCACCACCGCCTGGGCGCCCTTCTCCAGGGCGAGGGAGGCTTGCCGCTCCCGGTTCTGCTTCGCTTCCGCGGTGTCGGCGGTCGCCTTCGTGGCGATCAGCGCCGCCGCTGCCATCCGCTCGGGAAACTTCCGCGCGAATGCCATCGCCGCGTATCCACCCATCGAGCATCCCACGATGGCCGCACGCCGTGCCCCAAGAGCGTCGAGCGCGGCGGCGCCCAGGTCGGCGAGCCTGTCCATGCTCAGCGGTTGCCCGAGGGGAGGCGTTCCGCCGAAGCCCGGCGCGTCGATGGCGGCCGCGCACAAGCCAGAGGCGGCGCAGGCCATCAGCATCTCCTCCCAGGCGTCGGCGTGCAGCGGAAACGGGTGGAAGAACAGCGCCACCGGAGCCTTCGCGGGACCCTCGACGCGCAGCAACGCGGGGCGGCCCTCGTGCAGGAGCGCGAGATGCATCGAGACCTCCTTATTGCGCGACCACCACGATCGCGCCCCGGTACATGTTCATGGGGCACGCGAACGCCAGCTCGCCGGATTTGGGCGCCGTCAGTTTCACGTCGACCGGCGCATTCAGGGGAAGCATGTGGCGGACGGGATCGCCCTGGACGTCCACGGCGTCCGCGCAGGTCTTCTCGGCCTTGCGGGTGAACCGCAGGGTGACCTGCTCGCCGGGTTTGACCTGGACGCGCTCGGGCTCGAATCCTCTCTCCGTCACCGCGATCTCGGCGACTCCGGAAGCGCTGGATTGCCGCGCCGGCATCGCTTGTTGTCGGCAGGAAAGGACGACGAGCAGGGCCAGGAGATTGGCGATGCGCATGTGCGTACTTGTGACCCAAACGCCCACCTCCCGCAACGCTTTGTGCAAGGGCGCGGCGGATGCCTGCGCAGGATTCCCGACGCCGCCTCTTCTGTGCCACACTGGATTCACGAGGGGGAAACGCGCGCGATGAACGATCTGGAGATCCGGCAGCACGACCGGCATGCCCTCCGGGAGGGATACGGCCCGGCGATGCGGCGGTTCGAGATCGCAAGCATCCTGGCCTACGCCCTCGCCATGGCTTGGCTCCTGGTCGACATCGCGCCGCGGATCGGCACCAACCCGTTCCTGGCGCTCTCCGCGCTGATGCTTGGCTTCGTGGCGGCGGACTTCCTCTCCGGGTTCATCCACTGGTTGGCCGACACCTGGGGCACGCCGGAGTGGCCCATCATCGGCAGGGCGCTGATTCGTCCCTTTCGTGAGCATCACGTCGATCAAAAGGAGATCACGCGCCACGACTTCGTGGAGACCAACGGGAACAACTGCTTCATCTCGCTGCCCGTGGCCGTCGGCGCCGCGCTCCTGCCGGACGGGACCGCCTGGTTCTTCGTGGCCGCGATGACCTTTTCCATCTGCCTCACCATCATGGGCACGAACCAATTCCACAAGTGGGCGCACATGGACGCGCCGCCGCGCTACGTGCGGGTGCTCCAACGGGCCAACCTGATCCTGCCCCCCGACCACCACGCCGTGCACCACACGGCGCCGTACGCGAAGTACTACTGCATCACCGTGGGCTGGCTGAACGAGGCCCTCTTCCGGCTGCGCTTCTTCCAGACGCTGGAGAAGTTGATCACGCTGGTCAGCGGACTGATCCCGCGGGAGGACGACATCGGCAAGGGAGCCGCGCTGCTGGTCGCGCAGCAGCCGCCGCCGCCCTTGCCGGAGCTGAGGAAGATCGTGCTGCACTCGATCGATCTCCCCGATGTGAGCGGGGGGCCGGTGGCGAAGTCCGACTGAGCGTCCGGCTCATTTCGTCTGCGCCCGGGCCCCGGCCGGGAGCGGTTTCGGGATCGACGCCGCCCAGGCCGCCAGCGAAGCCTTGCGCTGGCCGATCTCGGAGACGATGCGCGCCGGGTCCACGGAGATCACCACCAGATTCGCAGCGGAGCGGACGCCAGGCGGCACGGGAATGTCGCTGCGCAAGGGAAGGTAGCCGGGGACGCGAGCGACGAGCAGCTGTTCGATGCCGCGGTCGGCGAGGCGCTCGGCCAACCTTTGCGCTGCCTCGCGGTTCTTCGCGGTCTTGGGGACGGAGAGCGCGGTAGGCCAGACGAAGGTTCCGATGCTCTTCTGGTTGGGATAGACGAGCAGCACGTGCGCGGCACTGGCGGCCGCCTTGGCCGCTTCGTCGCTCGCCGCCAGTCCGACGATGGCCTGGCCGCTGACGATCGCCTGGCGGACTTCGTCGTCGGTCGGGTAGATCTGCGGCTCGTTGGCCTTGAGCTGCTTGAGCCAGGCCTCCATCCGCTCCAGTCCCCAGGCGGCGTAGAGGGCAGTGAAGTGCGCGAGCGCCATTCCGCCCGTCGGCGACGGGATTGCGACCTTCCCCTTCAGCCAGGGCTCGGTGAGGGCGGTGAACCGGACCGGCGCTCCATGATCGCCCAGCTCGTCCGTCGCGACGAGTAGCACGACCGCGCGGCCGCCGACCGCCACCCAGGTGCCGCCCGGATCCTTCCAGAGCGGCGGCACGTCTTGTCCCGTGGACGGCGCGGGCAGCAGCAAGCCTTTGGCCGCCGCCGCGATGGCGCCGTAGGGCTCGTTGTCCCAGCGAACGTCGCCCATCTCGGCCGGTGTGGGCGCCTGTTCGCCACCCGCGACCGGCGCGCCCGCTGCGCCCGGCAGCGAAGACACTCCCGCGTGCATGCCGGGAATCCGCTGGCCGCGCGGACCCCCGCTCCGCGCAATCAATGCGAGGGCCGTATCCACCATGCCAGGGTTGAGATCGGTAGACACCTGGACGTCCGCCGGGCCCTGCGGCGCACTGGACTTGCTGCACGCCGCAAGCAGCGCGGCAACGACCGCGACGCGGAGCGGGTTCATGGCCGCGCAGTCTGGATATCCCGACAAAATTGTCAATGACGCGAGCAGCCGAGCGAGCGCAGCGGCACGCGCCTTGACGCTCGCACGCGCGCGCTGCTAGAAGCAGCGGCCCTCGCTCCCGGGCCGACATAGCTCAGTCGGTAGAGCAACGGTTTCGTAAACCGTAGGTCGCCGGTTCAAGTCCGGCTGTCGGCTCCATCTCTCCAGATTCGAGTACATGAACGCTTTGGGCGAAATCCCGGCGCGTGTGGTGCGTACAGCTGTCATGTCGTCGAACCTGATCGGTTTGGTGATCGCCGCGCTCGGCACCATTGTCACCGTCGCGGTGGCGGTGGGGCTCCCTGCTCTCGCAATCGTCGCCGTCAGGTTTTTCAAGTTCAAGGAGCGCGAGCTGACGCTCGAAATGGAGTACCGCCAGAAGTCGCAGCGGCATGAGCTTGCCATCGAGCAGCGGGTGCAGGGCGTCGAGCAGCGGGTGGAGCGCCTCGAGGAGGTGCTGACCAGTCTAAATCACGACGTGCGCGACCGGCTGGGGATCGAAGCCAGCCCAGCCACGTCCCTGTCGTCCCACCCGGAGCTCGTCGAGGGGCCCGCGGCGTCAGATGCTCAGCGCGAGGAGTCGCTGGAACCCCTCCCGACAAAGGCGCGTTAGCCCCAATGCCAGTCAGTGCGGCGATGTCAATTAAGCCCTCTTCCAGATGAGGCCCGCAGGCTGCGAGCGCTTCTTCGGGTAAGCGCTCATTTTGATCTTCACAACGCGCGGGTAGAGTCGTTCGCTCCGTCTGGGCGGCAGGATGAATTGAGAAAGGTCCTCGCGGAGCCGGCGCAGCTTACGCGGGATGCGGGCCGGGGCCATGGCGGCGCAAATGAGCCAGCAGTTCTGGATGAACTGTAGCGCGGCAATGAAGCTGATGCGGGTGGGTGGCACGCCGGCCTCGACGGCGATCTGCTCCATCTCCAGGCGGACGAGATTGTAGAGGAGCCCGAGGCTCCAGAGATCCTGCGCGACGCCGCGCGGAGTCTTGCTGCGCAGCGCTTCCTCGCGCTCGAGCAGCTCGGTCTTGACCTCGTCGAAGCCGAGCTCCAGCTCCCAGCGCTCGTGATAGAGCGCGACCATTTCGCGGGCGGGGAATTTCTTGTGGTCGTGGAGCGAGGTGAGCAGCGTCTGCGGCTGGAAGCCAGGGCGCTCATAGCGAATCGCGCGCACCAGCCAGCGCTCGGGCATTTCGGGATTCGCGCGGCGCGTTTGGTCGGAGAACTCCAGCTCGACCAATTCGTCGCCCCTGCTGAGTCGCTTCACGGTACGCCAGCGGCTCCTGCTCTTGGCGCGCGTCATCCAGTGGCGGTTGCGGTCCTGGTCCTCGATCGCCGAGAGGCACCTCACGGCGAGGAACTCGCGGTCGACGATGCAGAGCGAGTCGTCGGGAAGCTCGGGCCACAGCTCCTCAGCCATGGTCGTCTCGCCGACGGCGTAGGGGCCGAACCGCGCCGCAGCGAGCAGGTGCGAGCGCAGCGCCATCAGCGTGACCACCCGCGCCTGCGGGTAGCCACTCGCTCCGCGGTCGCCGCCCGACTGGCCTCCGAAGTGCGCGCGATTCTCTGCCGAATCAAGTGTCCGCACCGTGGTGCCGTCGACGCCGTAGAGAGCGAGCCCTCGATAGCGATGCCGATCTGCGCTCGCGTGCGCCCAGCTCTGCGCGCAGCGCTCGAAGAGCCAGCGCATCGGCTCGTCGCCCAGC
>DATBZA010000049.1:0-6159 GCA_036513415.1 Myxococcales bacterium | reverse complement strand
TGAAGTGCACGACCTGACGGCGATGTTGCAGAAGGACCACGAACACGTAGAGCACACGGAAGGTCGCCGTTGGCACGACGAAGAAGTCGACGGAGACGAGGTCTAAGACGTGGTTCTGGAGGAACGTTCGCCAGGTCTGCGCGTGCTCCCCTCGGGAGACTTCTGCGCCCTCCTCGGTGCCCACGAGTGAGGACGAGCGCCGAAGCTGCTCGTTGTCGCACGGTCGTCGCACGGTCGGATACACTCAGTGTGTCGGCGCTTGCGCAGGCCGCGCCACGTATCAAGACCCGCTTCCGCCCTGTGCCGCTTTAGGGCGCGCCCGCTGGGCCTCCCATTCGCGCAGTTTTCGTAGAATGACCTCTCCATCATCGACCAGCGCCCGCAATTTGTAATTGCTTGGGTGCGGCAGCTTGAGGAACGCGTCCGGCTTATGCGCCTCGTACAGGGCATCGAGTTGCCTGTCGTCGGAGGCTTCCGAAGGCGACACCGACACGCAGGAAGGACGGATAAGCGAACTTCCGTCAACGGAGCCTCCTTCATCTACGTCAACGCTGCGTTTGTGGAACCAGGCGCGGTAACGCTCTCTGAAGACGTGAAGGAAATCACAGGATCGTGGAGATTCGTGTTCGCTCCAGGAGAATCGTGGATGCCGGACTGCCTCGTTGCCAAGGTGGAGGTTGCGGCGCACGAAGCCACCATGGTCCCGTTGGTCCACGCTGTCCGCTGGATTCGGGTTCGCCGCGCGAGATAGGCAAGTCTGCCGCCGGATCCCCTCAGTAGATCGCAGGATTCTGCGCGATCCCGCGTGATCCCGCGCCAAGACGATCGAGGTGGCCGGGTTCGATTCCCGCCGCCTCCATCAATCTGCTCGTCTCGTTCTCGTTAGTTGGCCGACGGGGTGGTGCCCGTTGCCATGGAATTGCCATGCCGATCGAGCAGCTGCACCGCACCGCGTCCGACTTCCGGTCAGGTGCGAGTAGCGCAAGGTCATCTCGATCGTTCGCGTGACCCATCAGCTCCTGCACCGCCTTGAGCGGCACGCCCTTCATCACCAGGTGCGAGGCGAAGGTGTGCCGCAGAACCTGCCAGCTGATCTTGCGCAGCCCTTGCAGGCGCGCCAATCGGCCACCTGCGCTCGTTCTCCTTGAAGGCGCGGCCCCTCTCCGCGCAGAACACCAGTTCGCCTCGGAGGTGCCGCTGGGCCTTGAGTGCGGCGAGGGCGTCGCCGCTGAGCGGGAGCTCGCGGTTGCGTCCGCTCGTCTTTCCGGTGCTCAGCCCTATGATACGAAAAGCGATGCTGGCCGCCTCGCGCCAGCGTCATGACTAAGACGTTTTCCCTAGCCCGCGTCAGCGGGCGCCCAAGAGTTGAGGCGGGTCGCTCACCGCCCCACGATGTGAGTTCAGGCGACCCACAGCCTCCGCCGCCGGCAGCCGATCAGAACTGCTCGCCGAAGGCCACGTAGAGCGCCTGATCGCCGCCCCGAGCGCGCGCCATCTCGACGCGCAGGAGGACGGCGCGGTCCCAGATGATGCGCAGGCCCGCCGCCACGCCGGCGCCGTCCACGTGCTCGTAGCCGGGCTGCCAGGCGCGGCCGGCGTCGACGCCCCCCGTGACGCCGATCTCCTGGCTCTTCCCGGCGAGGTGGAGGGTTAGGAGGTTCACGCGGAGCTGGGCGTTGCCGAGCAGCTTAGCCTCTCCGGAGACACGGTAGCGCGCGATCCCGCGGATGGTGGAGGCGCTGCCGAGGCCCTGGTCGTAGGTGTAACCTTCATAGAGCATGCGCTCGAAGAACGGGACGGCGTCATGGTCGCTCTTCTGACCCCACGGCAACCCCGCGAGCTTGTGGTCGTAGAGGGCGCGGAAGGCGAGGGCGGCCCCGGGCCAAAGCGGCAGGTAGAAGCGCGCGGTGCCGTTGTAGCCGTGGAAGGCGAAGTCGGAGACGCCGGAGACGAACGGTGCCGCGAATCCCGAGGCGGACAGGAAGAGGCCCTCGCGCGTCGCCATCGGCCGGTCGCGGCGGTCGTAGAGGAGGCCGGCCTCCGCGAGCAGCACCCTGCCTCCACGGTAGCCCGGAGGCGATGATGTGGTGAGGAGGGCGCTCGACTCGCGCACGCCGACGTTGAGGTACCGGCCGCGGACGTGCCAACCGAGCGACCCGAGGATCGGCCCGCGCAGGATGGCCGCCAAGAACGCCCGGCGGTCGTGGTAGCGGTACTCTGGGGGCGGCGTCCCGTAGCCGGCGGGCACCGGGAGGCCGCCGAGCTGCGCGCCCTCACCCCAGTATGGCATCCGCGGGTCGTCCGAGAGGTGCAGGTTGATGCTCCCCTCGATAGGCCCGAGGAGGCGCGGGGTCCCCCAGCCCAGGTCGAGGTTGCGTGGCCCTCGGGACGCCCATGAGAGGGAGAGGGTGGACGATTGCTGCAAGCCGGGATGGTGGGCGACGTCGCGGTAGAAGAAGAGCGCGCCGCCCAAGGTGAGGCCGACGTCGCTCCCGTAAGAGACGAGCGGCAGGCCGACGAAGTGCCAGCCAGGGGCCACGTCGGCGCTGATGGTGGGAGCGTCGGGAGGGGGCTCGGAGGTGCGCTCCGGCTGCTGCTCGGCGGCGAGAGCCGGGAGAGCGACGAACGCGTAGAGGAGGAGGGCCGCTACGCGCAATCGGTCACGTCCAGCCTTGAAGACGCGGGGGCGTCGGTCGCCGCCGTCATGGCGCCGGCAACTCGACGAACCAAAGGCCAGGCGAGCTGACGAAGAAGACTTTTCGTGCCGACGCTGCCACCATGTAGCCCTTCACGCCTTGGGGGAGGATCTCGCGCGCCAGCAGTCCCGCTTGCTCGCCGCGAACGGCGTAAAGACTGCCGTTGAAGCACAGCGCCGTGTGTCCTTGCCATTCCAAGCAGTCGGCCCCGTTCGGCAGACGCAGCCAGTCGCCGCTGCCGTTCGCATTGCCGATCACGGAATGGAGACCCATCCGCCCAGGATCCCACTCGAAGAACGCCGCCTTTCGGCTCGAACCTCGGGGCCAAGCCGCCGCGAGCGCATGACGCGGCGAGCAGTGCGGCGGCGAGCAGTGCGGCGGCCAGCAGACGGGACATACGCAAAGGTAGGAAGCGCCAAAGCGGCCGTCGACCGCACGCCGCGTCTGGTTTTCGACGAATGCTCGGTGCGCCCTCCGCTCGGTCTGCGGTCTTTTTTCCGCGCTCGGCACCAACGTAAGCAATGGCGGGGCGTTCATGCTTGGTACAGGTTGGTACAGGTATTCTCGGGACCCGCAGCGATGCGTCGTGTCGGCGGAGAGCCAAGTGGGCGGGGGAACAGGACTTGATGGGATTCGTTGCGACTCTTCGGGGCGTTGGGTCCGCGTTCGATTCCCGCCGCCTCCACCAATTTTCTCCTCTAGCGTCGAATACTTAGTCGTTAACGGCACCACGAGCGGCACCAAGCGACTCGGCTGCTGTTGTTTCTGCCGCGACTGCTGCCGGTAGGCCGGCGGAGTTGACCGACGTTCGTGGTAATTCGACTGCCGATGCTGACGGGGTTTCTCGGGCGCAGGATCGCCGCGGTCGGGTTGGTGCGCCGCATGGCCCGTCCGGCGACGCCGGAGTCGATCCGGTGCGCGCGCGAAGCGCTGTCGAAGTACCCGGGCGACATGCGACTGCTCTCGCTCGCCACGGACCTGCTAACCGCCGCCGACGAATCGGCCCCACTGGACGAGCCGCGCGACCCGAATGACCCGGCAGCGTCGGCGGCTGCGAGCCTCCGCTCTTGCTTGCGCTCACTTACTCCAGAGCAGCTCGCCGATCCTCGTGTCGGCGGTCGCGTTCAATTTGACCTTGGGTGCGCGCTGCGCCTCCTCGGCCGCGACGAAGACGACGCCGCCCAGACAGCTTTCCGAGCTGCCCTCGCAACCGCGCCACGGAACGCCGGGTGTTGGTACGGGTTCGGCCTCTGCCACAAGTACCGAGGCCGTTGGACCGACGGCACGAGGGCGAACGAGCGCGCCCTCGAACAGGGAGTTCGCAAGGGCGAGAGCGCGCTTTGGAATCTCGGGATCTGCGCCACCGGCGAAGGCGATACGCGGACGGCTTGCGTGCTTGGCGCGACTTGGGGATGAGCGACAAGATCAACAATGACGGCGCCTACCACCGCGGCCACCACGTCCAGGTACGCATCGGCACTCGCGGTACTCCAGCAGGCCCGGAGGTGAGCGACGATCGCCCGTTGGAGTTTGAGCATGTCTGGATCGACAGGCTCGGACCGGTGCATGGGCGAATCATCTCCGCGACGTTATGGGATGGCCCTGCGGATTACGGCGATGTCATCCTGTTCGATGCCGCGCCATGCGGCTGGCGTGACGTGGACGGTAAACGAGTGCCCAGGCTTCCGATCCTCGCGCTCTTGAATCGGAACCGTCAGCAGTTGTTCCGGTTCGCGGCGCGCCAGCCGCAGAACGGCATTGTGGCAAGCATGGAGGGCGACCTGCCGCCCGGCTCTCGCCTTTACGTGTTGTCCGAGGAGGTCAACATGATCTGCGCCTCCTGCGCTCGCGGCGAGAAGCCCCACGCACATGTTCCGCGCCCTGCGAGGGAGCACCGGGTCGTATACGGGAAGCTGTTCCCGCCCGCGGACGGCGACCTCGGACAATTCCGGGCGCAGCTCCGGCGCGCCCTTCTCCAACGATCCAACGTTCGCTTCGCAGCGCCGGAGTTGGACGCAGCCGTGGGCGACTACGCTGCCGCGCAGGCTAGTCGTGCTCTCTGGGACGAGCTGGAGCGCGCGTAGATGTTCGGACGTGGCGTTCGGGCGGTGCCATCAGCACAGCTACCTCGTTGCCTCATCCCGCCGGCCGGCATTTGTGTGCTGCCGGTTCCGGCAATCGCGATGCAGGGCCAGTATCTGGCGTTCATCTACGCCTACTCCAAGCGCATCGCCGACATGGCCATGCTCAAGTGCGAAATCGCACTCTGGACTCGTCTCCGCAACGCCAGCGGTGCCCGTGTGCGCTGGCTCTTCGACGTCCAGCGCGCACGCAACAAGCTCGGCCACGCTTACCCGCGCCCAGCCGGCCTCGACCTTAAATCCGCCTTCTAACCTCGAAAAGGTCAGGACCTCTGTGGGGCGGTACTAGTTTCGTATGGTGTCAATGGTGTCCCCAAATCACCGCGTCGGCAGCGAGCGCCGGACCTCTCCCGGGCTGTGCAGGACGCCCTGAGGGCCGAGGTCCAAATACCGTTCAAGGCCTTGGGCTTCTCGACTTCCGCGCGCCGTGTCTTCATGATCGGCGCCCATGATCCTCCTCGCCCTCGCGCTGCTCGCGGCGCCGCCGCCGTCACTGCCGCGCGGCAGGCTCGCGTTCATCATCAGCGGCGGCGTCAGCCTGGGCAGCTACGAGGCCGGGCTGACGTGGGCGATCGTCCGCTACCTGCGCGCCTCGGGAGGAACGGATCTCGCTGCCGTGAGCGGCGCGTCCGCCGGCGGGATCAACGCGCTCATGGCCGCTGCGATGTGGTGCGAACAGGCCGGCGAGAAGCGCAACGACGATCCCGACCTGAATCTCTTCCACGATCTCTGGGTGCCCGTAGGGCTCGAGGACCTGCTGCCCGACGATCCCTCAGCGTTCACCCCCACCGACGGCGTGTTCACCGCTGCCCCGCTCGAGCGTGCCTTCCAGCGGCTGCGGGCGGAGCTGTTCGGGCCGAATGCCCTCCGCTTCCAACCCGGCTGCGCGGTCTCGGTCGGGTTGACGGTGACGCGCGATCAACCCGAGGAGCGGACGGTAGCGGGCCTGCGGGTGCGGAGACAGCGCTTCGTGGTCCCCTGGCGCTTCGAGGTCGATCCGGATGGGCAACCGAGAATCGTCTCGGCGCCCCTGGCTTCCGGGCACGATTCCGGCGACGCGCAGCTGCTGCTCGGGGAACCTCGGGGCCTCTCCGGCATCGGTCCGCTGCAGGTCAGTCAGGCGGCGCTCGCCTCCGGCGCCTTTCCGTTCGCATTCCGCCCGCGCCAGCTCTGCGACTGCTCGCTGCGGTGCCCGGACGACGAGGTCGTGCGGGACGGAAGCTGCCAGGGCCCCGATCCCGGCCAGAGCATCACCGGCCTGTCGTGCGAGGCCGTCCCGCCGGCGGGCGCGCGCCAGCTGTGCAGGCGAACGTACATCGACG
>DATBZA010000048.1:0-11257 GCA_036513415.1 Myxococcales bacterium | reverse complement strand
GATAGATGCGGTCCGACGGCTCCGGCCGCCGGTTCCGCGGCGGCCAGGACAGCGTCAGCGGGCGGTTCTCCCGCGCGCTCTTCAGCGCGGCCACGATCACTCGCACGTCCCTCAAGCCCTCCTCGCCGTCCGGCTCGACCTCCGTATCCTCGAGGATCGCGCGGGAGAACGCGACCAGCTCAGGCGCGAACTGATCGGCGGCCTTGAACTTCCGCACGCGTTCCTTGCCGCCGACAGAGACGTGCAATTCGCGTGGCCCGGCGAATTCGTAGCCGTCCCGCAGCTCGAGGTGCCCCCGGGTCCCGACGATGCGATACTGGTCCTGCTCGTAAGCGCCGAAGCTGACCACGAACTGGGCGATCCGATCTCCGGAGAACTTCAGCTGCACGCCCATCCCCTCGTGGACGTCCCGAAATCGCTCGTCGTCGCGCCGGTCCATCCGCATGGCGAAGACCTCGACCGGGTCGGCGCGGAACAGGTATCGGGCAGCGTTGATGCAGTACACCCCCAGGTCCCAGATCGCGCCGCCGCCGCGCTCCGCTGAGGTGCGGATGTTCCCGGGCCGGACCTGATAGGCGAAGGTGCTGGAGAAGAAGCGCAGGTCGCCGATCCTGCCCTCCTCGATCAGCTTGACCGCCGCGAGGTTCGACTCCTCGAAGTGCAGCCGGTAGGCGGTCATCAGCTTGACGCCGGCCTCGCGGCAGGTCTCGATCATCCGCCGGCACTCCTCTTCGCTCACCGCCAGCGGTTTCTCGCAGAGGACGTGGACGCCTGCCTTCGCGCACCGCACGGCGAACTCGGCGTGCTTGTCGTTGGGCTCCGCGATGTAGGCCGCGTCCACGTCGGGCCGGGCGAGGGCGTCATCGAGATCGCGCACGTCATACGCATCGCACCGGTATTTCCGCGCCAGCTTTTCCCGCTTCTGCGGATCGCTCGAGACCAGCGCCACCAGCCTGGAGTTGCTCGCGTGCGCGAAGGCCGGGAGCACCGCCGCCTGCGCGATGTGCCCCAGCCCGATCACCACGTAGCCGACCTGGCGGTTGCTCCTTCGCCTGCCACCCTTGCGCCCCATGCAAGGAACTTAGGCACGGGCCGGATGCAGGGCGGGCGCCCAGAGCAGCGCGAGCGCGTCGGCGAGGATGAGCTGCGTCTCCCCCGAGAGGAGAAGCTGCCGGAAGGGCGGGCCGCTGAACGCGCGCGTGCCGTTGGTGCTGGCGGTGTCGATGGCCCAGACCTCGTCGTCGACGCTGAGCAGGACCAGGTGCACGCGCGAGAGGTTGCCTTCGTCCTGGCCGCCGTGGCTGCAGCGGTCGTCACGCCCGACCAGGATGCCGCGCTCCAGCTGATCGCTCCAGACGGCGTGCGTCGAGGTCAGGTCGCCGGCCTGCGGCGAGCTGGACTGGATGGTGATGGTGGCGAGCTTGACCGCTCCGGGCGCGGGCGCGGACCGCGACTTGAGCGGCTGCGGTGGCGGGAGGATCTCCTGGTTGCGCGGCGCGAACCCGCGCCAGGTCTCGTCGGCGTCGTGCGACCAGGGCCTGGCCGACGGGCCCGTGGGGAGCAGGAAAACGATGTAGCTCGCGACCTGGAGAAAGAGGGGTCCCTGGCTCGCGATCGCTTCGCAGCGTTTCCCGTCCTCGGAGAGGAGGCCGCAGCGCGAGCGCAGGTCGATCGCGCGCAGCTGGAGCTGGCCCTGCGGCCCGCGCGTCGCGCGCAAGAGGAGATGCCGCAGCGACACGTCGCTGTCGCGCGAGAGGACCACGTCGCAGCGCTCGTGGCGGCCGACGATCAGGTGCGCGATGCCCGACGGGGGCAAGCGCAGGTGCGCATGGGCGTCGAAGATCCCGTTGCCGTCCACCGCCGCGATCAACACTCCCTCGGCTGGCTGCGCCTGGTGCGCCGCCCGGAGCGCCGCGAAGTGATTGCGGAAGACGACGGCGAACGGGTCGGTCGGGAAGCCTGTCTGCCAGAGCTGGGCTGAGAGCGGCTCGTCCTCGCTCGACATCACCGAGGAGCATAGCACGCGGAGCACCGCGGGCGCTGTAGGCGCATCCACCACTCCTGCATGCGCGCGAAGGCTGCGAAGTTTGATAGATCTAGCTGGGTTGGAGGGCTGTGGTGCTGCACGAAATCACGGATCGGGAAGCTTCCGCGAAGGCGAGGGACGTGGACCTGAAGGTCGGGTACCAGGGCGAGCCGGGGGCATACGGCGAAGTGGCCGCTGCCGCGCACGGCGGGATTCCACGGGGATTCGCCAGCTTCGAGAAGCTGCTCGAGGCGCTGCGCGACGGCGACGTCGACGAGGCCGTCCTTCCCATGGAGAACGCGGTGGTGGGCGCCATCACCGAGGCGCTGGAGCCGTTCGCGGCCTTCGTGACCGAAGGAATGGAGCTGGTCGCCGTGGACATCACCAGCGTCCCCGTCCGGCTCTCCCTGGCCGCGCGGCCCGGAACGCCGCTCGCCGCGGTGAAGCGGGCCTGGTCGCATCCGGCCGCCCTGCGGCAGTGCACGCACCGCCTCGCGCAGATGGGGATCGAGCGCGTGGTCTGCTACGACACAGCGGGCGCGGCGCAGATCGTGGCGCACGAGGCTTCCACGGACGCCGCGGTCTGCTCGCGCCGCGCAGCCGAGCGGTACGGCCTCGCGGTCCTGGTCGAGGACGTCTCGGACAAGGAGCAGAACGGGACGCGCTTCGTCCATCTCCGCATGGCGGACCATGCGCGGGCGCAGGTCTCGCTCGCTTTCCTGCGCACGAGCAGCATGACCGCCACCGGGCGTCTGGACGTGCTGACCGGCGCGACGCTGCTGCCCCTCGCCGGCACCACCGAGTACCCCGTACGGATGTGGGTGCTCGGCGCGGATGCGGCGCGCCTGCAGGCGCTGGCGCCGGTGCGCGACGTGCAGGTGATCTCGCTCGGGCAGCCAGCCGCGCACGCGGCGAAGGTGACGCCGCCCAGGCAGGGGACGGAGCCGGTGATCAAGTCCCTGCCTCACGCGACGGCGCGCAGGGCGCCCACGGTGGTGGAAGTCGGTCCTCTCCGCCTGGGCGGAGGCTGGCGCGCCGTGATCGCCGGGCCCTGCTCGGTCGAGAGCGCCGAGCAGGTGATGCGTATCGCCAAGGAAGTCGCGTCCTGCGGCGCCACCGCGCTGCGCGGGGGCATCTTCAAGCCCCGCACCAACCCGTACGCCTTCCAGGGACATGGGCTCGAGGCGCTGGACTGGCTGGTCGCGGCAGGCAAGGCCAACGGGCTGCCGGTGGTCACCGAGGTGATGGCGATCGATCAGGTGAAGCCGGTCGCGGAGAAGGCCGATGTCCTGCAGATCGGCGCGCGCAACATGCAGAACTTCGACCTGCTGCGCGCCGTCGGCCGTGCCGGCAGGCCGGTCCTGCTCAAGCGGGGCGCTGGCTCCACGGTGGACGAATGGCTCGGCGCTGCCGAGTACATCATGGCCGCCGGCGAGATGCGCGTGATCCTCTGCGAGCGCGGCATCCGCACCTTCGAGACCTCGACCCGCAACACGCTGGACGTGGGCGGAATGCTCGCGGCGCGGCCGCTCACCCACCTGCCGATCATCGCGGATCCCTCGCACGCGGCCGGGCGCGCCGACCTGGTCGAGGGCCTGGCGCGCGGGGCGTGGTCCGCGGGCGCGGACGGGCTGATGGTCGAGGTGCACGACGATCCGGCCCGCGCGCTCTCCGACGCCGAGCAGGCGCTGGTGCCGGCGCGCTTCGCCGAGCTGGCGCGGAACCTCGCATTGCACCCCGACGCGCGGCTTCCGCTGGCGCAGCTCCGGGCGTGGGTCGACGCCATCGATCACGACCTCGGGGTGCTGGTCCAGCGCCGTCTGGAAGTGGCGAAGGTGATCGGGGACTCGAAGCGGCAGACGGGGCGCGCCGTGCTCGATCCGCGCCGCGAGGCGGCGGTGCGGCGCACGTACCAGGAGGCGCTGCCCGGGAGCAAAGGCCTCGCCGACAAGCTGGTCGATCTGCTGCTGGAGGCGGCCAAGGCGCAGCAGAGCATCGACGAGGACTGACCAGCCCTCCTCGCGCTCGGATACCTGATCGTCGCCGGATCGATCGTCGGCTACAGCGCCTACCAGTTCCTCCTCTCACGAGTGCGCCCGACGCTGGCGGCGAGCTATGCGTACGTGAACCCGGTGGTGGCGGTGGGCCTGGGCGCTGCCCTGGCCGGCGAGAGCGTGGCTCCCCGCGCGGTCGGTGCGCTGGCATTGATCCTGGGCGGAGTGGCCATGCTGGCGCTGCGCAGGCAGGCCGCATAGCCGGCGGATGGGGCCGTGCCTACCTTGCAGGCATGTCCGTCCGGGTCGCTCACCTCATCTATGGGTTGGGGTTGGGCGGGCTGGAGCAACTCGTCGTCCAGCTCGCGGCGCGCAGCCGCGCCCGCGGCATCGAGTCCTCCATCCTCGCCCTGGGACGGGACGGGCCGATGCGCGAGCTGGCGCTCAAGCAGGGCGTCCCCGTGGAACTGCTCCCCGTCGACGGCATGAGCCTTCCAGCCCTGCTGGGGATCCGCCGCGAGCTGGAGAAGCGCGAAGCGTCGGTGCTGCACGCGCACGATCTCGGCCCCTGGCTCAACGGCGTCGCGGTGCGGGCGCTGCGCCCGAAGACGCGCGTGATGGCGACGTTCCACGAGCAGCGCACGCCCGAGGGGAAGAAGCGCCATGCCGCCGTGCTGGCCGCGCGGGCCACCGACGTGCTGGTGGCGTGCGGCGACAAGGTGCGGCAGGACATCCTGGGCTGGGCGCCCAGCGGCGCGCGCGTGCCGGTGATCGCCAACGGCATCCCGCTCGAGCCCAAGGCGTTCACGCCGCGTGGAGCGGCCCGGATCGAGTTGGGGATCCCGGAAGACGCGGTCGCGATCGGGTACTTGGGTGGATTGCGCGAGATCAAGGGACCGGACCGGCTGCTGCAGGCGTTCCTGGACAAGTTCGCCGATCGGGCCGACGTGCACCTGGTCCTGATCGGCGAAGGTCCCCTGGAAGAATCCCTCCGCGCCACCGCCCGGGGCCACGCCAACGTGCACCTCAAGGGCCTGATCCCCGAGGCCGCGCGCCTGTTGCCCGCGCTCGACGTGTACGCCCAGACTTCGCTGAGCGAAGGCCGGTCGCTCAGCATGCTGGAGGCGATGGCCGCCGGACTGCCGACGCTCGCTCACGACCTCCTCCCCGTGGCGGAGATTCACGGCCACGAGGAGACCGCCCTGCTGGTGCCGCCCGGGGATCGCCTGGCGCTGGGATCCGCGCTGCAGCGTCTCGCCGGCGATCCGCAACTCCGCGCGCGGCTAGGCGCGCGGGCGGCCGAGCGGGCCAGACAGTATTCCATCGAACCGATGGTGGACGCGTACGAGACGCTGTACCGAGAGCTCGCCACCCGATCGTGATCCCGGTCCTCCACCTCCGCCAAGGCTCGGAGCTGTACGGCGCCGATCGGGCGCTGCTGGCGCTCTCCGCATCGACTCCGAGCCCGTACCTGCCCATCGTCGGCGCCATAGCGCGGCCCGGGACGGCCGGCGCGCTGGAAGAGGAGGCGCGGCGGCGCGGGCTCCGGGCAGTGCGATTCGAAAGCGCCTCGCGGATCGACTTCCGCTGCGCGCGCGACGTGGCTCGGGTTGCGCTGGAGCAGGGCGTGCGGCTGCTGCACGCGCATGACTTCAAGGCCTTGTTCGTCGCCCTGATCGCGGGGCGGCTGGCGCGCGTGCCCGTGGTCGCGACGTTTCATGGCGATACCCACGCGACGCCCGCCGTTCGCCTCTACGAAGGCGTCGCGCGCCTGCTGGGAAACTTCACCCGGGGGGTGGCGGCAGTCTCTCGCGCGCTGGAGCGGAAGCTGCGGCGCTGGGTCCGCGCGGCGCCCGTCGCCTTCGTGCCCAATGGCCTGCCGCCTCCGCTCCCGATCTCGGAGTCGGAGCGGGCGGCGGCGCGCGGCCGGCTGGGCGTTCAGCCGGAAAGGTACACGATCGCGCTGATCGGGCGGCTGGCGCCGGAAAAGGGACATCGCGTGCTGTTCGAGGCCGCGCGGGGTCTGGGGGCGACCCTGCTCCTCGCAGGAGACGGACCGATCCGCGCTGACCTCCAAGATTCGGCTCGCGAGCTGGATGCGCGCTTTCTCGGCTACCTGGAGGACCCGCGCGACGTCTTCGCAGCCGCCGACGTCATCGCCTTGCCCTCGTTGACCGAAGGGCTGCCGCTGACGGCGCTGGAAGCGCTGGCGTTGGGCCGCTGCGTGGTGGCGAGCGCCGTCGGCGAGCTGCCGGAGCTGCTCGAGGGTGGTGCGGGCGTGCTGGTGCCGCCGGGCGAGCCAGGTGCGCTCTCCGACGCCCTGCGCCGCCTCCAGGACAGCGGGGCGCGCGCGGGGATCGAGGCGCGCGCGGTGGAGCGCGCCCGCGCTTACGGAGTCGCCGCCATGGCTGGAGCGTACGCGTCGTTGTACAAGCGCGCGCTCTCCGGATCGAGTAACTCCCGGTAATTGCGCGCCACCGTTTCGCCGACCTTCTCGGCCGTGAACGGCTCCACGGTGCGCCGCCCCTCTCGCGCGAGACTCTCTGCCAGCTGCTGGTCGCGCCAGAGCCGGACCAACCCGCGTGCGAACTCGCCAGGCTCCTCCGCCAGGATCAGGTCCTTTCCATCGGAGTAGGGGAGCCCTTCTGCCGCGATCCGGCTTGCGACCACCGGGACCCCCGCCGCCCAGGCCTCGAGGATCTTGATGCGGGTCCCGGAACCGGCGCGCAGGGGGATGGCGGTGGCGAATGCCCGATCCAGGTAGGGCCGCACGGAAGGAACGCTGCCTTCGACCAGCACGTCCCGGGACGCGAGCGCCTGGATCGCCAGCGGCGGGTTGCGGCCGACGATCACCAGCCGCGCCCCGGGCAGGAGCGCGCGGCAGCGAGGCCAGATCGCCTTCGCCAGCAGCACCGCCGCGTCCGCGTTCGGACGCCAGTCCAGCGATCCGACGAACACCACGTCGTGGCGCTGCGCCACCAAGGGGGCCGGAAGCGGCGGGATGGCGTTCGGCACCACGCGCACGCGCCGCGCACCCATCTCCCTGAACGCCGCAGCGTCCTTTTCCGAGCAGGCGAACACCAGGTCCACGTTTCGCGCCAGGGCGCGCTCGAGGTCGCGAATGCGCCCCGCCTGCCACCGGAGCCCTTTGCGCTGCCAGCGCGGCGCGGATTCGGCGAGCCGCTCCATGATCTCCGCTTCGACGTTGTGCGCGTCGAGCACCAGCAGCGCTTGCGGCTGCATCCGCTTGATCTGCGGCCAGGTCAGCGCGGTGTGTGGGTGATCGAAGTGGATGAAGTCGTACTTCTCCGATTCCAGCA
Organism: Myxococcales bacterium; assembly: GCA_036513415.1. Lineage (GTDB taxonomy): Bacteria > Myxococcota > Myxococcia > Myxococcales > 40CM-4-68-19 > 40CM-4-68-19. Next base: position 3,917 of record DATBZA010000048.1, on the reverse strand, counting down.
GGCGCTTGAGCACCGAGGGGAACCAGCCGTAGCGACAGTAGCCGGCGGGACATCCGAGGACGAACCCCATGCCCTCGGCGAACAGCGAATCCACGGGGCCGGTCCGCTCGACGACGTGCAGCCGGGCCTCGAGCATGCGGTCGAGCGCGTGCCGGTCTTCACCGTCGCGCGCCCAGGCGAGCACGGTGGTGTCGAACGCCTGGTCGAGAGCGCGAACCGTAGTGAGCGCCCGGAGCGCGCCGCCCGTGTTGGCGGGCAGCGGTACTCCGGGCAGCAGGGCGAGAATGCGGCTTCGGCGTGGCGTCGAGTTGGATGCGTCCAATCCGTCCCTCCCTTGCGGAACGGTACGCATGCTCAACGGTGAACACACCTCAAGGGCGCTCGTCCGGCCGTCAGGGGGTCATGACGGCGGACCGCTCGATCCAAGGTCCCGGCGGCCCCGGCAATTTCGGCGATTCAGCGCGGGCGAACGCGCGCCGGCGGAGTGGGCGCGGCCGGCGGCATGCGCATCCGCCTGCGCTCGCCGGCCACCAAGGCGATTTGTTTCAAAGCCGCTTCCGGCCTCTGCTCCAAATCTTGCGCGAGCGTGCGCAGGCGGTCCGCCAATGCGCGCGCCGCGCCGGGAACGAAGCGGTTCAGCGCCGCCGCGCCTCCCACGGTCCCATCTCCGGCGAGGCGCGTGGTGTCGCGGAACCCCCCAGCGGCCAGCTCGCGCGCGAGGACGGTGTCCTTGTCGGACTCGAGCAGCGCCTGGGCGACGGCGGCGGCCGCCAGGTAGGGAAGATGGGAAGCGACCGTGATCGCGCGGTCGTGCACGTCGGGCTCCACGTCGAGCAGCCTGTCCGCTCCGCAGGCCGTCCACAGCTCGCGAACGCGCTGGATCGCATCTCGCCTCCTGTCCGGGTCCTCCGCCCCGACGGGCGGGCAGAGCGCCACGGTGCAGCGAGCGAAGAGCGCCGGGTTGGCGGCGACGAATCCAGGGAATTCCGTACCCGCCATCGGATGTCCACCGATGAAGACGACCCGATCCTGAGCGGCAGCAGCGGCGCAGACGCGCTCCTTCGCGCCGCAGACGTCTGTGAGGAGCGCTCCCGGGCGCATTCGCGCCGCCACGCCGGGCAGCATGTCCAGAAGCGGCTGCGCAGGCGCGCAGAGGACGACCGTGTCGGATTCACGGAAATCAGCGTGCTCGAGGGTCGCCGTGGCATCGGCCGCGCGCTCTTCAAGCGCCTGCTCCCGCGCCCGCGGGTCCACGTCGATGCCGAGGATCCAGATGTCCGGCCAGGACCGCCGCAGCGCCAGCGCCAGCGAACCTCCGATCAGTCCCAGACCCACGATGGCGATCCGCTCCGGAGCGGGCATGCCGTCATTGTAGCGCGAATGCCGGCGCCTTCTTGTCTCGACCGTGGGTAGGGTGCCGCGGGGACGTCCTCAGTGCGCGTCGATGAAGCCGCCGTGCCTCTCCAGGAACGTCTCGTAATCGCCGGCGAAGTCCTCGAGGCCGCCGTGGTGGAAGGCGAGGATGCGGGTGGCCACCGTATCGATCAGGTCGCGGTCGTGCGCGACGAAGATGACGGTGCCGGGATAGCTCGCGAGGCCGTCGCCCAGGGCGGAGATCGACTCCAGGTCGAGGTGGTTGGTCGGCTCGTCCAGCACCAGCACGTTGGGCTTGACCAGCATCAGCTTGCAAAAGAGCAGGCGGACCGCTTCGCCGCCGCTCAGCGCCTTGGTGGGCTTCATGCCTTCGTCGCCGCGGAAGAGCATCCGCCCGAGCAGGCCGCGGATCTCCTCGTTGCCGGCGCTGGGATCGATGTCGTGCAGGTAGTCGAAGCAGGTGGTGTTGGTCGGGATGATCGGCTTCACGTCCTGCGGCATGTAGCCGATCTGCGCTTCGTGGCCCCAGCCGACCTTGCCGGCGTCCGGCTCCAACTCCCCGATCAGCGTGCGGATCAGCGTGGTCTTGCCCACCCCGTTGCGGCCCACCACCGCGACCCTCTCGCCTCGCGTGATCAGCCCGGAGAAGCCGGTGAAGAGCGGCTTGTCGAAGCGCTTGCTCAGGCCCTCGACGGTGAGGGTCTGCTTTCCACTGGGGCGCTTCTGCTCGAACTTGATGAAGGGACGGGCGATGTTCGACTTCTTCAGATCCGCCAGCGAGAGCTTCTCGAGCTGCTTGATGCGGCTCTGCACCTGCGACGCCCGCGTCCCCGCCGAGAAGCGGGCGACGAATTCCTGAAGCTGGGCGCGCTTCTTCATCTTGTCGGCGTTCTCCGACTCGATCCGGCCGCGGACCTGCCCCTTGGCGCGGACCATGTCGTCGTAGCTGCCGCCGTAGGTGATGATGGTCTCGTAATCGATGTCGGCGATGTGCGTGCAGATCGCGTTCAGGAAGTGCCGGTCGTGGGAGATGACGATCAGCGTGCCTTCGTACTGCAGGAGGAAATCCTCCAGCCAGTGGATGGAGTCGAGGTCGAGCGAGTTGGTCGGCTCGTCGAGGAGCAGCGCGGTGGGCTTTCCGAACAACGCCTGCGCCAGCAGCACGCGGACCTTGTTGCCGCCCGTGATCTCCTTCATCAGGCGGTGCTGGTCCGCCTCGTAGACCCCGAGTCCCTCGAGGAGGGTCGCGGCCTGCGCCTCGGCGGAGTAGCCGTCCTCCTCGGCGATCACGCCCTCCAGCTCGCCGAGGCGGGCGCCGTCCTCGTCGGTCAGGTCCGGCTTGGCGAGCAGACGCTCCTTCTCCTGCATCGCCTCCCAGAGGGCCGCGTTTCCCATCAGGACCACGTCGAGCACCTTCCGGTCTTCGTAGGCGTACTGGTCCTGCTTCAGCACGGAGAAGCGCTTCGGGCGCGACACCGTTCCCGTGTCCGGTTCCAGCTCGCCCGCCAGGATCTTCATGAAGGTGGTCTTGCCGGCGCCGTTGGGGCCGGTCAGGCCATAGCGCCGCCCCGGCGGGAACGTCGTGCTGACGTTCTCGAACAGTTTCTTGCCGGCGAATGCCTTGGTGACGTCCTGGACCTGAATCATGAGGGGGCCGGGGATAACACGGCGGCCCCGCTCTTGCTACGCGACGTGTCAGATCTTCGGGGGGTGCTTCTGGAGCTTCCGCTGCAGTGTGCGCCGGTGCATCTTCAACCGCCGTGCCGCCTCGGAGATGTTGCCGCTGCAATCGGCGAGGATGCGGTTGAGATACTCCCATTCCTGCCGATCGAGCGAGGGTACGTCGTCCATCGGCGGGGGCCGCTTCCCCTGGAGCGCCGCCTCGATCTCGTCCGCGTCGGCTGGCTTGGTCAGGTAGTTGATGGCGCCCAGGCGGATGGCCTCCACGGCGGTGCCGATGGTGCCGTAGCCGGTGAGCACCACGACTTGAGGCGCCTTGGGTAGCGCGCGCAGCGCGCGCACCACGTCGAGACCGGAGCCTCCCGGCATGCGCAGGTCGACCACCGCGTACTGGGGCAACGCCTCGCGCAGCGACGTTTCGGCCTCGTCCGGGGACCCCGCCAGCGAGACCTCGTAACCGCGCCGCACGAACGCGTTGCGCAACGCGAGGCGGAACGGCTGGTCGTCGTCGACGATCAGGATGCGCATGACGCCGTTTCTAACATCTGCTCAGGCTTCCGGCATCGTCAGCGTCACGCGCGTTCCACGGTCCTCCGACGAGTCGACCCGCATCTCCCCGCCCTCGCGCTCGACCACGTGACGCGCCAGATAGAGGCCCAGGCCCGTCCCCCGGCCCGGCTCCTTGGTGGTGAAGAAAGGCTCGCCGATCCGGCGCAGGAGCGGTTCGGGGACCCCGACTCCGTTGTCCGCGACCACCATCCGAAGCTCCTCGCCGGCGCGCTCCAGCGAGATGCGGACGTCGCGCGCCTGCCGGCCCTCGGTGGCTTCCGCCGCGTTGTCGAGCAGGTTCGCGATGGCCTGCT
>DATBZA010000047.1:0-34372 GCA_036513415.1 Myxococcales bacterium | reverse complement strand
AGTACAAAACAACGCGGCGACGAGCTTCTCGAACGGATCGTGGGGATGCTCACGAGACTGTGTCGATGATGGCGCCCACGGCCACGTCGCCGTCGCCGTCGCCGTCCACGCTCACGACCACGTCCACGTAACGTCCACGTCCACGTAACGTCGACGTAGCTCTGTTTCCATCGTCCTGCACTAACTGAGCAGCATTGGGGCTACGCCCCGTTGGAGCCGGGCTGGGTGACCGGCCCGAGCTTGCGGAACTTGGCGTAACGGTCGTCCACCAGGGCGCCCGGGCCGAGCTCGCGCAGCGCCCGCAGGTGCTTGCGCAGGGCGGTGCCGAGGTTCTTGGCGGTCAGGTCGGGATCGCGGTGGGCCCCGCCGGGTGCTTCTTTCACCAGCTCCTCGACGATCCCCAGCTCGTAGGCGTCGCGCGCGGTCAGCTTCAGGGCCTCCGCCGCGCGCTCGCCCTTCGAGCTGTCCCGGTAGAGGATCGCCGCGCAGGATTCCGGCGAGATCACCGAGTACCAGCTGTACTGAAGCATCAGGAGCCGGTTGCAGACGCCGATCGCGAGCGCGCCACCCGAGCCCCCCTCCCCGATCACCACCGAGATCACCGGGACTTGAAGCGCCGCCATCTCCTCCAGGCAGACCGCGATCGCCTCCGCCTGGCCGCGCTCCTCCGCGTCGATTCCCGGATAGGCGCCCGGGGTGTCGATGAAGGCAATCACCGGCCGCCCGAAGCGCTCGGCGAGCTTCATCAGGCGCAGCGCCTTGCGGTACCCCTCCGGCCGCGGCATTCCGAAGCTGCGCAGGATGTTCTCCTTGGTGGACCGGCCCTTCTGCTGGCCGATCACCATCACCGGTTCACCGTCGAAGCGCGCCAGCCCGCCGATCAGCGCCTGATCGTCGCCGAAAGACCGGTCGCCGTGCAGCTCGAACCAATCCGTGAACAGCCGCTGGACATAGTCGAGCATGTACGGGCGATTGGGGTGGCGGGAGAGCTGGACCACCTGCCAGCGCGAGAGCTCGTTGAAGATCTCCTGCTGGAGCCGCGCGCACCGCTTCTCCAGCCGGCGGATCTCGCCGTCCAGGGTGTCGACGCTCCCCGAACCGGTTCCGGTCGCGGCGTGGCGCTTGAGCTCCGCGAGCTTCGTCTCCAGCTCGAGGAGCGGCTTTTCGAAATCGAGTGCGTAGGTGGACATCGATCCTTTCATGCGGGGGCGCCCTCGTACCACCGCATCGCCGCTCGCAAAAGGCGCACTGCGTCGAAGCCTTCACGGAAAATGACTGGCGGTCGGCGCCGGTGATCTGCGCCGCGGCTACTGGGAGAAGAACCGCTCTGCGGTGGCTGCCAGCGCCGCGGAGTCGATAGGCCAGGGCAGCGGGTCGCCCGCGTCCCTGGCGAACCAGGTGCGCTGCCGCTTCGCGTACTGGCGGGTGCGCGCTTTCGTCCGCTCCTCAGCGGCCGCGAAGTTCCCGGTCCGCAGCGCTTCGGCCATCTCCCCGTAGCCGATGATCTTCAGCGCCTTGCTGGCCCCGCGCGAGAGCAGCCACTCCGTCTCGCGGCGCAGCGAGCCGTCCGCGAACATCCGGCGCGTCCGCGCCTCGATGCGCTGGCGGAGAACTTCGCGCGGAGGGTCGAGGAACCAGATCAGGGCTTCGTAGCGGGCCTCGGCAAAGCGATGCTCGCGCTGCAGCTCACTGAGCGGTCTTCCCGAGAGCGCGTGCACTTCCAGGGCGCGCTCGACCCGGACGCGGTCGTTGGGCAGGATCCTGGCGGCAGCTCCAGGGTCCACCTCCGCCAGCCGCGCGTGCAGCGCGGGAACGCCGAGCTGCTCGAAGTCCTCGCGGAGCGCGGCACGGAACCCTGGGGAAGCGCCGGGCGCGTCCAGCAGGCCGCGCAGGAGCGCCCGGATCCACAAGCCCGTCCCACCCGCGACGATCACGCGCTTGCCGCGGCGGGAGATATCCGCGACGGCCGCGTCGGCCAGCTGGACGAAGCGCGCGGCGTCCAGCTGCTCTTCCGGGTCGGCCACGTCCAGCAGGTGATGGCGTACCCGGGAGCGCTCCTCGGACGTCGGCTTGGCGGTGCCGGAGTCCAGCCCGCGATAGCACTGCTGGGAGTCGGCGGAGACGATCTCCGCGTCGAGCTTCTCCGCCAGCTCGACCGCAAGCGCGGTCTTTCCGGACGCGGTCGGCCCGCAGATGGTCACCAGGCGCTGCACCCGCCCAAGCTACAACAGCTTGTCGGGCGTGATGGGCAGCGAACGGACGCGCTTTCCCGTGGCGTTGAACACCGCGTTGGCGATGGCCGCCGCGGCCCCGGTGATGCCGATCTCGCCGATCCCTTTCACGCCAGCCGGATCGACGACCTCGTCCTTCTCGACGGCGATGAAGATGGGATCGATCGCCACCACGTCCTTGTGCGCGGGAACATGATAGTCGGCCAGGTCGCGGGTCATGATCCGGCCCAGCTTCTGGTCGTAGACGGCGTGCTCGTGCAGGGCCATCCCGATTCCCCAGACCATGCCGCCGATGAACTGGCTGCGCGCCAGCCGGGCGTTGAGAATGCGACCGGCCGCGAACGCGCCCACCATGCGCATGACCCGGACCATTCCCAGCTCGGGGTCCACCTCGACTTCCGCGAACTGCGCGCCGAACGAGTGCAGCGCGTACTTCTTGCGTTCCTCGGACGGCGCGGCCTCGCCCCGGGCCTCGATCGGTGCATCGGGCGGCCCCGAGAGCCCCGAAAGCTTCTGGCGCAGGGCGCGGCAGGCGGCCTCCACCGCCGAAGCGACGCTGGCGGCGGTGGTCGAACCTCCGGAGCGCGGCGCTTCGGGCATCTCGGTGTCGCCCAGGTCGAACTTGACGCTCTGGTACGGCACGCCCAGGGCCTCGGCCGCAACCTGGGCCATCACCGTGTACGTGCCGGTGCCGATGTCCACGGCGCCGCTCTGCACCAGGACGGTCCCGTCCGGGTTCATGCGCGCGAGCGCGGTGGCGCGGGTGAAGTTGGCCGGGTACGAAGCGGTCGCCATCCCCGTGCCGACCAGCTTGCCGGCGCGCGCGACCAGCTCGGGGCGGCGGGTCCGCTTCTGCCATCCGAACCGCTCGGCGCCCAGCTCGTAGCATCGGCGCAGCGACTTGCTGGAGAAGGGCTTCCCGTCGGCCGGATCGACGTCGGCGTAGTTGTTCAAGCGGAAGTCGATGGGATCGACGCCGAGCTCGTGCGCCAGCTCGTCGATGGCGGACTCGAGCGCAAAGCTGCCGCTCGATTCACCCGGAGCCCGCATGTAGGTGGGCGTGCCGATGTCGAGGCGCACCAGACGGTGCTTCGTCTCCAAGTTGTCGCACTTGTACTGGTGCCGCGAGACCAGGGCCGCTGGCTCGAGGAAGTCATCGAATCGCGAGGTGGTGGAAGTGCTCTCGTGCCGCAGCGCGGTCAGTCTGCCCTCGCTGGTGGCGGCGGCCGTGATCTTTTGATGCGTGAGGGACCGGCCGCCCACCATGCCGAACATCTGCGGCCGGGTGAGCGCGATTTTCACCGGCCGGCCAAGCTGCTTCGCTGCTAGCGCTGCGATCAGCACGTGCGACCAGGGCGAACCCTTGCAGCCGAACCCTCCGCCGACGAACTTGGTGATCACGCGCACGTTGCCGGGCGGCACGGCAAACGCGCCGGCCAGCTTCTTGCGGACCCCGAAGATGCCCTGCGTCGCGTCGTAGATGGTGAGCCGATCCCCGCTCCACACGGCGAGGGTCGCGTGGGGCTCGAGCGGGCTGTGGATCTCCGGCGGCGTCTCGTACTCGGCTTCCAGCTTGTGCTCCGCCCGGCGAAGCGCCGCCTCGACGTCGCCGCGCAGGAGGTCCGCCGGCTGGCCGCGCGGGTCGTACCGGAAGGCGGCATGAAGCTCGTCCTCGATCCGCACGGTGAAGGGCGCGGGCTCCACGCGCACCCGGACCAATGCGGCGGCGTGCAGCGCGCGCTCGAACGTGTCGGCGATCGCCACCGCGACCGGCTGGTTGCTGTAGAGGACCCGGTCGTCCTGGAGCACCTGGACCACGCGATCGCCGCCGTCCGCGGGATTGGGATCGCCCGGGAGCTTCATGGCGGTGGACGGGCTGAGCACGGCGATCACCCCGGGCTCCCGTTCCGCGGCTCCGGCGTCGACGGCCGTGATGCGTCCTCTTGCCACCCCGCTGGTCACCAGCACTCCGTAAGCGACCCCGGCCACCGGCCATTCGTACGAATAGCGGGCCTGGCCGGTCACCTTGGCCCGAGCATCCGCGCGCGGGTACGGCTTTCCGACTTCGTCGCTCATGAAGGCGCTCCCGCGGAGAGCATCAGGGCGCGCACCGCGGTGCGCTTGGCCAGCTCCACCTTGAAGGTGTTGTCCCGCCGCGGCTTCGCTCCCCGCAGCGCGATCTCCGCCGCGCGTTCGAACGTCTCTCGCGTGGCCCGCTCGCCCTGCAAGGACCGCTCCGCTTCCGGCACTCGCCACGGTTTCGTTCCCACTCCGCCGAGGGCAAAACGAGCCAAGCGGATCACCCCGCCCTCCGTCTGCACGGCGGCCGCGCAGGAAGCCAGCGCGAAGGCGTACGACTGCCGGTCGCGTACCTTGACGTAGCGCGAGCGGGCCGAAAGGTCGCCTGGAGGAATGCGCACCGCCGTGATCAGCTCTCCGGGCCGCAGCGAGAACTCCCGCTCCGGGTGCGCGCCGGGCAGCAGGTGCAGATCGGACACCGCCAGCTCGCGCTCGCCGTCCGGACCGCGCACGCGAACGGTGGCGTCCAAGGCGTACAGCGCCACGCACATGTCGGAGGGATGGGACGCGATGCATTGGTCGCTGGTGCCGAGGATCGCGTGCATCCGCGTCCAGCCGTCCAACGCGTCGCAGCCGGATCCGGGCTCGCGCTTGTTGCACCGGGTCGCCAGGTCCCGGTAGTAGGCGCAGCGCGTCCGCTGCAGGAGATTTCCACCCACGGTGGCGGCGTTGCGAAGCTGCGGGGAGGCGCCGGAGAGGAGCGCTTCCGACAACCCGGGCGCGCGCCGGCGCACCTCGGGGTGCTCGGCCACCGCGGTGTTCGACGCGAGGGCGCCGATCTGCAGCGCGCCGTCGCGCACCTCGATCTGCCGCAGCTGGAGTGGGGAGAGGTCCACCACCAGGGCGGGGTTGAGCACCTCGATCTTCATCAGGTCGACGAGATTCGTTCCGCCGGCGAGGAACGCTGCCTGCGGCGGGGCGCTGACCGCCTGCTCCAGATTTGCCGCGCGCTGGAAGGTGAAGAGTCGCACCTCACACGCTCCCTGCCACGTCCTTGATCGCCGCCAGGATGTTGGGGTACGCGCCGCAACGGCAGAGATTGCCGGACATGCGCTCGCGGATCTCGTCGTCGTCCCCCGGCTTGCCCTCACGAAGCAGCGCGACCGCCGAGAGGATCTGACCGGGCGTGCAATACCCGCACTGGAGCGCGTCGCGCTGGATGAATGCCTGCTGCATCGGGTGCAGCTCGTCGCCCCGGGCCAGGCCCTCGATGGTGGTGACGCTCGCGCCGTCGAGCTGCGCGACCAGCTTGAGGCAGGAGTTCACCCGCTGGCCGTCGACGAGCACGGTGCAGGCGCCGCACTGCCCCATGTCGCACCCCTTCTTCGCCCCCGTGAGCCCGAGGTTCTCCCGCAGCGCATCGAGCAGGACGACGCGCGGCTCGACCCGCAGGGCGCGACGCTGGCCGTTCACTACCAGCGTGACGTCGAGCAGGACCGGCGCCGCCCCGCTTTCCTGCTGGCCGGCAATCGGCCTCGAGGCTGCGCAGGCCTGAAGCACCGCGGCGCCGAGCGCGACCGCCAGGCTGTTCACCAGCAGCTCCCGCCTTCCCATCCCGCGCGGCGCGCTACGAACCGCCCGGCCCGCGCTGCGGATCGCGGCCAGCAGCGTCCCTTCCGCCTCCGGCGCTTCGCGGCGCAGCCGGACCCGGTGCTTCTCATCGAGGAGCACCACGGTCAGCGCCGCGCCTCCCGCGCCATGGAGGCGCCACAACTCGGGCTGCGGCCCGACGGTGCGCGGCTCGTCGTCGGCGCCGAAGAGCGTCCCGGTGGAGGGAGTCAGCGCCAAGAGCGGCGCGCCCAGGCCGCGGAGCTCGGCGCGGAACGCTTCTTCGAACCGGGGTGGCGCCGCGCAGAACGCGAGCAGGCAGGGTCCGCGCGGCAGGTCCATGGGCGCGGAGGGCAGCACGCCCGCGCCGGCGGTGCATCCGCTGTTCGTCGCGGTCATTCAGGCCCTTTCCATCCCGCTGTCCGGGTCCAGACGCAGACCGTCTCCCCGCTGCTGGGTGCCCGAGAGCCGGATGCGGTCGCCCCGGCGCAGCTCATCGAAGGCGGCGTTGTGCGGCCTTGCATCCCGATCGAGACGCACCAGGGGCTTCCGTCCGGCCGCGCCGCAGATCCAGACCCGCTTCTTGCCCTTCTCGGGCGGCGCCACGCCGACCACCCGCCAGGTCTGCGGCACCACGGCGGGAGGGACGCGCGTCAGCACCAGCGGAGCGAACGAGAGCATCTCGTCCGCGCGCAATCCCGTGGCGTCAGCGAGCTGGGCGAAGTATCGGGGCGGCGTCCACCGCACCTCGGCGGTGCACCAGTCCCGCGGTGAGACGAGGGCCGGACAGGGCTGCTGCATCAGGCAGGGCGCGGCCGCGAACCAGCCCTCGCGCAGCAGCGCGTCGCGGACGCCCAGCAGGGCCCGCCCCGTCTCCCGCAAGGCAGGCTCGGCGATCACCACCGTTCCCGTGAGCTGCCGCACGAAAGCGGTCGGGTCCTCGAGCTCCGACAGCACGTTGGCGGCAAGCGTCAGATCGAAGCTCTCGCGCGGCAGCTCTCGTGCGGTACGGGCGATCCCCAAGGCGCGGGCCTCGGCGAGCGCCGGCTCGCTGACGTCGAAACAGGTCGCCTCGCCGCCGAGGGAATCGAGCGCCGCGAACGCTGCGGGCGCAGGTCCGGAGCCGACGTCGAGAATCCGGGGCCCGGGCGGGATCGGCGCCAGGCGAAGGGCCGCCGTTATCTTGAGATAGGTCTGCGGCCACCACCAGAGCAGGTACGCGCCGAGCCGGGATCCGGCGTAGGTGGACGGCCGCGCCAGCGCGCGCTCTCCGATCAGCCCCTGGTGGAGCTCCAGCACGGCCCGCGCCGCCGGCCGCACCTCCGCCGCCGTGAGCGCCGCGTCAGGTCCGGGGGACAGCCCCAACAGCGCGCGGGCGCGCCGCAGAAGCGCGGGGACGTGATCGTCCAGCGTCATGGCGGCGAGGATAACCCCAGCTCGCGCAGCGCCGCCCGCAGATCGGCCGGTACCGGCGCCTCGCAGGAGACCCGGGCGCCGGTGATGGGGTGAGCGAAAGCGAGCTTCCAGGCGTGCAGGCCCTGCCGCCCCAGCGCCGCAGCCGCCCTCCTGACGGAGGGCAGGGCCTTCTCGCCTTCCTGGCGGGTGCCGCCGTAGAGCGCGTCGTGGAAGAGCGGCCAGCCCCGATCCGCGAAGTGGGCCCGGATCTGGTGGGTGCGCCCCGTCAGCAACTCCACCTCCAGGAGCGCGGCGCCTTCCACCCGGGCCAGCACCGCGAAGCGCGTGAGGGCGCGCTTTCCATCGCGCACGCGGGAGGAGAAGCGCTTCCGATCCACCGGATGGCGCCCGTACGGCGTATCGAGCTCTCCACGGTCGGGCGGGGAGCCGTGCACCAGCGCGAGGTAGCGCTTCTCCACGTCGCGCGCCTTGAACGCGGCCTGCAGCGCCCGCAGCGCAGGCTCGGTCTTCGCGACCACCAGGCAGCCGGAAGTGTCCTTGTCCAGCCGGTGCACGATCCCGGGGCGCAGCTCGCCTCCGACCCCGCGCAGGTCCGTTACTTGATGCAGAAGGCCGTGAACGATGGTGGTCACCTCGCCGCCGGCCCCGGGGTGAACGGCGAGGCCCGCGGGCTTGTCGATCACGATCAGATCGGGGTCGTCGTAGAGGACCGGAAGGTCGAGCTGCACCGGGTCCAGCCGTGCCGGGACAACCTGGGGCAGGCGGACACGGATCCGGGCGCCGGGGCGCGGGCGGTCGGCGGGCGCCGCCGGCTCGCCGTCCACGTCCACCAAGGCGGCCGAGATCAGCTGCTGGACGCGCGCGCGGGAAAGGTCGGGAAAGCGCGCGGCCACCAGCTTGTCCAGCCGCTCGCCCGCGGCCGTCACTTCGAAGCTGCGCTCTTCGGCGACCTGGGGCGCGGGCCGCGCCTGCTCGCGCCCGCGCTGCCTGCGCGAGGGCCGTCCGCGCGGGCTCACCAGATCTTCGACTTGATGTGTCCCTTGCGCGCGAGGATCACGTCCACCAGCGCCCGATCGTAGAAGTTGGAGCTGCCCAGGAGCTTGGGATCGACGCGGCTCTCGTAGTGTGCCCGACCCTCGGCGATCTCGTCCTGGAGGACCGAAAAGAAGGTGTCGTTCTCGATGCCTTCCTTGATCTTCGCCTCGTTGTAGAGCGAGAGGTCGGAGGCGATGGCGCGGGCGAGGCGGTTGGCGGCCTCGGGGGTGTCGATCAGCGGAGGCATGCGAGAAATCTACTCCGAACCGTAGCCGGGGCGCATCTTTCGCGCCAGGAACGGCTGCAGAAGCATTTCATGAGCCGGTCTCGCGAATCACCGCGCTCAGGCGTAGCCGCAAAGCCGCCTTCGGCGGCAGCGGCTAATCCGTCTCGCGCAGCTCGGTGTTCCAGTACGCCATGTCGGTCAGCGAGAGGAAGGGGAGCCATTGCTGGTAGAACGCCCCCGAGCGCGGTGGACCGCGGAAGAACGGGGTCCAGCGCGGCCGGACCGGATGGCGCAAGAGCTTCATGTGCGCCTCGTCCGGCGTGCGGCCACCCTTCTTGAGGTTGCAGGGGACGCAGGAACAGACCACGTTTTCCCAACTCGTCACGCCGCCCCTGCTGCGCGGAATGACGTGATCGAGATTCAGCTCGGCGCGGGGAGGCTTGCGCCCGCAGTACTGGCAGGTGTTGCGGTCGCGCGCGTAGATGTTCAGGCGACTGAAGCGGACGCGGGCGCGAGGCAGGTGGTCGTACGCCTGAAGAAGAATCACCCGTGGCACGCGGATGCGCTTGCGCGTGGTCCCGATCGACTCTTCGTGGACGGCGGCGGACAGCTCCGCCCAGCTTTCGAAGTCGAACGTCTGGTACTGCTCGTCCACCGCCTTGGCTGCACCGCGGTAGAGCAGGATCAAGGCGCGGCGCACGGATGTGACGTGCACGGGCTGGTAGAGACGATTCAGGACCAGGACGCTCGTCGAGAGCAATCACACCTCCGTTTCGAGCGGGTCATCCTGACCCCGCGAGGGCAAAGCGGCCATTCCACCTTCTAGTCTAGCGCCTTTCTGCGCGGCTGCACGCACGCTCGCTTCCGCGACCGCCTGCGCCAGCTCGGGCAGCTGCGTGACGCAGCGCACATCGAGCACCACGCGGCCGTCCCGGACGAGAGCGACGACGGGCGGCTCGCCGGCGCGGAGCGCGGCCAGGAGCGACGCCGGATCATGCTCGATCGCAACCCCCGCACCCGGGAGCCTGCGCAAAGGGAGCGAGCCCCCGCCGACCTGCCCTTCGCACGAAACCACGGCGCAGGCGACGCCCTTTTCCTGCAGCGCCAGCGCGAGCCGCGTGGCGCGCTGCCGCAGCTCCTCCGGAGACACGTGAAGACCCTGCATCACGGGCAGCTCGTTCCCGCGGCCGTCCCGGTAGAGGCGCAGCGTCGCTTCGAGCGCCGCGAGCAGCATCCGATCGGCGCGCAGGGCACGGCTCAACGGATGCGTCCGGCACTTCTCCACCGGCGCCGTTCCGCCGAGCAGGATGCCCGCCTGCGGTCCGCCCAGGAGCTTGTCGCCGGAGATCAGCACCAGATGCGCACCTTCGCGCAGGCTCTGCGCCGCGGTGAGCTCGCCCAGCGCCGGATCGAGCGCGCCGCTGCCGAGGTCATGGATCAGGACGGTCTTGCGTTCACGCGCGAGGGCCGCCAGCTCCCCCACCGCCGGCATCTCGGTGAAGCCGACCAGGGCGAAGTTCGATCGGTGGACGCGCACGATCAGCGCGCCCGGGTTCGCGTCCAGCGCGGCGGCGTAGTCGGCGATCCGGGTGCGATTGGTCGTCCCCACCTCGACGAGACGGCAGCCGGACTGGGCGAGGATCTCGGGCACCCGGAACCCGCCGCCGATCTCCACCAGCTCTCCGCGGCTGACGACGGCGGCCCCCCCGCGCCCGAGGGCCGCCAGGGCCAGCATGGTGGCTCCGGCGCAGTTGTTCACCACGTGCGCCGCCTCCGCGGCGAAGAGCTCGCAAAGGAGAGGCTCGACGTGCGCGCTGCGGTGGCCTCGCCGCCCGGTGGCAAGATCGACTTCCAGATTGGAGTACCCGGCCGCCACCTCCGCCACGCGCTTGACCGCCTCCGGGTGGAGCGGGGCCCGGCCCAGATTCGTGTGCAGCACCACTCCGGTGGCGTTGATCACGCGCCGAAGGCGAGGCGCCGCTTCCGAGGCGCCCAGCTCGAGCACGCGGACGTCGGAGACGATTTCGGCGGCCTCCTCGCCACCCCGCTGCAGCTTCTCGCGCGCCTCGGCGATCGCGGCCCGCACCGCCGCCTTGGCCGCGGGACGCCCGACCCGGTCCGCGAGCGCGCGCACCGCGGGCCGGGCCAGGACCTCGTCGACCGACGGCAGGCTGCGCAACCGCTCGTTCACGCCCCGGAGAGTAAACGCGGTTCCCTTCGCTGCCAAATCTCTGCAAAGCTGCGCGCCGTGCGCAAACCCGCCCTGCTCCTGATCTGCGCCGCGTGCGCCGCGTCAAAACCCGCCCCGGTCTCGCCGGAAGACGCGGGGTTGCATCGCGACGCCGTGGTGGTGGATGCGCACTGCGACGTCACGGAGGCGATGTTCTACGAGGGCTACGATCTCCTCGCCAGGCACCGCGAGCGTCACGTCGATCTGCCCCGCCTGCAAGAGGGCGGCATCGACGCGGAGTTCTTCTCGGTCTTCGTCCACCCGGAGTCGGTCGACCTGACCCGCTTCTTCCTCATCGCGATGCAGCAGATCGACCTGCTGCAGAAGGTGGCGCGTGGGAGCGGCGGCGCGTTGCGGATGGCGCGCAACGCGGAGGAGGTGCGGGAGAACGCCGACCTCGGCGCGACCTCCATGCTCATCGGCGTGGAGGGCGGGCACATGCTCCTGCCCGGCACCGAGGACGAGCAGCTCGCGCACCTCAAGGCGTTCGCCGACCGGGGGGTGCGCTACCTCACCCTTTCCTGGTCCTCGTCCAGCCCGATCGGCGGGTCCACGGCCGAGGACTCGAAGACCGGGCTCACTGCCTTCGGCAGCCGCGTCCTGGCCGAGACGGCCCGGCTGGGGGTGGTCGCCGACCTTTCGCATGGCAGCGACGCGCTGTTCTGGGACGTGATCCGAGAGACGAAGCGTCCGGTCCTGCTCAGCCACTCCGCCGCGCGCGCCCTCTCCAATCACCCGCGCAACGCCAGCGACGCCATGCTGGAAGCGGTCGCGCGCAACGGCGGAGCGGTGTGCGTCGACTTCTCCCGCACGTTCCTCGACGACCAATACCGCCGCGCCACGCAGGCGCTGCTGCAGAAGACCAAGGGGATGCGCAGCGCAGCGAAAGTCGAGCTGTACCAGCGCGAGACGCTGCCCGAAGTGCCGCTCGCCCGGCTCCTGGACCACATCGAGCACGTGGCCAGGGTGGCGGGAGCGGACCACGTCTGCCTGGGAAGCGATTTCGACAACGCCCCGCTGATGCCAGTCGGCCTCGAGGACGCGACGCGGATGCCCGCGGTCACTGCCGCCCTGCGGGCGAGAGGCTGGTCCGATGCGGACCTCCGCAAGCTGCTGGGCGAGAACATCCTGCGGGTGCTCGCCGCGAGCGAGCAGAGGTAGAGCGCTTACCGGGCGGCCAGCGTCTGACCCAGCGCGGGCATGCGCCCGTTCGAGTAGAGGAACTGGTACGCGGCGAAGCTGCGCAGGCACCGCTTGACGTACCCGCGCGTCTCGTCGAGCGGGATCTCCTCGACGAAGGCGTCGAGCGGCAGCGACCCGCGCGCCTTGAGCCAACCCGAGACGGCGCCGGGGCCGGCGTTGTACGACGCCAGCGCCAGAGCCGGATGCTGGAAGCGAGCGTACAGCTCCCCGAGATACGCCCCGCCGATCCGGATGTTCAACTCCGGCTCCAGCAGCCGCGCCGTCTGGTACCCGTGCAGCTTGAGCTTGCGCGCCAGCATGCGCGCGGTGGCCGGCATCACCTGCGTCAGCCCCAGCGCCCCGGTGGGCGAGAGCGCGCGGGGATCGAGCGCGCTCTCCTCGCGCATCAACGCCTGCAGAAGATCGGGCGGCACCGCCGCCCCTTCCGAAACCTTGGCGATCTCCTCGCGGAACGCGAGCGGGTACGCCAGCAGCGCCGCGCGCAGCGCCAGCGCGGACGCAGGATGACGCAAGAGCCCGCGCAGCTCGGTGCGGACCACGGCGTGCGCGCTGCGCAGGTCTCCGGCGCGGGCGAACAGCTCGGCAACCAGCGTCAGCGGCTCGTGCCCCGCTTCCCCGGCGCCCCGCGCGGGCGAGCGGTCCACCGCGCTGACCTCGCGCGCAGCCTCCGTCTTGAGCCCGAGGCGCAGCAGCTCGATGGCCGCGAGCAGGTGCGGGTCCCGGGCCAGCGCGCCGGCGTGCAGGGTGCTGGGCGCGGGCGTCTGCAGCAGCCGATCCTGCGCCTGCTCGATGCTGCGCGTCCGCTCCGGATCCAGCTCCGCCAGCCGGCCGCGGGCCAGAAGCCCGTAGTAGGTGAGCGGGCGCCCTTCCACCAACCAGACCAGGTCGGCGCGGGCAGCCTCCCGCGCCGCCGCACGGGCCAGATCGCTGTCCGAAGCCTGCGCCTCGAGGAGGGATCGCGCGCGCCAGTAGCGGGCCCGTTCCTCCTCGTACCCGTCGGACTCCGGATCGGCGGCCAGCTGGTCCAGCCAGACCAGGCCCTGGCGCGCATTGCCCTCGCTCCGATGCGACCAGAAGAGGCGGAAAAGAGCATCGGCGCGCAGATCGCTCTCGGGATGATGGTCGACGAGCTCCCTGAGGAGCGTCCGCTCCTTCTCCACGTCGGAGGCACGCCGCGCCGCCAGCGCCTGGTTGAAGAGCGAATCGTCCGCGAGCGAGGACTTCGGGTACTTGCGCGCGAGCGCTTCCCAAAGCGGGCCGGCCACCGGCTTGCCGGCGATGGTCTCCATCTGCGCGAGCACGTAGAGCGCGCGGACCCGCACGTCCGGTTCCGCGCACCGCAGCACCACGGGCGCGAGCGCCGCCCGGGCCCGCGTGTGTTCACGCTCCTTCCGCAGGGCGCGACCCTGACCGAGCTTGACGCGGCAGGCGAGGGGATCGGCCGGCTCGTCGGGCGTCTTCGCCACGTCTTCCGGCGTCGGTTGGTGCTGCTCGGGAAACGCGCCGAGCGCCCCGAGGGCCGCCTTCAGCAGCCCGCCCGGGCTGCGGTCGCCAGGGCACCCTCCCACGCACAGGGACGGCACCGGGATCCGCGAGAGCTGATCGAGCGCCTCCCGGTTCCGGTGGGCATCGAGGAGCATCTCGGCGCGGCGGACGAGCAGCAGAGAAGACACCGGAGAGCCGGGACCGAGCTGCCGCTCCCGCTCGCGGGCCGGATCCGCGGCCGGCGAGTTCGGGTGCTCCACCCAGGCCGCTCGCCAGTGGGTTCGAGCCTTGTCCTTCGCCCCGGCCGCGAGCTGCGCTTCTCCAGCGATCAGGTGCGCGGCGGCCACGTCCGCCCGGAGCTGGCCGGCGAAGATGGGTTGCAGGATCTCCTCGACCCGGGCGGCCGTGCGCCGGCCGGCGGCCCGCATCTTCACCACCTGGCGCGCGCGCTCGAGCAGCGCCTGGTCCGCGTCGACGTAGCGCAGCGAGATCTGTCCGAGCAGCCTCTCGGCAGCCGCTCCGTTGCCCTGATCGGCCGCGCAGAGCCCGGCCATGTGGAGCGCGCGGTCCGCAAGCGGCCCGCCCTGCCGCGCGATCTGCTGGAAGAGCGCCCTCGCGGCCGCGGGGCGGTCGGCGGCCTTCAGCACCAGCGCCCTGAGCCACTTCGTGGGGACGTCCGCCGGCCGGGAAGGAAGATAGCGCAGCGCGTTGGCGGCGCGGCCTGCCTGCAGCTCGCTCAGGGCGGACTTGAGCGCCGGAGTGGTGAAGTACGGCGCAAGCTGCGCTTCGCCGATGGCGGGGCCTGCCTCGACCGACTCGAGGTCGGCGAGCGCGTCTGGATGCGCGGGGACCCATGCGGCGCAAAGCGCCGAAAGGGCGGCGAGAGTCAGGAGTCGGACGATCATCGGGGGCTCGGATGCTCGCTGCAATGTGGCATTGAGAGTGGCTCGCGTCCAGTCGCCAAACCGCCGTGGGGACGTCCGTCATTCCGGGAGCTTCCCTGGCCTCCCACCGTGTTACCCTCCGGCAGGATGGATGCCAGGACCCAGAGCGCGCTTCTCGCCGCCATCGTCTGCCTGGCGCTGGCTCTGGCCATGCTGCTCCGGCAAGGCCGGACGCGCCTCTGGATGGCCTTCGCGCTGCTCAACGTCGCGCTGCTCGCATACCAGATCGGCGACTTCCTCTACGGAATCTTCGGGGGGGCCCCGACCTGGCCGCTGCGGCTGACCTTGGGTGCAGCCGGGTTCATCCCGGTGGCCGTTCTTGGCTTTATCGTTGAATTTCAAGGAGAATCTGCTGGCCGCGTGGTGGGCCTCCGGCGGTTCGCCACCGCCACGGCGCTGGCCACCGTGGCGGTGGCCGTGTCGCCGCTGGCGCTCATGCCGCCGGCGCGCGTCGCGGCCGCGGGGGCCGTGTTCGTCCAGCTCACGGCGGCGGTGAGCCTGCTCTACGCCCGGATGCGTCGCGCCGCCTCGCGGACCGAGCGCGCGCGCCTGTTCTATCTCTGGGTCGGGGCCGCGCTGTGCGTGGGACTTTCGTTTGGCGAGCTGCTCATCCGGCTCGCGGGATGGCCGGCGCCGCCCTTCGCCAACGTGGCGATGACCATCTATCTCTACTTCCTCTCCCAGACCATCCTGCGGCACCGCCTGCTGGACCTGAACGAGCTGCTGGGAAAGATCGTGGTGCTCGCCAGCGTCGGAGTGGTGCTGGCGCTGATCTACGGCCTCCTGGTGCGGTGGACCGGCGGCGCGTCCACCGGATTGTTCCTCTTCAACACCATGGTCGCCTCCTTCGTGATCCTCATCCTCTTCGAGCCGCTCAAGGCGAAAGTCGAGGAGAAGGTGCTCTCGATCTTCTTCGCCGAGCGGTTCCAGTTCGTGCAGGCCCTCTCGGCGCTGCGCCAGCGCATGGCGGGCATCATCGACGTGCGCGAGCTCGGCCAGGTGGTGTTGGACGGCTTCTACGAGACGCGGCGGGTCACGCACGCGTCCATCTACCTGCTCGCGGACGACGGACTTGGCTTCCGCCGGCTCGACTACCGCGGGCCGGCCCCGACTCCATACATCGACGCGGCGACCCTGCGCGCCCTGGTGCAGAGCGCGCAGGCGGGGCAGAAGGCGCAGCTCGTGGAGCTGGTCGAGCGCCGCCTGGCCGAGCTGCGCCAACTGATGCCGGAGTCGGAGACCGAGTCCACCGCCCTGGCCGAGGAGCGCAACCGCCTCTCCGAGATCGGCGCGGCGATGGCGGCGATGCGCGCCGGGGTCACCATTCCGCTGGTCGCCTCCCAGCGCGTGGTGGGCTTCCTCTGCGTGCTGGACGACCGGGTGGCGGAAGCGTTCGCCTCCGACGAGCTCGCCGCGATGCTGGAGGTCGGCGACCAGGCCGCGATCACCATCGAGAACAGCCGCCTGTACGAGAAGATGAAGGAGCGCGACCGCCTGGCGGCGCTGGGCGAGATGGCCGCCGGCCTGGCGCACGAGATCCGCAACCCGCTCGGGGCGATCAAGGGCGCGGCCCAGTACCTGGACCCTGCGCAGCTGCAGGGCGCCGACGGGGAAATCCTCCAGATCATCGTCGAGGAAGTGAACCGCCTCGACGGCGTGGTGGCGCAGTTCCTCGACTACTCCCGGCCGTTCCCGAGCGCAGCGTCGGAGAAGTTCCAGAGCACCGACCTCAACGACGTGCTCTGGAAGACGATGAAGCTGATCGAGAGCAGCCTGCCCGGGAACGTCGTGCTGGAGCTCGATCTCACGCCGGGCCTGCCGGCCCTGCACGCCGACGCCGAGCAGCTCAAGCAGGTCTTCATCAACCTCGCCCTCAACGCGGTCCAAGCCATGCCGGATGGCGGCCGGTTGACGGTGCGCACGCGCAGGCCGCACGCGCCCATCGAGCTCGGCCTCTCCGAGAGCACTCCCCGCTACTCGGCCGACCAGGTCGAGGTCCGCTTCGCGGACACCGGCGAGGGCATCCAGGAGGATGCGCTCGACCGCATCTTCATCCCCTTCTACACGACGAAGACCAAGGGCACCGGCCTGGGACTCGCGATCTCGCAGCGGATCGTGAAGGGGCACGGCGGCACCATCGAGGTGCAGAGCCGCGTGGGAGAGGGGTCCGAGTTCATCCTTCGCTTCCCCTCCGCGACCGCGCTCGACACCGCGGGCCGGCTGGGCATGGTGCAGGCGCCGGTGGCCGCCGATCCGATCTCCGCCCCGCCAGGGGCCAAGAAAGTCCTCGCTTAGTCCGCCACCGACAGGCTCGCTCCTCATCATCCGCCCCAGCATCAACTAGTCTCTCGCCCCTTCCTGTTTGCGGCGTGCTGACGCCGCCGGCCCGCAGGTGGGGCTGCGGCTGCGGACATGCAAGAAACCGCGCGCTCGCCGCGCCCAACGCAAACCACTCCCGGCGGAGCGGTTTCTTGAACTGGCCTCGCCCCACCCGCGCGCCGCCGGCTCTGCGCGCGACGCGACCTGGGGGTGCGAGCGAGTGTCGCGCGAGAGCGTTTGTGATCGGTGTTCCTTCACTCACTCAGTCAAACCAATGCGGGGCGCGGTGTGCGCTGGGCCGACTCAGGAAGCCGCGCGCAGATAGCCGTCGGGGTGCGTGGCCGTCGCGCCGACGGATCAGAAAGCACACGACGCGCAGAATGCGCCGCCCCGTGTCTTTCGCTTCACGTGAAGTGCATCGCCAGTGGGCTCGCTTTCTGCGGCGGCGGCGCAGGGCCATGCAGCCCGGCGGCGTCTCAGAGAACGATACGAGAAGCGTCCAGCACGCGGCTCAGGCGCTCGGGTCCAGCACGAACCAGCCGCGCTTGCGCGCCTCGGCTGCCAGGGGCGACTCGGACGCCGGGACCACCGCCACGGCCACCTGCGCGGCTTCCATCAGCGGCAGGTCGCCGGTGTACGAGTCCCCGCAGGCGAGCGCGATGCGACCCGCCCTGCGCGCCGCGGCGATTTTTCCCTCCGCGTACGTGATGGGCCTGATCACGTCGGAAGTGAAGCGTCCGTCGCGGATCGCGACCTCGATCCCGCGGCAGCGCTCCCGGCTGAAGCCAGCGAGGGGCGCCGCCGCCAGCACGATGGCCAGCGGACTCGCGGAAACGACGAGCGGAGCCAGCCCGGCAGCCTGACAGATCTCGAGGAGGGCCTGCGTGGCGGGGATCCGGCGCGGGGGCACCCAGGACGCCGCGAACCTTTCGGCCTCCTCCTGGACGCGCCCGACCTCGAGCCCTGCCTGGAGCTGCGCGGCGTACGCGTATCCGGCGGCCCTGTCGCGCTCCACAGCGCGTTCATAGGCGGCGTACGGATCGCGCCCGTCCGGAAGCCGCACCCATCCGAGCGAGACCAGGTGGCGGAGGAAAGCCTCTCCCACGTCCTCCCGCCAGAGCGTCCCGTCGGCGTCGAAGACGGCGAGCCCGCCCGTGACCTCCTGCCCCAGCGCCCGCACCCGATCGGCGAGCTGCGCGGGAATCACTCCCCGCATCGTTTCAAGGCGCGCTCGAAGGCTCCCCGATTCGCTTTCGGCTCGCGGGCCACCTGATCGCGCACTTCGGTGCAGCCGCCCTTGCTGCGCGACATCGCCTCTGCCGCCTGGGCACGCAATCCCGCGTTCTTCGCGCTCCGCAGCACCGGCCGGAGCTCGCTGACGGCGCGCGGAGAGGACAGCACCTGCCCCGCCCCGTGCATCGCGGCGACGCGGACGACCACCGGCTCGGTCTCGTCCCGGGCCAGCTTGCCGACCAGCGCCGCGGCGCGGTCGGGCGCCACCGCGATGAGCCCGTCGACCGCCATGGCGCGGGTGGTGGGGAACTGCGCTCCGTCAGCGATCACCGCCTCGAGCAGCGGCGCGGCCTTGGGGCCGAGCGCCTTCCACCGCGCGGCGCTGATCGGCCGCTCGATGGTCGAGAGATAGGTCTGCACGCGTTCTTTCAACTCGGCGTCGGTGAGCTGCTCTTGCTGCACGGGTGTCTGGGGAGTGGCTCCGGTGCGCGGGGGCCTGGGCGTCGCGATCAGGGCTGCGATGAGAAAGACGATCACGGGTGCCTCCTCACTGCACCAGCGGGTTGAGGCGCATCACCTGGCCTTGCTGAGGGGACAGGTTTCCCAGCGAGATCCCTGCCTGCAGCAGCCAGAACATCAGATTGTCACCTCCGCCGCAGGTGGGCGCCGAGACGCAGCGATCGGCCGAGATGTTGGGAGCGCTGACCGCGGTGCTGCCGCACTTCGGCCGGTCGGTCGGGCTGGCGCAGGTGGTGCAGGGGCACTTCAGGGTGTCGGTCAGCGGGTCGAAGTCCGCACCTTCCGCCTCGCTGGTGTGGAAGAGGCCGAGGAAATGTCCCGTCTCGTGCGCTCCGATGTAGGCCACGCGGTCCGGCCCGCAGCGAGCCATGTCCGGCGTGCTTCCGCAGTTCGCCAGGCTGCCCGCGTACAGGTCCGCGGCCGAGACCACGGCCCCGCTGAACACGGTGCCGTTCATGGAGGACGGGCCCGGGATCGAGCCATCGATCCCCACCACGGTATTGCCCCCCGAGCTCGAGGAGCGCAGGCTCTGCACGAGGAAGAGGTTCATGGTGTTGCCGGGGTTCGCCGACGAGAGCGTGAACATCTGGCTCAGCTCGGAGCAGGGTCCGGTGCTGTCCGCCGAGATGTTCGTTCCGAAGCGCGCCTGGTCAGCCGGGCTGACGCCGTAATAGGTCACGCTCGCGGTGATTCCGGCGCGTGACAGGAAGGTCTGGAAGGTGCGCACCATCTGTTGGACGTACGAATCGGTCGCCGCATTCGAAGCGTCGAGCGGCAACTGGGTGACCGGGTTGGTCAGGTTCCCCACGATGTAGAAGGCGACCGCCAGATTCGTCGCGGGAGCGGCCGGCCGGGTCAAGACCGAGACATCATACGTGTCCAGGGAGGTCCCGCCGTCGTTGCACCCTGCCACGAACGTGCACTCGTTCGCGTAGTCGTTGACCACGAACTTCCAGGTACCTTGGGGAACGCCTTCGGCCAGCGAAGCGGAGCTTAGCGGGATGGTGAACGTGGCGGTGGTCGGGGTCAGTCCCCCATAGACCGCGTATTCCCCGGATGGGTCGATTCCGCCGTCCGGCGAGCTCACAGCGCCCGCGCCCGCATCCAAATCGTCGTACGCCAACCCGCCGTCCGGCTTGGTGATGGTCAGCGGCACTGCCGAGTTGTCGATGACGGCGTTCTTGTAGACGACCGTCAGGCCCGCGGCACGCGCTTGCTGCACGATGGTGACACTTCCGGTGTTCGGCGGAACGGCGAACGACACCTCGTCGCCCACCTTCTTGGTCCCGAACTGCTGCACCTGTGCGGGTGCGAGCGTGCTGCTGATCACCGGGCGCATGCAAGTCGGCGGAATGCAGTACTGCGACGGCACACAGGCATCCCCCAGGTACGCGCAGCACACGTAGCCCTGGCGACACTGGGAGTCGGTGGTGCAGGTGGGCGAGCAGAACTGAGCGGTGCCGACGGGAGTGGCGACGGGAGTGCACGCTCCCGTCCCGCAGGGAGAAGTGGAGGAGCAGGCGGCGGTGCAGAAGCCTCCCGGGTAGCCATCGGTCACCGCGCTGCAGGAAAGGCCCGTGCCACAGTCCGCGGTCGTACGGCAGGATTCTCCCAGCGCACCGGGCGTGCCGCCGGGGTCTACGCAGGCGCCGTTCGTGCAGCGTTGCGCGACCGGGCAGTCGCGTGGAAGCCTGCACGAATCGGTGCTGGAGCATGCGGCCATCAAGGCCCCGGCCAGGACAAGCGTCGCGAGTCTCGTCACCGATCCTCCAGTCCCCATCCAGTCTATCGGCGCCCCCGCCGCAGGATCCATTCTGTTGCAACTCCTCGATAGGCCGTGATAGCCCCCGAGCACCAAGATGGCAGACCGGGTGCTCGTCGTCGACGATGAACAGAGCCTCCGCAAGGTGCTGGCGGCCACGTTACAGCGCGAGGGATACGAGGTTCAGGTCGCCTCGGACGGTGAGGAGGCGCTCCTGGCGCTCGATCGCGACGGGGCTGATGTCGTGGTCACCGATCTGGTGATGCCGAAGATGGACGGCCTTTCGCTGCTGCGCAAGGTGGTGGTGTCCCACCCGGACGTACCTGTGATCGTCGTCACTGCGCACGGCCGGGTAGACAGTGCAGTCGAGGCGATGAAGGCCGGCGCCTTCGACTTCGTCACCAAGCCGTTCGAGCATGCCGAGCTGAAGGCGATCATCGCCAAGGCGGCCCGCCAATCGGATCTCAATGCGCGCAACGTGGTCCCCGACGAGCCGGGGCGCCGCTTCACCGAGATCATCGGCAAGGGCCAGCAGATGATCGAGCTGCAGCAGATCATCGCCAAGGTGGCCGACGCGCCGTCGACCGTGCTGATCCAGGGCGAGAGCGGCACGGGCAAGGAGCTGGTCGCCACCGCCCTGCACGAGAAATCGTCGCGGCGGGATCGTCCGTTCATCAAGATCAACTGCGCCGCGATCCCGCGCGAGCTGGTAGAGGCGGAGCTGTTCGGGTTCGAGAAGGGCGCCTTCACCGGCGCGGTGCAGAGCAAGCCGGGAAGGTTCGAGCTCGCCGACGGCGGCACGCTCTTCCTCGACGAGATCGGGGAGATCCCCCTCGAGATGCAGGTGAAGCTCCTCCGCGCCATCCAGGAGAGCGAGTTCGAGCGGGTGGGCGGCGTGAAGACCACGCGGGTGGAAGTCCGGCTGATCGCGGCGACCTCCCGCGATCTGACCCGGGAGATCGCCGCAGGCCGTTTCCGCGAGGACCTGTACTACCGCCTGAACGTGGTGCCCGTTCATCTCCCGCCGTTGCGCGAGCGGCGCGAGGACATCCCCCTGCTGGTGTCCCACTTCGTGCAAAAGTACAACGCGCGCCTGAAGAAGAACGTGGAGCGGCTCGAGGACGACGCGCTGGCCGCGCTCGCGGGCTACTCCTGGCCGGGCAACATCCGCGAGTTGGAGAACGTGCTCGAGCGGACCATCCTGTTCGCGGAGCGGCCGGTGATCCGGGCCGCGGACCTTCCGCCGTCCTTGCGGAACCGGCCGTCCATGCCCGACGACGCGGCGCCCAGCGCCTCCGGCCTGCCCAGCACCCCGGGACCCCTCAAGGAGATCGTCAAGGAGCAAGTGCAGGCCATCGAGCGCGACCTGATCGTCCGGGGCCTGGAAGTGACGAACGGAAACGTGACGCGGACGGCAAAGTTGCTCAAGATCTCCCGCAAGAGCCTCCAGATGAAGATGAAGGAGTTCGGGCTCCGGGGAGAGGATTGATCCTGGTCGCACTGTTGATCGCTGCGCAGATCACGACCGTGGCCGGCGCCGGCGACGAAAAACCGTTCGGGCTGGAGGTCGAGGCCACCTATTTGCATCTGCGCTCCGACGCGACCATCAGCCGCGAGCGCACGACCGCTTCCGGGATCGTGCTCGGCGACGAGCTGCGGCACACGCGCGTCCTGGATGCGCTGGAGTTGCGGCTGGCGGCCGGCGTCTGGCGCGACCTCGAGGTGCACCTGTTCGCGCCGCTGGCCATTCGTGACTCCCAGGAGTGGTCCGCCCTTCCGGGCGGAACGCTGGCGGGCAACACCATCAACATCTCCGGCTGCGCGGTGCCCGGCCTGTGCACGGCCGTGCAACCCATCGGGGTCGTCCCTGGCCAGAGCAACCGGTCCGGGTTCTTCGACCCCACCATCGGAATCGCCTGGAGCCCCATCAACCAGGAGCGGGAGCCCACGCCGCCCGCGGGGTCGCTTCCCGACGCCCCGGCAGTCGCCACCTGCTCCTTGGGCCTGGACTACACCGTGCCGCTCGGGGGAAGAGTCGACGATCCCACCAGGGTCCTCTCCGGAACCGGGCACCCCGAGGAACGCCAGGCGCACGTCTTGACCGCCTGGGCTGCGTTCTCGAAGCGCTTCCGCGTGCTCGAGCCCTATGTGAAGCTCGAAGGAAGCATGTCGTTCGCCCCGGGCAAGGCCTACGACAACTGCCGGCACCCGGAGCTGCTCGCGGACGTGGCCGCCGCCAACTGCGCCGGATCCTGGAAAGGGCAAACGGGTTACCGGCCGGCGCCCGAGGGCGCGGCAATCCTGGGGAGCGAGCTCGTCACGTATGAGGATCGAGCCCGGGACCGGCGGTTCTCGTTCGACGTGCGCGCGGGCCTGCGCTGGCACGGCCCGTCGCGCGGCTACACCCAGGTGACCGATCTGCTCGGCAAGCTGACCTATGCCGACCAGTACCTCACCAGCACCGCGCAGCTCGCCTTTTACGGGCACATCTCGCGTTGGTTGCAGTTTCGCGCGATGGGCCTGGTCGGATTCGATTCCGCACACTTCCTCACCCACGAGGACGTGGGCGAGGACAAAGACGGGGACGGGCTGATCATCATCTCGGAAGGCAGCGGAGCGCCGGCCCCCGACCAGAACCCCAACTACGACTTCCGCCTCGACCAGGTGGGGCGCCGCCTCCGCGCCGAACCCGCGCTCTTCTGGGGCCTCTCCGGCACGCTGTCACTGAGTTTTTAAGCTTCAGATCAAACGCCGAGCACGCGGAGCACGCCGAGTTTCTTTTTGTGGTCGGTAACCAAAACCCAACAACCTCGGCGTGCTCGGCGTTTGATGGGAAGCGTGAAGCCTACTTCTTCAGCTTGAGGGCGAGTTGATAGATGGCTCGCTTGGAGTGGCCGGGGGAGAGGGCGTCGGCGATGTCCTTGGGATGCTCGCCGCGGGCGAGGCGGGCGCGGACTTCTTCTTCCAGGGCGAGGGGATCCTCGGGAGAGGGTTCCGGCGCGCCGCGGACGACGATCACGATCTCGCCGCGCACGTCGCCGGAGAACCGGCGTTCCAGCTCGGAGAGAGCGCCCCGGGCGAGCTCCTCGTGCAGCTTGGTCAGCTCGCGCGCAACCAGCGCCGGGCGGTCGCCGAGGCTCGAGCGCAGCTCGGCCAGCGTCCGCGCCAGCCGCTGCGGCGATTCGTAGAAGACGAGCTGGGCGCGCAGGCTCCGCAGCTCGGCCAGCATCTCCTCGCGTTGGGATGCCTTGCGGGGCAAAAAGCCGGCGAAATGGAAGCGTCCTTCCGGGAACCCACTCACGCTCACCGCCGCGACCGCTGCGCTCGCGCCCGGGACGGGAACGACCAGCACGCCCTCCTCGAGCGCGCGCCGGACGAGGACGGCGCCGGGATCGCTGATTGCGGGCGTTCCGGCATCGGTGACGAGCGCCAGCGATTGGCCCTCGACCAGCCGGCGTACCAGGGGCTCCACCCGCGCCGCCTCGTCGAACGCCGGCAGAGAGTAGAGCGGCTTGTGGATGCCCAGGTGCTTGAGCAAGTTCCCCGAATGGCGCGTGTCCTCCGCGATCACGCCGTCGCAGGCGTCGAGCACCTGGCGCGCGCGCTCGGTGATGTCGCCCAGGTTCCCGATTGGCGTCGCCACCACGTGAAGGGGCACGCTACCCCCCCGAGTCGAAGGCGTTCTCGAAGTGGGTCAGGGTGGGCCCTGCTGGGCCGTCCACCACCGCGATGACGTCGAACCTGGCCGCCTTCGCCGGCCCCCGGCGCTGCGCGAGGAAGTCGCGGGCCGCCGCGATCACCCTCCTCTGCTTGCGCGCGTCGACCGTCTCCTCGGGCCCCCCGAATGCCGCGGTGGCCCGGGTGCGCACCTCGACGAACACCAGCAGCTCGCCCTTCTCAGCGATGAGGTCGACCTCGCCACGCCTGCAGCGATGGTTCCGGGCGACGATGCGATACCCGCCCTTGCGCAGCGCCTCGGCCGCCACGTCCTCCCCGAGCGCGCCCAGGCGCAGCGTCATGCTTGCAGGACCAGATCGGCCGTACCGGGCGGAGGGGGGTCCGGCAGGCGATGGATCACCTGCGTCTGCGTGCCGATCCCCTTGAGCATCTTGCCGATCAGCGCGCGCTTGGGACCTTCGAGGATGCCGAAGGCGTCGTCGATCACGATGGGAAGCCGCTTGTAACCGGAGACGCGCTCGAGCAAGGCGAGGCGGACGGCGACGTACACCAGGTCGCGCAGCGGCGGCGGAAGCGTCATGTAGGAGCCGCTGCGCCCGTCCGCGGCGGCGAGGACGAACGTCCCCTTGTCGGGCTTGCCGGAGACCACGCGCCGGTCGGTGAGCGCCACCAGATATGCGGTGAGGCGCGGCGACATCTGCGCCCAGAGCTCGTCCACGCTCAGGTTCAACAGCTCGGCGCCGCGGGAGACCATGTGGCTGGGCACCTCCGCTTCCGGAATGGCAGCGCCGCTCTTCGTCGCGGAGATTCCCATCGCGTGCTTCAGGTCCGCCTCGATCTCTCCCAGGGCCCGCGAGAACCCGGTCTGGTGCACCTGCTCCTCGAGCTTCGCCTTCTCGGTCTCCAGCAGCGGAATCTCCACCGACAGCCGGGTGACCTCCGGGTCGACCTTCAGCTTCTGCAGCTTGGCTAGCGCCGCCTCGCGCCGCTTCACCACCAGCTCGCGCTCCTTGAACACGGCCAGCAGATCCACCGGGGAGTCCACCTTCGCGGCCCGGAGCGCGGACTTGAGCGGGGCCTGCTCCGCCTCGTAGTCCTTCTTGATCTTCACCTCGCGCTCCTTCAGCTCCTGCGCGTACGCGGCCGCCTGCTTGTCGGCCTCGTCGCCCTCGATCCAGCGCAGCACGGAGATCAGCGGCGCGAGCAGCGGCACCAGGCCGAAGAGGGCGAGGGGCGGCCGCTTGAGAAGGAACGCCGCGGCGTACGCCCCGGCGCCGGCGAGGAGCCCGCCGTAGAACCAGGGGCTGGACAGCACCGGCTCAGGCGGGGGCGGCACGGTCTGGGCAGCCTTCTGCCGCTTCTTCACGATGTCTGCGAGGGCATCGTCGCGCTTCTTGAGATCTTCCTTTGCGCGCGAGGCCTTGGTGGTCAGGTCCCTGATCTCCTCGGGAGACCAGGGCGCTCGCTTCAGCTCTCCCTGCACGGCGGCCAGATCGGATTCGGCCTGCTTGAGCTTCTCCGCCAGCAGCTTGAGATCGTGCAGGCGCTGCGCCACCTTGAAGAGGCGATCCTGCGTCGCCTCGAACTTCTTGGTCATCTCCAGCTCGTCCTTGAGCGCCTTCACCCGCGGCTGGTCGACGTAGGCCTCGTTGGCGGCGGCGGCCGCCTTGCCGCGCAACGACGGCATCTCGTTGACCTCGAGCACGAAGAAGCCGGTGTACGCATCGGGAGCGGGCATGCCGCACTCGACGCGCAGGAAGGAATCGATCTCCAGCTGATCCTCGCTGACCTCCTCGAATTTCTTGGTGGTCGCGTCGTACCGCAAGAGCTGTCGCGTGCCGCCCATCTCGCGCAGCAGCCGGTACGCGCTGCCGTCGCCCGAGAGCAGCCCGACGCCGACGCGCGTGGGCCCCCCGCCGTTGGTGAGGCGCTTCGGATCGTCGGGCGCCGGGCACAGCGGCGCGGTGAGCGCGGCGCGGAGAGATGCCGCCTTGGAGACCACAGCCACGTACCCCGGTTTGAGCGAGAGCTGCCCTTCCCCGGGCAGGTCCTTGACCTTCTGGAACAGCAGCTCGGTGAGCTGCACTCTCGCCCCCTCTTACTGCGTGGCTCCGCCCTCTTCGGCGCTCTTGAGCCGCGCGGCCTTGCCCTGGAGCTCGCGCAGGTAGAACAGGCGCGCACGCTTGACCTTGCCGCTGCTGGTCACCTCGATCTTGTCGATCCGCGGCGAATAGAGCGGGAAGATGCGCTCCACTCCCACGCCGTAGCTCATCTTGCGGACGGTGAACGTGGTGTTCACGTGACCCCGCTTCTTCCGGATCACGACGCCCTCGAAGATCTGGATGCGCTCCTTGTCGCCTTCGCTGATCTTCGTGTGCACCCGCACGGTGTCGCCGACGCGGAATTCGGGGATCTGTCCCCGGATCTCCGGCTTGACGTTCCGTTGCTCCACCAGCTCGATCGCCTTCGCGCGCATCTTCGTATCCTCGTCTGATTACCGCTCGCCCAAAATCAAGACCCCGTCAAGCCTTCTGCCGTGTGAGCAGATCGGGGCGCCGCTCGCGTGTGCGCGCCACCGCCTGGTCCTGGCGCCACCGAGCTATCTTCTCGTGGTCCCCGGAGAGGAGGACCTCCGGCACCCGCAGTCCGCGGAACTCGGGCGGGCGGGTGTACTGCGGTCCTTCCAGCAGGCCCTCGCCGGAGAAGCTCTCGGACTGTGTGGAAAGCTCGTTGCCCAGCACACCGGGGACCAGCCGGGCGATGGCGTCGATGACCGCCAGGGCCGCGATCTCTCCGCCGGTGAGGACGAAGTCGCCCAGCGAGAGCTCCTCGTCCACCCAGCGCAGCACCCGCTCGTCCACACCTTCGTAGCGGCCGCACACCAGGATCAGCGTCCCATGGCTCGCCAGCTCCTGCGCCTTGCCTTGGTTGAATCGCGGGCCCTGGGGCGAGAGGAGCACCACGCGCGCCCCCGGCCCACGCTGGCGGGCGGCCTCGATGGCGGCGACCAGCGGTTCGGGCTTCATCACCATGCCCGCGCCGCCGCCGTAAGGAACGTCGTCGGTGACGCGGTGCTTGCCGTCCGCGAACTCGCGGATATCGGTCACCTGCACGCGCAGGAGGCCCTTCTCGCGCGCCTTGCCGAGGATGCTCTCCTCCAGCGGGGCCGCGATCATGCGCGGGAACAGCGTGAGCACTTCCACCGACAGCACGGCTACTCCTTCAGCTCGAACAGCCCCTCGGGCGCGTCCACCACGATGCGGCGCGCCTCCGGCTGCACTTCCTTGACCAGCGCCAGCGGCACCAGCGCTCCGCCCTGCAGCCGGAGCAGATCCTGCGACCCTGCGACCTCCAGATCCTCGACCACGCCGTGCACGGTACCCCGGGGGTCCGACACTTCGTAGCCGATCAGATCGATCGCGTACATCTCGCCTTCCTCCAGCGCCGGCAGCTCCGCGCGATCGACCCGCACTTCCTCGCCCCGCAGCGCCGCCGCCTGGTCGCGATCCAGGACCCCGCGGAACGCGACCAGATAGCCCAGGTGCACCCGCTCGGCGCGCTCCACCTCGAACTCCCGCTCTCCGAGCCACATCCTCCGGACCCGCTCCAGCCCTTCCGAATCCGCGTTGTAGGGCGCGATCAGCACGCGCCCGCGGATTCCGTGCGCCCTCGCGACGCGCCCCACCGCGAGGAGATCCGGCACGGCGCTACCGGTTGGCCGGCGGCGCCGCGGACTTCTTCGCCAGCTTGATCAGCTGGGCGACGGTGGCGCTGGGCCGCGCGCCCATCTTGAGCCAGTGCTCCAGCCGGTCCTGCTTGAGGTGGATGCGGGCGGGGCTGTAGTTCGGATCGTACGTGCCGATCTCCTCGTTGAAGCGTCCGTCGCGGGGGTTCCGCGAGTCAGTCGCAACCACGTGATAGAAAGGCGACTTCTTCGCGCCACGGCGGGCGAGGCGCAGCTTGACGGCCATTGACGGGGCTCCTTGAAAAAGCGGAGTTCTTTACATGGGTCGGACCGTCGCCGTCAAGCTGATCGCCCGGGGAGGCCAGCCGGGCAGGCGCCGGGGGCGGCGATGGAGCTCACCTCTTCAGCACCGCCTTGAGAGTGGCGCCGAGCTCGTGCGGACCTGCCGCCAGGTGGACGCCCGCGTCCCCGAGCGCGCGGAACTTGTCCTGCGCAGTCCCCTTCCCGCCCGAGATGATCGCTCCGGCATGGCCCATGCGCTTGCCCGGCGGCGCCGTCGCCCCTGCGATGAACCCGACCACCGGCTTCTTGTAATTGGCCTTGATCCAGGCGGCGGCGTCCTCTTCCTCGCTGCCGCCGATCTCGCCGATCAGGATCACGGCGTCGGTCTCGGGATCCTGGGCGAACAGCTTCATGCAGTCGACGAAGTTCATGCCGTGCACCGGATCGCCGCCGATGCCGACCGCCGTGCTCTGGCCCATCCCGAGCTGGGTCACCTGGTGGACCGCTTCGTAGGTGAGCGTGCCGGAGCGGGAGACGATGCCGATGCGGCCCTTGCGGTGGATGTGCCCCGGCATGATGCCGATCTTGCACTCGCCCGGCGTGATCACTCCGGGGCAGTTGGGACCGATCAGGCGGGTCGGAGAGCCCTCCATCGCGCGCTTCACCTTCACCATGTCGTTGATCGGGATGCCCTCGGTAATGCAGACGACCAGCGGCAGGCCCGCGTCCACCGCCTCGAGGATGGAATCGGCCGCGAACGGCGGCGGCACGAAGATGACGCTGGCGTTGGGGCGCGTCTCCCGCACCGCCTGCGAGAGGGTGTCGAACACCGGCACCTTGTCCTCGAACTTCTGGCCGCCCTTGCCCGGGGTCACGCCGGCGACGATGTTGGTGCCGTACGCGAGCATCTGCTTGGTGTGGAAGGCCCCCGCGCTGCCCGTGATGCCCTGGACCGCCACGCGGGTGTCCCTGTTGACGAGGATGCTCATGCGCGTTCTCCGGAGTCGGTGAATCGGCCCAGGTCGGCCGGATCGGGAAGTCCCAGCTCGCGGTGCAGCTTCGCCGCGATGCTCTCGGCCTCGCCGCCGTCGGCGCGGCGATACACCCAGCCCAGGGGGAACAGGTTCCGTGCTCCCCGGTCCGGCGTGACGATGCGCACCGCCGGGCCCAGCGCGTGCCCGGGAACCCATTCGCCGCCGAAGTTGCGGACCAGGACCTCGCCCAGCCAGCAACCCAGGGCGTCGCGGTACTCGTGGTGCGCCGCGAGACGCGCAGCGAGGTCGTCCACGTACCGGAGCTCGTCGCGCGCGAAGGTGAGCGCGATGCCGTGCTCGCGCAGCACGGACACGAAATGCTCCGCGCTGTCGCGAAAGTCCGCCGCCCCGGGCTTGCCGAGGATGTTGCGGAAGATGGCGGAGACGAAGCCCACTCAAGCCTTGTCGGCGGCGGCGACCGCCTTGCGGGCAGCGTCTCCCAGGTCGTCCGCCGGCGTGATCGCGAGCCCGCTCTTGGCGAGCAGCGCCTTGCCCTGTTCGACGTTGGTGCCTTCCAGGCGTACCACCAGCGGGACCTCGAGGTTCACCTGCTTGGCCGCCGCGATGATGCCTGCCGCGATCACGTCGCACTTCATGATCCCACCGAAGATGTTGACCAGCACCGCCTTCACTTGCGGATCGGCGAGGAGCAACTTGAACGCCGCCGTCACCTTGGCCTCGTCGGCGCCGCCGCCCACGTCGAGGAAGTTGGCCGGCTGCCCGCCGGCCAGCTTGATCATGTCCATGGTGCTCATCGCCAGGCCAGCGCCGTTCACCATGCAGCCGATGTTGCCTTCCAGCCCCACGTAGCTGAGGTCGTGCTCCTTGGCTTGCGCCTCGCGCGGATCCTCCTCATCGGGATCGCGCAGCGCCGCCAGGTCCTTGTGGCGGAAGAGGGCGTTGTCGTCGAGGTTGATCTTGGCGTCGAGCGCGATCACTTCGCCCTGCTTGGTGACCACCAGCGGGTTGATCTCCACGATGCTGGCGTCGGTGGCGACGTACGCCTGGTACATCGCGCCGGCGAATTTCACGAAGCTGTTGACCGCGCTTCCCGAGAGTCCGAGCCCGAAGGCGAGATCGCGGGCCTGGTAGCCTGCCAGGCCCACCACCGGATCGATCCGGGCGCGGAGGATCTTTTCCGGGTGCTTCGCCGCCACTTCCTCGATCTCCACGCCGCCCTCGCTCGAGGCCATCATCACGTTGCGGCCGATCGCGCGATCGAGGGTGATGCCGAGGTAGAGCTCGCGAGCGATGTCGCAGCCCTCTTCGACGTAGATTTTCCTGACCTTCTGTCCCTGGGCGCCCGTCTGGTGGGTCACCAGTTGCATGCCCATCATCTTCTTGAAGATCTCCCCGGCTTCCTCGGGGCTCCGGGCGAGCTTCACGCCGCCGCCCTTCCCGCGGCCGCCGGCGTGGATCTGGGCCTTCACCACCACCACGCCGTTGCCGGAAGCCATCAGCTCCCGCGCGGCCGCGACGGCCTCCTCCGCGGACTGCACCAGCTTGCCCCGCGGCACCGCGACGCCGTGCGCGCGCAGGATCTCCTTGGCCTGGTGCTCGTGGATCTTCATGGCGGCGCCTCAGTACACCGCACCGCCGGGCCGTGCAAGCGATGGTGCGTGGAGCGAGCCGGTTTCACTACTCCCAAAAAATTTGGCTGGGCGGGATCGCGGGCTATTGAATCATCGATCGCCGGCCAAGGGGGGACCTTGCAATTCCGGCTCGGACTGCTCGCTGCGCTGCTGATCTCACGGCCAGTCGCCGCAATGGACATGGATGACATGCTCGAGCTGCACTTCGGCGCCGACGTCGAGGGGGGCAAGCGCTTCGGCGACACGGCCACGCCTTCCGAGTTCAATCTCGGAGTGATCGACACCATGATCCACGGGCGGCTTTCGCGCGCCTTCTCCGCGCTGGCGGAGATCGTGTACGAAGACGCCGGCGGGCAATTCGGATTCGACGTCGAGCGCATCGTCCTCAACTACGAACCTCGCGCCTGGTTCCGGCTGTCGGTCGGCCGGTTCCACTCGCCGCTCGGCTACTGGAACACTGCGTACCATCACGCCCGCTGGATGTACGTCAGCACCCGCGCTCCGCTGCTGGCCCATTTCGAGGACGACCAGGGGCCTCTCCCCACGCACACCATCGGCGTGCTCGTCCATGGATCGTTCCCGGCCGGGGCTGTCCGCCTCGAGTATGACGTGGCCGTAGGGAACGGCCGCGGGCCGAGGCCCGATCCGCCGCAACAGTTCGCGGACAACAACAACCAGAAGTCGGTCTGCGCCGCGCTGCACGTGGAGTTCGGAGGGGTCCGCGCCGGACTGAGCGGACTGATCGACACCGCGACCCTCGCGTCCGGTGAGAACATGCGCGAGAAGCTGGCTGTCGCGGACGTACACCTCATAGCGGGCGACCTGGAAGCCATCGCGGAGGGGACGCTGATCCACCACGAGACTTCCGGGGTGGGCGCGACCAACCTCGGCGGCTACGTGCAGCTCGCGTACTGGCTGCACGAGGACCTGCGTCTCTACGGCCGCGGGGAGCGCTTCGTGCGGGCAGCCACGGAGACCTACCTGGACACGCCCACCGCATCCAACGTCCTGGGGGGCGTCCGCTACGAGCTCGTGCCCACCGCCGCTCTCAAGCTCGAAGGGGGATGGGATCGGACGGCGGGGGTGGATGCGGTGACAGTGAGAGGGCAACTCTCATGGCTGTTCTAGGGTCCGGCGCGCGCATCCTTCTGGCTGCTTCGATCCTCCTCTCCCTCTCCGCTAGCGCCGAGCCGGTGATCGTCGTCCACCCCTCCTGCCCGGTGACGCGCCTGGACCGGGACGAAGCACGCAGGCTGCTGCTGGGCGCGGACCTGAGCTGGAGCAACGGAGACGCGACGCAGCTGGTCGAGATCCGCGGCGACGACCCGGTCGTGACCGCCGGGTATCAAGCCATCGCGCGGAAGACGCCCTCGCAGATCCGCGCGGAGTGGAACCGCCTGGTGTTCGCGGGCCGCGCGAATCCGCCCCTGCGCTTCGGCACCGCCGCCGAGGCGCGCGCGGCCGTCGGGCGCCTGCCGGGCGCGTTCGCGGTGATCGACTCGTCGGCCGCGGATACGAGCGTCAAGATCGTGTTCCGCGCACCAGGGCCGGGCTGAGGTGTCCCGGAAACCCAGGCTGGCCACCCGGCTCGCCG
This sequence comes from Myxococcales bacterium, assembly GCA_036513415.1. Taxonomy (GTDB): domain Bacteria; phylum Myxococcota; class Myxococcia; order Myxococcales; family 40CM-4-68-19; genus 40CM-4-68-19. Next base: position 2,277 of record DATBZA010000047.1, on the reverse strand, counting down.
TCGGCGCAGCGCTGATCGCGCTGGTCCCGCTCATCGCCCTCGCCGCCACCTTTACGCTGCTGGCGGAAGGCGCGATCCGCAAGCAGCTCGACGTCGCCTTGATCGCGCGCGCCCAGAACTTCGCCGGGCTGGTGCAATCGTCGATCCTCGAACCCCTCTCGCGCTACAACGCGCTGAGCGGTTGGGCGTCCGACCCGCAGATTGCGGGCGCCTTCGTCGGGCCGAAGGGGCGCGACGGCTGCAACCGGTTCCTGGCGACGGCCACGCGTGGGCGCGTGGTGGTCGGCGCGCAACTTTTCGATGCGACCGGGCGTCCGATCTGCGCCAGCGCTCCCGAGCTGGCCGCCCCGGCGCAGGCGGGCGCGCCCTGGTTCCGGGCGGCGCTCGAAGGAACGCTGGCGAGCGAAGGCATCGTGCCCGGCCCGCGCGGCCCCGCCCTCTCGCTCGCCCTCGCGGCAAAAGCGGCGGACGGGTCCAGCGGCGTGCTCCGTGCCTGGTACGACTGGAGCGCCATCGCGCAGCTCATCGAGGCTCCGATCTCCCAGGCGCGGCTGACGGATGACGAAGTGCAGCTCCAGATCTCGGCCGGAGGTCGCGTGCTGTACGACTCATCCGGCAAGGATGCGTTGCTGCTCACGCCGGGCTCGGGTGCGCGAGGGCGGGGCGAGAGCGGCGAGCTGCTGATCGCCTGGGCGCGCAACGATACCGGGGCCACCGACCCGGGTGGCGGGTTCGCCTACGTCTGCCGGGTGCCACGTCCGGTTGCGTTCGCGTCGCTGCGGAAGCTCCTGATAACGGTCGCGCTGGTGGCGGTGGTCGCCGCCGTGCTCGCAGCCCTGGCGGCGTGGCTCCTCTCGCAGCGCATGGTCCGGCCGCTCGATGCGCTCGGTGCGGCGGTCGAGCGCATCGTCCGCGACGGAGACCTGACGCAACAGATCGAGGTCTCCCGCCACGACGAGATCGGCCGGCTCGCGGCCTCGTTCGCGCAGCTGGTCACCAAGCTGCGCGAGGTGCCGCGGAGCCTGCGTGAGTCGGTGCTGGCGCTCTCCGAGGAGGTCGCGCGACTCGACCGGGCCGCGCGCGATCAGAACGAACGCGTCACCCGGCAGGCGGCTGCGCTGCAGGAAGCACAGGTGACGGCGCAGGAGATCCGCCAGACGTCGCTGATGGCCGCCGAGAAGGCGAACGCCGTGCTCGGCGCCGCGCAGCGGGCAGACGACGTCGGGCGCGCGGGCCAGGACGCGGTCTCCCAGAGCCTCGGGGAGCTGGAGCAGATCCTCGGGCACGTCGACGCCATCAGCCGCACCATGAGCGAGCTGGGCGAGAGCACGTCGCGCATCGCCGGGATCGCCGGAGTGGTGAAGGATCTCGCGGACCAGTCGAACATGCTGGCGCTCAACGCGGCCATCGAGGCAGTCCGCTCGGGCGAGCACGGCCGTGGCTTCGCGGTCGTGGCGCGGGAGATCCGAAGCCTGGCGGATCAGTCGGTCCAGGCGACCCAGCGGGTGCAGGAGAACCTGGACGGCATCCGGACGAACGCGGCGCGGGCCGCCGCCATTACCGAGGAAGGATCCCGCGGGATCAACGCCAACCTGGCGCGCATGCGCAACTCCGGGGACAGCCTCCGGGAGCTGGGCAGCATCTCGCGCGACAATGCCCGGGCCGTGCGCGAGATCGCGGCCGCCGTCGGGCAGCAGAATGCCGGCATCGATCAGGTCTTCTCGGCGGTGCGCGATCTCTCCAGCTCGATGAGCGAGCTGGTCCAGCTGATCGAGCAGAGCGCGGAGTCGGTGCGCGAGGTCGGCAGCGTCTCGGCGCGCATCGACGGGATCGTCAACCGTTTCCGCGTCTAGTCCGCCAGCGGAAGACTCGCTCCTCATCATCCGCCCCAGCGTCAATTAGTCCCTCGCTCCCTCCTGTTTGCGGCGTGCTGACGCCGCCGGCCCGCAGGTGGGGCTGCGGCTGCGGGCATGCAAAAAACCGCGCCCCGCCGGCTGCCCGCGCGACACGACCTGGTGGCGCGAGCGAATGTCGCGCGAGCGCGTTTGTGATCTGTGTCCCCTCACTCAGTCGATCAATGCTGCGGGGCGCGGAGGGGACCAGCGTACTGGGAGACCGCGCGCAGATAGCCGACGAGGTGCGTGGCCCTCGCGCCGACGCATCAGAAAGCACACGACGCGCAGTATGCGCCGCCCCGTGTCTCTCGCTTCACGTGAAGTGCCTCGCCAGCGGGCTCGCTTTCTGCGTGGCGGCGCAGGGCCATGCAGCCCGGCGGCG
>DATBZA010000046.1:0-11874 GCA_036513415.1 Myxococcales bacterium | reverse complement strand
GGTGATCGATGCCAGTACAAAACAACGCGGCGACGAGCTTCTCGAACGGATCGTGGGGATGCTCACGAGACTGTGTCGATGATGGCGCCCACGGCCACGTCGCCGTCGCCGTCGCCGTCCACGCTCACGACCACGTCGACGCCGACGTAACGTCGGCGTCGGCGTCGGCGTAGCTCTGTTTCCATCGTCCTGCACTAACTGAGCAGCATTGGGATTAGCCCTGGATTAGCCCCGGCCACCAACGGTGGCTCAGGGGCTTGAGCGAGGTCATTTCGCCAGACCGGTGATGAGACGCGCGTTCTAGCTACAGCTCGTAGCGGTAGAGCGTGCAGCGCAGCGGACCGTTCCAGAGCGTCCGGCGGGGCCCGCGCGGGCGGACTCCGAAGGCGCTCTCGAAGTCCTCGTTGCCGCTGAGCACCGCGGCCCGATGTCCCTTCAGCTTGCGGACGGACTCGCCGAGCTGGTGATAGAACGTCTTCAGTGGCTTGCGCCCTCCCGCCTCCAGGCGCTCGCCGTAGGGGACGTTCAGCAGCAGCTGGCCGGGCGGTTCGAGCGGGAGGAGCTCGCGCGCGTCGCCTTGCGAAACATCCACCCGGACGCCTGCCGCGCGGGCATTGGCGCGCGTGCGTTCCACGGCATCGGTGTCGCGATCGGAGGCGAAGATGGGCGGAGGCGTCACCTCGCGCGCGGACAGCTCGGAACGCAGACGGGCGAGGATCCGCCCGTCCTCTGCGGCGGTGCGCGGCCAGCGTTCGGACGCGAGCGCGAGCTTCAGATTAGGCGCCCGCTTCGACGCGAACAGCGCCGCTTCGATCGCCAAGGTGCCCGAGCCGCAGAGCGGATCGCGCAACGGCGTCCTGCCCTCCCAGCCGGAGTACAGCACCACGGCGGCTGCCAGCGCCTCGCGGAGAGGCGCCTCCACCGTCTGCACCCGGTAGCCGCGGTTGGAGAGGAGATCGCCCGCGAGATCGAGAGACACGCTGCACTTGCCTTCGGCGAGGTGCGCGACGATGAGCACGTCCGGCGACCGCGGATCCACGTCGGGGCGGAACCCCGCGCGGTCGCGCAGGACGTCGACGACGGCGTCTTTCAGCTTCTGTTCCACGAAGTGCGTGTGCGTCAGGCCCTCGGCGCGCCCGCTTGCCGCGACCGCCACCGTCTGGCCGCGCGCGACGAGCTCATGCCAGGGGATGTTCGCCGCCCCCGCGTACAGCTCATCGGCGGTGGTCGCTTTGAACTCGCCGATCGGCTCGAGCACGCGCAGCGCAGTCCGCAGGTCGAGGCAGCCACGCAAGGCGATCTCGCGTTCGCCGGTGAACCGGACGCCTCCGTGGCCCGGGCGGACGCCCTTGGCGCCAAGGCCCTGCAGCTCTGCTTCGAGTGCCTCTTCCGCGCCGCGGGGGCAAGTCGCATACCAGGAGCGGAACATGCCGTCACGCTACTCCAAAAGGCCATCGAGGCTGCGCCTTGGGATGCCCGCGGCCACGCGGGGCTCGCCCGCGCCTTCCGCGCAGGCTACGTTGCGGCCGCGTGACGGCGGTCTTCGAAGCAGCGTCGGTGATGAAGCGGTATGACGGCGCGGCCGCGCTGGGCCCCATCGATCTGATCGTGACCGCGGGCAGCACCACGGCGCTGATCGGACCGAGCGGGGCTGGAAAGTCCACGCTGCTGCGAATGCTGAACGGGCTGGTGTGGCCGGACTCGGGCCAGGTCAGCTTCCGCGGACGTCCCCTACCGCGCGATGGACTGCCTGCGATCCGCCGGCAGATCGGCTACGTGGTGCAAGGCGGCGGGCTCTTTCCTCATCTTGCCGCGCGGGAGAACGTGGCGGTGGTCGCGCGCTGGCTGCGCTGGGACGAGGGGCGCATCGCGGCGCGCATGGAGGAGCTGGCCACGATCGCGCGCCTGCCTTTGGACGCGCTGCGCCGCCTGCCCCGCCAGCTCTCTGGAGGGCAGGCCCAGCGCGTGAGCCTGATGCGGGCCCTGATGCTCGATCCGGAGGTGCTGCTGCTCGACGAGCCGCTGGGCGCGCTCGACCCGATGACCCGCTTCGATCTGCAGCAGGATCTGCGGGACGCCTTCGCTCGGCTGGCGAAGACGGTGGTGCTGGTCACGCACGATCTGGCGGAAGCCGCGTTCCTCGCCGGCCGGACCGTCCTGATGCGCGACGGGCGTATCGTGCAGGAAGGCACCGTCGAGGAGCTGGCGCGCGCGCCCGCGGACGACTTCGTCGCTCATTTCGTCCGGGCCCAGAGGCGGTCGCCATGATCGCGGTCCTGCTGGCGATCGCCGTCCAGGTCGGCTCCAAGCAGTTCACCGAGTCCGTCATCCTGGCGGAGATCGCCGTCCAGACGCTCCGCGCGGCCGGGGTGGACGCGGAACATCGCCGCGAGCTGGGGGGGACCCGCGTGCTCTGGGAGGCGCTGCGCGTTCGCCAGATCGACGTGTATCCCGAGTACACCGGCACCATCTCCGAAGAGCTGCTGAGAGGAGAGGCCGACCTGGCCGCGGCGTTGGAGCGGAACGGGATGCGGATGGCGGGTCCGCTCGGATTCGAGGACACCTACGCCATCGGGATGCGGCGCTCCGACGCCGCCCGCCTCGGCGTCCGCTCCCTGTCGCAGCTCGCGAGGCACTCGGAGCTGGAGATCGGCCTCACCAACGAGTTCCTGCGCAGGCGCGACGGCTGGCCGCGCCTGCGGCAGGTCTACGGATTCTCCGATGCGCACGTGCGCGGCATGGACCACCAGCTGGCCTACCGCGCGCTGCGCTCGGGCAACATTGCCGCCACCGACCTGTACTCCACCGACCCGGAGATCCAGGCCGCCGACCTGGTGGTGCTCGAGGACGATCGCCGCGCGTTCCCCCGCTACGACGCCGTGCTGCTCTACCGGGCAGTCCTGCCTGAACCGGCTGTCCGTGCCCTCGCCAGCCTCGAGGGCGCGATTCCGGCGCAGGAGATGATCGCCATGAACGCGCGCGCCCTGCTCGACCATGTTCCGGAGGCGCAGATCGCCTCCGACTTCCTGCGCACCAAGTTCGGCGTCGCGTCGGAGGCGAAGTCGCTCGGCGCCCCCCAGCGGATCTGGCGGCGTACGGTGGAGCACCTCTTCCTGGTGGCGGTTTCGCTCGCCGCCGCCATCGCCCTCGCGGTGCCGCTCGGAATCCTCGCCTGGCGGCGGCCGCGGCTGGGCCAGACCATCCTGACCCTGGCGGGAGTGATCCAGACCATCCCCTCGCTGGCGCTGCTGGTCTTCATGATCCCCTTGCTGGGGATCGGCGCCGGGCCGGCGATCGTGGCGCTGTTCCTCTACAGCCTCCTGCCGATCCTGCGCGGCACGCATTCCGGGCTCACCGGAATCGCGCCGGAGCTTCTCGAGTCGGCCCAGGCGCTGGGCCTGCCTCCGGGGGCCGCGCTGAGGCGCATCGAGCTTCCCCTCGCGGCGCCCTCCGTGCTGTCGGGAATCAAGACCGCCGCGGTGATCGACGTCGGTACGGCGACGCTCGGGGCGCTGATCGGCGCCGGAGGCTACGGCCAGTCCATCCTGACCGGCATCCGCCTCGCGGACACCGGGCTGATCCTGGAGGGCGCGATTCCGGCCGGCGTCCTGGCGCTTTTGGTCCAGGGCCTGTTTGACGTGCTCGAGCGGGTGTTGGTCCCGAATGGCCTGCGCAGTTGAGCCTCAGGGCCAGTCCAGCCCGCTGGCGCTCACCGGATCTCTCCTTGCGTCGCCTCGGAGCGGGTCTGCGGCCGTTCGACCAGGAAATGCCGGAACCACGCAGCGGCGAGGCGGGCGACGGCCTCCAGCGTCCCGGGCTCCTCGAACAAGTGCGTCGCGCCGGGGACGATCTCGAGGTGCTTCTCGCACCGGAGCCGGGCGTAAGCCTGCCGGTTCAGCTCGATGACCTCGCGATCCTCGCTCCCGACGATGAGCAGGGTGGGCGCGGCGACATGCTCGAGCGCATCGAAGGCGAGGTCAGGGCGTCCGCCGCGAGAAACGATCGCCCCAACGACCTGGGGCAGCGCGGCTGCCGCGATCAGCGCCGCGGCGGCCCCGGTGCTGGCGCCGAAGTACCCGACCCGGAGGGCTCGCGTCTCCGGCAGCCCGCGCACGTATTGGGTGGCCAGGCTGAGCCGATGCGCGAGCAGGAGCACGTCGAAGCGCAGCTCTCCGGTCGAGCGATCCCGCTCCTCCTCGGCCGGCGTCAGCAGGTCGAACAGAAGCGTCGCGAGCCCGGACTCCGCCAGCTGCCGGGCGACGAACTGGTTGCGCGGGCTGTGCCGGGAGGATCCGCTCCCGTGCGCAAACAGGACGATCCCTCGCGCGCCCTCGGGCACCGTGAGGTCTCCCGCGAGCCGCACGTCCCTGGCCGGGATCGTCACGGGCCTTGTGTCGAGATCGGATCGATCCTGGGCCATCGCCCACCTCCGTTCATGCTCACAATCCGTACGGGTACGTCTCGGCCGGCTCGCCGGCGTCCCACAGCGACATGCGCTCGAGCGGCTCGACGGCGTTGGTCACGTCCAGGTGCATCACCGTGTCGAACTGCCAGGGGAGCAGTGCCCAGAAGTAGTGGCTCCCCCTTTCGCTGGCCGGCAGATACAGCACGCCGATGGCACGCTCGAGGCGCGGCTCCCGCAGCCCGCCCGCGGCCTCGCCCAGGTGACGCAGATCGAGCTCGAAGCGAGGGATTCCCAGCCGGTGGAAGAGCGACTCGTAGCTTCCGGGCAGCGCGCGCCGGACGCGTTTCCGCTCCGCCGGGCCACCCCACTCGGAGGCCGCGGTGACCTCGCCGGTGTAGGTGGTGAATCCGAGCAGGAAGGCGTCGCTCCCGTGCCGTTCGCGCATGAGCTGGCCGACGTTCAATTCGCCTCGCTGGCCCAGCTCGGTGGCCCGCGCATCGCCGAGGTGCGAGTTGTGCTCCCAGACCACGAGCTTGCTGCGTCCGACCCGGCGATCGAGGTGGCGGAGCAGCTCCTCGACGGTGTCGGCCATGTGCCCGTCGCGCAGGTTCCAGGACTCAACGTTTCCCCGATACATCGTCCGGTAGTATTCCTCGGCGCCCTTCACCACGCGCGCGTTCTGGACCGCCTGGAACCACTCCTCCTCCGCATCTCCGTTGCCCGCCGCGTCGCGCGCCGAACGCTGCTGCAGCAGCTCGACGAGCTGCTTCACCACCGCGTCCTCGCACGACCTGACGACTCCCAGCGCCGCGCTCCGTGCGTACTCCTCGACGTTGCCTCCGAAGTCGTCGAAGCAGCGATAGCGCTCGCGCGCGAGGCGGGCGGCTTCTGGATCGAGTTTCCCGAGGTACCGCAAAACTTCGTCGATCGACGCGTGCAGGCTGTACAGATCGAGGCCGTAGAAGCCGACCTCCGGCGCGCCGGGCGGGAGGGAATCGTCGTGCGACCGCAGCCAGCGCACGAAGTCGAGCACGTCCGTGTTGCGCCACATCCAGACCGGGAACCGGTTGAAACCGGAAAGAGCGGTGTCGGCGTCCCGGTCCTCGCTCAGTCTCCGGACGAACCGGTTGACCCGGTAGGCGTCGGGCCAGTCCGCCTCGACCGCGACGGCGTGGAAGCCTTTTTCAACGATCAGGCGCTGGGTGAGCCGCGCCCGCTCGGCGTAGAAATCGTGCATGCCGTGCGAGGCCTCGCCCAGCAGGACCAGCCGGGCATCGCCGATCGCCTCGATGAGCGCATCGTGCGGGTCATCATCCGAGAGCGGCCGGGCGCTTTCGCGCAGGCCCTGGATGAGCGCCACGTCCGGAGAGCTGCTCATGGCGAGGCCTCCGCCCTCCCCTCCTGCCTGCCTCCAAGAATGCGGTTCACCTCTTCGTCAGTGGTGGGCGAGAAGTCCTCGTACCAGAGCCCCACGGCATGGAAGGGCTCGGGCGTCGCGGCGCAGACGATCCGGTCGACCTCGCGAGCGAGAGCTTCGCAGGTCTCCGGCGAGGCGATCGGCACGGCCACGATGATCTGGCGGGGGCGCTGCCGGCGGAGCGCCTCGACGGCTGCACGCATGGTCGCGCCCGTGGCGAGGCCGTCGTCGACAAGCACCACCGTCCGACCTTCGACGTTCGGCGGCGGCCGTCCGCCCCGATACGAACGCTCGCGCTCATTCAACTCCTGGACCGCCCGCTGGAGCGCCCAACGAAACTCCTCCTGGGGAACCCGCTCGAGGAGCTCGGGCTGGACCAGCACGATCCCGCCGGAGGCCACGGCGCCCATCGCGAACTCCTCGTTGCCCGGGAAGCCGATCTTGCGCACCACGAACACATCGAGTGGGGCACCGAGTCGCCGCGCCACCGGCTCCGCTACGGGCACGCCTCCCCGCGGCAGCGCGAGGACGAGGAGGTCAGGAGTTCCCCGTAGGTCTTCGAGCTCATCGGCGAGCTTTTCGCCAGCGTCGCGACGGTCGCGATAGAGGGCCATGGACCAAAGTTGGGACCCTCTCGCCGGAAAACAACGCCCGGTCGAGCCGTCCAGGCCTCATGGACCGCCGGTGTACGGCGCCGACCGCTTCCTCAGGAAGCGCGGCCTCGCGAGTGACCGATGGATGGAGGCACCGGCCGGATTCGAACCGGCGAATGAGGGATTTGCAGTCCCTTGCCTTACCAACTTGGCGACGGTGCCAGTCGAGGGGACCGAGCGAGTAGCGCGACTTTCCAGCGCCGTCAAGGCGATGCGAGGTCGCGTCGGGCGCTCAGTTCTGCGCCGGCTTCCTCGCGCGCGGGACGACCAATCCGCGCGAGAGGCGCCGCAGCACCCTGCGCAGCTGGCGCCGCTTGTAGCGCAGGTGCGCGTTCTCGCCGCTCTCGTTGGCCAGGGCCGTGTCGCGGTCGACGAGCTGCAGCTCGACCATGCAGAAGGCGATTCGCCCGTCGCCTACGTCCACCGCGCGCTCCGGCAGCCGCACGGGAAGCTCGGCGACGAAATTGAGCACCTTGTAGGAGTCGCCGGAGAATTCGTTGTGCTCCGGCTCCTGCTCCTCGTCCAGCAGTCCGACCTGGAGCTGCGGGGCCATGTTGCGCAACGAGGGCCAGTCCCGCAGGAGCTGGCGGAAGCAGATCAGCGTGTTCTGCGTCTGACCGGGCACCACGAAGTTGAACGGCACCAGCAGATCGCAGAGACGGATCAGGACCGGGAGCACGTGATCGCGGCCGTCGGTGACCACGCGGTAGCGGACGCGATCGTAGATCTGCGCCGCCAACGTCTCCTTCTTCGCCAGGAGCTTGGTGATCAGGCTGTGCCGCGTCTTCACGCTGCCCGCCGCCGCCACCACCGGAAATCCCTCGCGCCGGAGCTGCTCCATGCAGTTGTCGACGCGCTGGGTGACCAGCTGGCAGAGCTCGTCTTCGCTCACGCGCGCACGGTGCAGGAGCCCCACCGCCTCGATGTGGTGGACGACGTGCATCACCTTGAGGACGAGACAGGCGATCCGCCGGAGCTTCGGGTTGCCCACTCCCGACGCGAGCAGGAACAGGTCCTGCACCCGCGCAGGCTGCGCGACCTCTTCGGCGACCACGTACCGGAAGGTGGTGCGCAGGTAGTCGACGGCCTCGTCGAGGATGCGCTGGAGCCGGTCGCGATCGAAGGGATCGTCGGGCTCGAACAGGCAGAGCCGGAGGTATTGGTCGACTTCCTCCCGGGTCTTGTAATGGAGTCGCCGCCAGTCGATCACCGACCCACCGTGAAGGATCAGGCGCATGCGCTCCAGATCGCCGAGCGTCCAGCGGTCGGGCAGCGGGATGGGGGGCTGGGCGAGCATGCGGCGGCAGCATGCTGCAACCCGATGGCCGCTAAAAGCAACCTTCCTTGGCCCGATTCGCCTGCCGCATTGCGGCGTATTTGAGGCTCAAAGCGTAGGCACTGAGCCGCCTGCGGCGGCCGGGCCTAGAACGTACAGCGAAGCGTAGGCAGGAAGGCCATGCCGAGCGCATTGCGCCAGGCGATAGCGTCCGCTTCCAGTCCGATCGCGAACCGCTTCATGAAGGGCGGCTCGTACGTGAGCAAGGCGCCGCCGAAACCGAGCGGTCCATGGGTCCCCTCGCCGGATGCAGGCACGCCCCAGCCGGCACCCCCATGCAGCCAAAGCCCGAGCTTCCCGTCGGAATCCAGGCGGGTGACCCGCAGCCGCGCGCCTCCTCCGGCCGCGATCAGCGCGCGATCCCCGGGACTGCGGAGCGGCGCGCTTTCGATCGTCGTGGTGAGCCACAGCTCGGCGGCCACGCGCTCCGCCAGCGGATATCCGACTTCCACGCGCACCATGGGACCCGCGCCCACCCCCGACCCGCTCTGGCGGACGAAGGCAGGTCCGGCCGACATCCCTATCCACGGCTGCGGCGCGGTCGCTATCAACACTGCAAGCATCAGCATCGAATCAACCTCAACCGCCCGGCGTGAAGATGAAGGGATAGGTGACGAAGACCTCGCCGCCGCCCTTCGGAATGGGGAACCGCCACGTCTTGATCTTCGAGGCGACGCAGCTCTCGACCGTCCGATCGTGCAGGGTGCTCTCCTGCGTGTGCGCCTCGGTCACCGCCCCGGCTGGATCGATGGTCCAGGCCGAGACCAGCTTGCCCGCGAGGTTCGGCCTGGTGGTGAGCTGCGTCTCGTAGCAGTTCCGGATCTGGGCCCGGTGGTCGTGCACGACCTTGCGGATCAGCTCGGGGTCGATCGACCCCACCACTTCGGGCTTGCCCGGTCCCAGGCCGATCTCGCCGTTCTCCTTGCCGCGCAGGCCGCCCTTACCGTCGCCGTAGCTGGCGAGGCCGCCGCCGATGCCGTTGGTGCCGATCCGCGCCAGGCCGAGGCCCGACCCGTCGCCGCCGCCGCCCCTGCCGCCCAGCGATTTGAGGCCCATGCCCGCTTCGCCGCGCGCTTCGCCGACCTTGGGACCGGTCAGGTGGCCCATCGCGTCGCGGGTGCCCTTCTCCAGGGCGATCCCGAAGACGTCGCTCTTGCCGTTGCCGCCGCCCAGTGCCTTGAGCAGACCGGTCTGCGCCACCAGTGCCCGGTCGTCCATCTTGCGCTCGGCGCGCGCGTCGCGGCGCGGGGCCGTCTTGCTGCCGGCCTCACCTTCCTGGCCCATGTGGCGGGCGACCGCCTTGCCCGGATCCCGACGTGCTTGATTCACCTTCTGCGCGTCGAGCACTCGCGTGTCGTCCCGCTTGGGCGGCGCTGCGCGCACCACCAGCGGGCGAGGCTTGATCAGCTCCGGCTCGCCGGCCGCCATCTTCGGCGGCGGGACCACGGCGCTCCAGAACTTCATCCCGGTGATCATGAGAATCGCCGCGATGCTGGCGACCAGCACGCCCTTCCAGTCGGTCTGCTCGCCTCCGACGCGGGCCGCGCCGGGCACCCTGCGAATCCGCAGGGCGAGGTTGCCGTTGGAGAGCACCGCCACCGACCGCTGCGGCAGCGGCACTACCAGCCCATGCGCATCGGCCTGGCTGCGGCCGCGCACCAGCAGCTCGGGCCCGCCGAGGACCCGCCCATCCTCCTCGAGAAGGAGCTGCAGCGGCCGCGGCGCGGCGACTGTCCAGCCGTTCACGTCGCTCTTCAGCACGCTGACGCGCTCGACTCCCTGCAGGAGCGCCTGGCACCCCGGAGCGCTTCCCGCCTGGAACTGTTCGCCGGGCTGGAGCTGCCAGACGCTGACGCGGGTGTTGCCCCAGAAGAGCTCCACCTCGGCGCATTCGCCCCCGAGCGGCGTGGTGATCGGTGGCAGGGCCAGCCGAGGCGCCGGCTTTGCCGGCTCGGTCCGCACCGCTAGCGTCGCGGGTTCGATGGCGGGCGCGACCGGGATTGGCGCCAGCTCCGGGGCGGCGAGGGGCTTGGGCGCAGGCAGCGCCGGGGGCGCCTCGGCCTCCATGGGTACGATCTCGTCGTGCAGCCCCTGGTCCGTGCAGGCCTCGAGCTGAACCGGCGCGTCGTCCTCGCGGACCACCTGCAGCGCGGGCACCTGCGGATACGGGCGCTCGACGAGAGGCTCGTCCTCGCCCTGGATGAGCTGCAGCCGCGGCCGGGACTTCTGGCCGCCCAAGGGCAGCACCGACCGCGCGTGGAGCTCGACCATGATGCGAAGATCGCCGATGGAGATGAGGTCGCCGTGCCGCAACGGCGCGGCGAGAACCGGTTGGCCGTTCAGGTACAGCGGTGCCGCGGTCGTGGCGCGCAGGACCACTCCCAGCGCGCCACTCTCGATGACCGCGTGCGTCGGCGCCACGGTGGGCGAGTCCAGCACCAGGTCGGCGGCGGCGCTGCCCAGGCGGATCCGCTCGGCGTGAAACGCGCGCGCGCTCTTCAGCTTCCCGCCGTCGTACACCTTGAGGACGATCGGAATCATTGCGTCTCCAGAGTGTTCAGCGGCCCGAGAGTGGAGCTGCCAGCGCGCGATCGACGAACGAGCGACGCACGCGCAAAAGGCTCGGCTCGGAGACCCTCCGCGGCGCCTGGACCAGCTCGCCGTCCGGCCGGGTGATGCCCCCGCGGATGTCGTCTTCCCCGAAGTGGAGGATGGTCCGGCGTGGCCGCTGCGGCGCGGGCTGTGCGCCGCCCGCTTCCTTGGCCGCTGCGGCTCCGGCGCCGATGACGGCGGCCGCCGCCACGGCCAGCATGGTCCTGTTCACCATTCCCCCTCCCCGCCACCGGTCCTCAGTCAGCGCGTTTGCACGACCGATGCCTGTCCGCGCTGCTTCAGCGCCCCCTCGCAGCGCTGCACCAGGGCATGGATCGGGTGGGCCGGAGGCGGCGGCTGGGTGCTCAGGTTGAGGAAAAGTTTTGCCTCTGCCAGGGCCGCCTGGGCATCGCCGTCGCCATCCAGCTTCAGGCGAGCCAGCTCGAAGTGCGGCTCGGCGGCCCGCGGCGAAAGCGCGATCGCCCGGACCAGCGCCTGTTCCGCGGGCTTCCTCTGGTTCGCGGCGGCGAGCGCCTGCCCGTACGCCAGCGCCGCTCCATAAGAAGCGGGATCGAGCTCGATGGCCTCCTGGAGCGCTTCCAGCGCCGGACCGAGCTGCCCGCGCTCGTAGAGAGCGCGACCGAACGCGAGCTGGGCGCGCGACGAGTCCCCATCCACCTCGACCGCAGCGCGCAGGGCCTCGATCTCCGCGGCAGGCTCGCCGGAAGCGCGGGCGATCGCCGCTTTCACCAGCAGAGGGTCGGGGTCGGAGGGATCCGCCTGCGCCGCGCGGGCGGCGAAGATCCGGGCCACGCCCGCGTGACCTTGCGCAAGCTGCGCTCGCGCCATCGCGCAGAGCGCGCCGGCGTCGTTCGGCGCCTGGGCCAGCACGGGCTTCACCACTGCCTGCGCCCCCGCGGGGTTCCCGAGGGCCAGCTCGATGCTCGCCTGCAGCACGCGGGCGAATGGCGGGTCCCCCAGCGCCGCTCGGGCGAGCGACACGCTCTCGCGCGCGGCCGCCGCGTCACCGCGCGCCGCGGCCAACGCCGCCGCCCGGGCCGCCGCCTGGTATGCGAGCGCGCCATTGCCGGAGGCGGTGGCGGCGCGATAGGCCTGCTCGGCCTCGATGCCGCGCCCCGCGCGATCGAGCGCCACGCCGAGATCGAAGTGCGCCGCGGCAGAGGGCGCCGACTGCGCCACGACCCGGAACTTGTCGACGGATTGGTCGGGCGCGAGACTTGCCGCGGCGGTGAGGGCCTCGCCCAGGAGCCGCTTGCCGCGCTCGCCTTCTAGCGCGCGCGCATCCACCATCTGCGGCGGATCCACGACCGGCTGGGCCGCGAGGCTGAGCTGCGTGCGCTCCACGGCTTTGACGGAGAGCTTGTCGAGCAACGCCGCCACCCGCTGCGCGCAGGGGCCCGTCACGCCGAGCTCGCGCGTCTTCGCCTCCGCGCTCTTCAGCGTCTCGCGC
>DATBZA010000045.1:0-9746 GCA_036513415.1 Myxococcales bacterium | reverse complement strand
GGCCCACCAGCACCTTCCGGCGCGCTGCCACTCCCGCCTGCTCCTCGCGCGCGAGAGCGTCGCGCACCAGCTCCTCGCGCGCCTCCAGCGGCGGCGCGTCTCCCAGCGCCACCGCTTCGGCGGCCGGATAAGTGCTGCCGGGCCTTCGCTGCGCGCCCGAGGACGCCCAGAGGACCTTGGAGCTTGGGGCGTCGATCAGCAGCAAGGCTTCCTCGGCGATCAGGAAGCGATCGCCGAATGCAAGGCGCGGGAACGACGCGCTCCGGTCCTGCGGAACCACGAGGTCCGCTCCGGTCAGCTTCGCGCCTTCCAGTGCGTTGCGCAGCGTCCCCTGCGATCGCGGGGCGCTTTCGGCGGCGGTGGGTCGCTCCGCGGCTAGCGCCGCCATCCGCAGCCGCGCATCGATGACGGCCAGAGCTGACCGCCCCGGCACCCGGAGCTGGAGAACGCAGACCTGGGGCGAGGGGAGCCACAGCTTCTGCAGCGTCGCGCCCTGGAGCGCGCGAAGCTCGAGGAGCAGCCGCTTCCGATCGAGGTCGCTGATGACGGGGGGCACTGCAGGACTTCCGACTTCGGGACCGCGGGCGGCCTCTCGGAGTTCGGAGGCCGCCCGGAAAGCGTCCGGGCTACTTCTTGCGGGACTTCTTCCTCTTGGTTGACCGCTTCGCGCCCTTCTTGGCGCCCTTCTTCGAGCCCTTCTTCGCTGCCATCAGGTCCTCCTCCCGTCCCAATGTGTCGCTCCGGTGGAGCTTGCGTGCACGATACAGACGCGAATCCGAAGCGTCAAACATCCGGACGCACATCCGCACGCTTGAAGCAGGGCGGCTGCGGTCGCTAAAGTGCTTCGCAGCCATGCGGCAGCTCTCCCTCTTCCCCAGCGAGACGGCGCCAAAGTCGGAACCGCGCGTCGCGATCGCGCTCGACGTTCCCGACAAACCCTCGCGCATCCACCTCGTTCCGCACGGCGCCAGCCTGGTGCTCGCGACCCGGCTCTCCTCACTGCTCCGAGAGCCGGTGGAAGTGGAGCTGACCGACAACGCATGGACGATGGTGAGCTACCGCCGGGTGCAGGGCCGCTTGCGCTTCCGGCTCCACCATATGTTCGCAAGTGCGCACGAGCCGGTGATGCGCGCGCTCGCCGGCTTCACCGGCCGCAACCGGCGCGCCCACGGCCGCGCCATCGACGAGTACGTCCGCCAGAACCGCGAGCTGATCAAACCGGCGGCGCCGCGGCCAGAGGCTCCGCTGTCCCCGCGCGGCCGCGTGCACGATCTGGGCGACATCTACGCCGTCCTGAACTCGCGCCACTTCGATGGCGCCGTGCGCGCCCGGATCGGGTGGGGCAGGCGGAGCCCGTCCGGCCGGCGCCGCTCGATCAAGATGGGCGTGTACTTCCATGACCAGAAGGTCATCCGCATCCATCCCGCCCTCGATGACGGGCGGGTCCCCCGCTACTTCGTGGAGATGGTCGTATTCCACGAGATGCTCCACCAGATCCATCCGCCCGAGGTCGACCGGGCAGGACGGCGGATCGTGCACGGTCCCGAGTTCCGCGCCGAGGAGCGCCGGTATCCCGGCTACCAGCGGGCGCGCGCCTGGGAGAAGGCGCACCTGCATCTGTTGCTGCGGCAACGCTCCTGAGATCGCCAAACCTGCGCCCGTTGCGCGGCCAAGCTACGTTCGCGGCGCCTTGCTCCGCTCGCTTCTCGCCTTGCTGCTGCTCGCCGCCTGCGCGACGCCATACCAGCCGTTCGAAGGTCGCCCGGTCCTGGCGGAAATCCGCTTCGAGGGAAACAGCAGCTTCTCCGGCGGCGAGATCCTGAAGCACATCGCCACGGTCCCGACCAGCGGCTTCTTCAGCAAGACCGCGCGCTACTACGACCCGGACCTGTTCACGATCGACACCAAGCGGATCGTGCGCTGGTACAACGAGCAGGGCTTCTACGAGGCCAAGGTGGAGAACGTGCAGGAGGAGCGCGACGACAAGGGTCGCGTCATCCTGGTCGTCAAGATCAAGGAGGGCTCGAGAGCGATCATCCGCAAGATGGATTACCTCGGCCTGGACGCGGTCCCATCCGGCGAGATGAACGACATCAATGACGCGCTTCCCATCCACCCGGGGGACCCGTTCACCGAGGAGGGCTACGAGAAGGCCAAGGAAGTGCTGGTCGAGCAGCTGAAGGAGCACGGCTTCGCGAAGGCCCAGCTGCGCGGGCGCGTAGAAATCGCTCCGCTGGAGGGGGCAGCGCACGTGATGTTCGATTGCCAACCCGGCGCGCGGTATACGTTCGGGGGCGTCGACGTCTCCGGCAACCGGCGCGTTTCCGCCGAGGACATCGCGAACGCAACCGGCATCCACCGCGGAGATCGCTACAGCCCCCAGGCGCTCGCGCTCGCGCAGCAGCGCGTCTACAACCTCGGCACTTTCTCGGGCGTGCGGGTGGGCGTGGAGCCGCTCGGAGACAGTCCGGTGGCCGACGTGCGCGTCAACGTTCGCGAGGCGCCGTTCCACACGGTGAGGCTGGGCATCGGCGGCTCCGCCGAGCAGACGCGCTGGGAGCTGCCGCGGCTGCGCGCGGATTACACCAACCGTTCGCTGTTCGGCGGGCTCCGGCGCCTGGAGCTGTCGACCGTCGTCGGATACGCGTTCGTGCCCAGCGCGCTCCCGACCGAATACGATCCTTCTCAGTCGGGCATTGCCACGCAGAACAGCGCGCAGGTGACGGTGCCGAACGTGTTCCGGCCGGGACTCGACTGGGTCACCCGCGCCGAGTTCGCGCGCGAGGTGCAGCAGGGGTTTTCCTACGACGACGTGGCGGGTCGCATCGGCCTGATCTACCGCCGCGGATCGCACTCGGTCGGCGGGTCTCTGAACTTCGTCCGGTACTTCAACGTGAAGTTGCAAGGGCTTACAGGGACGCAAAACCTGATCAACGTCTCCCCCAGCGCGGGCATCGTCCAGCAGTGCACCGCGGGTTGCACGCTGACGTATCCCGAGCTCCGGTACGTCTTCGACGGCCGCGACAACGTGATCGAGCCGACCCAGGGGTTCTACGCCTCCATCGACCTCCAGCAGACCCTGAAGCCCGGCTCGTTCAGCTATTTCCGGATCAACCCGGAGGTCCGGGCCTACGCGCCGGCGACGCGCTACGCGGTGCTGGCGATGCGGGCCATCTACGGCGGTCTTTTCCCCGAGAACGGCAGTGGCCCGCAGTTCAGCCCGTTCACCCAGCGGTTCTTCTTCGGCGGACAGAACGAGCAGCGCGGCTATGCTCCCCTGCGGCAGGGACCCAAGTATGGCGCCGTCCCCGTATGCGATGTCACTAAACCCCCATGGCTAGTCCCATGCACGCCGTTCGCCACGGTGGCAGTCCCCCGAGGCGGCAATGCGGCGGCCCTGGTGTCCGCTGAGCTGCGCATCCACGCCGACTGGATCCTGAACCATCTGGGCATCGTCACCTTCGTCGATGCCAGCAGCGTCGGAGACGAACCCAAGCGCCCGATCGGGGTCGGCCTCGAGGTGGCCGTGGGCCTCGGGCTTCGCTACATCACTGCGTTCGGGCCCATCCGGCTCGACGTCGGGTGGTTGGTCAATCCCAGGGACGTCGTGACGGATCCGGTCTTCGGGACGGATCAAGGCGGAAAGCAGGTCCTGGTGGTGGCGCCCACGCGCGTGTCGAGTCACTGCCCCGACAACACCCCCGGGTGCATCAAGGAGACCCGTTGGGCCTTCCACATCACCCTCGGTGAGGCTTTTTAGCTACAACGTCGACTGTTCCAGAGTGCATTCCAGGTGCGGGCCGACGTCTGTATGAGAAGACTTCTCCGACAGTGACCGAGCACCCGCCAGAGCCGAGCTACCAGCCGCCGTCGCCTCGATTAGAGCCGCGACGGCGGAAGCGCCCCGCGCTGCGCGTTCTCCGGATCGGCATCCTCTCGCTGCTCGGCTTCTTGTTGCTTGCGATCCTGGCGGCGGTCGTCTGGCTGCACACCGGCAGGGGCGCCGAGGAGCTGGGGCGCTACGTCGCCAACGAGGCCCGTACCGCCATCCAGGGGGACCTGCGGATCGGCGCCATCCACGTCAGCGGCTTCCTCCGCATCTGCGTGGACGGCGTGGACCTGCGCGACCCGGACGGCCACCGCGTGCTCAGCGCGGAGCGCGCGTGCGTCCGGATCCAGCCGCTCGCGCTCAAGGCGCACCGGATCGTCCTCACCGAGGCCAGGCTGGAGAAGCCCTGGATCGAGATCGCGAAGGTCCCCGGGACCGCCGAGACCACTCTCCAGCGCGCAATCCAGCCGCGCAAGCCGCCGCAGCCCGGCGGCGGACCGTTCGAATGGAGCGTCGACGTGCGCAGCCTGGAGCTCCGCTCCGGTTCCGTCACCGTACGACCCGAGCTGGGCGCGGATGCGACATTCTCGC
Source organism: Myxococcales bacterium (assembly GCA_036513415.1). GTDB lineage: Bacteria > Myxococcota > Myxococcia > Myxococcales > 40CM-4-68-19 > 40CM-4-68-19. The sequence goes on along the minus strand of DATBZA010000045.1, from coordinate 5,326 downwards.
TGCGGGACCTGGACGTCGGACAGGCGCGTGCCTACTACGGGGCGGATTCCGCCGCCGCCGCGCTGAAGCTGTCCGCCCTCCTGTCCGCCCCCGGAGAGGCGCCGATCGCGCTCGAGCTGGACGTCCGGCTCGACGGCGCCGCGGCGACCGGGACCGTCGGCCTCCAGGCGCTTCGCCTGAAGCTCGGGGGGAGCGGGTTCGCCGCGAGTGGTTCGTGGGATCTCGGGCGGCAGGCCGGGGAGGTCCGGCTGCGGGACGTGGTGCTGCTGCCGCAGGATCTTGAGCTGGTCATGCCCGGAGCGGAGCTGGGAGGTCCGGTGCGCGGGGAGGCCGATCTGAAGAGCGACGGCAAGACCGCCGGCCTCGACCTGAGGCTCGAGGGGGGCGGTGGCCGGATCGGTGCCAAGCTCACCGCGACCTTGGAGAAGAGTCCGGTCTGGGATCTCCAGCTGTCCGCCGACAAGGTCGATCCCGGAGCGCTCTCGGCCCGCGCTCCCAAAGGGGAGGTCACGGGGCGCCTCTCGCTGCACGGAAAGGGCAAGCCGCGCTTCGACGTGCATGGGGTAGAGGGCGAGCTCCGCGGCGCCGTCCATGTCGGACCCGCGCAGCTGGACCGCGTGGGCCAGGTGGTCGCCGACCTGGATGCGAGCCTGCTGGGACGATACGCCATCATTCGCGCCTTCACCGTCACTGCGCTCGGACTGAAGATCGAGGCGCACGGCGCAGCCGCATACGACGAGCTCTCTCTCGATGTCGACCTGCGCGCCGAGGACCTCGCCCACGTGGGCCGCGCCATCGGCGCCATCACCCGCCAGCCCTCCTTGCCCATGGCCGGCTCCGCTCACCTGGCCGCGCGCGTGACCGGCGCGCCGCGCACGCCGAACGCCTCCCTGCGGCTACGCGCGCCCAGGTTCCGCTGGGGCGGCACGCTGGATGCCGACGGGCTCGCGGTGGACGGTACGCTGAGCGGGCCCCTGGAAAGACCCGATGGCTCGCTCCACGTGGTCGCGCGGCGGCTCTCCGCCAGCGGCATCGACCTGGGCGCGCCTCGCGCCGACGTCAAGCTGGAATGGCCGCTCGCGCATCTGCGCATCGATGCCGCCGTCGCCGGCGGAAACGTTCAGCTCGCCGGTGACGCGAAGATCGACGACGACAAGGACGGCCTCTTGCTCTCGAACTTCGTGGTGGCCTGGCCGGGGAACACGCTGCGCCTCGCGCGCGACGGAATCGTGCGCTTTCGCAACGAGCTGGTGCTCGAACCGATCGACCTGGTCGGCGAGCACGGCAGCGTGCGGCTGCAGGCGCAGGTGCAGCCGCCGCCCGGGCGGATCGACGCGGCCGTCGTGGTCACGAAGTTCGAGCTCGACCGGCTTCCCCAGTTCGCGATGCCCAAGGACCTCGAGCTGCGCGGCGTGCTCGACGCCAACGCAGTGGTGCAAGGTCCGCGGTCCAGACCGGACATCGACGTCCGCGCCGACGTCCGCGGAGCCGGTGCCCGACCCGCCGGCGATCTGGTGGTCGACGCGCACGCGCATGCGCACGTGCACCAGGGCATCCTGGACACCGATGGCTGGTTGGCCGGAAGCGGCGTCCTTCGCCTCGACTTCGAGGGCAAGCTCCCCGTGCAGGCGATCGCGGCGCAGCCGCCCAATACGCCGGTGCAGTTCAACGCGCGCCTGGCGCAGCTCGATCTCGCCCGGTTGGCCCAGACGGCGAAGGTCCCTGCGCTCCTGGCGCACAAGGCCCGCGGCCTGATCGATGCGCGAATCGTGGCTACTGGAACGCTTGCTGCGCCGCGGGCGACCATCTCGGTCGACGCGCACGATGTCGGGACCGACAAGCTCCAGCAAATGGATGCGCGCACGGGCTTGCTGGTCGAGAAGGGCACGGCGGCGCTCGACGCATCCCTGATGCTCGGCGGCGATCCGGCTCTGGGCCTCACGGCCCAGGCGCCGTTCGATCTCGCCCGAGCGCTGCGCGATCGGAGTTACTTCCGGGGCGCCCTGGACCGGCCGCTCAAGGCGGAGCTCGCGGTTACGCAGTTGCCGCTGGAAAAGCTCTCGAAGTCCGGACTGCTGCCGCCGGGCAGCGCTGGAAACCTGAGCGTCTCGGCGCGCCTGAGTGGGACCCCGATGCAACCAGCGCTACAGCTCAGCACGGCGGGGGAGAACGTGACGGTGGGTCGCGTGCACAGTCTTGCATTCCAAGGCGAGCTGACCATCGCCGACAAGGTGCGCGCGAGCCTGGGCGCGCAGTCGCAGGGCGACGTGGTCGCGAGCTTCCAGGCCGGGGCATCGCTCTCCGGAGCAGAGCTGGTGCAGTTGGCGCTGCGCCGGGGCGAGCGTGACGCGATCGCGCCGCTGCTGGACCGTTCGGTCACCTTGAACCTGGAAGTGCCTGGGCTACCGATTGCGCGCGCCTCGCAGCTCACTGGCCAAGCGGGTCTCGCGGAGGGGCGGCTCACGGGCCGCGTCGCCCTCTCCGGTACGCCGGCGCGCCCGCAGCTCACGGGGCAGGTCTCGATCCGCGACGTCACCTCGGAGCAGAAAAGGTTGGGCGCGGCGGACATCTCCGTGGAGGCGAGCTCGAGCGGCGCACTGGTGCACCTGGGCCTCGACCCTCCGGGTGGCGGCAACTTCCTCGGCAACGTGAAGGTGGATGCGGACCTGGGCGCGCGCGGGCTCCTGTCTCGCGGCGCGGCCTCCGTCCTGGACGGACGCCTCTCGGGCGACCTGCGGGCGCGCCAGCTCGATCTCGCCTTCCTCTCCGGCCTCTTTCCCAACCTGAGGCGCACGGGGGGCACGCTGGAGGGTGAGGTGAGCGTCGCCGGGACCGTCGCCAAGCCGGTGGGCCAGGGAGAGGCCCATCTCCGCCGCGGCTTGTTCGACGTGGTCGGGCAGGGCGTCGCCGAGGACGTCGGGATGGACGCGACCTTCTCGCCCAAGGAAGTGGTCATCGATCGCATCACTGGGACGATTGGAAACGGGACCTTCAGCGCCATCCTCGCCGCTTCGCGGCGGCCCCCTCCGGACGCCCCGCACTCCGACCGCATCGAGTTCACCGGCGAGGTGCACCTGGGCGACGACGAGTCCGTGCGCGGCCGCAAGGTACCGGGGACGGACCAGCCGCTCCATGCCGGCCCCGTGCCTTTGCGCCAGGCAGGTCAGGAGCGCGCGGACGTCTCCGGGGAGCTGGACATCTTCGGCGATTACGTCGACTCCCTGCTCACGGTCAATTCCAAGATTCCCAACGCGCAACTGGTGATCCGGCAGCTCCCGGACAAGAAGCTGCCTGGGTTGAAGGAGAACCCGGACATCATCCTCGTGCACCCCGGGGAGCGCCCGCATCCGCCGGGGCGCGAGCCGGAGGAGGTCGCTGCGGAGCTGCAGGCGCGGAAGACGGCGAAGTTCCGCATGCACGCCCACCTCGATCTCACCCATCTCTACGTCAAGGCCCCGGACTTCGAGTTCCCGGTCGAGAGCCAGATGAATTTCGACTATGACGCGCACCAGCCGGACAAGCCGACCGCGGACGGGACGGTGCACGTCACCCGAGGTTCCTTCACCGCGCTCGGGCGCCGGTTCCTCATCGACGACGCAAAGATCGTCGAGACCGGCGGCGACATCACCGATCCCGAACTGGACGTCAAGGCGCTCTACGACAACCCGCAGGCGAAAGTGACCATCGTCGTCACCGGCACGGCCAAGAACCCTCAGATCGACATGTCGTCGAACCCCCAGATGGATCAGGACCAGATCGCGTTCTTCCTCGCCACCGGGCGCATCCAGGCCCGCGCGACGCAACAGGCGAGCGGCGTCGATCTTTCCGGGGCGGCCACCAGCGTGGTGGGGAGTATCCTCTTCGGCCAGGTGCGCAGGGAGCTCGCCGACATCCTTCCGGTCGACGTGATCACGATCGATGCGGGCCCGAAGGGCGTCTCGGGGGCGAGTATCGGAAAGTACCTCGGAGATCGGATCTTCATCGGCTACCGGCAGCGGTTCACCGATACGCTCTACGAGAACACGGTCGAGGGCCATCTCGAATACGAGATCAGCCGCTCGCTGGCGGCGGAAATCACCATCGGCGACCGCACCAAGGACTTCTCCTTCCTCTGGTTCAAGGACTTCTGAACCTCATCGGCGGCGGACGCGGACCGCCCAGGCCAGTTTCGCCAGGCCTTTGAGCACCCGCGGGACGCGCCGGAGGAGCGCCGTGGAGGGCGCCCGCTTCTCCGCCAGCGCGATGGGGATCTCGCGCACGTCCCGACCCATGCGCTGGGCGCGGATCACGAACTCGCTGGCGAAGAGGTCGCGGTCGACGACGCAGGCCCGGGCGACGTCGACCAACCGCTCGCGGAGGAATGCCTTGAGGCCGTGCGTATCGGTCCCCCGGAACCCGGTCGCCAGCCGGAGCAGCAGCGTGATCGTTCGCGTGGCCAGGCGCCGCACGAAGGGCCGCGCATCGCTCGCGCCCTTCATCGCCTTCGAGCCCACCACCAGGTCGGCGCCCTGCTCGAGGAGGGGAAGGGCGCGCTGGTAGAATTCCGTGTCGCAGAGATCGATCTCGTCGCAGATCACGACCTTGCCGCGCGCTTCCAGGATGCCCCGCTTGAGCGCGCGGCCGTAGTTCGGCTTCTCCTCGTGCAGCCAGCGCACGCCGGGGACTTCCGCCGCAAGCTCCTCGAGGATCCGCAACGTCCCGTCCCGCGACCCGTTCTCGGCCAGGATCAGCTCGTATTGCCAGCCCAGCTGGTCGAGCTTCCGGCACAGCTCCACCGCCGCTTCACGGACGATGCGCGCCTCGTTGTAGACGGGAATGACGATCGAGATCATGCGAGGTTGCGGGCGGCTTCGCGTCCGGAGAGGAGCGCGTCCTCCATCGAGCTGTACTCCCACTTGCCGTACCGTCCGGCGAGCTGCACGCCATGCCCTTCGAAGTGGCGCTGCAGGGTGGCGCGGGCCTCGGCGTGTTCGTGATCGAAGAGGACGTACGCTACCGGGATGGTGCGCGCCCGCGAGAAGACCACTTGATCGCGGTCGATCAACCCGCACCGCTCCAGCCCCAGCAGCGCCTGCTCGATGAACCGCGCGGAATCCGGAGGCCCGCGATGGGCGAACTCGACGGCGAAGCTGCGGAAGCCCTTCGGCGCCAGCGTCGGGTTCACTTCCGAAGGCGAGCCGATGCGGTAGAAGGCGAACTGCTTCTCGGGAAAGTAGGCCCAGTGGAAGCGCTCGCCGCCCAGGTCTCGCGCGCCCACCTCCACCACCGTCACCGAGACGGCGCGGAGCCGCGACGCCGCGTCGCGCACCTCGGCCGGCACGTCGGT
>DATBZA010000044.1:0-8335 GCA_036513415.1 Myxococcales bacterium | reverse complement strand
TGGCCGCGGGTTCGAGCACGGGAGAGGCATCCTGCGCGGGTCGGACCTGCCTCGCAGCCGGCTCAGCCGTCCTCACCTCCGGTGCGGACCTCGTGCGGACGTCCGCCAGCGCAGCGGTGACCACCGCGCCCGCGGCGAATGCGGCGAGCGGAGCCAACAAGCTGCGAAATGGTCGGCTTGCGGTCATCGCGAGCCTACCTTCATGAATCATGCCGAATCGCTCCGTGAAGACGTTCCGCGACATCTGAACCGCGGCAGCTTCGGCGTCCGGTGCCAAGCGTCCGTAACGATCCCGAAACGTCCGCTTTTCGGCCGCGACTCACGAGTGATCGATCACAGCACGCCGATTTTCGGCGGCAAGGCGCGCCGGAAGCTGTCTTTTGCGCCGCGCACGACTGGCATGCGTTGTGCTGCAGCTAGCTCTGGAAGGAGTTGGCGATGGTGCAAGGATTCATCACGAGAAAGGAGATTCTGTGGCACACAACCTCGATCGTCCGTGCTTATGGCTTGCGCCATTACCTCTGGTGCGTCGGCGCGCTGCTCTCGAGCCGTCGCACGACCTTTCTCGAACTGGTGTGGTCCCGGTGAGCGGGCTCCTCGAATTCAGAGATGCCCACCGCTGCAAACCACACGGTGGCGCCTGCACGTCGCCCTGCTCGCGCTGAGCACCTTCGTTCTTTTCGCGTCTTCACTCCAACGGTGAGTCGCCGGCTCGCCTCACGCGAGTGATAAAAGAAAAGCGAGCCGGCTTCCTCTTGCTCCCGCCTACGTCGCCCGCGAGAAAACCGCGCACGAAGCAGTCCCGGCGCAGAGTTTTGGTCAGCCGGTGGTCAGCAGCGAGCTGTCGGCCCCAAAAGCTGAAGGCCCGGCCCGGCGAGAATTCTCCGACGGAACCGGCCTTTGCCATGGTTGCGGGGGCAGGATTTGAACCTGCGACCTTCGGGTTATGAGCAGCCTCAGGGGACATCGCAGCCAGTCACTGCGATTGACAACCCTTCGCAATCCTTAGAGGACGGACAAGAGGACCTGGCCGATTCTCTCCAGCCGTTACCTACGCCTCCCAAGGATTTTGATCCGGCCGTGGTCCGGACACCGGTCGCTGGCCCTGTTCGGATTGGCTCGCTTCTCACGGTCAAACAGGTGGCTGCAAGGCTCGGCGTGGCCGCGGCCACGGTGTACGGCCTCTGCGGCGAGCGCCGCGAATTGCACCACGTGCGCGTCGGGAACGCGATCCGGGTCTCGCCAGACGCTCTTGAGGCGTTCCTTCACGCAGCCACCGCCGGCGCGAGCAAGCGACGACAGATGCCCTCGAGCGAGAATGCGGATGCGACGGCGGCCTCTTCGCCGACGTCAGCAGCTTCCGCGATCCCGAGCGAAGGGGAGAGGCGATGAGCGACCGGCCCAGCGGGTCAGGTTGTGACGCTGACGCGTGCGGCTAGCGGCCGCAGTTGTCAAGCGCGAAAGTGGTAAGGCTAGCTGGGCAAGCCGAGAGCGTCGGCGGAGGCAAGAGCTCTCGCGGTGGCGTCACGTGCCGGGCTCCGACGAGTTGGTTCATCCGTGTTTAAGTAGCCAGGACGGGATCGGCGTGCTCGAGCCGTGGCGGAACGACTCCATCCCCTTCCTGCTGCTGGAGCCGCGCGTGGCTGGGAAGCTGTCACGGTTGATCCATCGCCTGCAGGAGCCATGGACAGCACCGCTTCTGAAGGAGTGGGAGCAACAGCATGTCGCCCCGATCATCGCCATCATTGACGACGTCCGCCGATACCCACCTGACGAACGGCAGGCCACTGATGTCCCGGAGCAGCGTCCTGAGCGCATCCGCCTGCGCTCGCGCTTCGCGAGCGGCGAGATGGTGCGCGGCGAGTACGACCGGCCTTGAGTCGCTTCTCGACGCCGCCGATCTCCTTCGAAGGGTAAGGCCGCCTCGAGGCCCTCCTTGCGGCGCTCCGACCAGTGTGGCAGCGTTGACGCAGAGGAAGGAGGCAGAAGGGGGAAAGTTGACGGAAGCAATGCTTATCTGTCCTTTCGCTTAAGGAGGTTCGATATGAAGATCGTCGTTATCGGCGGCACCGGCCTGATCGGCTCGAAGACCGTCGCCATTCTGCGCCAGGGCGGCCACGAGGTCGTCGCCGCCTCGCCCAATACCGGCGTCAACAGCATCACCGGCGAGGGCCTGAAAGAGGCCATGGCCGGCACGCAGGTGGTGATCGACCTCGCCAATTCGCCCTCATTTGAAGACAGAGCGGTGCTGGAATTCTTCGAGACCTCCGGCCGCAACCTTCTCGCGGCGGAGGCCGCAGCCGGCGTCCGGCACCATGTCGCGCTATCCATCGTCGGAACCGACCGGACGCCCGACAATGGCTATTTCCGCGCCAAGGTCGCTCAAGAGAAACTGATCGAGACCTCCGGTATCCCCTACACCATCATCCGCTCGACCCAGTTCCTGGAATTCCTCGGCGCCATCGCCGATTCAAGTGCGGATGGACACATGGTCAGGCTTTCGCCTGGCCTGTTCCAGCCCATCGCGGCGGACGACGTTGCTGCCATCGTCGCCGATGTGGCGGTCGCGGCGCCGCGACGCGGCATCGTCGAGATCGCCGGCCCGGAACAAGCTCCGTTCAACGAAATCGTCGCCCGCTATCTGAAGGCGGTCGGCGACCCGCGTGAGGTCGAGAGTGACCCCGAGGCCCGATACTTCGGCGGTCGGGTCGAGGAGCGCTCGCTCGTGCCGTTGGGCGAAGCGCGCCTCGGCCGCATCGGTTTCGACGAATGGCTCCGCCGCTCACAGGCAAGAGTCTGATCCTGCATCCGAGGTACGCCCAGGGGATCATGCCGAGCGATCTGTCGCGCTCGACGGGCGCTCGCTTCTCCGTGACCGAGGGGACGCACACCGCGACGAACATTCTCGTGACCGTGACCCTGCGCGGCCGGTCCGTCGACCGCCGCGTTCTGCTTCCTCGTGCTTGCTACAAATCCCGTCCGCACGAGGAGATCGGGCAGACCACACGTCTAGCGACACGCCGGTAGTCGTGATGGAGCCCACCGAGTACGGGAACCGCGTGAACGCGGCCCTTCGTCTCGAGAGGCCGTGGAATCGGCTGCTGGTGCCCAAGAGCTTGGTGCGGACGCGCTTCGTTTGTAGAAGCGGACGTACTGGGTGATGACGCGCCGGAGGTGATTCTCGCTGAGGGTGAGGATGTGGTCGAGCACCTCTCTGCGCAGCGTGCCGGCGAAGCGTTCAGCGAAGGCATTCATATCGGCTGCGCGTATCGCCGTGCGCACGACGCGCACCCCAGACGAGCTGAATACGCCAGCGAACCGGGCGCCTAGCTTCGTATCGTGGTCGCAGACGACAACCTGCGGTACGCGATCCATGGTGGCGTTTCTGGCCTGCTGCGCGCACCACTCGTCGGTCGGTGCATACGTCACCGCGGCATGGAGGATCGTTCGGCGACGCAGGTCCAGGAAGAAGAGCACGAACACCTCGCGGAACCGGATGTCGAAGGTCTGGACGAAGTCACATGCCCACGTCACATGGTTTCGCAGGAACGTCGACCAGCTTTGGCCGTCACCTCGGGGACGAGTGCGGCGCATGTATCGCTGAATCGTCCGCTTGCAGACGCGGATGCCCAACTTAAGTAGCTCGCCGCGGATGCGCTCCGCCCCCCAGCGCGGGTTACGCCCTGCCATCTCGCGGATGAGCGCAGCACGCTTTGTCGGCGGCCGTCCGGACCGCCGAGAGCGACGCCGCCAGAACGCGCGGAATCCTGCGCGATGCCAGCGAAGAACGGTCGCGGGCTGAATGAGCAGGGTTGCTTCACCCCAAGCTGGCGCTACTCGCGCGGCGAGAACAATCGTGAAGCGCTGCCGGGCGTCCACCGGACGCGGCCGCCAAGCTTCCGCTCGGCGGCGATGAGCTGCTGTCGAAGAAGCGCGTTCTCCGCAACCAGTTCTACGCGACGGCGAACGAGATCCACGGCCAGCCCGAAAACGAACCGAAGACAGTCGATCACCTGTCGAGTCTTACATCGTCTACGTGCGGATGGAATTTGTAGCCAGGACGACGCCCACCAGACCGCTCGGAGCAGGTGCAATTCTCGCGTTGGTACTGTCGCGAAATGCTCTGGTTTGGTCCGCCCGTGGTCCCGGAACGAAGAACACAAAGCTGGACCAGACTCAGAAATTCCGAGCCAGGTCCAGCTCTTGATTGGTTGCGGGGGCAGGATTTGAACCTGCGACCTTCGGGTTATGAGGCAACCGACGAAGGCTTGCAGGCCGCATCAGAGCCTATCAACCCCTCAGAATCCCTCGACTCGCTGAGCGGCGTTTCAGCGCCGCAATTGCAAGCTGAATCAAACCTGCACAAGAGTTTTGGTCAGCCGGTGGTCAGCGGCGCGGCGGTCGTGCCGCAGCAAAGAGCCGACGGCGAGCAGCCGCTCACGCCCGCGCAGGCGGCAGCTCGGTTCCAGATCCCCGAGTACCTGCTTCGCAACGCCTGCGCGGAGGGCCGTCTCGAGCACCTGCGTGTCGTCAACGCGCTCCGGCTGGCGCCGGCCGCGGTAGCGGCCTTCGCGCTCGCTTGGCGCATTAAGACAGACAGGAACTCGTAACCCTTTGGATCAACTCATGGACCGAGTTTTGGCCAACGACAGGCAGGACGCCGACGCGGATCTGGAGCGTGCGCTCGCGCTCAACCCCGGCGATGCCACCGTGGTCCGCCAGAAGGCCATGCTGCGCGCCGCCCTCGGTCGGATCACCGAAGCGATCGTCCTCGCTCGCCGAGCCACGGAGCTGGATCCGCTTTCCTCGCTCGCCTGGTGGACCGTCGGCAACATCGAGTTTCGCGCCGGCAATCTCGACGCTGCCGAGGCGGCGCTTTCGCGATCGGTCGATTCCTCTCCTGAACAAGATCGGGCCCACCGCGACCTCGGCTTCCTCCAGCTCATGCGCGGCCGGCCGCAGCAGGCGCTGCCGTTCTTCGAGCGACCCAGGGATGAGCTCTTCCGGCTGACCGGCTTTGCGCTCGCGAGGCACGACCTCGGCAAGCCCAGGGAGGCGGAGGACGCGCTGCAGAACATTCTCCGCCGCTTCATGCCGAAAGCCGCGTACCAGGTGGCCGAGATCTACGCCTGGTGGCAGAAGCCCGATCTCGCCTTTCAGTGGTTGGAGCGGTCCTGGCAGGAAAGGGATCCAGGGCTGACTTATCTGAAGCTGGATCCGCTGCTCCGCTCCCTGCACCAGGACCCGCGCTGGGGGCCGTTGTTGCGTGAGGTGGGTCTGCCGCCCGACTGAACGGCCGACGGGCCGTCCTTGACCCATGATGGTGTACTGGTCCAGACCATCGCGTCCGCGACTTCAACGTTCGCCTGGTAACGCATCGCGAACATGGCGGGCGTGCCGCTACAAGTCGCGAGACGCTAGAGGCTCGCTGCCGGAAGGCTGCGAGGCCTGCGTTAAGCGAATCGGCGCGGTGTTCGCGCCAGCCGCAGAAAGTGGCTCCCCACTCGACACCGATTTAGAACGCTCCGAATCTCGTAGTCCGAGAATCAAGGACTTACGTGATTTGTTCGTAACGCGGGACCGGACCCCAATCGCAACTACGAACAATTTCTGCACATCGAGATCTGGGAGTTAACACAACCGAGAATCCCAACGATGCCGATCGGAACTGCGGGCTCCCGCTGCGCCTTCGCCTTCTTGCGAACCCCCATGAGCACGAGCAAAGCAGGCGCCGGTGAGCTGCGGCGGATGCACGCACGAGACGGACGCGGACGTCGTCGCCGCGCTGCCGTCCGACCTGGGCGTGGTGTACGAGCGCGTGAAGAAGCAGATCAAGCTGCCGTCGACGAATACGGGCACCGAGGGAGCGAAACACAAGACAAAGGCCTCCAAGGTCGAGGCGTTCCTCCTTCTGTTGCCGGTGACGTTATGTCGCCGGTGACGGCCACCGCTCGGTGATGACCAAGATGCTCGGCATCGGCTCGCAGCAGAGCGCCTCGTAGGCTGCAGCGGCCAGTGACGCGGCGCCGCTAGTCGGCGCGCGGAGACGACTCGCGGAGCTGCTTGCGGTAGGCACCAGGCGCGACGCCGGCCCACTGGCGGAACGCGTGGCTGAACGAGGCCTCCGACGCGTAGCCCGTCAGGTGCGAGGCCTTCGCGAGCGTTGCGCCCTCGCGCAGCAGTATCGCCGCTTTCTGCATGCGGAGACGCGTCAGGTAGCCGAGCGGTGGCTCGCCGACGAGCTGTGTGAAGCGCGCCGCGAAGACCGAGCGCGAGAGGCCGACCTCCTTGGCGAGCGAGGCCACGGTCCACCGCGCCTCGGCGCGATGGTGCATCGCGCCGAGCGCCGCTGCGGTACTCGGATCGCGGAGGGCGCCGAGAAAGCCGCCGCCGTCGGCGGGGACGCGCGCAAGATACGCGCGGAGGATCTGGATGAAGATGACGTCCGCCATCCGGAGGAGAACGAGCTCGGAGCCGGGCCGGTCCGCCCCCACCTCGCGGGTGATGAACTGGATGTTCTCGAGGAACGACGGCACCCCCTGCTCCACTTCGGGCCTCATTCGGATGACCGGCGGCAGCACGGCGAGGATCTGCCGCGCGAGCGGATCGTCGAGCACGAAAGCGCCGGTGACGAAGTTCGTCTCCGGACCCTTCGCGCCCACTTCGAGCTGCATGACGACACTGCGCGAGCCGCACTGCGCGACGTCATCGACGTGCACGGGGGCGCTGCGTGGATGGTCGCGCAGCACGTGCGCGTGGCCGAGCGGCAGGACCGCGAGATCGCCGCCGGAGAGTGCGACGTCTGGCTCGTTCGTGTTGTCTACACTGAGCCATGCACTGCCGCTCACCACGTAGTGGAAGCGGACGCAGCTCGTCCTTCCCGGAAAAGTCAGGCCCCACGGGGCGCGCCCGACCGTGAAAGCCCAGCAGGTCTGCTGCAGCCGAACCGGGGCGAGAACCGCGCTTAGAGCGTCCATCAAGCAGCAGCATAGAGTGCCCGAGCCCCGGTCTCCAGGCAGCGCGGACGATTTCGATACTTTCCCGGACGATTTCGGATGGTTCGTGTGGATCTCGAGCCGTAAGTAGGACGCATCGTTGTTCGTCGAAGGGTAATCTCATGTCCAACAAGCTCGACTTCTCCAAGGAACTCATCGGCCGTCGTGCGCTCGTGACCGGAGGCACCCGCGGCATCGGCGCGGCGATCGCGCAGCGCCTGCTCGACGCCGGCGCGAAGGTCGTGGTGACGGCGCGCTCTCGTGGCGAGGCCTTGCCCGCGGGCGCCGCGTTCGTCGCGGGCGACGTCGCCTCCGCCTCCGGGGTGAAGGCCATAGCCGCCGGAGCGCTCGACGCCCTCGGCGGCCTCGACATCCTCGTGAACAGCGTGGGCGGCGCGAGCGGGTTCCCGCAAGGCACCGCATCCATCCCGGACGAGGAGTGGCAGGCCGGCTTCGCGCTCAACCTGTTCGCCGCGATCCGGCTGACGAATGCGCTGTTGCCGGCGCTCCGCGAATCGAAGGCCGGCGCCATCGTGAACATCTCGTCGGGCGCGGCGATGATGTCTATCGGGGCGGTCGCGCACTACTGCGCCGCCAAGGCGGCGCTCAACAGCTATTCACGCACGCTCGCGATCGATCTCGCGCCGAGCAAAATCCGCGTGAACGTCGTGTCGCCGGGGCCGGTGACGACGCCCGGGAGCAGGGCGTTTAGCGACGCGATGGGCGCTCCGCCCGACCTCTTCGCCAAGGACGTGCCGCTCGGTCGCTATGGGTCCCCGGAGGACGTGGCGGAGGTCGTCGCCTTGCTCGTGTCGGGTCGCGGGAACTGGCTGACGGGTGGGAACATCCACGTCGACGGCGGAATGTCGGCGCGCTGAAGGCTAGATAGTCGTCGACGGTGGCTTCGGCCAGATCTGAGGGCTCAGCCCCTTCTGCCTCGACCGCGGAAAGTTCTATTCAAACAACTCCAAGGAAGGATGCACGACATGACCAGACTGAATGGAAAGACCGCCGTGATCACCGGTGGCGCTACCGGCATCGGCCTCGCCGCAGCAAAGCGCTTCATCGAGGAGGGCGCCTTCGTCTTCATCTTCGGCCGCCGGCAGGAAGCGCTCGACGCCGCTGTGGCTGAGCTTGGGCCCAATGCCCGCGCGGTGAAGGGCTCGGTCTCGGATGAGGCCGACCTCGACCGACTCTACGCGGCGGTGAAGGCCGAGCGCGGAACCCTCGACATCGTCTTCGCCAATGCCGGGGTGGGAAGCCAGCTTCGGCTCGGCGAGATCACCGCCAAGCACATTGACGAAACCTTCGACATCAATGTGAAGGGTACGATCTTCACG